>NZ_DAMCTB010000005.1:0-61390 GCF_032114055.1 Pantoea sp.
AATACCTGCCTGTCACGCAGGGGGTCGCGGGTTCGAGCCCCGTCCGTTCCGCCACTTAATTGGAAAGCCCTGACTTAACGGTCAGGGCTTTTTCCATTGGTTCGCATTCTGCCAGACAGTGCCGTCTGACAGGATCCTGCCCCGACTCACATAGCCAGCGACCGGATCGTTAAAGGTTCAAAGCCGGCGCGATCCGTTCATCTGTTCAGGAGTGTCCGCCAGCAGGCACCCTGAAAAACGATCGATTCAGCTGCGCCACGGTTGCTCTGCCGTCCACTCACTGACAAAGTCGATGAAAGCTCTTACACGTTGGCTTACGCCGGTATCACTGTAATAAACCGCATTGAACGGCATCTCAACCGGCAGACGCTGATCGGCCAGCACCTCCACCAGTTTCCCCTCTGCAATCTCACGATCGATCATATAGTCCGACAGGCACGCAAGACCATTGCCGGTCAGGCAGAGCTGCTTGATGGTCTCTCCACTGTTCGAAGAGAGAGTCCAGTTTATGTCGTAGAGTTCGCCATTCTCACGGCTGACCGGCCAGCGATTCAGACGTGGTGAGTCATCGAAGCCCAGACAAGGATGGTTATTGAGATCGGCCACCTGCTGCGGTATGCCATGCTCACGCAGATAAGCGGGCGAAGCCACAATCCTGCGGAAACTGTTAAACAGCAGCCGGGCGCGCAGGGTAGAATCCGTCAGATTACCGGCACGGATCGCGACATCCACTTTCCGCTCAATCAGATTGATAAAACTCTCTGAGGAGATCAGCGAAAGGGTAAGGCCGGGATAGCGCAGTCGGAAGGGTTTAATCATCGGCATCAGCAGATGGAGAATGACCGGTGTCGCGGCATCCACACGCAGTAATCCTTTCGGTTCCTGCTGACTTTCGATCAAATCGTTCTCTGCAGTCGTCATCTCCTGCAAAAAACGCTGAACGTGACGGAAATAGCGCTCGCCCTCCTGCGTCAGCGCCAGCTGCCGCGTCGTGCGGGTCAGCAGAGCGATACCCAGCTTGTTTTCCAGCTTTTTGATGGTTCTGCTGACGGCTGAGTTGGCCATCTGCAACTGCTCCGCCGCCCGACTGAAACTCCCACTTTCGACTACACTGACAAACACCTGTAGTTCGTCAGAAGATGCCTTCATCCTTCCTCCCTGTCATGACGTGACCTGTACGCCCGTTGATACCGATAATGCGATGTTGACCAATATAGATGTTTGCAGAGATAAGCCTGCAGGGCTTGCTCCGTTCTGACCCGATTTGCTTAACGACCATAATGAGGTGATTTTATGCTGGAAAAGGGTGATGAATTCTGACATTCACCTGCATCCATTGAAACCCCGGTCTAAAATCCCTATAACAGACAGGTGTTAACTGTAATCTGAATCATCAGCCAGGCGGGAAAGTGCGCAAAAAAACTTATGCAATGCGATATGTAGCAGGACAACCAGTGGAACAGATCTTTCCACCTGGCGCGATGCTCCATCTCGGTCAGGCACTGCCTCCCGGTGCGCCATTGCCTGCGCATCCCACGCTCAAGGTCCTTGTCTGGAACATATTCAAGCAGCAGCGCGCAGACTGGATGTCGGTTCTTGAGGGGTTTGGTAAAGACGCTCACCTGGTGCTGCTGCAGGAAGCCCAGACCACCCCTGAACTGGTGCAGTTTGCGACCACCAATTATCTGGCTGCCGATCAGGTGCCCGCCTTTGTGCTGCCTCAGCACCCTTCTGGAGTGATGACGCTTGCCTCAGCCCATCCGGTCTACTGTTGTCCGCTACGCGAGCGTGAGCCGCTGCTGAGGCTGTCTAAGTCAGCTCTGGTGACGGCCTATCCATTGCCAGCCGGTGAAATGCTGATGGTCGTTAATATCCATGCGGTAAATTTCAGTCTGGGCGTCGACGTCTACAGTAAGCAACTGGGGCCCATCGGCGAACAGATTATGCACCACCAGGGGCCGGTGATTATGGCTGGCGATTTCAATGCCTGGAGCCGCCAGCGTATCAATGCTCTCTACCGTTTTGCCCAGCGCATGAAGCTGGAAGAGGTGATGTTTACAGCCGATCACCGGCGTAAAGCCTTTGGCCGCCCGCTCGATTTCGTCTTCTATCGCGATCTCAGCGTCAGCGAGGCTTCAGTACTGGTAACGCGCGCTTCTGACCATAACCCCTTACTGGTGGAGTTCAGCTCAGGACGCTAGCCTGCTCAAGCCTGGTGAATAAAAGGGGGGAGGTCAGAGATGGCTGAGAAAAAAAAGAAAAAAGGCTGACAGATGTCAGCCTTTTCAACGTATCAGGTATCCGGAGTGGCGTTATTATTCACAAACAGCGTTAAATTATCGCCGGGTTGAATATCTTTCGCACTATCCAGCACACTGTTCCAGCGCATCACGTCTCTGATGTTGACGCCGTGATGACGGGCAATACTGTCAAGAGAATCACCCTTACGAACACGATAGGTGATGCTGTTGCCGTTATCAGCCAGTCGGGTGCCGTTTGAACCGATGGTCAGCATCTGACCCGGTCGGATATCAGCCCCGCGCAGGTTGTTATCCTGCTTCAGTGTGGAAACACTTACGCCCAGTTTTGAGGCGATGCCTGAAAGCGTATCACCCCGTCGCACTTTGTATCCGCCGCCTGCGCTGGCCTTCGCCAGTTGGGTCGGTTGTACCGCTGCGATGTCACCGGAGGCCAGTGAGTTGCGCAGTTTCGCGACGTTCGACTTCGGCACCATAATATAGTGCGGGCCGTTTGGCGCAGTGGCGCCGCCTTTATAACCGGTATTGAAGCTCTTCAGTTTTGTGAGCGACATACCTGCCATTTCGGCCGCCTGCGTCAGCCGTATCTGCTGACCTACTTCCACACGTGCCAGCGCACGGCTTTCGTTAGGTGTCGGCAGTTTGATACCGTAACGCTTGTTATTTTTCAGCAGTTCACTCAGCGCTAACATTTTGGGAACATACACAGTCGTTTCGCGTGGCAGCGACAGATGCCAGAAGTCAGTCGGCTTACCGCGCGCCTTGTTCTGTTTGATCGCTTTGAGCACCCGTCCTTCACCACTGTTGTACGCTGCAATGGTTAACAACCAGTCACCGTCAAACATGGAATTGAGACGTTGCATCATATCCAGCGCAACTTTTGTGGATGCCACCACATCACGTCGCCCGTCGTAATACTGATTCTGTTTCAGACCATAGTTCCGACCCGTTGCAGCAACGATTTGCCAGATGCCAGCAGCATTGGCAGATGAGGTTGCCCGAGGGTCAAAAGCGCTCTCCACTATGGGTAGCAGTACCAGTTCCATCGGCATTTTACGTTTCTGTATCTGCTCGACTATCCAGTACATGTACGGCTCTGCCCGTAATGTTACATCGTGGAGATAGCTCTTATTTTTTAAAAATTTACTTTTTTGTTCGCGGATTGCCCGGTTTTCCGGAATCCCCATCTTCAACTCGTCACTAATGAAACTCCAGAGATCGGCGTCTGCTGCGAGGCTGGTTCCATCTTCCTGCCATCGCGGCGACAAAAACTTGTCTCCGTACTTTCCATTTTCACCTTGACCAGCTGAAGACAGACTCTGTGCATGCTGTTCGGGGATATTGGCATCGTTCCTGGACGCCTGACATCCTACCAGCAAGACTGAGGCGAGTAAGATCGCTTTAGCCTTCATGTGTGTGTCAATAGTTCGCTTAAAAGACGAGCAACTATACGTGACGACTTTTCACAACACAACCCGAAAAATCAAAAAGCGTCTTTCTTCTCGCGTAGAACAGCAAATGTCTGCCATACAGGTTCATCATCAAGGTTAACGTTTAATGCCCTTTTTAAATCAATGTCTTGCGTGCGAAGAAATAAATTTATTGTCCGTTCGTGCGCCAGTTTTGTTGGCAGACTAATGCCATTTTCAGCGCGTAAGTCCTTAATTTTCTGATATTCGGCTATTATTTGCGGGTCATGGGGCAGAATAGCCGCAGCAAACTTCAGGTTGGATAAAGTATATTCATGCGCGCAACATACCCGTGTTTCACCAGGAAGTTGATTAAGCTTTTGAAATGAATCATACATCTGCTCTGCAGTGCCCTCAAAAAGGCGTCCACAGCCGCCGGAAAAGAGCGTGTCGCCACAGAAAAGATAAGGTGCGCTGTAATATGAGATATGTCCTAAAGTATGTCCGGGTGTATGGATGACGTCGAAGGTCAGGCCCAGGACGTTGACCTTATCGCCTTCGCTGACCACCGTGGTGGTTCCTTTTTCCGCTGTCTCCTGAGGCCCGTAGACCTCAAGCTGAGGGAAATGCTCGCGCAAAATTTTGACGCCACCCGTATGATCATTGTGGTGGTGGGTGAGCAGGATCGCCACTGGCTGCCAGCCATTGGAAGCCAGTTTTTCTAACACCGGCTGGGCTTCGCCAGGGTCTACAATCAGGCACTTATCTTCATCATCAGTCAGTGTCCAGATGTAGTTGTCCTGCAACGCAGGAATACTGTTAAGATTCATCATCACCTCTCGCAGGTTGCAGGAAAAGGAAGAGCGTAAAGCATGAAGCCCGCTAAATCACGCCAGGTTCTGAACGCACCGCTGTCGTGGCGCGATATGCCGTGGGGAGATTATTTCCGCGATGCGCTGACGCAGCACCTTCAGCCTTACCTTGGAAAGCTTTATGGCTTTCACATGCTTAAGCTTGGCAACCTCAGCGCAGAAATCAATACGGAAAATTGTGCTATTTCACATCAGGTTAACGTTGGCCGTGAGGGGGAGCTGCTTCAGGTCCTCGCCGATCCGATGCAGCTGCCGTTTGAGTCGAAGTCAATCGACGCCTGTCTGATGGCTCATACGCTGGCCTGGAGCCAGGACCCGCATCGGGTATTACGCGAAGTCGACAGGGTGCTGATTGACGATGGCTGGATGATCATCAGCGGCTTTAATCCCTTCAGTCTGCTTGGCGTGAGTAAAATAGTGCCGGGATTAACGCGCAGAGCGCCCTGGAGCGGGCGGATGTTCAGCCAGATGCGGTTACTCGACTGGCTGGGACTACTGAACTATGAGGTGGTCTACCGCACCCGGTTTCAGGTTTTGCCCTGGCATCGGCAGGGCGGAAAAATCATCAGCGCGCATTTACCGGCTTTAGGCTGTCTGAACATTGTGGTGGCACGCAAACGCACCTTCCCGTTGCTGCCGACCCGGACAAAGAAGAGCCTCAGCACCAGCAAAATTCGTCAGACGGTCAACGCCACCCGCCAGTTCCGGCAGGCAGACGATCAGGATTCCGTTTTATAGCCGATATCATCGAAGGCAGGATGTTCAGCCGCACTGCGTGCCAGGACGTCGCAGCGCTCGTTCTCCGGATGGCCGGCATGGCCTTTGACCCATTCCCACTGAATTTTGTGCGTGCTGAGCGCGGCGTCGAGACGCTGCCAGAGATCGACATTCTTCACCGGCTTTTTGTCAGCCGTTTTCCAGCCGCGTTTTTTCCAGTTATGGATCCAGCTGGTGATCCCCTGACGCACATACTGACTGTCGGTACTCAGCACCACGTCGCACGGCTGGGTAAGCGCCTCAAGCGAGACGATGGCCGCCATCAGTTCCATCCGGTTATTGGTCGTGAGACGATAGCCTGCGCTGAAGGTTTTTTCATGCTGGCCGTAGCGTAAAATCGCCCCGTAACCGCCGGGGCCAGGATTCCCCAGGCAGGATCCATCGGTGAATATTTCTACCTGTTTGCGCATCTCTGGTAGACTTCCTCTCAAAAACGTCAAGTCTGACATAAAACGGGTCCTATGAGCACTGCAAATAACCGCCAGATCGTTCTCGATACTGAAACCACCGGCATGAATATGATCGGGGCACATTATGAGGGGCACCGCATCATTGAGATTGGTGCGGTGGAGGTGATCAACCGTCGCCTGACCGGTAACAATTTCCACATGTACCTTAAGCCCGATCGGCTGGTCGATCCGGAAGCCTTTGGCGTTCACGGTATTGCAGATGAGTTCCTGGCCGACAAGCCTGCTTTCAGCGAGATTGCGGATGAGTTTCTCGACTATATCCGTGGCGCGGAACTCGTGATTCACAATGCTCCCTTTGATATCGGCTTTATGGACTATGAGTTTTCAAAGCTGAACCGCGGCATTGAGAAAACCGAAGCCTTTTGCAAAATCACGGACAGCCTTGCGCTGGCGCGTCGCATGTTTCCCGGCAAGCGTAACAGTCTCGATGCGCTTTGCTCACGTTATGAGATAGACAACAGTAAACGTACCCTGCATGGCGCACTGCTCGATGCCGAGATTCTGGCGGAAGTTTTCCTGACCATGACCGGCGGTCAGACGTCGCTTTCCTTCCTGTCAGAAAGTGAAAGCGCCCGTCAGGCACAGGGCGAAAGCATTCAGCGTATCGTGCGTCCCGCTTCGGCATTGCGGGTAGTGACCGCCAGTGAAGAAGAGGTAGTTGCCCATGAGTCCCGTCTGGATCTGGTAATGAAGAAGGGCGGCAGTTGCCTGTGGCGTGGCTGAACCCTGTGATTTTGCGGATAAAAACAGCGGCAAGTTGAAAAAAACAGCAAACGATCTCTTCGCCAGGAAAAAGCATTGACGCCGCATCAGCCTGCTATTACTATGCGCCTCGTTCCCGACGGGGAACACAGCGCGGAGCGGTAGTTCAGTTGGTTAGAATACCTGCCTGTCACGCAGGGGGTCGCGGGTTCGAGCCCCGTCCGTTCCGCCACTATTTAAAAAAGCCGATTCAGAAATGAATCGGCTTTTTGCTGTCTGCTATTCGATAGCAGCCTGTTTCTTCGGCGTAATAGCTTCGTGAGTCCAGCGCGCGTCATCCGTCGCTTCACGCTCTTCACGGGCGATGAAACGATAGCAGCCTGCGGCCAGTCCGGCACCGATAAACCAGCTGAAGTTCGCCACCTCATGCAGGGAGGGAATAAAGCTGATCACCAGACAGATCGCCACCGACGGCAGCAGTGCGGCGATGGCTTTGGGATTGAAACCTCCGCGATACCAGTAACGGCCTGATGGCGTGTCATTAAACAGATCGTCGACTGAGATACGTCCGCGTTTAATCAGATAGAAATCGGCCAGTAAAATCCCGAACAGCGGCCCGATAAAGGATCCCAGCACGTCGAGGGTGTAGTGGATCAGCTCAGGTGACTGAAAGAGGTTCCACGGCGTTAACAGCACCGAGCCTACCGCGGCGATCATACCACCGGTTCTGAAGCTGATTTTCTGCGGTGAACAGTTGGAGAAGTCAAAAGCGGGCGAGACAAAGTTTGCCACGATATTGATGCCAATGGTGGCGGTGATCATGGTCAGTAAGCCAATCGCCACGGCCAGATCGCTGCCGACCATGCTTACCGTTTCGATGGGATCGGTAATCATTTTGCCAAACAGCGACTGCGTTCCGGAGACGATCACCACCGTCACTATAGAGAAGAGCAGAAAGTTAAACGGCAGACCCCAGCGATTGCCGCGACGGATCGCTGACATGCTTTTGCCGTAGCGTGAGAAGTCGCCGAAGTTCAGCAGCGGCCCGGAGAAGTAGGAGACGACCAGCGCCGTCGCCGTGATCATCTGCCATGTCTGTTCACCCGGTGAAAGCGATTTGCTGGCGAGGGTAAAGGAGATCCCATCAAAGCCGGTCTGGTATACAATCCAGCCCGCCAGTGCCACCATCACCACATAGACCGCCGGCCCGGCCACGTCGATAAACCGTTTAATCGCGTTCATGCCGTGCCAGAACACCATCGCCTGCAGTAACCACATCACTCCAAAACAGCACCAGCCCAGCAGTGACAGCCCCAGCCAGTGCGGCTCCGTCATCGAGGTCAGCGACGGCGCAAACTTCAGCAGCACCAGCATCAGCGCATTCGCCGCCAGCCAGGTCTGGATGCCATACCAGGCAAACGCTATTAATCCACGGATCACCGCCGGGATGTTTGCGCCAAACACGCCAAATGCCTGACGACAGATCACCGCATAGGGCACGCCCGCCATCTGGCTCGGTTTTGCCACCAGATTGGCACAGAGCTGCACAATGCAGATCCCGGTCAGCAGGCAGAGCAGCACCTGCCAGCTGGCGAGCCCCAGCGTAAAGAAGCTGGCGGCCACCACATAGCCGCCCATGCTGTGCACGTCCGACATCCAGAAAGAAAAAATGTTGTACCACGACCAGTTCTGATCGCGCGTGGGGGCCAGGTCCTCGTTACAGAGCCGTGGGCTGTAATGGGCACTGGTTTCAGCGGCCGTGCTGGCCACCTTGGAATGTTCTGGCATAAAACCTGCTCCTCTACCCGAGAGTGAAATGAATGATCTGGTAAAGGGGTATTGCAGGATTCAGGCCAGATTTCGTTTTTTGTATACAATATTTTATTTTCACGTATACGATAGGTGACATACAGAGAGCGACCGGAGCAGGTAATGACGAATAAAACAGGCCAGCATGACGCGGCCAGGCTGCAGGATAAAGATGAAAGGATTTACCAGGCGCTGATGAACGCCATCGTTGAGCACCAGCTGCCGCCGGGCAGCAGGCTGCCGGAAGAGGCCCTTTCCGGCGTCTTTGGCGTCAGCCGCACCGGCATCCGCAAAGTGCTGCAACGCCTCGCGGCGGTGCAGATGGTGACCCTGACGCCCAAGCGTGGTGCGCAGGTCGCGACGCCGGGTGTCGACGAGGCGCAGGAGATCTTCACCACCCGCAGCTTAATCGAGTGCGGCAATCTGCCCGCCGTGCTGGCGCATCTTCAGCCGCCGCATCTGGTGGCGCTGGAGCAGCTCATCGCGCAGGAGAATCAGGCGCACGCCAGTCATGATGGCCCGGCCGCCATCCGGCTTTCGGCGGCGTTTCATATTCAGTTGCAGGCGATCGCCGGTAATCAGGTGCTGACCGGCATGGTCACCAGCCTGACACAACGATCATCGCTGGTGATTGCCGCGTATGGCGCACCCTGGCAACGGGGCTGTCGCTGTGACGACCACGCCACGCTCGTGCAGCTACTGCGTGCGCGTGCGCTTCAGCCACTGACAGAGGCGCTGCAACACCATTTTGAACACATCGTCTCCAGCCTCCACTTTGAGCGCAGCGGTGAAACCCTGCCCGATTTTTCCCGGTTGTTTGCTGCAGACTTCGGAGCCGCCTCATGAGCATCATTCAGGTTATTAACCCCAATACCACACTTGCGATGACCGAAACCATTGGTCAGGCCGCACGGGCGGTCGCCGCGCCGGGCACAGAGATTCTGGCGGTTTCACCGTCGCAGGGCGTGCCCGCGATCGAAGGGCATTTCGATGAGGCGATCGCCGCCATTGGTGTGCTGGAGCAGGTTAAGCTGGGCAGGGCGCAGGGCGTCAGTGGCCATGTCATCGCCTGTTTTGGTGACCCGGGGCTGCTGGCGGCGCGTGAGCTGGCCAGCGGCCCGGTGATCGGCATTGCCGAAGCGGCGATGCACACCGCGACGCTGCTGGCGACCCGGTTCTCTATCGTCACTACGCTGCCGCGTACCCTGATCATTGCGCGCCATCTGCTGCAGCAGTATGGCTTTACCCATCACTGTGCCGCACTGCATGCGATCGACTTGCCGGTGCTGGCGCTGGAAGATGGCAGCGGCCTGGCGCAGGAGAAGGTGCGGCAGCGCTGTATACAGGCAAAACGTGAAGATGGCAGTGGTGCAATCGTACTGGGCTGCGGCGGGATGGCAACGCTGGCGGCGTCATTGACCCGGGAACTCGATATGCCGGTGATCGATGGCGTCAGCGCGGCGGTAAAAATGGTCGAGTCGCTGGTGGCGCTGGGCTTTGGTACCAGCAAACAGGGCGATCTGGCCTGGCCTTTGCAGAAACCTCTCTCAGGTGCGTTTGAGCATCTAAACTAACGGAACTTTCCCGACTTAAGACAGGAAGCGAGTGATGACAGACGCTGCAGAGAAGAAAGAGTACAGTTTTAACAAAAACTATCCACGCGATTTAATTGGTTATGGTGCTCATCCCCCGCATGCAGCCTGGCCTGGCAACGCCCGCGTGGCGGTGCAGTTTGTCCTGAACTACGAAGAAGGGGCTGAAAACAGCGTACTGCACGGCGATGCTGGTTCAGAGCAGTTCCTCTCCGACATCATCGGCGCCGCCAGCTACACCGATCGGCACATGTCGATGGAGTCGCTGTATGAGTATGGTTCCCGCGCCGGGTTCTGGCGTATCCACAACGAGTTTCAGAAGCGCGGTCTGCCACTGACGGTATTTGGCGTCGCAATGGCGCTGGCGCGTCATCCGGCGATCGTGGAGGCGATCAAGCAGGCCGATTATGATGTGGTCAGCCATGGCTGGCGCTGGATCCACTATCAGGGCATGGATGCAAAAACCGAACGTCAGCATATACAGCAGGCGGTCGATGTGCTGGTGGATCTGTTTGGTAAAGCGCCCACCGGCTGGTACACCGGACGTGACAGCCCGAATACCCGTCGTCTGGTGGTGGAGCAGGGGGGCTTCAGCTACGACAGCGACTACTATGGCGATGACCTGCCTTTCTGGACCCAGGTAACCTGTCAGGATGGCACCGTGAAACCGCACCTGATTATCCCCTACACCCTGGAGTGCAACGACATGCGCTTTGCCACGCCGCAGGGATTTAATACGGCCGACCAGTTCTTCACCTATCTGCGTGACAGCTTCGACGTGCTCTATGAAGAGGGGGAAACTGCGCCGAAGATGATGTCGATCGGCATGCACTGCCGCTTGCTGGGACGTCCCGGCAAATTCCGCGCGCTGCAGAAATTCCTCGATCACATTCAGCAGCACGACGATGTCTGGATTTGTACCCGCCAGCAGATCGCAGACCACTGGATCGCGACGCACCCGGCGCCCTGATAGGGTGATGACGCCTGGCCCTTTTCGGGGTCAGGCGTCTGAAGGCTTAGCTCATCAGGCTGACCTGCGCGGCCACGATGCACCAGCCGTGCGGCATCCGCACCCAGGTCTGCTGCTGGCGGCCAGTTTTATCGCTGCCGGCGCGGGTAAATTCGGTGCTGCAGACCGCATAATCTTCACCAAAAGTGGTGATGACAGTGTTCCGCAGCGTCCGGTTCAGACCGGCTGACGGGCGCGCGGCGCGAAACGCACGGATCGCGTCAATACCATACAGATTTTCACCCGCCCCCAGGCGCACGGTGCGCGGGTCATGCCAGAACAGCGCATCCAGTTCAGTCACGTCATTACTGATCAGCGCCTGCTCATAGCGATAAAACTGCGCCGTTACCTCGGCAACCACCTGCGGTAAATTAATCTCTCTGTTCATCAGGCACCTGCCATCGTGATTTGCGGTAGCGTGATACCGCGTTGTTCCAGTGTCCAGGCGGCGCGCAGCACCGCTTCTTCATCAAACGGGCGGCCGATAAGCTGTAAGCCAATCGGCAGGCCGCTCCGGGTGGCCAGCGGCACGGTACACACCGGCAGTCCCAGGAAGGAGATCGGCTGCGTCAGCATCCCCATACTCGCTTTAGCAGGCAGCGATTCGCCCTGGATCGACAGCGTCTGCTGACCAATCGTAATCGCGCTGCAGGGGGTCGCCGGGGCGATCAGCACATCGAAATGGTCGAACAGCGGTAACACCTGCTGCTGAAAATGGCGACGGAAACGCTGCGCCTGCACATACCAGGCGCCCGGCATCATGGCACCAGCCAGCAGACGCTCGCGTGAGTTCGGTTCAAACTGCTCAGGCATCTGACGCAGGGCGGGTAGATAGTGATTGCCGCCCTCTGCGGCGGTCAGGATAAAGGCTGCCGAGCGTGCCAGCTCCGCCTCCGGCATCAGTACTTCTTCCTGCGCATTCAGCGCGGCCGCAACGACTGCGACGGCCGCGCGGGCATCCTCATCACACCAGCGGGCAAAAAAGCCGCCGAGTACGCCGCAGCGTAAGCCTTCGCTGCCCTGTGCCAGCGCTGGCTGCGTGGCGGTCTGCGGACGACTGGCCTGAAAGGCATCTGCGGGATCGGCCCCCTGTAACTGGTCATAGACCAGCGCCAGGTCATCCACCCGGCGGGCCAGAGGGCCGATATGGTCAAGGCTGGCAACAAAAGGGTGGCTGCCGCTGCGCGCGAGACGGCCAAAGGTGGGCTTAAGGCCAAAAATCCCGCACAGCGACGCTGGCACCCGTATCGAGCCGTTGGTGTCAGTGCCCAGCGAAAAGTGCACCAGCCCGGCAGCCACGGCGGCGGCGGAGCCACCGGAAGAGCCACCCGCCACGCGGCTGAGATCGCGGGGATTGCGTGTCGCGCCGTAGTGGCTGTTTTCGGTGGTAAAGCCGTAGGCGTAGGCATCCATATTCAGCATGCCCGACAGCAGTGCGCCAGCATGACGCAGTTTATCGACAGCAAAGGCATCCGCCTGCGCAGCCGGGCGATCGCGGAACAGGCTGGCCCCGGCCAGCGTGCTGTGACCCGCCACGTCAAACAGGTTCTTCACGGCATAGGGGATGCCGGCCAGCGGCGGCAGGGGCGCGCCGCGCTGCCGCTGTGCATCGATCGTCCGGGCTTCCTGCAGCATGCGCGACCCGGTCACCTCCGTCCAGGCGTTCAGCGCCGGATTGTGCTGCTCAATCGCCTGCAGCGTGTGTTGTGCCACCTCATGAGCACTGATTTCACCCTGGCGGATCGCCCGCTGCAGGCTCTGAATTGAAACGTCACCTAAGTTCATGCCTGATAGACTCCTGCCACTTCCAGCCGGTCATCCAGCGGAAACGCCATCAGCGGCACCGCCATCTCCGCAATGCGCGAAAGCTGGATCAGCAGCTCGGCGCGCCGGGCCTCATTCAGTTCCAGCTGCAGGATCTGCTCCATATAGCCGATGTAGCTGGCCCAGTCGTGTTGATTCATGATTCGCTCCTGTTAAAAACCGGCGGCGCTGCCGTTGCTGCGCGGATCGCTGGCACCTTCGAACATACCGTTGCTGTGCCGTACGATGGCACCCGCATGGCCTACGGATTCGCTGAAGTCCGGCAGCAGTTCCACCTCGTGTCCCCACTGACGCAGTCGCGAAACGGTTTCGGCGTCAAAGCGGCCTTCCAGTTTCAGCGAGTCGGACAACTGCCCCCAGGTGCGGCCCAGCAGCCAGCGCGGTGCACTGACCGCCTGCTGAAGCGGCAGCCCCTGAATCACATGGCGGGTAAAGATCGCCGCCTGGGTCTGCGGCTGCCCGTCGCCACCCATCGCGCCATAAACCAGCGTACGGCCATCCTTCAGGCGTGCGGCGGCGGGGTTCAGGGTATGAAACGGCTGCTTACCGGGTGCCAGCGCCAGCAAGTGATCCGGGTCGAGGCTGAACGCGGCGCCACGGTTCTGCCAGGTGATCCCGGTGCCGGGCAGCACGACACCGCTGCCAAATTCGTGATAAATGCTCTGAATAAAAGATACGGCCAGACCGCTGCTGTCCATAACACCCATCCAGACGGTGTCGCCCGGGCCGCGTCCCCGGCCCCAGGCGGCGGCTTCACCATCGGCTATCTGGCTGGCCAGCGTGGCAAGGTGGTCGCTGTCGAGCAGCGCCTGTAAATCCTCTTTGACGTGGCGCGGATCGGTGATGTGCTTATCGCGCAGCGCAAAGGCTTTTTTGGTGGCCTCCACGATACGGTGCACTGTCTGTGCGTCATCCGCGCCGGCCATCTCCAGACGGTCGGTAATGCCGAGGATCGCCAGCGATACCATGCCCTGGGTTGGCGGGGTGATATTCCAGATATCCCCTTCGCTGTGAGTGAGATGCAGCGGCGCTGTGCGGCGTGCGCGATGCTGCTGAAGATCCGCCAGCGTAACGGGCATACCCAGTGTGGCCATCTCATCGGCCATAGCGTGCGCCAGCTCACCGCGATAGAAGCTGTCGAGCCCCTGTTCGGTCAGCAGAGTCAGGGTCTGTGCCAGGGCAGGCTGGGTGAAACGGCTGCCTGGCTGCGGCACGTTGCCATCGGGCATAAAAGTGGCGCTGAAGCCGGGCTGATGCTGCAGCTCATGACAGAACGTGGTGGTCGCGGCGGTCTGCGACGCCGTGACCGGAATGCCGTCGGCGGCGTAGCGGATGGCATCCCGCAGCAGGCGCGCCAGCGGCAGCATCGGGCTGCCCATCTCTGCAGAGATCGCCAGCGCCTCCTGCCAGCCACTGACCGTACCGGCGACGGTCAGCGCCGCCTTCGGCCCGCGATGGGGGATCGTCGGGTGATCCGCATAGAAGTCGCAGTGAGCCAGCGCACCGGCTGCGCCGCTGGCGTCGATAGCCACAGGCTCCCCATTGGGCGGCAGAATCAGCCAGAAGCCGTCGCCGCCCAGTCCGTTCATGTGCGGATAGACCACGGCGATGGTCGCCGCCGCCGCCACCATCGCCTCAATGGCATTGCCGCCATCACGCAGCACCGCCAGCGCACTTTCACTCGCCAGATGGTGCGGGGTCACCGCCATCCCCTGCGGGGCCATATTGCTCTGAATCATCTTTCACTCGTTCTTCGGGTAACAGAATCTCTGATGAAGCAAGAGCTGTTCCAGTTTTCACCCCAACGGCGATTGCGGCGGTTAACCTGGCGTAAATTGTGCTAGCTTCTGCTGAAACAAAAGTTACAGGATGGGTTATGAAACAGCTTGATGAACGACTCAGAAGTCACTATCCCCGGCTGTCGCCGCAGGAGCAGCGTATTGCCGACTTCGTTTTTGACCACTTCGACGATCTGATCAGCTACAACAGCGCCGAGCTGGCACGGCTCAGTGGCGTGTCGAAAGCCACGGTCAGTCGGCTGTTTAAGCGTCTGGGCTATGAAAAATATAAAGATATGCGCGATGAGTTGCGCATCCTGCGTCAGAGCGGCATGCCGCTTACCGATAATCGTGATGCTGTGCAGGGCAACACGCTGCTGGCGCGGCACTACAAGCAGGAGATGGCCAACCTGACACAGTGGGTCAACAGCCTGGATGCCCGGCAGTTCAGTGAGGTGGTCGGGCAGCTGGCGCAGGCGAAGCGCGTCTTTATCATCGGCATGCGCAACGCCTATCCGGTGGCGCTGCACCTGCGCCAGCAGCTGGTGCAGGCGCGTTCCCAGGTGCATATCCTGCCGCAGCCGGGCCAGACGCTGGCTGAGGAGCTGGTGGATATTACTCCGGCGGATATGGTGGTAGTGATGGCCTTTCGTCGTCGTCCCCGCATCATCCGGCCACTGATGCAGCAGCTGAAGGCCGCCGCGGTGCCGGTGCTGGTGCTGTGTGAGCCGCAGGCGCAGACGGTGATGGCACTGGCGCGCTGGCAGCTCTGTACGCCGCTGGACAGCGTCTCCGCCTTCGACAGCTACAGCGCCGCCATGAGCCTGGTCAATCTGCTGGCGAATGCGCTGCTGCATGAAACCCTGGCCCAGGGTCGCCAGCGTATTCATCAGATCGCGGATCTTTATCAGCAGTTTGATGAACTGGAGCACCGTTAACAGGCACCATTCTGGTGCTTTGCCCCATTTCAGTACATCTCCGCTACGGCGTAATTATCCCCCGATTACGCCCGCCTTCCACTCAGAGCCGCCCTGTTTATCGTTTTTTTCGTGCCAGCCGGATTGGCACATTAGTTGCAGATTCAGGTTCAAAGAATCTTTTGTTTCACGTTAATCTTACCGGGGTGCATAATGAAAAAAGTTTTGATGGCGGTTGCCGCAGCGGCATTACTGATGGCTCAGGCGGGAAGCGCACTGGCCGATCAACTGCAGAATATTCAGAAGCGAGGCGTCATTCGCGTGGCCGTACCGCAGGATTTTCCGCCGTTTGGTTCGGTCGGAACCGATCTGCAGCCGCAGGGGTATGACATCGATATGGCGAAATACCTGGCAAAGCAGATGAAACTTAAGTTGCAGCTGGTGCCGGTCAGCAGTGCCAACCGCGTGCCTTACCTGCAGACCGACAAGGTTGATCTGGTGATCTCCAGCATGGGTAAAAATGCCGAGCGCGAAAAGGTGATCGACTTTACCCGTGCCTATGCGCCGTTCTTCCTGGGCGTCTTCGGGCCGAAAGGTGACGAAATTAAGACGGCAGCGGCCCTCGGCGGCAAGTCGATTGGCGTCACGCGCGGGGCGGTCGAGGATATGGTGCTGAGCGACGTGGCGCCGAAAGATGCGCAGGTGAAACGTTACGAAGATAACAACACCACACTGTCCGCCTACCTCTCCGGCCAGGTGCAGTATGTGGCTACCGGCAACCTGGTCGTGGCGGCAATTGCGCGTCAGAATCCGGCCAAAGCGCCCGTCGCGCAGTTTATGCTGAAAGATTCACCCTGCTTTATCGGCCTGAAGAAAGACCAGCCTGCGCTGAAAGCGAAAGTGAATGAACTGATTGAGCAGGGCATTAAAGATGGCACCCTGAATAAACTTTCTGAAGAGTGGCTTAAAGCGCCGCTGCCTGCGAACCTCGGCGCCTGAGGAACGATTCATGACCGGGCAACTTAACTTTCCCGCCCTGTGGCCTTACTGGCCGGAGCTGCTCTCCGGCCTCTGGGTCACCATTCAGCTCACGGTGCTGGCAACGACCGGCGGCGTGGCGATTGGGATTGCAGGCGCGGCACTGCGCAGCGGCAAACCGGGCTGGATGAGCCGCCTCTGGGGCATCTATGTCGAGCTGATCCGCAATACGCCGTTTGTCGTGCAGCTGTTCTTTATCGTATTTGGCCTGCCGGCGCTGGGGCTTAAGCTCACCGCGGGGGAGGCGGCGCTGCTGGCGATGCTGATCAACCTGGGGGCTTACAGCACAGAGATTATCCGTGCCGGGATTCAGGTGACGCCGAAAGGGCAGTGGGAAGCGGGACGGGTGCTGGGCTTAACCCGCAGCCAGACCTTTCTGCGGGTGGTGCTGCCCCCGGCGCTGCAGCGCATTTATCCGGCGCTGGTCAGCCAGTGCATCATCGTCATGCTGGGCTCGTCGGTGGTGTCGCAGGTCTCCTATGAGGAGCTGACCTTCGCCGCTAACCTGATCCAGTCGCGCACCTTCTTAAGTTTTGAAGTCTATCTGGTGACCACGCTGATCTACCTGGCGTTGTCGATTGTGATGCGCCATCTGCTGCTGGCGATTGGCCGTAAATGGTTTGGAGTGCAGCCATCATGATGACGACCTTTTCCGACTGGGACATTCTGCGCAACCTGCTGCTGGCCGCGCGCTGGACCCTGTTACTGTCGCTGGTGGCCTTTGTCGGCGGCACGCTGGTGACGCTGCCGCTGCTGTTTCTGCGCCTGCTGCAGCGCCGGTGGCTGACGCGCGTCATTCGTGGTTACACCGCGCTGTTTCAGGGTACGCCGCTGCTGATGCAGCTGTTCCTGGCCTTTTTTGGTGTCGGCCTGTTCGGCATCGATGTTGCGCCCTGGACCGCGGCGTCACTGGCACTGACTTTCTACACCAGCGCTTTTCTGGTCGATATCTGGTACGGCAGCATCCGTGCGCTGCCCAAAGGGCAGTGGGAAGCGTCGCGCTGCCTCGGCCTGACTTTTGGCCAGACGCTGTGGCGGGTGATTGCCCCGCAGGCGATCCGCATCGGCATCGCGCCGACGGTGGGGTTTGCCGTCCAGGTGATCAAGGGTACCGCGCTGGCGTCGATTATCGGTTTTATCGAGCTGACTAAGGCGGGCACCATTCTGAACAACGTGACTTATCAGCCGTTTAAGGTCTTCGGGCTGGTGGCGCTGGGCTACTTCCTGATGTGTTATCCGCTGTCCCGTTACAGCCAGTATCTGGAGAAAAAATTTAATGCCGCTCATCACCATTAATCAGGTGCAAAAATATTACGGCGACAACCATGTGTTGAAAGGCGTGGATCTGGATATCGACATGGGCGAGGTGATCTCGATCATCGGTCGCAGCGGATCGGGCAAGAGTACGCTGCTGCGCTGCATGAACGGGCTGGAGGGCTACCAGGAGGGCAGCATCAAGCTCGGCGGGATGACCATTACCGATCGTGATTCGCAGGCGCGTGAAATCAGCCGCTCAGTCGGAATGGTGTTTCAGAACTTCAACCTGTTCCCGCACATGACGGCGCTGGAGAACGTGATGCTGGCCCCACGCCGGGTGCTGAAAAAGAGTGATGCCGAATGCCGGGCGCTGGCGACGCAGATGCTGGAAAAAGTCGGACTGGGCGAACGGCTTAACTACTATCCGGGCAGCCTCTCCGGCGGTCAGCAGCAGCGGGTGGCGATCGCCCGTGCGCTGGCGATGACGCCAAAAGTTTTACTCTGTGATGAGATCACCTCCGCGCTCGATCCCGAACTGGTTGGCGAAGTCCTTAAAGTACTGGAGCAGCTGGCGGCAGAGGGGATGACGCTGATCCTCGTCACCCATGAAATGAACTTCGCCCGCGACGTGGGCGATCGTGTGGTCTTTATGCATCAGGGGCGCGTCTGGGAACAGGGTGACAGCAAAACGCTGTTTGCTCAGCCGCAGACACCGGAGCTGAAGCAGTTTATCTCTTCAGTTCGCCTCTGAGCCTCATAAAAGGAAATGATGATGGATATGACTAAATTCCCGCAACTGAATCCGCCACAGCGTCTGCTGATGGGGCCAGGACCGATCAACGCCGATCCCCGCGTGCTGCGCGCCATGTCGAGTCAGCTGCTGGGCCAGTACGATCCCGCTATGACCCACTACATGAATGAAGTGATGGCGCTCTATCGCGGCGTATTCCGCACGGAGAATCGCTGGACGCTGCTGATTGATGGCACGTCTCGCGCCGGTATCGAGTCGATTCTGCTGTCGTCTATCCGGCCGGGTGACAGAGTGCTGGTGCCGGTATTTGGCCGCTTTGGTCATCTGCTGTGCGAAATCGCCCGCCGCTGCCGCGCCGAGGTGCACACCATTGAAGTTCCGTGGGGCGAGGTCTTTACGCCCGACCAGGTGGAAGAGGCGATCAAAAAAGTGCGGCCGCGCCTGCTGCTCACGGTGCAGGGCGACACCTCCACAACCATGCTGCAGCCGCTGGAGCAGCTGGGGGCGATCTGCAAACGCTATGGCGTGCTGTTCTACACCGATGCCACCGCGTCGCTGGCGGGTAACCCGCTGGAAACGGACGCCTGGGGGCTGGATGCGGTGTCAGCAGGGATGCAGAAGTGTCTGGGCGGGCCATCGGGCACCTCGCCGATCACCCTGAGCGCGGAGATGGAGGCGGTGATCCGCAAACGTAAATGCGTGGAGCAGGGGATCCGCACCGAGGCGCATCAGGATGGCGAAGAGGAGATGATCTACTCCAACTATTTCGATCTCGGCATGATCATGGATTACTGGGGGCCGGAGCGGCTTAACCATCACACTGAAGCAACCAGCGCCCTGTTTGGCGCGCGCGAGTGCGCCCGTCTGATCCTGCAGGAGGGGCTGGACAACGGCATTGCCCGTCACAAACTGCATGGCGACGCGATGCTGAAAGGCATTCAGGGAATGGGACTGGAAACCTTTGGCGACCTGAAACATAAAATGAATAACGTGCTGGGCGTGATGATCCCGTCAGGCGTCAATGGCGACCAGGTGCGCAAGCTGATGCTGGAAGATTTCGGCATTGAGATCGGCACCTCGTTTGGCCCGCTGCATGGCAGGGTCTGGCGCATCGGCACCATGGGTTACAACGCACGCAAAGATTGCGTGATGCAGACCCTGTCGGCGCTGGAAACGGTACTGACCCACCTCGGTTATCGCACGCCGCAGGGCGCTGGCGCCCAGGCTGCATGGGATCACTACGGGAGTCAGGCATGATGATGAGCGCCAGCGAAGCCCGGATCGCTGCAGAGCGCGTGATGGCGCGCTGCGACGCGCTGGCGGCGATCAGCGAATCGGCAGAGGGGCTGACCCGCGTCTACCTGTCACCCGAGCATCTGCGCGCCAACGCCTGCGTCGGTGAGTGGATGCAGGCGGCGGGAATGCGGGTATGGCAGGATGAAGTGGGCAATATCTGTGGTCGCTACGACGCGGCTGACGCGGGCGCGCCTGCGCTGCTGCTGGGGTCGCATCTTGACACCGTGCGCAACGCAGGGCGTTACGACGGGATGCTGGGCGTGCTCAGCGCCATCGAAACCGTACAGTGGCTGAATGAACATCAGTGCCGGCTGCCGCTGGCCATTGAGGTGATTGGTTTCGGCGACGAAGAGGGCACCCGCTTCGGCATTACGCTGCTCGGCAGTCGCGGCATAACCGGCAGCTGGCCGCAAAGCTGGATCACGCATCCCGATGGCAACGGCATCACCGTGGCGCAGGCGATGGCGGATGTCGGTCTCGACAGTGAGCAAATTGGCGCTGCCGCCCGGCGGGTAGAGGACATTGTCGGCTATCTTGAACTGCACATCGAGCAGGGGCCCTGTCTGGAACAGGAAGATCTGGCGCTGGGCGTCGTCACGGCAATCAACGGTGCGCGTCGCCTTAACTGCCGGTTTACCGGTGAAGCAGGCCATGCGGGCACGGTGCCCATGACCCACCGCAAAGATGCGCTGGCTGCCGCAGCCGAGTGGATGGTCTTTGTCGAGCAGACCACCCGTGAGCAGGATCCGCAGCTGGTGGCCACTGTTGGCACCCTGAACTGTGCGCCGGGCGCGGTGAACGTCATCCCGGGCGAGGTATCGCTGTCGCTGGATGTGCGCGGCCCGCAGGACATGCCGCTGGAGACACTGCTCTCCAGCCTGTTAACCCAGGCGGAGGCGATCGCGCTGCGGCGCGGGCTCCGTTTTGAGTCGAACGAATATTATCGCATCGGGGCTACAGCCTGTGACTCCGCGCTGCAACAGGCGCTGAGTCACGCGGTGGAAACGGTGCAGGGGCGTACGCTTTCACTGCCGAGCGGCGCCGGGCACGATGCTATCGCCATCGCTGAACGCTGGCCGGTCGGGATGTTATTTGTGCGTAACCATCGCGGCATCAGCCACCATCCGGCGGAGTCGGTGGCGGTAGATGATGTGGCGCCTGCACTGCAGGCCTATCTGCAGGCGATTTCACTGATTGCCGGACGGAGCTGAAGATGGAATTAGCCGCTTTTAACCAGCTCGACGCCAGCGAGGCGCAGGCCGCTATCCGGCACTGCGTGGCGATCCCCCACTGGCAGCAGTCGCTGGTGGCCGCCCGGCCTTTTGCCAGCAGAGAGGCGCTCATGACGGTGGCTGATACGCTGGCCCGCCAGTGGCAGCAGCCTGAGTTACAGGCCGCGCTCACGGCCCATCCCCGTATCGGCGAGCGCGCAGAGGGCGCGGATAAAGAGGCGGCCCTGTCGCGTGGTGAGCAATCCGCAATGCAGCAGGCCGATCACACTCTGCAGCAGGCGATGCAGCAGGGAAATCAGGCGTATGAAGCGCGTTTTGGCCGGGTATTTCTGATCCGCGCGAAGGGGCGCAGTGGCGAAGAGATGCTGGCGGCGCTGCAGCGCCGGTTGCAGAATAGCGAGGCTGACGAACAGCAGGAGACGCTGGATCAGCTGCGTGAAATCACCCTGTTACGCCTTAAGGAGACAATTCGATGAGTACCATCACCACTCACATTCTGGACACGGCGCTGGGCAAACCTGCCTGTGGGATTGCGATTTCACTGGAGCAGAACAGTCCGGAAGGCTGGTTTCCGGTTGCGGAGGGCGCGACCGACAACGACGGGCGGCTGAAAGATCTGACACCTGAACCGCTGTCGCCGGGCCACTACCGGCTAACCGCAGAGATCGGCGACTATTTCGCCGCCGCCGGTCGGGATGCACTTTACGTCAGCGCGCAGATCGATTTCGTGATTGCCGAGGCGGGCAGCCATTTCCACCTGCCGTTTCTGATCTCGCCCTGGTCCTGGTCAACCTATCGCGGCAGCTGAAAAGCTGCCGCGTCAGGCCTTACAGGGAAAAGCGATCCGCATCCTGCCAGGCCGGGAAACGCTCACGGTAGGCGTTGAGCGTCTCCAGCGACAGTTCGGCGTCCAGCCGGGCGCGCTGATGCGGCTCTGCCTCACTGAGGATCTCGCCCTGCGGGGAAATAATCTGGCTGTCGCCGCTGTAGTGATGCTGATTACCGTCGCTGCCGACGCGGTTGCAGCCGGCCACATAGGCCTGATTTTCAATCGCCCGCGCTAACAGCAGCGCCTGCCAGTGCCGCGCACGCGGCGCAGGCCAGTTGGCGACATAGAGCGCCAGATCGTAATCGTTGCGGTTGCGCGAGAAGACCGGGAAGCGCAGGTCATAGCAGATCTGCGGCAGGATCCGCCAGCCGCGCCACGTAAACACCTGACGCTGTTCGCCCGGCAGATAGTGGTGATGCTCATCTGCCATCCGGAACAGGTGGCGCTTATCATACTGATGCACTGTGCCGTCGGGCGCGACCAGCAGAAAACGGTTTACCGCACCGTTCTCGGTCTGGATCGCCGCGCTGCCGCCAATCAGGGCATCGGTGCGCCGGGCATGCTGATGCAGCCACTCCACCACCTGCGCTTCGGGCAGCGAGCTTTTGGCCGCTTCCATCGCAAAGCCGGTGGTAAACATCTCCGGCAGTATAATCAGATCGCGACCGGTGAGTCCGGCCAGCTGCGCATCGAAATGGCGCAGATTGGCCTCGCCATCCATCCAGCTCAGCGTCTCCTGCAAGAGCGTGATTTTTAAAGCTGACATAAGCGCTCCGCGGCGGCATCTAAGGTCGCCGGCTGTTTAGCAAAACAGAGGCGAATCAGTTTATGAGGAAAAGGATCGGCGCAGAACACCGAGAGCGGGATCGCCGCGACGCCCACGTCGCGGGTCAGCCACTGGCAGAAGCTGACATCATCCAGGTCGGAGAGGGCGCTGTAATCCACCAGCAGGAAGTAGGTGCCCTGGCAGGGTAAAACCTTAAAGCGGCTGGCGGTCAGCGCCGTTGCCAGCCGGTCGCGGCGGTCGCGATAAAACGCCGGCAGCTCATGATAATGTTCCGGATGTTCACGCAGCATATCCGCAATCGCCAGCTGCGCCGGGGTATTCACCGAGAAGGTCAGATACTGATGCACCTTGCGCAGCTCAGCGCTGATCGCCGCAGGCGCAATACAGTAACCCACTTTCCAGCCGGTGATATGGAAAGTCTTACCAAACGAGGAGACTGCAACGGCGCGCTGACGCAGCTCAGGATGGGCCAGCACGCTGGCGTGACCCGCTTCATCGAAGCAGATATGCTCATAGACCTCGTCGCTCAGCACGTAGACTGGCCGGGCGGCAATCGCCTGCCACAGCGCGGCGAAATCCTGCTGCAGCCAGACGGTAGCCGAGGGGTTGTGCGGCGTGTTCAGGATCACCAGCCGGGTTTTATCACTCAGTAATGCAGCAAAAGCGGCCCAGTCGACCCGAAAGGCGGGCGGCTGCAGCGCAATACGTTTCATGACGCCGCCCGCCAGCGCGACCGCAGGCGCATAGCTGTCGTAGCTGGGATCAAAGCAGATCACTTCATCGCCCGGCCGCACCAGCGCGGTAATCGCCGCATAGAGCGCCTCGGTAGCGCCCGCCGTTACCGTAATCTCTGTTTCAGCATCGGGCCGGTAGTCATAAAGCTGCGCGGTTTTCTCAGCAATCGCCTCACGCAACGGTAGCACACCGGTCATCGGCGCA
This sequence comes from Pantoea sp., assembly GCF_032114055.1. GTDB lineage: Bacteria > Pseudomonadota > Gammaproteobacteria > Enterobacterales > Enterobacteriaceae > Pantoea. The sequence goes on from NZ_DAMCTB010000005.1 coordinate 23,547, forward strand.
TACTGGTTCGCCCCCTGGCTGACGTGAAACGCCAGCCGCTGCTGCAGATAGTCGGGACCACTGAAATCAGGAAAGCCCTGTGAGAGATTGATGGCGTTGTGCTGCTGTGCCAGCGCACTCATCTGGCTGAAAATCGTGGTGCCGAGTAAAGGAAGCTTACTCTCGGGGATCAGGTTGTGCTGCGTCATGGTGTCAGGCCTTAAGCGCGAAGAGTGATGCGGTCTCACCCGGGGTTTGTGCCACTATAAACAGGATGGTAGTATTTGGCAATCAAGACGCTTAGATGGCTAAATGCGTTATGCTCCACACCTCAGCGGCGTTGACTGCGCGTACTTACCCCGGTCACTGACTGATGTCAGCGCCCGGGGATGCGCATACCTGCCGCTTTGCTGAGATGCGGATCATTTAGCATTTAAATGCTCCGTGTAGCAGCGGCGTTAGCTGCGCGTACTTACCCCGGTCACTGACTGATGTCAGCTCCCGGGGATACGCACACTTGCCGCCTTGCTGAAATAGGGATCATCCGGCAGGACCCGGAGAACAGGAGTTAGAAGTGGGATATTCAGGCTAAAAATTTCACTACAACGGCGGGGACTTCTGTAGCCTTTACCCACAGTTACGTCACCCGCTACACATTTCACCGCAAGGAACCGTTATGTCGCAGACTCTTCCGTTAGATCAGCTGGTCGCTGCCTGTCACTGGATTGGGGCGAAAGGCTGGGCACCGGCCACCGGTGGGAATATGTCCGTGCGTCGCGATGCGCATGTCTGCCTGCTGAGTGAATCAGGCAAAGACAAAGGCACGCTGACGCGGGATGATTTCATCGAGGTCGATATCGCCACCAGCCAGTCACTTTCCGGCCGTAAACCGTCGGCAGAAACCGGGCTGCATACGATGATCTATCGCCTGTTTCCCGAGGCGGGCGCGGTGCTGCACACCCACACAGTCAATTCGACCGTGCTGTCGCAGGTGGAGCAGGGAGCGGCACTGCTGCTGCACGGTTATGAGATGCAAAAATCGCTAAGCGGACAGCAGACCCATCTGGATACCGTGGCGATCCCGGTGTTCGACAACAGTCAGGATATTGCGGCGCTGGCGTCAGAAATTGAGGATTACGCCGCCCGTTTTCCGCTGCGCTACGGCTTTCTGCTGCGCGGCCACGGCTTAACCTGCTGGGGCTGTGACGTCGGCGAAGCACGCCGTCATCTGGAAGGTCTGGAATTTTTATTTGAATGCGAACGTCAACGTCGCCTGCTGGAGAGAGCATGATTCACGCCATTGTCACCGATATCGAAGGCACCACCAGCGATATCCGTTTTGTACATAACATCCTGTTCCCCTTTGCGCGTGAGCATCTGCCCGCGTTTGTGCGCGACCATGCCGGCCAGCCAGAGGTTGCTGCGGCGCTGCAATCGGTGCGTGACGAGGCCGGTCAGCCAGCGGCCGATCTGGCGACGGTGACGGCGATCCTGCTGGATTTCATGGATCAGGATCGCAAATCCACCGGCCTGAAAGCCCTGCAGGGCATGATCTGGCGCGACGGCTATCTCAACGGCCATTTTACCGGCCACCTCTATCCCGACGTCGTACCTGCGCTGCGTAACTGGAAGGCGCAGGGCATTGAACTCTATGTATATTCCTCCGGCTCGGTGGCGGCGCAGAAATTGTTATTTGGCTACAGCGACGAAGGTGATATTACTGGCCTGTTCAGCGGCTATTTTGACACGCACGTCGGGGCCAAGCGCGAGGTCGCCGCCTACCGGGCGATTGCTGCTGAGATCGGCCAGCCAGCGGAGCAGCTGCTATTTCTCTCCGACATTCATCAGGAGCTGGATGCGGCCGCGGAGGCGGGCTGGCAGACGCGGCAACTCCTGCGTGGCGAAGCGGATCCTGAGAGCCGCCATCGGCAGGTCACTGATTTTTCCCAGATTAACCCGGAGTCAATTTAGGATGAGTGCACTGACTATTTTTACCGATCGTGATGCCGCGCAGCCGGTGTGGCATAGCACTGATGCAGAGGCGATCCGCGATCGTCTGAATACCAAAGGCGTCCGTTTTGAACGCTGGGAAGCGGATCGCAACCTGGGTGACAACCCGGACGCCGACACCGTCATCAGGGCTTATCAGCACGCCATCGATCGGCTGGTGGCAGAGAAGGGCTATCAAAGCTGGGATGTCATCAGCATGCGCGCCGACAATCCGCAGAAAACCGTGCTGCGCGAGAAGTTTCTCAACGAGCATACGCACGGCGAAGATGAGGTGCGCTTCTTTGTTGAGGGTGCCGGACTCTTCTGTCTGCATCTGGAGGGTGAGATCCTGCAGATCCTGTGCGAAAAGAACGATCTGATTTCGGTGCCAGCGGGCACGCCCCACTGGTTTGACATGGGCTCGTCACCGCACTTCACCGCGATCCGTATTTTCGATAATCAGGAAGGCTGGGTGGCGAACTTCACTGGTGATAAGATCGCGGATGCCTATCCGCGTCTGGCGTAACCGGTCAGCCTGCGTGTAGGGTGTCGGGCAGCGTAGCCCGCCCCCTCTTACAGCCTTAGCGGGGCTGAAAGAAGCCGTCCCGCACCTGATCGGGCGTCACCACGCCGGTGTCCAGTATCCAGCCGCTGATCAGGGCGGCAGGCGTGACATCGAACGCCGGATTGAAGACCTTTGCTGCCTCCGGCGCCCACTGAACGCTGCCAAAGCTGCCGGCAACGCCTTTGACTTCGCTGGCGGCACGCTGCTCGATTGGAATCGCCGCGCCATCAGGACAGTGGCGATCCAGCGTGGTATGCGGAGCCGCGACGTAAAACGGGATCCGATGGTAATGGGCCAGTACCGCCAGGCTGTAGGTGCCGATTTTGTTCGCCACATCGCCGTTGGCGGCAATGCGGTCCGCGCCGACCCAGACCGCATCCACCTCGCCACGCGCCATCAGGCTGGCGGCCATGGCGTCGGTAATCAGGGTGTAAGGCACCTCCAGTTCACCCAGCTCCCAGGCCGTTAATCGTCCCCCCTGAAGCAGCGGGCGGGTCTCATCCACCCAGACATTTTTCACCAGGCCCTGCTGATGCGCCCGTGCGATGACGCCCAGCGCGGTGCCGACACCCGCCGTGGCCAGGCCGCCGGTATTGCAGTGGGTCAGGAGCTGGCTGCCGGGTTTCACCTGCGTGCAGCCCGCCTCAGCGATAGCGTCACACAACTGCTTATCTTCCTGCACCAGCCGCCAGGCTTCTTTCGCCAGCGCGGACGCAAAGTCCGGCTGCGCCAGCGCCACTTTCATCCGATCCAGATTGTTCATCAGGTTAACCGCGGTAGGGCGGGCGGCGCGCAGGGTCTCCAGCGCCCGCGCCAGTTCAGCCCGTCCCTCTCCCTGACCGGCCAGCAGCGCCAGCAGCAGCGAGGCGGAAAGGCCGATCAGCGGCGCGCCACGCACCCGCAACGCATGAATATGCTCAATCAACTGCGGCACGCTGTGCGCGGGCAGCCAGTTTTTTTGCTGCGGCAGCGCCTGCTGGTCGAGGATCCAGAGCTGATTGTCACGAACCTGTAAACTGGTAGTTTTAAGTGTCTGCATTGTGGGTGAAATCCATGTTGCGTTAATGGCTGATATTGTGCCAACATGCTGAGCGGATGTATAGACGTCTGAACGGCTTATTATACCCGGTCATCCCCCTTCGACTGACGAGGAACAGGCAATGTCGCAATACCATACCTTTACCGCTGCTGATGCTGTGGACTATGCCCGGCAATTTGGCGGTGTGGACAATCCTGCTGCACTGAGCCGGGCAGAAGAGATTGGTGATGGCAACCTCAACCTGGTGTTTAAGATCTATGACGACCAGGGCATCAGCCGGGTGGTGGTCAAGCAGGCGCTGCCCTATGTGCGCTGCGTGGGCGAGTCATGGCCACTGACGCTGGACCGGGCGCGGCTGGAAGCGCAGACGCTGGTCGAGCACTACAAACATTGCCCGCAGCACACGGTGCAGATTACCCATTACGATGCGGATCTGGCGGTGATGGTCATGGAGGATCTCTCCAGTCATCGCATCTGGCGCGGCGAGCTGGTAAAGGGGGTTTATTACCCGGAAGCGGCCCGGCAGTTAGGCGTCTATCTGGCAGACACTCTGTTCCACACCTCCGATTTCATCCTGCATCCGCACCAGAAAAAAGCGGAAGTGGCGCGTTTCATCAATCCGGAAATGTGCGAAATCACCGAGGATCTCTTTTTTAATGATCCCTACACCAACCACGAGCGCAACAGCTATCCCGCTGCGCTGGAACCGCTGGTCGCCAGTCTGCGCGACGACGCTGCGCTGCGCATTGCGGTAGGCGGCCTGAAACATCGCTTCTTTGCCCACGCCGAAGCGCTGCTGCATGGTGATATTCACAGCGGCTCGATTTTCGTTGCTGACGGCAGCCTCAAGGCGATTGATGCGGAATTTGGCTATTTTGGTCCCATCGGGTTTGATGTTGGTACTGCGGTAGGCAACCTGCTGATTAACTACTGTGGCCTGCCGGGGCTGCTGGCGCCGCGCGAGGCGGCCGACGCCCGCGAACAGCGCCTCAGCGATATACACACCCTCTGGACGACTTTTGCCTCACGTTTTCTGGCGCTGGCGGCAGAGAAAACGCGCGATCAGGCACTGGCTTATCCGAGCTACGCGGCAGCGTTTCTGCGCAAAGTGTGGGCCGACACCATTGGCTACTGCGGAACTGAACTGATTCGCCGCACGGTGGGGATGTCCCACGTTGCGGATATGAAGCTGATTGCCGATCCGGCGATGCGCACCGACTGCATTCGTAACGCGATTAACCTGGGACGCACGCTGATTCTGGCGGCCGACCACGTAGAGGATGTGGATGCGCTGATTGCCCGCATCCGTCAGGCTGGATAAAGAAAGGCCGACGTGACGTCGGTTTTCAGAAAAGACAACGTTTCTGCCAGCTGTGAGGGTGTGCCAGCGCAGGAAACACGGTCAGATCGGAAAGTCGCTAAAGCCATCCGTGGCGCGGGACGCTTTCCTCCTCTTCCCGTGTTCCCTGCGCTTTGCGTTTGTTAGTTGCGGCCAGGTTTAACCTGACCTGGCTTTGCCGGCTGACAGAGTACGGAACTTAAAGCGATGGGAGCATACGCCCGGAGTAAAGCATAGCGGGCCAGGGATGGCGTTTTTTGCGTCTTTACGGAGGGCGTATACTCCCTGAGCCAGTGCTGTTTTTAGAGGCCGACATCACATCGGCCCTGACCCCTATGCCGCCTCGCTGGCCCGTGAGGCAGGCTGAGGCGCTTTTTCAGGCACCGGCACCGCCAGTGCGTCCGGCTCAAACTCATCGACGTTAATCGACCGCAGACGGCTCACTTCGGCACGCTGCAGGATCTCAGCCTCTTCCGCATCGATCCAGCCCTGTTCCAGCCCGCGCTTCGCCAGCGCATCCAGCCGGGTAAAGGAGAGATGCTGTTTCGTCTGTTTGCACAGCCGGTCATGAATCACCTCAGCGGCCATCACATCCTGTAGCGCCTGTTCCAGCTGACCGGCAGGGTTATTTTCACCCGGCGTCAGGTACATGCCACGGCCCAGACGGCTGCGGGTCGCGGAAGGCTGCTGCAGCATTTTCGCCAGCTGATGATCCAGACGGTCAGACGGCGCAGGGCAGTGGTGTCCGCCAGCGAACAGGGTCATACGCAGAGCGCCTGCGACCAGACGGTTCGGGAAGTTACGCAGCAGATCGTCCATCGCCGCTTCGGCCTGATGCAACGCATCCTGCACGCCCCAGTGGACCAGCGGCAGATCGGCTTCGTTGCGGCCCTCATCGTCATAACGTTTCAGCGTCGCTGAAGCAAGATAGAGCTGGCTCAGCACATCCCCCAGACGCGCCGAGATGCGCTCACGCCGTTTCAGGCTGCCGCCCAGCACGGCCATCGACACATCAGAGAGCAGCGCCAGGTTCGCGCTGATGCGGTTCAGGTGCTGATAGTAACGGCGGGTGCTGTCGCGTGTCGGGCTGGCGCTGGTCCGTCCGGCGGTTATGCCCAGCCACAGGCTGCGCATGGCGCTGCTGCCGACATGGCCGATGTGGCTGAACAGCGCCCGGTCAAACGCGTTAACGTCGTTGCTGGCGGCCGCCGCCATCTCCTGCAGAACATAAGGATGGCAGCGGATAGCCCCCTGACCGAAGATAATCATGCTGCGGGTCAGGATGTTCGCGCCTTCCACCGTGATAGCGATAGGCGCACCCTGATAGGCGCGAGCCAGGAAGTTACTGTTGCCGAGCATAATGCCTTTACCGCCGGCAATATCCATGGCGTCGATAATGGCGCGCTGACCGCGATGGGTGCAGTGATATTTCACAATCGCCGACAGCACCGCCGGTTTTTCACCCTGCATAATCCCGGCGGTAATCAGCGTGGCGGCGGCGTCCATGACGTAAGCGTTGCCGGCGATGCGCGCCAGCGGCTCCTCGATCCCTTCCATCTTGCCAATGGGGAGGCGGAACTGACGGCGGATATGGGCGTAGGCGCCGGTCGCCAGTGCCACCGTTTTCAGGCTGCCGGTTGAGTTGGACGGCAGCGTAATGCCGCGACCTACCGACAGACACTCCACCAGCATCCGCCAGCCCTGACCCGCCATGTCTGGTCCGCCGATAATGTAATCAATCGGCACAAAGATATCTTTGCCGCGGGTCGGGCCGTTCTGGAAGGGTACGTTCAGCGGGAAGTGTCGATGACCAATCTCCACGCCAGGCGTATTCGTCGGGATCAGCGCACAGGTGATGCCCGGATTTTCGTTGTCGCTGAGCAGATGATCGGGGTCGGAAAGTTTGAAGGCCAGGCCCAGCACGGTCGCAATCGGCGCCAGCGTAATGTAGCGTTTGTTCCAGGTCAGGCGCATACCCAGCACCTGTTTACCCTGCCATTCGCCCATACAGACTACGCCGGTATCGGGGATCGCCCCGGCATCGGAACCCGCTTCCGGGCTGGTCAGCGCAAAGCAGGGGATCTCATCGCCGCGCGCCAGGCGCGGTAAATAGTGATTTTTCTGCTCGTCGGTGCCGTAGTGCTGCAGCAGTTCGCCCGGGCCGAGTGAGTTAGGCACGCCGACGGTGATTGCCAGAATGCCGGACACGCCCGCCAGTTTTTGCAGCACGCAGGCCTGCGCATAGGCAGAGAAGTCGAGCCCGCCATACTCTTTCTTGATGATCATCGCGAAGAAACGATGCTCTTTCAGGTAGGCCCAGAGTTCCGGCGGCATATCGGCCAGCTCATGAGTGATCTGGAAATCGTTGGCCATGCGGCACGCTTCCTCTACCGGGCCGTCGAGAAACGCCTGCTCCTCGGCGGTCAGACGCGGCTGAGGATAGTTGTGCAGCTTCTGCCAGTCCGGTTTGCCCTGAAACAGGTCGCCTTCCCACCAGGTGGTGCCCGCATCGATCGCCTCTTTTTCGGTGCGCGACATCGGTGGCATCACCTTCCGGAAGCGCTGAAAGATCGGCGCTGAAAACAGGCTGCGACGCATTGACGGCAGATTAAACGGCAGCAGAATGATCGCCAGCGGCAGCAGCAGCCACGGCGTCCAGAGATGAGCGACAGCCATCGCGGCGGTCCAGAGCAGCAGGATCGCGCTGCTGAGCCGTAACGACAGGCGGTGATAGAACAGGGCGCCAATCAGCGCCACCGTGGCAAGTATCGAAACAACCATCATAGTGAACCGCTCCAAGTAGTAAGAGGTCTGACCTGTTATAAGGAGAGGTTTAGAGCAGTTGGCGCTATTTATCAATTCGTTTACATCGCAATTACAACCTGCCTCACAAAATCCCTGTTCTGTGCGTTTTTTCGTCTGCGGCTGTGGCCACAATCGCTGCCACGGCCTGGCATGGTGCTTTGCGCTGACGGGCCATTCCGTTAAACTTGCTGCGATTAACCTCTCCTACAAAAGGACACCCCTATGTACCAGGACATCATTCGCGCTGAGCTCAATGAAGCTGCTGATACGCTGAACAAATTCCTCAGTGACGATGCCAATATCCATGCGATCCAGCGTGCTGCGGTGCTGCTGGCTGACAGCTTCAAAGCGGGCGGCAAGGTGCTTTCCTGCGGTAACGGTGGCTCACATTGCGATGCGATGCACTTCGCCGAAGAGCTGACCGGCCGTTACCGTGAAAACCGTCCTGGTTATCCGGCGATTGCCATCTCTGATGTCAGCCATCTGTCGTGCGTCAGTAATGATTTTGGCTACGACTATGTCTTTTCACGCTACGTGGAAGCGGTAGGGCGGCCAGGCGATGTGCTGCTGGGCCTTTCTACCTCCGGTAACTCCGCCAACATCATCAGGGCGGTTGAGGCGGCGCGTGCGCAGGGGATGAAAGTGATCACCCTGACCGGTAAAGATGGCGGTAAGATGGCGGACAGTGCCGACATTGAAATCCGGGTGCCGCACTTTGGCTATGCAGATCGTATTCAGGAGATCCACATCAAAGTGATCCATATCCTGATGCTGCTGGTTGAAAAAGAGATGGTGAAGTAATCGCGCCGGCCTCCTGCTTACAGGAGGCGGCTTAATCTAAGGCGGTGGCTATGTGCGAATTGCTCGGGATGAGCGCCAATGTTCCCACGGATATCTGTTTCAGCTTTACCGGACTGGTTCAGCGCGGCGGTGGAACCGGGCCTCACAAAGATGGCTGGGGCATTACCTTCTACGAAGACAAAGGCTGCCGTACGTTTAAAGATCCGCTGCCAAGCTTTAACTCGCCGATTGCGCGTCTGGTGCAGGAGTACCCCATCAAATCGCATTCGGTGGTGGCGCATATCCGTCAGGCGAACCGGGGTCAGGTGTCGCTGGAAAATACGCACCCGTTTACCCGCGAGCTGTGGGGCCGCAACTGGACCTATGCGCACAACGGTCAGCTCAAAGGCTACCGCCAGCTGGAAACCGGCACTTTCCGGCCGGTCGGCGAAACGGACAGTGAAAAGGCGTTCTGCTGGATCCTGCATCAGCTGGCCACGCGCTACCCGCGCACGCCGGGCAACTGGCCTGCGGTATTTCGTTTTATCGGGGAGCTGGCGGGAATGTTGCGACAGAAGGGCGTGTTTAACATGCTGCTGTCAGATGGCCGTTATCTGATGGCCTTCTGCTCGACCAATCTCTTCTGGATCACCCGTCGTGCGCCCTTTGGCCGGGCGCAGCTGCTGGATCAGGATGTAGAGGTCGATTTTCAGCAGCACACCACGCCCCATGACGTGGTGACGGTGATTGCGACGCAGCCGCTGACGGCCAATGAAACCTGGCAGCGGATTGCGCCAGGCGAATGGGCCTTATTCTGTCTTGGAGAGCGCCAGGAATGAGCGTGAAGCGGCTTCGGGACTGGCTAAAACCGGTGCCGGGCTGCTGTTCATCACATATTTCCCGCTGGCAACGTTCACTACCGGCGGCTGGTGATACTTCGCAAAGTAAGCGTATCCCGGCTGCAGCTGCTGCCAGAAACTGGCGTAGGTGGAGTAGCGGTGGCGCTGCATATTACTGTCGGTCATCCGGAACGGATAGATGCTGATGCTGATATCCTGCTGACCGTTACGCAGCGCGGCATTCACATAAGTAAAAATCTCATCCATATAGGCGTTGGTCATGGCATAGCAGCCAATTGACTTACAGTCGCCATGAATCATCAGGTAGTTGCCGCTGTAGCCCTGATTCCGGTCATACTGATTCGGGAAGCCGATGTTGATCGCGCGATAAAACCGGCTGTCCGGCTTCAGCTGATTCAGCTTCACGTTGTAAAACCCTTCCGGGCTTTTGAAATCGCCTTCGCGGCGTTTCGGGCCGAGGCCACCTGAAAAATTACAGATGCGGTAGGTATCCAGCAGGCGGTATTCGTTACCAATTTTGCCGTAAAGCTCTAGAGTGCGTTCTTCCTTGAAGATCTGGATATAAACCGGGGTGCCAAGTAACTGTTTCTTTAACTCTTTACTGACCGGTGCCGCCGTCTGAACGGGTTCGGGAGTCATTGCCATGCTGAGGGCTGGCAGTAAAATCATCGCAAACAGGAGTGCGATTTTGCCCATGCTGTGTGTACCTTGAGGTGAAGAGAACATGACGCAAATTGTGCGTCTCTGCTTGCATTATCGGAACTGTCCGCTACCGCAGCGCAACATTAAACATTGTCTGTTTTTTTAGCAAGACGGTCGCCGTCAAATTCGCGAATTACAGGCAGATAATCGGCCAGAAATTTGTAAACGTTAATGCTTAACGCAACAGAGATTGCAGTTAGTTCCTCCGACTGTATACTTATCCAGTGCCGGAGGGGGGTATGCGTAAAATCATTCATGTCGATATGGACTGCTTCTATGCCGCGGTGGAGATGCGTGATAATCCCCAGCTGCGCGATATCCCGATCGCCATTGGTGGCAGCCGCGAACGTCGCGGCGTGATCAGCACCGCCAACTATCCGGCCCGCAAATATGGCGTGCGCAGCGCGATGCCCACCGGCATGGCGCTTAAACTCTGCCCTCATCTGCGTCTGCTGCCGGGCCGCTTTGATGCCTATAAAGAAGCCTCTGCGCAGATCCGCGACATCTTTACCCGCTACACGCCGCTGATTGAACCGCTTTCGCTGGATGAAGCCTATCTGGATGTGACTGACAGCCCGCACTGTCACGGCTCCGCGACGCTGATGGCACAGGCAATCCGCGCCACCATTTTCCGTGAAACCGGACTCACCGCGTCGGCGGGGATCGCCCCGATTAAGTTTCTGGCAAAGATCGCCTCTGACCTCAACAAGCCGGATGGGCAGTATGTGATTACGCCGCCGGAAATGGCGGATTTTCTGCTGACCCTGCCGCTGGTAAAAATTCCCGGCGTCGGCAAAGTGTCTGCCAAAAAGCTGGAGGAGATGGGGCTGGTTACCTGCGGTGACGTGCAGAAAACGGATCTGGCGCTGCTGCTGAAGCGCTTTGGTAAGTTTGGCCGGGTACTGTGGGAGCGCAGCCACGGCATTGATGAGCGGGGCGTGATCGTGGAGCGTGAGCGTAAATCGCTGGGCGTTGAGCGCACCCTGGCGGAGGATATCAACGACTGGGAGGCCTGCCTGGAGATTATCGATTTTCTTTATGCCGAGCTGGATCGCCGTCTGACGCAAATCCGTCCCGATAAGCAGGTGGCACGTCAGGGCGTCAAACTGAAGTTCAGTGACTTTCAGCAGACGACCCAGGAGCATATCTGGCCGGTGCTGAATAAAGAGGACATGATCGCCATCGCCCGCAAGACGTGGGATGAGCGTCGTGCCGGGCGTGGCGTAAGGCTGGTAGGGTTACATGTGACGATGGTCGATCCCCAGCTTGAGCGTCAGCTGCTGCTGGGGCTCTGACGGCCCGCCCTTTATTTGCTGTTTTTCGCCGCCAGGGTCGCGAACCACGGCGCGACGAAATCCTGATTGTCGCCCCAGCCCGGAATGATTTTGTTCAGCGATGCGACGTTCACTGCGCCCGGCTGGCTGCTCAGCTGCTGCTGTGAAATCGACGCGGCTTTGAACTGGTAGGTGGCTGGCGTCTCTTCACCGGCAATCTTCTTCGCCACCAGACGCATGTTGACCGCACCGATGGTTTTCGGATCCACCGCTACCGTCTGCACCCACGGGCTGTTTTTCTCGCGCATCAGCTGCAGATCCTGGTTAGAGACGTCGATGCTGTAGAGCCTGATCTCAGTGCGGCCATTCTCCTGCAACGCTTTATACGCGCCCTGGCTGAAGGCATCCCAGGCTCCCCAGATGGCGTCGATCTGACCTTTCGGGTATTTCGCCAGAATCGCGCCGATCTTATTCGCTGTGTCACCCTGAACGTCAGTCGAAACCGCACCGATCGACTCAAGCTGCCGGATACCCGGATTCTCTTTCAGCAGTTTTTCATACACCACCTGACGGCGTTCCATTGGCGGGAAGCCAGCGACCCAGAGTTTGACGATCTTCGCCTTGCCGTGGAAGTCACCGATGAGCTGGCCCAGCGACAGCTGTGCCAGTGAGGCGTCATCCTGGGCGGTCACGGTGACGCCCGGAACCGGGCTATCCACCGGTGTATCAAACACCGACAGCTTAATGCCCGCATCGGCAATCCGCTTCACCAGACCGCTGGCGTAAGGTGCTTTACCGTGTGACAGCACGATACCGTCATACTTCTGGCTGATCGCCTGATTGACGAAATCCTGGAAACGCGCATCATCGCCGTTGCTCAGAAAGGTACTGACCTTAAAGCCCAGCTGGCGGCCCTGCTGGATCGCGCCGGCCACAAACTGGGTGGTGTTGTCATCGGAGCCGAGGTTGCGGATCACGGCGATACGAATCGGGCCGTTATGGCTGGCGATAGCGGCAGGCACCGACGTCACGGTGTCCGCAAAAGCGGCGCTGGCGTTCAGCAGGCTCAGGGCCAGCAGCGAGAGTGTGATTTTTTGCATTGTTATTAACTCCGGTAAACGCGCCTCAGCGGCGCTGGATATAGGTGATCGCCAGCGCCAGGGCCAGCACCACGCCTTTAATAATGTCCATGGCATAGTAGGGGACGGAGAGCATCACCAGCCCGTTCTGCAGCACACCCAGGATCACCGCGCCGACCAGTGTGCCGAGTGCATTTGGCTTACCAGAGCCGGCCAGCGAGAAGCCGATCCACGCCGCCGCGACCGCATCCATCAGGTAGCCGCTTCCGGCGTTGACCTGAGAAGAGCCGATGCGCGAGGCGAGCAGGATGCCGCCCAGACCCGCCAGCAGCGAGGCGAGCACATACGCCAGCACCCGGTAGCGGGTGGTACGGATGCCCGACAGGCGTGCTGCTTCAGGATTGCCGCCCAGCGCATACATCCGGCGGCCATGTTTGGTCAGCGACAGCGCCAGCTGCGCCGCGACAGTTACCACCAGCATAATGATCACGATGGTCGGCACCTGGCCAAGCAGGCCAAAGGCTGCCGGAATAGTGCCTTCGGCCATATCGCCGCCCGGCAGCACCATGTTCTCGGTGATTGAGCCGCCAAAACTGTAGGTCATCGCCACACCCTGAATCACAAACAGGGTGGCCAGCGTCGCCAGCATGTCGGGAATACGCAGGATCACAATCAGAAAGGCGTTGAACAGCCCGACCAGGGTGCAGAGCGCCAGGGTAATCAGGATCGCGCTGGTGGTGCCAAAGCCGTACCAGACAAAGAGCGAGATCACCAGCGCATTGGCCAGTGAGGCGGTCGAGCCGACCGAGAGATCAAAGCCGCCCACGGTCAGTGAGATCGAGACGCCGATGGCGATCACCGTCACGATGGCAATTGAGCGCAGGATATTGATGATGTTATTCGGCTCCAGGAAGCTGTCGGAAGCCAGACCAAAGGCGGCGATCAGGATCACCACCGTCAGCAACATTCCCCATTTATAAAGGAAGTCGAAAAGCTGGTGACGCCACGACGTGGCGGTCAGATTCAGATGGGTTTCTTTGCTGCTCACGCAGGGGTTCCTCCGGTGGAATAGAGCAAAAGCGTCTCTTCGGTGACGTCCTGTGCAGCCAGCTCAGCTACAATACGTCCGTCCCAGAGCACGCAAATCCGGTCGCACAAGCCGACCAGTTCAGAAAATTCACCCGACGCGTAGATAATGCCTTTGCCTTCCCGCGCCAGGTTGTCTATCAGGTTGAAGAGTTCGGTTTTCGCTTTGATATCGACGCCCTTGGTCGGCTCGTCAAAAATCAGCACGTCCGCGTTATTGCGCAGCCATTTGCCAATCGCCACCTTCTGCTGATTGCCGCCGGAAAGACGGCGCAGGGTCTGAGCCGGGCCGGTGGTACGCACCTGCAGCTGGCGAATAACCTGCTCCGCCCAGTGCCACGCCTGGCGATGACCAAACAGGCTCCAGCGTGAAAAACTGTCGTCCGCGCTGACGCTGAGGTTCATCGCGACCGACTCATCAATGAAGATCCCCTCTTTGCGCCGCTCCTCCGGCACCAGCGCCATGCGGCGGCTGACCGAGTCGTGCGGGGAACGGGGCTGCCACGGCTCACCATGCAGTTCGCCCCGGCTGATGCGGCTTTTGCTGGCGCCGAACAGCGCCTTGCAGAGTTCGGTTTTACCGGCACCGGCCAGGCCCGCGATGCCGAGGATCTCGCCTTTGTGCAGCCGCAGCGAGATAGCCTGCAGTAACTGCTCATCGTGCAATCCTTCGACCGCCAGCAGCAGCGGCTGCGCCTTTTGTGGCCGGCGGGGCGGAAAGATATCGGTGAGCTGATGTCCCAGCATCTTCTCGACGATCTGCTCGCCGCTGAGCGCGGCCATCGGACCGGTTTCTACCAGGCGGCCATCGCGCAGCACCGTCAGCTGGTCGCAGATCGCCTTCAGCTCATGAATGCGGTGAGAAATAAAGACCACGCCAATGCCGCTGCGCTGCAGACGACGCACCACGGCAAACAGCCGTTCGCTCTCGTGCTGATCCAGCGGGGCAGTGGGTTCATCCAGAATCAGGAAGCGGCAGTGGTGGGAGAGCGCCCGCGCCAGCAAAATCTGCTGTTTTTCCGCCAGGGTGCAGCGTTCGACCAGCCGGTTAACGTCCAGCGTCACGTCGAGCTGTGCCAGCAGCGCCCGCGCCTGACGGCGAATCGCTCCCCAGCGATAGCGGTGGCCAGGCTCAGCCAGCCGATCCAGCAGAATGTTTTCCGCCACGCTGAGCTGCGGCACCAGTGCCACATCCACTTCCTGCTGAACCAGGTGGATCCCCCGCTGTTTGGCTTCACGGGGCGAGCGGATTGAAACCGGCTCGCCATCCAGCAGGATCTCGCCGCTGTAGTGGCTATGCGCGCCGGACAGGATCGCCATCAGCGTGGATTTCCCTGCGCCGTTCGCGCCGGTCAGGGCATGGACTGAATGGCCTTCACTGCGGAAATCCACCGACGATAGCGCGGCAAACCCGCCGAAAGCGATGGAGATGTTACGCATCTCAAGGCAGTTTAACCCTGGCATGTCATTACTCTCCTGAAGAATCACTGGCCGCATTTTTTCCTGAACGATGAAAGGCGGCAACAGCCGAAAGCGCATAAGCTAGCACGAAAACTTATTAGCCATCCAGACATCTGGACATAATGGCGGCTATAACCAGCGAAGCGCAGGAACGTGGGGGAATTGCGGGGAGAAGAGTGGAAAAGGTAGCGGATTATGCTGAGAAAATTTAAGACGACTTAATCAGATCTGAGCAGGGTATCGGTGACTTAAGGGGCGGGTGCCAGCGCCCGTGATAGCAACAATGAATTGGAAAATGACCCTGCGGGAAGTGCGGATATCGGTGGTCTGGCTAAAGTCTGACCACCCTGTCGCTGGAAGCGTAGTGGCGTAACGATGAAAACCATCGCCTCAGCATGCTGTAGCGTTGAAGGCTATAGCTTTTCAGCTGCCTTTTCACGGCCAGGCATTGGGAGAGGTGAAAAGGGAGGGGGGAGGGGCGATGCGCCTCCCTGCAACAGATGTGCAGATGCGCAAACCTGTTTATCTCAGGACGCTTTTTGTTTTTATACTTAACTACGTTAAATTAAAGTTATTGCTGGCAGACAGCCAGTCTAATGGCTGTCTGCGATCCCGTCAGGGCATTTGCTTAACGCTTTTCCTTTATTATTTCACCGCTATCTTTCATCCTGTATTCACCATCTTCAACAGTAAATGTAAGACCACTGTTTTTACTGTAACTGATGATAAAAACTCTGTCCTTTTCGATGCAGTTCAGGGGGGGCGCCATGTCTGAAAAACAGAGTCGGTCATAGCCATCGTCTTCTTTGTAACCTTCGCCAAACAGCCAGATACTTACCGTATAATTATCGTAAGATGCTGGTTTAGGAATGTCATATTTTTGTTTCAGGGCGTCTTTATTTTTTAACCACCAGTCAATCTTTCCACGATCGGTAATCGGAAAATTTTTTACTAAAACGTCACTAAAATTTCCAGCTCCATGAACGCTAACAATTTTAACCGAACAATATTCTGACCAGAGAAAATAACCAGCCAGCACGACGCTACAAACCGCCATTACAATAACTATTTTTATTTTATTTTTCATTGCGATTACCGATGATTTCTATAGTGGTTTCCATATTGGTCATAAAGGGCTTAAAACCAAATTGATTGCTTCTCTGAAGAACAAACCAGATGCGGAAAAATTGAAACTGGCTGAAGGTTTTCTTTAATATATCGGCACTATCAAGACCAAAATGATCTTGTACTTTGTAATGCAATATTGCCCGGTAGTGATCATTTTCAATATGTAATGACTTTAAGATAATATGCGCTGCTGAGATATCATGAACGGCAATTCCCATGCCGTTATAATTATCCTGAAACCTGTCAAACTTTGGTAGCCTTCCCCTGATAATGCTTTTCCGTAAATCTTCTCTTATCAATGAATATTTTTTGTTCTGCCAGTCAATCCCTTTTATAAAATGTTTTTTGAGTAATAAGCGAGTGCTATTTTCACTTTTATCACTGACAATATGGTTTTCTAAGGCCTTGTCCAGCGCCATAGCACGGAAGGGCTTACCGCTATTATTCTGCATGTGTGCGATCATCTTTTCAATCAGATGACGGTATGGGCCGCTAAGGGAAAACATGCGGGATAACGAGCGAAACTCATCAAAGAGCATTTCAGCACACTGCTGGCGGGAAATCGTGCGTCCCTGACCTCGCAGATTACAGCAATACAGGGATTGAGGACGATCCAGTGATGAACGCAGAGTCAGGTTCCAGGGATCAACCCGATCCGAAATGTAATCCAGCCGGTATCGGGATTTTAACTCTGCCTCAGTCAGGTCGCCATAGCGCATATCATCAGCATTGTCGTCGTCCATCACCTTCCGGGTGGTAAATATTGTGCAGGGAAACTGTAATGCGCCCATGATAATACACTCCTTGTATTCTTTTCCGTTAGCGTTCCCGCAAAAATATACCATTCTGATTACAGGGCGGAATGTGCCATATATCGCATTGTCGTAATTTTTCCCTGCTATTCATCGACGATGAACTCGCAGATGATACGTCAGTAAGCTGGATGCATAAGATAATGCAGAGAGGGAAGTATGTTAAAAATTGATAAAATAAATGAACCTGAATAACATTCATCTTTTATTTTTATTATAAGTTAATATTTTTGTTAGTCTGAAAAGAAAATGTCTGCGTCAGAGGCAGTAGAAAGTTAGCGTTAATTGCATGAGCGCTTTGTGATTTGCGCCTGTTTATCCTGCAGGTACGGTTCATTCAGCCTTAACGATGTAAAGATCCCAGGCGAAGTCATAAAAAAAATGGATTAACAGACTGTGAGGGAAGAGGACCATGGCACGAGCAGGGTGAGCAGCTCAGCATCACTGTTCAGAAAAAGTGCCGGTCACTCAGATGACCGGCATCAGGCCAGAGCCTGGTTTTTTATGGCAGGATTACTTTTCCGGCACCACGTTCAGCAGGGTGGTCAGCAGCTTCCAGTAGAGGCCCACGCTTTCGATGTGAACCTGCTCATCCGGCGAGTGTGGCCCGGTAATGGTCGGCCCAATCGACACCATATCCATATTCGGATAAGGCTTCTTGAACAGACCACACTCCAGACCGGCGTGGATCACCTGAATGTTCGGCGTTTTGTCGAACAGGGCGATGTAGGTCTCGCGGGTCAGTGCCATGATGGCGGAGTCCGCGTCCGGCTGCCAGCCCGGGTAGCCGCCTTTTGCTTTGGTCTGTGCACCGGCCAGCTGGCCTAACGAGGTCAGCATCTGCACCACGTAGTCGCGGCCCGTGTCGATCAGTGAACGAATCAGGCAGTTGATCTCGGCGTGATCGTCTTCCATCGTCACCACACCGATATTCAGTGAGGTTTCCACCACGCCCTTCGCCACGTCTGAATTACGGATCACACCGTTAGGCGTGCTGTTCAGCAGGTTCAGGAAGCGATCGCGGCTGTCACTGCTCAGGGCTTCACCCTGATGCGCGACCGGCTCACTGACCAGCGTGATGTTCGGCTCTTTGATACCGTGCTCATTCTTAATGGCGCTCAGGAACTGGGCGGCCGCTGATTTCAGCGCATCCGCTTTATGGCTTTCGACTGCCACGGTTGCAAAGGCTTCACGCGGAATGGCGTTGCGCAGTGTACCGCCATTAAAAGCCAGCAGACGCAGATCCAGTTCAGCCGCGTGAGCCGCCAGGAAGCGCGCCAGCAGCTTGTTGGCATTGCCCAGGCCAACATGGATATCGGCACCAGAGTGACCGCCACGCAATCCTTTCAGCGTCAGCTTCAGGGTCTGGAACTCAGCAGGCACGGCCTCACGGGTCAGCGGCAGGGAGGAGACAAAGTCGATACCGCCCGCGCAGCCCATATAGATCTCACCTTCCTCTTCTGAGTCGGTGTTGATAAGGATTTCAGCCTGCAGCCAGTCGGGCTGAAGACCGAATGCGCCATCCATACCGGTTTCTTCGGTCATGGTCAGCAACACTTCCAGCGGGCCATGCGTCAGGCTGTTGTCAGCCAGTACCGCCAGCGCCGATGCCATACCGATGCCGTTATCCGCGCCCAGGGTGGTGCCGCGCGCCTTGACCCACTCGCCATCAATCCAGGGCTGAATCGGATCTTTGGTGAAGTCATGAACGGTGTCGTTATTTTTCTGCGGCACCATATCCAGATGCGCCTGCAGCGCAACCGGGGTGCGCTTTTCCATGCCCGGGGTAGCGGGTTTGCGGATCAGGATGTTGCCGACCTGATCGCGCTCACACCAGAAGCCCTGCTCTTTCGCCCAGCCCATGATGTAGTTAGCCAGCGCTTCTTCGTGAAAGGAAGGGTGAGGAATGGAGCAGATCTTAGCGAAAATATCCCACAGTGGCTGTGGAGAGAGTTGAGACAATTCAGACACGACAGGTCTCCTGTATCCGTGTACCGGCGGGGCCGGACATCGCGAGTTTCCAGTGAAAAATCGCCGTCAGAGAATCTGACGAGCCAGGCCCGAGAATATCACTGTTTTTCCCCGGGTGCGCTCTCCGGCGCGCTAAAAAGCCGCAACCAGCGCACGGGTGCTGGTTTTTAGTGCGTCAACTCCTTATAATCTCGCGCAACCTTTTCCCCGTTGCACATTTTTAAGCCACTTCGGTTGGCTGGGATTTCTATTCTATGAGCGAAAAATACGTCGTTACCTGGGACATGCTGCAGATTCATGCCCGTAAACTGGCCCAGCGTCTTCTGCCTGTTGAACAGTGGAAAGGCATCATCGCGGTGAGTCGCGGCGGTCTGGTACCGGCTTCGCTGCTGGCGCGTGAACTGGGTATCCGTTACGTTGATACCGTCTGCATCTCCAGCTACGACCACGATCATCAGCGCGAAATGAAAGTGCTGAAGCGCGCAGAAGGTGACGGCGAAGGGTTTATCGTGATCGATGACCTCGTGGACACCGGCGGCACCGCCCAGGCGATCCGCGAGATGTACCCGAAAGCCCGTTTCTGCACCATTTTCGCTAAACCGGCCGGACGCGCGCTGGTTGACGATTACATCGTGGATATTCCGCAGGATACCTGGATCGAGCAGCCGTGGGATATGGGCGTGGTCTACATCCCGCCGATTGTCAAAAACTGATTGATACACATCAGACAACGCCCGGTTTTCCGGGCGTTGTGCTTTCCGAGCCTCGCACGCTGAATAGCCGTACAGTACACTTAGCCATTGCCGTTCTGATGCAGGAGAAGTGAATATGTCCAGCAAAAATCTCAGCGAGGAGCTGTTCAGGCCGTGCTTCAAACATCCTGAAACCTCTTCCCTGGTTCGCCGCCAGCATCATGCTACCCCGGATGTCCACTCCGCCCTGGATGGTGACAGCCAGCGTGGCTGGTATCGCATGCTTAACAAACTGATGTGGGCATGGCGCGGCCTGACGCCGCAGGAGATCAGTGAAGTGCTGGCGCGTATCGCCATCAGCCGGGCTGAGCACACCGATGACGCTCTGCTCGACACGGTAATCGGTTTTCGCGGCGGCAACTGGCCCTTCGAATGGTGCCGACAGGCAGGCTTCTGGCAGCAGAAGGCGCTGGAGGCCAGCGACGATAGCGAGGCGGGGCACAACTGGCTGCATGCGGCACATCTCTATAGCGTCGCCGCCTATCCTTATATTAAAGGGGATGAGCTGGCCGATCAGGCACAGACGCTGGCGAATCGTGCCTATGAAGAGGCGACGCAGCGGCTGCCCGGCGAGTTGAAAATCCTGACGTTTGCTATTCCGAATGGCAGCCCGGTCAGCGGCTTTCTGCACATGCCTCCGGATGTGGACGCGCCTTATCCTACCGTGCTGTTCTGCGGCGCGCTCGATTCCCTGCAGAGCGATCACTACCGTCTTTTCCACGACTACCTTGCACCGCGTGGCATCGCGATGCTGACCATCGATATGCCCTCGGTCGGTAACTCCGTGAAGTGGACGCTGAATCAGGACACCAGCTTCCTCCATCAGCAGATTCTGCGCGATCTGCAAAACGTACCGTGGATCGACCATCAGCGGGTAGCGGCGTTTGGTTACCGCTTCGGGGCCAACGTAGCCGTGCGACTGGCCTATCTGGAGTCGCAGCGGCTGCGCGGCGTCGCCTGCCTGGGCCCGATTGTGAACGCTCTGCTGACGCAGCGGTCGTTGCAGGATGCGATTCCCGATATGTATATGGATATGCTGGCGAGCCGGCTGGGCATGGCCTCCGCCTCCGACAGTGCACTGCGAACCGAACTGAATCGCTATTCGCTGAAAACACAGGGATTACTGGGCCGCCGTACGCCGACGCCGATGCTGTCGGGTTACTGGCAGAATGATCTCTTCAGCCCGGAAGAGGAGAGCAGGCTGATTGCGAACTCCTCATCAGATGGCAAGGCCCTGCAGATTCCGGTGAAGCCGATGATAGCCAGTTTCGACAGGGCACTGAATGAAATTTGCGACTGGCTGGAGAAGCGTCTAAAAAGGTAACTGGCAAAATTTACACTGTTTGCTACAACTAGTAGCGAAATTGTTCCGGGCTGCCTGTTTCACGCCATGACGTGACCAGAGACCCCGGAAAAACAAGGCTGTATAGCGGTCAAATCTACGGAGAATCAGCATGACGTTACCAAGTGGTCACCCCCGCAGTCGCCTGCTTAAACGCTTTACGGAACTGGGTCCTTATATTCGCGAGGGGAAATGTGGCGAAACCCGGTTCTTCTTTGACTGCCTGGCGGCCTGCGTCAATGTGAAACCGGCACCGGAACTGCGTGAGTTCTGGGGCTGGTGGATGGAGCTTGAAGCACAGGCTGATCACTTTACCTATGTCTACCACATCGGTCTGTTTGATAAAGAGGGCGACTGGTCGGTCGCGACGATCAAGGGCAAAGAGAACGCGGCGCGCGTGGAAGAGACATTACGGAATTTTCATACCCGCCTGAAAGCGATGCTGAAGGAGCTGGAGCTGGACCTAATCCCGGCCAGCGATTTCGATGAGAAACCCGTGAAGCTGAGCGCCTGACTGGGTGTTTAGCAAAAAAAGGCGAGTGGAAACACTCGCCTTTTTTGTCAAAGTCTGGCCCGCTGTGAGCGCGCGCCTGCGCAGGGAACAGGGTCACATCGGAAAGACGCAAAGGCCGTCATCCCTGACACGCGCGTCCCATGCCATTCCTGGCGTGGGACGCTTTCCTCTTCTGACCCTGCCTCCTGTGCGTTGAGTATTGTGTTGCTGCCGGGTTCGCACGAATTTGAGTCTGGCAATCATTAAGGGCGAGTGAAATACTCGCCCTTCTTTTATGCTGTAACCAGTGTGTCGCCACCCGGCAATCAGAACTGGTAGGTTACACCCATGGCGACCACGTCGTCGTTGTTGAGCGACAGCGCGTTATCATCATCCAGCTGGTTGATTTTGTAATCCACGAAGGCGGACATGTTTTTGTTGAAGTAGTAGGTCGCACCCACATCGATATATTTCACCAGATCCGCATCGCCGATACCGTTTTCGATATCTTTGCCTTTGGTCTGAACATAGCCGATGGAAGGACGCAGGCCGAAATCAAACTGATACTGCGCGACCAGCTCGATGTTCTGCGCTTTATTGGCTGCGCCTGAAACGGCCGCACCGGTATTGCGGTTGGTGCCACTGATGGGCGTCATGTTGCGGGTGTCGGTATAAATCGCGGCCAGGTAGACGCTGTTCGCATCATACTTTACGCCTGCGCCCCAGGAGTCGGCACGGTCACCGCCGCCATAGGCGCGCGCCTGCTGCTGGGTGGTGCGATCAGAAGAGGTGATGGCACTCATCAGGCTCACACCGCTATCACCCAGCGCATACCCCAGTGAGGCGCCGTAGCCGTCGCCGTTCTGGCGGTTAATGTCGGTACGGCTGTTGGCGCTGGAGGCGTCATTTTTGCCCTGATACTGCAGCGCAAACTTCAGTCCATCCACCAGACCAAAGAAGTTGTTGTTACGGTAAGTGGCGACGCCGGTTGCACGCTGCGTCATAAAGTTATCGGAACGGGCCGTGCCGTCGCCGCCAAATTCCGGGAAGACGTCGGTCCAGGCTTCCACGTCATACAGCACACCGTAGTTACGACCATAATCCACCGAACCATACTGCGAAAATTTCAGGCCGGCAAAACCAAGACGGGTTTTATTGCCGTTGTTGGCGTCGCTGCCTTCGGAGTTATTGACGTTGTACTGATATTCCCACTGACCATAACCGGTCATCAGGTCGTTGATCTGCGTCTGACCCTTGAAGCCGATGCGGGTATAGGACTTGTCCCCGTTTGCGCTGGCATTATCGCTGATGTAATGCTCCGCCTTCACCTTGCCGTATAAGTCCAGCTTGTTGCCGTCTTTATTATAGATTTCGGCAGCCTGCGCGGCAGAAGCCAGCGTTAGTGTGCAGAGGAGCATGGCCAGTGTGCTTTTCTTCATTTGCTATCAATCCCAATGTGAACGCCGTAAAAATGAAAGTTTTTGTAAAGCACCGACTTTTTACCCGCTGCGGATGAACTTTTTATGACGCTTTTCCTGATTTCTTGTTAATGCTGAACTTTTGGTCTACCGCTTTGTCCGCGTAATTTCGTGCTTTTACCCCGCTGGCTGTTGGCTTCCGTATCGACACCTGTTAAAACGTCTTTTCGTAAAAAATTTTCACTACGGCAGGAAATATGAGTGGCAGTCAGACCTTAGTGGTCAAATTGGGTACCAGCGTGCTTACCGGCGGCTCCCGTCGGTTAAATCGGGCACATATCGTGGAACTGGTTCGTCAGTGTGCGCAGCAGCACGCCGCAGGCCACCGCATTGTGATCGTGACCTCTGGCGCGATGGCCGCCGGACGCGAACATCTGGGCTACCCCGAACTGCCACCGACCATCGCCTCAAAGCAGCTGCTGGCTGCGGTGGGGCAGAGCCGTCTGATTCAGCTGTGGGAACAGCTCTTTTCCATCTACGGCATTCATATTGGCCAGATGCTACTGACCCGTGCCGACATGGAAGATCGCGAACGCTTCCTGAACGCCCGCGACACGCTGCGTGCGCTGCTGGATAACCACATTGTGCCGGTCATTAATGAGAACGATGCCGTCGCTACCGCGGAGATCAAAGTTGGCGATAACGACAACCTTTCTGCACTGGCCGCAATGCTCGGCGGGGCGGATAAGCTGCTGCTGCTGACCGATCAGCAGGGGCTGTTTACCGCCGACCCGCGAAACAATCCCGATGCTGAGCTCATCAGCGACGTCCACATTATCGATGATGCGTTGCGCGCCCTGGCGGGTGACAGCGTGTCCGGGCTGGGCACCGGTGGCATGTCCACCAAGCTTCAGGCGGCTGATGTGGCCTGCCGCGCAGGTATCGACGTCATCATCGCCTCCGGTAGCCGCAGCGGCGTGATCAGCGATGTGATCGAGGGCAGGCCGGTCGGCACGCGTTTTCATGCGCAGCAGTCGCCGCTGGAGAATCGCAAACGCTGGATTTTTGGCGCGCCACCGGCGGGTGAACTCACCGTCGATGATGGAGCACTGGCGGCCATTATTGAACGCGGCAGCTCGCTGCTGCCAAAAGGGATCCGGGCGATCCAGGGAAACTTCTCGCGCGGAGAGGTGATCCGTATCCGTAGCCTGCAGGGGCGTGATATTGCCCATGGCGTTTCACGCTACAACAGCGATGCAATGCGGATGATTGCCGGTCATCACAGCCAGCAGATCAGTGAAATTCTGGGCTATGAGTATGGCCCGGTGGCGGTTCACCGCGACGACATGATCGTCAGTTAAGGAGCGGACAATGCTTGAAGAGATGGGAAAAGCGGCACGTGCCGCAGCTTATACCGTGGCCGATCTGTCAACCACTGAGAAGAATCAGGTGCTGATGAGCATTGCCGACCGCCTGGAAGCAGAGAGCGCAGATATTCTGGCGGCGAATGAACTGGATTTGGCCGATGCGCGTCAGAATGGCATGAGTGCGGCGCTGCTGGACCGGCTGACGCTCAACCCGCAGCGTCTCAGCAGCATCGCCAGCGATGTCCGTCAGGTCTGCCAGCTGGCCGATCCGGTCGGACAGCTGATTGATGGTGGTCTGCTTGACAGCGGGCTGCGGATTGAACGTCGTCGCGTGCCACTGGGGGTGGTCGCGGTAATTTACGAGGCGCGTCCCAACGTCACGATTGATGTCGCCAGCCTGTGCCTTAAAACCGGTAACGCCGCTATTCTGCGCGGCGGTAAAGAGACATGGCGCACCAATGCGGCCACCGTGCGGGTCATCCAGAACGCGCTGCAGCAGCACGGTTTGCCGGCTGCCATTATCCAGGCGATCGAGAACCCTGACCGTGAGCTGGTAAATCAGTTGCTGAAGCTGGATCGCTATGTTGACATGCTGATCCCGCGCGGCGGAGCGGGTCTGCACAAGCTGTGCCGGGAAAAGTCGACTATCCCGGTCATCACCGGCGGGATCGGCGTCTGTCATATCTATATCGATGAGACGATGGCGATCGAACCGGCACTTGATCTGATCGTTAACGCGAAAAAACAGCGTCCCAGCGCCTGTAATTCACTGGAAACGCTGCTGGTGGATCAGGCAATGGCCGATCGCTTCCTGCCCGCGTTCAGTGCGCGTATGGCGCAGGAAGGGATCTCGCTGCATGCTGACCGCAATGTGCTGGCGCAGCTGCAGCAGGGGCCGGCCGCCGTCACCCTGGTGAAGCCTGAGCAGTACAACGATGAGTGGCTGTCGCTGGATCTTAACGTCAGGCTGGTGGCGAATATGGATGACGCAATCGACCATATCCGCACGCACGGTACGCAGCACTCCGATGCCATTCTGACCCGCAACACCCGCAATGCCGCGCGTTTTGTCCGTCAGGTCGATTCGTCCGCAGTCTATGTGAACGCCAGCACCCGCTTTACCGACGGCGGTCAGTTCGGGCTGGGCGCGGAAGTCGCCGTCAGCACACAGAAGCTGCATGCCCGCGGACCGATGGGGCTGGAAGCGCTGACCACCTACAAATGGATAGCCTGGGGGGACGACACCCTCCGGTCCTGAGCACACTAATTTTTAACAAAACGGGAGTCTTTTACAGACTCCCGTTTTTTTTAGCGCATTTTTTCCGGTCCAGTGAAAAATAGAGTTTTTTGTGGATCAGATCTCTTTTCGCTCTGGCGTCGTCGTCACTATCCGCTATGCTGGCTGAATTTCACGCAATTTCTTACGGAACATTCCTGAAAGCCCAGGCTGTATGCGGCCTGAGGCGATATTTTTTGTTCAGCGGCAAGCGGAAGCGGATAATGATAATCAGAAATGCTTGATAAAGCGGTTAGGTAGTAAATGAGCGGTAATATAAAATGAACTGGTAGCAATAATGAAAATAACATCCAGTATCTCTTCTATGGCTGATTATTAACTAATGGTTAAAAAAGAAAGTACAAGACAGGCTTTCACTGCCAGGCTGATAGCGGCCTGTGAGAGTGCCGGCATTGTCGGACATGGACGAAACAAACAGGTTGCCAGGGCCCTGCAACAGCAAGGCTGTAAGATATCAACGCCAGGAGTGTGGAAGTGGTTTAATGCGCAGTCTGTCCCCGATGACGGCAATCTGCTGGCGCTCAGCCAGCTGCTGGGCGTCAGGGTCGAGTGGCTGCAGTACGGAATGGAGCAGCCCGCGGAGCCGGTCACGCTGAATTCGTTCACTGCCCACAAGAATGTGTTTCGGGTTGACAGTCTCGACATCGGGCAGCGCAGCGCGGCAGGCCTGCCTGCGCGCGATGAGTTTGTGGAGACGATCCAGGCCATTGAGTATGGTCTGGATGAGGCGCGCGTGCTGTTCAACGGCCGACCGGCGGAGAACATCCGTCTTATCGCGATCAACAGCGACTCCATGGCGGACACCTTTGCGCCGCGTGATCAGCTGTTTGTGGACATTAGCGTCCGGATGTTTGACGGCGATGGCATCTATATTTTTACGCTCGACGAGCAGCTCTACCTCAAACGCTTGCAGCTTCAGCATAAGAAAATTGCTGTAATTTCAGATAATAAACGTTATGAAACCTGGTATCTTAATCATGAGGACGTGACCAGCCTGAAGGTGCTGGCTAAAGTCATTATGAGCCAGGCACGTCACTATCAAATCCTCGGCTAAGCCCGCTTTTGCCGCTTTCCTCAGGAGGGCTGCAAAAAAATAATCGGCTTAAATTCATAAATTTAACCAGCGGTAAATAAAAAATTAACCAACAGTGTTTGATAATGCATAAGAACCTGTTAATAATTTGAACATGGACGAACGAAGCAGTTCTTTCAGGGATGAGCCGCTCTTAAACAATTGAGGCGCTGCACAAGCGCGAATCATACCACCCAAAAGTCAGTGAACTTTGGGATGGGGTGGATGCGCAAAATGCAGCGTCGTCAGATGCCGTTATTTCCCTTCGCTTACTTTCCACCTGGCTGCTTATGCAGCCGGGCGGCAGGCGTGTGATTGCGATAAACGACATCCGGGCCCGTTCGGATCACCGAAAGCTCGCGCCTGCCACCCCATCGCCAAAGACTCATTCACAGGAGGAGTTATGGCGATAATTCACTATGGCAAAAGCGTTTTTGTGGGCAACGCACGTACTCGCCGCCATCGGCGGCGCCAACCTCTCAGCAGCCTGAAACAGAGCATCGACCAGGCACTGAACTTTCCGACTGAAACACTACCCCTGCGACGTGCAGAGCAAATCTGCCAGCGTCAGGTCACTCCGCGCGTTGAACGCGCAATCACTGCTCCCCGTATTACCAGCCAGGAAACACCCAGTTTCGACAACTGCTGTCTGCCGCACGTGCATCTCTACGCCGTGGGCTGACAGGCAGAGAAAACGGCGGTTTCCGTCCCGGTCAATGCTCCGCGTTCTCCAGCTCTCACTGGACGCAATCTGTTGAAATACTGTTCAGTTTTGCTGGATGTTCAGCAGGGCATTCTGTTGCGCTGCGCAGGCTAATGATCAGCGGGCGTTATGTATTTCTTTCCACAGGGCGGCATGGAATTTACCCATTACTGAGGAGTTGTTATGAGCCAGATTATCGCAGTACTGAATTTTGAAGAGGGGTATGTAGAAACGCCTTATCTCGACACGCTGGGCTATCCCACCGTGGCGGGCGGCATCCGCATCGGGCCCAAAGGCGCGTCGCTGAGTAACTACGGTTTTCGCGTTCCCCGGCGGGTCGGTGACGTCTGGAAGCAGTGCATTCTTGAAAACAAAATTCAGGAAATGCAGGGCAGGGAGCTGCTGCGTAATGCGCTGGCGAAGTGCAACGACGCCCGGACCGACGTGCTGCTCAGTATGGCTTACCAGCTTGGCGTCGAGGGGGTGCTGCAGTTCAAAAACATGCTCAGCGCCATCGTCTCAGAGCAGTTCAATGAGGCGGCCGACGCGATGATGAACAGTCTCTGGGCGCGTCAGACGCCGGGCCGCGCCAGACGTCACGCGGAGATGATGCGCAGCGGAACCTATGCGGTTTACAGGGGGTTGCTATGAGATGGCTCATGTTCCTTGTCGCCGTGCTGACGGCAATCATCATTCTGCTGCTGCTGCAGCGTTTTACCACCCTGGAATTTGTCTCTCATGCCCGTCTCCTGTTTAAAACCTGGTCTGTCTGGCTGGCGTCACTCGGCTCCATGCTCAGCGCCTGGGCACAGTCCTTTCCTGCCGCTGCCGTCGATGCCTGGAGCGTTCTGCCGGAAGACGTGAAAGCGATTTTGCCGCACAACTATCTGGGGCTGATAGGTGCGTTCATGGTGGCGATGGGGGTGATTGCCCAGTTTGTCCGGCAGAAAAATCTGCTTAACGCGAAGGTTCAATCCGGAGGCGCAAAACCATGACGCTGATTACCTCTCTCCTGGGCGGCGGCTGGCACTGGCTTGCGGCGCTGGCGGCTGTTATCGCGGCGCTGGGCGCGACTTACCTCGGTGGCAAAAAAGTCGGCAAAGTGCAGCAAAAAGCACGATCTGACGTCGATAACGCGCGTCAGGAGGCGTCCCGCATCACTGCGGTGGCACAACAGCAACAACAGCATCGCGAGGAGGCTAACCGTGTGGCGACCGACAATAACAGCCTTGATGACGCTGCTGCTCGCGACAAGCTGCAGCAGTCGAAATACCACAAACCCTGAGCCGGTGGCGATCACCGACTCTGCCTGTGTGCTTTTTTCCCCTCTTTATACCTACGGCGATGACGCGCAGAAGATGGACATCCGGACGGTGCGCGCCATCAACACCCACAACGACATGTGGGACACCCTTTGCGGCCATCCGGCCGCAGCAAAGTAATGCGCTGATAACCGGCGCAATCTCTCTATGATCCTGAGGAGGATTCTATGATCGAAGTGAACTCTTTTGCTGAACTGCGTACCACAGTCCCGCCAAAATCAGGTGAAGTCGCGAGCCTGAAGCGCTATTACGACAAAGACTCCAGCTTCCGCGGTGGCGCTGACTTTGTCGGCTTCCTCAGCACCACCCCGCTGAAAGATGATGGCGGTACGGTGGCAGTGGGTAACGGTTTCTACTGGAAGCGCACCATCAACGATCCTGCCGAAGTAAATATCCTGCACTTTGGTGCGAAAGGGGATGGTGTTACCGATGATACCGATGCCTTTAAACGGATGCTGGCATGGACACAGACCTACAACACCTATGCCAAAGCGATACCGGTGCGTTTTCCGGGCGGTCGTTTCCTGATCTCACCGATTGATCTCACCAATACAGAGCTGCCGTTTTTTGGTCTGATTGGGGATGACATCGAGCAGGGATCATCACCGCGCACCACCATCGTCTCTGACAAGAGCGATAATCCGGTGTTTAAGGTCATGGCGCGTAAAATCGCCATTAAAGGCATCGCCTGGCATGGACAGGCCAGTGCCAGCATTGCCCTTAAAACTACTGTGAGTCCGGAGCAGTGCAGCAACAAGCAGCCATTCTTTGAAAATACGATTACCGGCGGCCAGATCGTCAGCCTTTTCTGCTTCAAAGCGCAGAGCACGGGGGGCACGGTCTTTAAACTGCAGGATACGCTCGACAGTAAATTCGATCAGATCTACACCTCCAGCACCTTTTCCCGGGTGTTCGATGTTGGCTGGTCAAACGCACCAAAAGGCAACTGGGATCACTCAACCGCTATCGAGTTATGTAATGCCAATTTCCAGTCGGGCTACGGCGATGCCACGCTCTATATGCCACGCGTAACCCAGGGGATTATGCGCAACGTCTGGATCGAACATACGGCTAACCCAGGGGATCTGTCGGACGGCGGCTGGACCATCGATACGCTCAACATTGAGGATTGCGTGACGCCACTCAATCTCAACAATGCCCGCGTAGTGATGCGTCACATTAACCTGCAGGCCGGCGCAAAAATCACCAATGATGTGGCCGGAAACAAATGGTTATCGACCTTTGAATATGGCTATCGTCGGGATGAGAACTACGGCAGTTTCCTGACCGGTTCGCTGCGCGCCGGCTATTACAGTGGCTACAAGGTGGTGAACAACACCGATACAGATAACTGGTATCGGCTGGGGCAGCTCTATTTCCCGGCGCCCAACCAGCAATGGGTGATGGAGCTAATCGGGAAAGCGGATGCCACCACGCCGTCAGGGACCGCCGGTTCACCGGTCAATGTGCCCGGCACCGGTAAAACCCTGATCAACCTGCAGCGACTGGAGACGGTCTGGGCCGATGCGTATCACATGGGGCAGCCTTCCGTGCTGGATATCCGCTATGGCCGGGTCGGCACCACCTATGCCGTTGTGTGGGTGAAGCTGAAAGCCAACAGCGGCGAAACCATGTTCAACCTGAAAACCACCGGTCCGACGCGCTTCGATACCGGTTCCTGCTCACTGTTCCAGGCTGATATGTCGATGGTCACGGACATTACCAAACTCAGTAACCTGAAACCCGCAGCACGCTTCGGCATGCACAACGGGCTGGCGGGTGTCGGTGCGAATGAAAAAGGGGTTGTCACGCTGGCCACCGCAGCGGGTACACCGACCAATAAAACCGCGCCGACCGGTTTTGTGCTGATCAATATCAATGGCGTTGACCGCAAGGTCCCTTACTACGATTGATGATCGGCACCTTTTGGGCGAGGCCTGGGCCTCGCCCTTTTTTTGATCTGGTGAGCTGCTGATGTTTAAGCTGACAGGTCACGACAAAGCCGATATTGTCCTGTGTCAGACAGCTGACAGGACGTGATAAATAAGGAGAGATCATGAAAAAAGGGTTAGTGGCGATCGCACTGGCGATGGTGCCGATGTTCGTGAGCGCGGCGAAGCCAACTTATCTGTCTGATTTTATACAGAGCAGACAGACAGGCCAGGCTTATCAGACGCTGATCGCCGGGCACGACTTTCCTGCCTGGGTGAAGCAGGGCGGTACCAGTACACCGGCTGAAACCCTGACGCTGAAGGGTGTGACCTGGCAGGTGCTCTCTGGCTGCAAGACGCACAACTGTCCGGCGCAGTCTATCGCCATTCTTTACTCGCCAGGAACAGGGGAGATCCATGGTCTCTACTCCGACTACGATCAGACGCGCGATCGCCAGACGTTGACCTGGCTTAATCTCGATCCTCTGGACGATGCCGGGCTGCGGAATGTCCTGTTCAGGACGCTGAATGGCGGGGCCGCTGAGTAAGTGTCTGGCCTGCAGATCCACGCAGGCCGGGGGATCTGCAACAGAATGCGTGTCAGCACGTCTTACGCACAGTCATTTGGGTTTAATTTCAAATGCAGGTTGCGTCCCTGAGCGAAGTGTGGCCTAATGAATTGTCGGTTTGATTAACAGACACTATCAAAGCTAAGTAACCAAAGCAGTTCTCATCTCTAAGTTTGTCGCGAGACATCCCTTCTTTTTGAGTCTTCTCTTACGTTCTGATTAAAATCTGTTCTCAGGCCATTACGCCGGAAGGCTCGATAATTAAGGATTTAAGCATGTCTAACAAAATTCGCGGTACCGTTAAATGGTTTAACGCAGAGAAAGGCTTCGGTTTCATCTCTCCTCAGGACGGCAGCAAAGATGTATTCGTACACTTCTCTGCAATCCAGGGCACCGATTTCCGTTCATTAGACGAAGGTCAGCA
Source organism: Pantoea sp. (assembly GCF_032114055.1). Classification (GTDB taxonomy): domain Bacteria; phylum Pseudomonadota; class Gammaproteobacteria; order Enterobacterales; family Enterobacteriaceae; genus Pantoea. The sequence continues at coordinate 55,106 of NZ_DAMCTB010000005.1, forward strand.
AGTTGAATTCACAGTAGAAAATGGTGCCAAAGGCCCAGCTGCTGCGAATGTTGTTGGTCTCTAAGGACTGAAAATTACTTTTAAGTGTCCTCACTGTAATGGCTCACAGTTTCGTACGTCACATTTTGATGTCACAAGAGCCAATCCGCATGGAGCGAAATGCATTTTCTGCAAATCTGTTGTTGTTCAGGTGAACGCAACGAGGATTGCAACTCAGAGCGCGCTTCGTGCTTTCTGATAAAGGCTTGTGAGCTTTATAGCGTTGTTGCATTTACAGTAATCAAAGGCTGCCTCTGGCAGCCTTTTTTGTTTCTGGCGTTTTCATTCTCAACCCTCAAATCCGCGCCTGCGGGCTGGTTTTGCTTGCACGCTAAAGCCGCCTGTCTTCAGTACTGTCACGCCGACATGTCAGCCTCATAAAGAAACTGGCCTGCCGCAGCAGGCCGTTATGCGATTAAAGCTGTACGGGTTGCAGGGAAAGCTTACCGGTATTGAACACGCTCATTGCCTGTGCCATGCGCTCAGCCTGGTCCTGCAGCGCCTGCGAAGCCGCGGAGGCTTCCTGAACCAGCGCAGCATTCTGTTGCGTTACCGCTTCCATCTGCGTAATCGCCTGATTAATTTCATTGATGCCGCTGCTCTGTTCGCTGCTGGCGATGGTGATCTCGCTCATAATATTCGCCACGCTTTGCACGCTGTTCACCACGTCGCCGATGGTTGAACCTGCACGGGTCACCAGTTTGCTGCCTTCATCAACCTTCGCGACAGAATCTTCAATCAGTACTTTGATCTCTTTCGCCGCAGAGGCCGAACGCTGGGCCAGATTACGCACTTCACTGGCCACCACCGCAAAGCCGCGACCCTGTTCGCCTGCGCGTGCGGCTTCGACCGCCGCGTTCAGTGAGAGAATGTTCGTCTGAAAAGCGATGGAATCGATAACGCTGATGATATCGACAATTTTCCGTGACGAGAGGGCAATCGCCTCCATTTTCTCGATCACCTGTTCCATGACAACCCCGCCTTCTCGTGCCACGGTCGACGTGGTGGAAACCAGCTGGTTGGCTTCACGCGCATTATCGGCGTTATGTTTTACCGTAGAGGTCATCTGCTCCATTGCGGAGGCGGTTTCTTCCAGCGAACTGGCCTGCTGTTCGGTGCGTGTCGAGAGATCGAGGTTACCGCTGGAAATTTGATTTGATGCGACGGCGATGGTATCGGAGCCGGTTCGCACTTCGGTCACAATTGACAGCAGATTGTCGTTCATCCGCTGAAGCGCCTGCATCAGCACGCCGGTTTCATCGCGTGAGGTAATGTTGATCTGCGAACTGAGATCGCCTGCAGCAACGCGCTCCGCGACGTCAACGGCAGTTACCAGCGGACGGACAATCGAGCGGGTCAGCAGATAGCCAAGCAGAACAGAGGCCAGAATTGCCAGACCGGAGAAGAGCAGCGTGATAAAAATGGCTGACTGACCATTTTCCACAATACCCTGACCTTCACTGCGCAGTTGCGAATCCTGGGAGTTAGCGAAATTTACCGCATCCTGAAGAAACTTATTCTGAGTGGCGGTCATTGATTTCAGCACATACACGCTGGCCGCATCAAAATCGCCTGCCTTAACCAGCGTAATCAGCTCGGCTTTAACTTTCTCAAAGGCCAGTGATGACGCCAGCAGGTTGGCGATCTTTTTCTTGCCGATTGGTGTGACCTGAATATCTTCGATCTTTTTCATCGCCGTATTGGTACGCTGCGTGGCTTCATCCAGCTGACCGTAACGCTTTACGTTCATTTCCGGCCTTGTGGTGTCGATTACGATGCCGCGCAGATATTTGATCTGATCGTTAACGCCATCGCGCACATCAAATGCCAGTCGCACCTTTACATAACGATCGTCAACGATCGACGCAATTGCTGTATTAATGTTGTTAATCCTGGTAATGGATGTCACGCCAATCACTATCAGTAACGTCACAATAATACCGAAGGCTGCAGCGAGCCGCATTCCTACCTTCATATTCCTGATACTGAACATGTTCTCTTCCCCGTTTTATTATTAATCAAATCTTTAGCAACAATCAGGATTCATGCTGTTGTGCGCAGTGCCTTGCTGATGTCTGTGGCCACCGGCACAGGCAAAAAGGTGATCTCGCGCATACAGTTATCGGAGCGTGCAGTTGTATCTTTAATAATTTTTAAGTAATCACGGTGAGTAAATAAAATGGCGGCACTAAACATCAGAAAGGCTTAGTGGATAGCCTAAAGGCAAATCAGAGGGCAAAAAAAAAGGGCTGTCAGCAAGAGTACTGACAGCCCGATCCTGACAAACCCGAATGGGTTCAGAAAATCAAGAAATAGAGGCCCACCCAGAAGACCAGGCTCAGGGTAATCGCCGTGATCCAGGCCAGCTGGCGTAAACGGCCGCGCAGCACGTTCTGACGGGACGGTGTATCAGTTAGCGTTTCGATGTGCATAGTGGATTCCTGGTCAGGCCAGCGCTTCCGCTGGCGAAGAGTAAAAGCGTGATGGACCTTCAGAAGCGGCCCGCTCACTCCTGGCGGGCCGCGTCGAGAACATTGAAAATGACATCTGACAGCTCATTTAACTCAAACTTCGCCACATAGCCGTCGGCACCGACTTTGCGTACGTGATCTTCGTTGGCGCTGCCAGACAGAGAAGAGTGAATGACCACCGGCAGCGTTTTAAGCGTTGGATCGCGCTTGATGTTGCGGGTCAGCGTGAAGCCGTCCATCTCCGGCATCTCCAGATCGGTCAGCACCAGCGCGATTTTATCGCGAATCGATTCGCCTGCAGCCTGCGCTTCCTGGTTCATCAGTTTGATTTTTTCCCAGGCATCCAGACCGGTGTTAAACATGAGGGCCGGAATGCCCATGCTTTTCAGGCCCTGTTCCAGCAGCTGACGCGCCACTTTAGAGTCTTCCGCCACGATGGCTACCGCACCCGGGCGATAGGGGAAGGCGCGTGGCCGGGCCACTTCGGGCTCTACGCCACGCACTGACGGAATGATGTCATACAGGATTTGCTCAACATCCAGCACCATCGCCAGCTCGTTGCTCTGCTTATCACTGTCCAGACAGGCAATACTGGTGATATTGCGACCGCCGATACCGGCTTCTGCGGTGTGAACCTGACTCCAGTCGAGACGCACGATGTTCTCTACCGACTCCACCGCAAACGCCTGTGTGTTACGTGCATATTCGGTGACCAGCAGCAGGTTAAGGCCGGTTTCCGGGACACAGCCTGCCACAGCAGGCAGGTCGATGACCGGGATAAACTGACCCCGGATGCTCGCCATACCCAGCAGCGGCGAACGCATGCCTGCCGCTTTGGTGATGGCGGGCATCGGAACTATTTCACGCAGCTTGAAGACGTTAATGCCAAAGAGTTCCGACTTGCCTTTCAGCTGATCGGAACCTAAGCGAAACAGCAGCAGTTCAAACTTGTTTGATAACGCGAGATTCGCTCTTTCATCGATCTCTTTCTGAAAATTATCCATGGTTGCCTCTGCATTAACGCAGCTGGTGAAATAGGGTGTGAACAGGTTATCGGCAGCAAACGGAAAAAAGTGAGAAGAAGAGGGTGAAATAAAACGGACGCCCATTATTGTGCCAGGCTTAATGCTGAAGGTTCAGCATGGACACCTTTCCAATAAAGGAGTGTGAAATGAAAAAAGTGATTTTAGCGTCATTGCTGGTGATGATGAGTGCAGGGGTAATGGCCGAAGAGGGTGGATTCAAAGCCGGTGAGACGCCACCCCCGCAGCACAAGGAAGATGCGGGCTATAAAGGTTCAGAAGATACCGGGCAGACGCATGTCAATCAGATCCGCGATTTCCGTCAGGGTGGCTATGTGACGCTGGAAGGGTACATCGTGAAGAAAGAGCAGGGCGAACGGTATCAGTTCCGTGACAACACCGGAACGGTGCCGATCATCGCGGCGAAAAAGACTTTCGGGGGTAAAACGTACACCGCCGAAGATAAAGTACGTGTGAGCGGCAAGGTGCATGGAAAAGGTGACAAAACCACGCTGCATGTGACGCAGATCGACGAGCCATAACCGAACGGGCGAGGAGAATCCTCGCCCGTTTTCCTTAATCCTTCAGCAGAATCGCCCGGCAGGTTTTGCCTTTGATTTTGCCCTGTTTAAGCTTCACCAGCGCCGCTTTGGCCTGGTTTGCCTCAATCGCCACATAGGCGTGAGTGGGCGTCAGCACGATTTTCCCTATCTGCTCAGCGCGAAAACCGGCTTCACCTGTGAGCGCACCCAGAATATCCCCTGGACGAATCTTGGCTTTGCGGCCGCCATCAATACAGAGTGTCATCATCGCAGCAGGCAGCGGTTTACTGCTGCCCTTTTTCAGCGTACTGGCCGACACCCACGGCAGCTTCTGCTGCAGAAAATCCTCCAGCGCATGGGCGCGCGCCATTTCATCAGCAGCAACCAGGCTGACCGCAACGCCATGTTCACCCGCGCGTGCCGTACGGCCAATGCGGTGCAGGTGAACTTCCGGATCCCAGGCAAGCTGATAGTTGACAACCATCGCCAGGGATTTGATGTCGAGTCCACGCGCGGCAACGTCGGTTGCCACCAGCACACGACCGCTGCCGTTAGCGAAGCGGATTAATACACGTTCGCGATCGCGCTGCTCCAGATCCCCATGCAGAGGCAGGGCACTGATATCGCGCGCGTTAAGCGCGGCAGCAACGTCGTCACATTCACGTTTAGTGTTGCAGAAGACTACGCAGGAGGAGGGTTGCTGGTCGCCCAGCAGGGCGATGAGCAACCCCAGCTTTTCATTGTGGCTGGCTTCAAAAAATTGCTGGTCGATGTGGGGCAGTTCACTGACATCTTCCGTGACCACGCTCAGCGCATCACGCTGGAAGCGGGTACTGATGGCCGAAATGGCATCGGGCCAGGTGGCAGAGAAGAGCAGGGTCTGCCGCGAGGCGGGGGTCGCTTTGATGATCGTTTCCATATCATTCAGGAAACCCATTTCAAGCATGCGATCCGCCTCATCCAGTACCAGGGTGTTGAGCTGGTCGAGCTTAAGGTTTTCGCGATGAATATGGTCGAGGATGCGACCCGGGGTGCCGACCACGATATGCGGCGGATGCACCAGCGAATCCCGCTGTGCGCTCATCGGCTGGCCGCCACAGAGCGTCAGGACTTTGATGTTGCGGATGTAACGTGCCAGCTGGCGTAGCACATTGCCCACCTGGTCTGCCAGTTCACGGGTTGGACAGAGGATCAGTGCCTGAGTCTGGAAGCGGGTACTGTCGATATGGTGCAGCAGACCAATACCAAAGGCAGCCGTTTTACCGCTGCCGGTTTTCGCCTGCGCACGCACGTCGCGTCCCTGCAGAATGGCAGGCAGCGTAGCCGCCTGCACGGGCGTCATGCTGGTATAGCCCATCTCGCGCAGGTTTTCGAGCTGGCTGTCGGGAAGCGAATTGAGGGTAGAAAAAGCGGTCACGGGCGCGGCCTCTGAGGCTGAAGGTGTCGGGCATTATTGCGCCGCAAGTCTGGCAGAAAGCACGCCTGACAGCAACGGTAACGTCGATGGTAAGCGGGATGAAACTATCCTCATCAGATTGCTTAGGAATTGACTGAACTTTACAGAAAAAAGGTGGTTTATTTTTAACAATTAAGCGGTCCGGGAAGGGCTTGATGTATGTGAGGTGCGGTTTGAGACCATTCTTTGTTTTATAAGTGGCCGTTTTTGAAAATTTATTTCATTGTTAATCAGATAACTCCCTAACTGAGTCTCCAGTAATAGAATTAATCATTAAAAAATATCGCGTCTGGTGCCGATAAAAATCCTGAGCTAATTGCTTTATATTTAGCGCGCCATATTCCTGGTACAACGACCGGTAGAGGGTATTTTCATTGAGTAATAGCATCCAGGGACCACATGAGAATGTGCTTAAAATAGTAGGCCGCGCCGTACTGACACTGCATGTTCATGGAGAAAGCTTATCTGCGGATAAGATCGCCTCTATGATCGGCTGTTATGCGGAAGATGAGCCCTGTGATCAGGAAGATCGTCGCTTATATGCGCTGGCAATGGAATTGATGTCAAAAGATAAATGGGCCAAAAGCGCGTAATCCGCCTCGCGCTCAGGTAAATGCAGAGCCTCCCACCGGGAGGCTTTGTTGTTTCTGGCTCCGGGAGATTTGTGCTGCGTTTGCGGCATGGCCGGAGCAAAGGGCGGGATTGCCGCTGTGAGACAGGTGACGGCTCAGGGAGCCTGCACCTTACGCAAAGAC
>NZ_DAMCTB010000005.1:61490-305730 GCF_032114055.1 Pantoea sp.
CTGTTGGCGGCAGGGCCGGAGATTGGTGTGAGATTGCCGTTGTGGAACCGGTGGTGGCTCGCCTCGTGTTACGTGCAGTGGCCGTTGTTGGCAGGGCCGGAGCAAAGGGCGTGATTGCCGCTGTGAGACAGGTGACGGCTCAGGGAGCCTGCACCTTACGCAAAGACGCAACCGCGCCATCCGTGGCGGGCTCAGCGCGGGCCCTCCCTGGCCCGCGATGCTTTGCTTCAGGTGCAGGCTCCCTTCGCATTACGCACAGTGGCTGTTGGCGGCAGGGCCGGAGATTGGTGTGAGATTGCCGTTGTGGAACCGGTGGTAGCTCCCTTCGCGTTACGTACAGTGGCGGTTGGTGGATGGGGCGGGAGCTTGCAGTGAGATTGCCGCTGCGGAACCGGTGGCCCCTCTGTTTTACGCAGGGCAGCCGTTTGCGGCGTATCAGGCCGGGGTCAGCGCAAATACCGGCTTACCGCGCGAGAAGGTCGCGACGACCGGCGAAATGCGCGCCACGGCTTCGGCTGAACAGCTTGCGGAAACCAGCATCATGCTTGCCTCATCACCCGGCGCAGGCCACTGCCGTTCTCCCTGCGCTGACAGCGGCAGCCTGTCGTCGGTTGCGATGGCCAGCGCCCGCGACAGCGAAAACTCATCCGATCCGCGATAGAGCTGCGCATAGAGATTCGCTTTTTCCAGCATGCTGCCAGTGCCAAATGGTGACCAGTGGTCGATCACGCTGTCGGTGCCGGTCATCACCTTGATCCCGGCCGCCTGCAGCTGCGGAATCGGCATCGTGAGTTTGCCGATGGGCAGCGTTGAGGCGACGCTGAACTGCTGCTCCGCCAGCCCCTCAATCATCTTATCCAGCGCAGCCCCCTCCAGGGTCGCCAGGGCAAAACCATGACTCAGCGTGACCCTGCCTTTCAACTGCGGATTCTTCGCCACGGTATCAATCATGTAGTGAATCGCCGCCACGCCCGCCGGAGATGTTTCATGCAGATGGATGTCGACGCCGCGCTGGTAGTCGAGCGCAATCTGAAACATCGCATCCAGCGACTTCTCCATCGCGCCGTCGACGTGAGTCGGGTCCAGCCCGCCGACATACCCGACGCCATGTTGCATCGCCTCGCACATCAGCCCATCGACCTGCGAGTGCAGCAGTCCATGCTGCGGAAACGCCACGATCTCGCAGGGAAAATCGGGATGTCGGGCCAGGGCCGCCTGCAGATGTTCCAGGCTCTGCAGGCCGCTGACCGGGTCGATGTTGCAGTGGCTGCGGGCGCGGGTGGTACCTTTCGCGTGCAGCAGGGCAATCAGGGCTTCGGCGCGCGCCTGGGAATGGGGCAGCAGTTGCGGGATCAGCACCTGTTCGCGTGCGATCATATCCATAATGGTTTTTCCCTGACGCGGACGCGGCGCCTGCCACGGACCGCCATAGAAGGTCTTATCCAGATGGATGTGCATATCCCGGGTTGCCGGCAGCAGCAGCGCATTCTGCGCATCCCAGGCGGACAGCGAACGATCCCCCTGGCCTGCGGCTGTCAGCTGGTCAATTTTGCCGTTGCGCACGCTGATGTCGTAAAGCCCGGTCCGGGTCGCCACAACCTCATTATCCTCGCGGATAAAGCCCTCCTCCAGTCGCACGTTGCACAGCAGATAGTGATCCTGGTGGGGCAGGGCGGCGGGCCGATCCGGGGGGGTAACGGGCAACGGGGCGGTGGCGGCGCTGGCCTGGCCGAGACCGGCTGCCAGCATGCCGCCAGCGGCGGTCCAGCGAACGCTTTGTCCAATAAAATCGCGGCGACTGCGTGAAGAGGTGATTGGCATCAGAGGCTCCTGCAGAGTGAATAAGGTTTTAATCTGACAAAAGCGGATTAACTCTGCTGCGCTATTTTTCACTGACGGCTATTCAATCTTTCACTGCCAGCGCAGCTGCCCGAACGCCACCAGCGACGCTGCCAGTTCGCGCTGCAGCGGATCCCGGGGTTGACGGCAGAAGAGGGCCAGTTCGAAGGTATCGATCACCGGCAGTCCCTGTTCACTCCCCAACACCCGATGCTGTGGCAGACGACAGCTGGCGGGGAGTAAGGTCAGGCCCAGCCCCTGCGCACTGGCCGCGGCCAGCGCAGCCAGACTGGCACTGCTGTAGCCAATGCGCCAGCTGCGTCCCAGGGTATCAAGTGTCTGACAGACCTCATCGCGGTACAGCCCCTGTTGAGGAAACAGCACCAGCGGCACCGGGGTCTGCTCAAAGCAGGGCCAGGCTGCGCTGTCGAGCCACAGCAGCGGCTCGGGACGCGACGCCAGCGGCCGCTCACCATAGGGCTGCTTGATCAGCATGATGTCCAGCTCTTCCCGCTGCCAGGCGCGGCGCAGTTCCACATTCATTCCGCTCATGACATCCAGCCGCAGTTGCGGATGGGCGCGACTGAAGTTCGCCAGCAGGTCAGCGGTCGGCGCGGCGAAATCTTCCGGCACGCCCAGGCGCAGGACACCGTCGCGCCACTGGTCACTCAGCACGTCATGCGCCTCTCCGTTCAGGGCAATAATCCGGCGGGCGTAGCCCAGCAGCTTCTCGCCCTCTTCGGTCAGTTGCACCTGATGCGAGGAGCGCACCAGCAGGGCTTTACCGACCATCTCCTCCAGTCGTCGCACCTGCTGGCTGACGGTGGATTGCGAGAGATGGACCCGGTCGGCCGCACGGGTAAAACTGGCCGTTTCACACACCGCCACAAAGCTGAGCAGCTGCTGTGGCGTAAACATAGGCTGACGATTCATTTTCCCACTACCTGGCAGAGTAATATTTCATTTCCAGATAGTAGCGACTGCTGTCAGTCTGGCAACGTTAAACGGTGTGGATTTCAGATGAACAGAGAGAATAATTTGCTACTGGCGGCGCTGGTTCTGGCTGGCCTGAATATGCGACCGCTGATGACCTCGGTCAGTCCGCTGCTGGAACAGCTGCGGCAGAGCATCGGCCTGTCCCCCATGGCGGCCTCGCTGCTGCCCGCGCTGCCGATGATGATGATGGGCGTGATGGCGCTGGTCAGTGCGCCGCTGATGCAGCGCTTCAGCGTGCGTAAACTGCTGACCGCCGGGTTAGGGCTGCTGTTGCTGGCGCTGGTGAGTCGCGGATTTCTCAGCGATGGATATGGGCTGGTGCTGAGTACCGTGCCGGGCGGGGCGGGCATTGGCATCGTGCAGATGGCGATGCCGGGATTGATTCGCCAGCGTTTTGGCCGTCGCAGCGCCGGAGTCACCGGACTCTGGGCGGCCGCGCTGATGGGCGGCGGCGGTATAGGTGCCGCCCTCTCGCCGTGGCTGAATAGCCAGCTTGGCTGGCAGGGCGCGCTGAGCAGCTGGGCGGTGCCGGTGATGCTGGCGATCCTGCTCTGGCTGTTTGTCCCCTCTGCACCGGTGGCCCGGGCAGAGAAAATAGCGCTGCCAGCGCTGTGGCGTAAAACCCGGGCCTGGACGCTGGCGTTGAGCTTTGGTCTGGTCAATGGCGGCTATGCCATCTGCGTGGCCTGGCTACCCGATTTTTACCATCAGCTCGGCTGGAGCGCCCAGGCGGGCGGAACCCTGCTCGGCATGATGATCGGCTGTCAGGTCAGCGGCGCGTTGCTGCTGCCGCTGCTGGCAAGAGGGCACGATCGCCGTCCGCTGCTGCTGCTGACGCTGGCGATGCAGTTCGGCGGGATGCTGGGCTTCCTATTTGCACCGCAGCTCGCGCCCTGGCTTTGGGCGGGTGTGGCTGGCTTCGGATTGGGCGGCGCGTTTCCGCTGGCGCTGGTGCTGGCGCTGGACCATCTGGAACAGCCGCAGGCCGGCGCGCGGCTGGTGGCATTCATGCAGGGTGTCGGGTTTATTATTGCGGGCAGCATGCCCTTTATCGCCGGGCAGCTTCATGCGCTCACCGGCACCTTCTCCAGCATCTGGCTGCTGCAGGCGGCGGTGACGCTGTTGCTGATTGCGCTGAATCTGCGATTCCATCCGCGCAGCTATCAGCCCGCCTTTCCGGAGGTGAATCGCTGATTTTGGTCGGACCAATCCCGATGATATTTTTTCCTGGTTCACACAACCGGAAAATAGGCGCAACTTCTGTTGCTAAGAGTTAACAATACATTAACTATCTGATGCCATAGGTCCCGGCGATGTCGCTTTGGTCTGACCAATCCGTCGGGAGCAGGGCATGCAGCGTCTGCTGCTGCGTTCCACGTCACCTCTCTTCCTCTGGAGATAATGGCATGCAGATCTGGCAACAAAACTACGATCCGCTGGGTAATATCTGGCTCTCAAGCCTGATCGCGCTGATCCCGATCCTCTTTTTCTTCTTTGCGCTGATTAAGCTTAAAATGAAAGGCTATCTGGCCGCCACCGCCACTGTGGTGCTGGCGCTGCTGGTGGCGCTCTTCCTCTATCAGATGCCTGCGGCACAGGCGCTGGCCGCCGTAGTGTATGGCTTTCTGTATGGGCTGTGGCCGATTGCCTGGATCATTGTCGCGGCGGTCTTCGTCTATAAGATCTCAGTTAAAACCGGCCAGTTCGATATTATCCGCGCCTCCATCCTGTCAATTACCCCCGATCAGCGTCTGCAGATGCTGATTGTCGGCTTCTCATTTGGTGCCTTTCTGGAAGGGGCCGCAGGCTTTGGTGCGCCGGTGGCGATTACCGCCGCGCTGCTGGTCGGGCTCGGTTTTAACCCGCTTTACGCCGCCGGTCTCTGCCTGATTGTGAACACCGCGCCGGTCGCCTTTGGCGCGATGGGTATCCCGATTATTGTGGCAGGACAGGTTACCGGACTGGACAGTTTTGCCATCGGCCAGATGGCCGGACGGCAGTTGCCGCTGCTGACCCTGATTGTGCTGTTCTGGATTATGGCGATTATGGATGGCTGGCGCGGCGTTAAAGAGACCTGGCCTGCGGTCATGGTCGCCGGAGGCTCCTTCGCTATTGCCCAGTTCCTCAGCTCTAACTTCCTCGGCCCGGAACTGCCCGACATTATCTCGTCGCTTGCCTCACTGATTTCGCTGACGCTGTTCCTGCGGGTCTGGAAGCCGGTGCGCATTTTCCGCTTCTCAGACGCAGAGGCGAAGCCGGACGCGTCACTGCAGTCCGTGAAAACGTACCGGCCAGGAGAGGTGATTCGCGCCTGGATGCCGTTCCTGTTTCTGACCGCCACCGTAACGCTCTGGAGCATTCCGCCCTTTAAGGCGCTGTTCGCCAAAGGCGGTGCGCTCTATGACTGGGTGCTGGCCGTGCCGGTGCCCATGCTGAATGAGCTGGTGGCGCGAATGCCGCCGGTCGTCGGCAGCGCCACCCCCTATCCGGCGATCTTTAAACTGGATTTGGTTTCTGCCACCGGCACCGCCATCCTGATTGCGGCGATCATCGCGATAATCTTCCTGCGCATGAAGCCCAGGGCGGCCCTGCAGACCTTCGGGGAGACGCTGAAAGAGCTGGCGCTGCCCGTTTACTCAATTGGCATGGTGCTGGCTTTTGCGTTTATCTCTAACTACTCCGGCCTGTCAGCTACGCTGGCACTGGCGCTGGCGCATACCGGGCACGCTTTTACCTTCTTTTCACCGTTCCTGGGCTGGCTGGGGGTCTTCCTGACCGGATCTGACACGTCATCGAATGCGCTGTTCGCCGCGCTGCAGGCCACCACCGCCCAGCAGATAGGGGTTCACGATGTGTTGCTGGTGGCCGCCAACACCACCGGTGGCGTGACCGGCAAGATGATCTCGCCACAATCCATCGCCATCGCCTGTGCGGCGGTCGGGCTGGTGGGTAAAGAGTCGGATCTGTTCCGCTTCACCGTGAAACACAGTCTGATTTTCACCTGCATGGTCGGGGTGATTACCACGCTGCAGGCATATCTCTTCCCCTGGATGATCCCATGACCGGTGTTGAGACCCTGGTAAAGCGCCTGCGCGCTTATATTACCGAACATCAGCTTGAGCCGGGCATGCGCCTGCCCGCCGAGCGACAGCTCTCTGCCGAGCTGGGCGTGGCGCGCTCCTCGCTCCGGGAAGCGATACAGCAGCTGATCAGCAGCGGGATGCTGGTCAGCCGCCGCGGCGGCGGCACCTGGATTCGTCAGCAGCTGGCGCCCTGGTCGGAACAGCGCATCGTTGAACCGATTCGTCAGCTGCTGCATGACGATCCCGACTACCGCTATGACATTCTGGAGGCGCGCCATGCCATCGAGGCCAGTACCGCCTGGCATGCGGCACTGCGCGCCACCGATGCTGATAAAGAGAAGCTGCAATACGCGTTTGATGCCACCCTGAAGCTGAAAGAGAGTGACGATCCCGATCTCGCGGCGCAGGCGGACGTCCGCTTCCATCTGGCGATTGCCGAGGCGTCGCACAACGTGGTGCTGCTGCAGACCATGCGGGGTTTTTTTGAACTGCTGCAGTCGTCGGTGATGCAGAGCCGTCAGCGCATGTATACCCAGCCTGCGATTTTTGCCCGCCTGACGGAACAGCACCAGGCACTGCTCGAAGCAATCCTCGCGGGCGATGCGGAAGCGGCCCGCCAGGCGGCGATGCAGCATCTGGGATTTGTCCACGCCACACTGAAAAATCTGCATGAAGATGAAGCGCGGCAGGCGCGCATCACCCGCCTGCCCGATAACGATACACGTACCCCAGAGGAATCTGACTGATGATTATTTCCGCTGCCAGTGACTATCGCGCTGCCGCGCAACGCATTCTGCCACCGTTCCTGTTTCACTATCTGGATGGTGGCGCCTATGCTGAGCACACGCTGCGTCGCAACGTAGAGGACCTTTCTGATGTGGCACTGCGCCAGCGTATTCTGAAGAACATGTCGGCGCTGAGTCTGGAAACCAGACTCTTCAACGAAACGCTGTCGATGCCGGTCGCGCTGGCGCCGGTCGGTCTGTGCGGCATGTATGCCCGCCGGGGTGAAGTCCAGGCGGCGCGTGCGGCCGATCGCAAAGGCATTCCCTTTACCCTGTCAACGGTGTCGGTCTGCCCGATCGAAGAGGTGGCTCCGCAGATCTCGCGGCCAATGTGGTTTCAGCTCTATGTACTGCGTGACCGCGGTTTCATGCGTAATGCGCTGGAGCGCGCCAAAGCCGCCGGCTGTACGACGCTGGTGTTTACCGTCGATATGCCGACGCCGGGCGCACGTTACCGCGATGCGCACTCCGGGATGAGCGGCCAGCATGCGGCGCTGCGGCGCTACTGGCAGGCGGTAACGCATCCGCAGTGGGCGCTGGATGTCGGGCTGCAGGGACGTCCTCACGATCTGGGGAATATCTCCACTTATCTGGGCAAGCCAACCGGGCTGGAAGATTATATCGGCTGGCTGGCAAACAACTTTGATCCCTCTATCTCGTGGCGCGATCTCGAGTGGATACGTGAGTTCTGGGAAGGGCCGATGGTGATCAAGGGCATTCTCGACCCGGAAGATGCGCGGGACGCGGTGCGTTTTGGCGCCGATGGCATTGTGGTTTCGAATCATGGCGGACGCCAGCTGGATGGGGTGCTCTCCTCGGCGCGTGCGCTGCCGGCGATTGCCGACGCCGTCAAAGGTGACATCACGATTCTGGCTGACAGCGGCATCCGCAGCGGGCTTGATGTGGTGCGGATGATCGCGCTGGGTGCGGACAGCGTGCTGCTGGGGCGGGCCTTTATCTATGCGCTGGCGACCCACGGCCAGCGCGGGGTGGAAAATCTGCTGAACCTGATTGAGAAAGAGATGCGCGTCGCCATGACGCTCACTGGCGCAAAATCAATCGGCGAGATCACCCGCGAATCGCTGGTGCAGGCGGAGGCGTTACTCAGCCCGCAGCTTGCGTCCTCACGTCCGCGCGCCGTGAGCTGAGTCTGCGAAAGTGAATGTATTGTCTATACTTAGTTTCTTAACCAACAGGAGGAATGACATGACCATTCATAAGAAAGGCTCGGCGCACTGGGAAGGTGACATCAAAGGTAAAGGCACGGTCAGCACCGAGAGCGGTGTACTGAGTCAGCAACCCTATGGTTTCAACACCCGTTTCGAGGGTGGCAAAGGCACCAACCCGGAAGAGCTGATTGGTGCAGCCCATGCGGCCTGCTTCTCAATGGCCCTGTCGCTGATGCTGGGTAATGAAGGCCATACGCCGCAGAGCATCGACACCACGGCTGACGTGTCACTGGACAAGAAAGGCGACGGCTTTGCCATCACCAAAGTGGCACTGACCAGTACCGTCTCTCTGCCAGGTATCGATGAGTCCACCTTCGACGAGATTATCAATAAGGCCAAAGCGGGCTGCCCGGTGTCTCAGTTGCTGAACGCGGAAATTACGCTGGATTACACCCTGAATAACTGACGGGGGCTGCGGGTCGCCTCAGGGCGGCCCGGGCGGCATTGACTGAATCACTGGTTCTGTCGGGAACCGGAACAGATGCGCCTTCGGGCGCATCTTTGCGTTCTGGCAGAGGGAAAACCGCATGGCGGATAACCAGGGGAAAAGGGGTGCCTGTTGGGCATCGCGACGACTGTGCCGGGCGGCCATCATTTGGAGCTGAAACCATGAAGGGCATGGGCCGGCAAACGCTGGGACGGCTACTGATGCGGATTATCGTGCTGGAAGCCGTTCACTTTCTGCTTACGGCTTCATGGCTGCCGTGGGGATAGCAGGTTCATACCCAGGCATCTTCACGTCGTCGGGTGCGCACATCGCTGCGTGCAATCCGGTGCGCCTTGCGCGGGTCGCCCACCACAAACTCAAAGGTTGGCGTGTAGTAAAAGGGTAACCAGCCGCCATAGCTGCTCTCCCACTCCCATCGGACGGGGCAGGGCCACAGAATGCCATCATATAAAAGATAATAAACCCAGCGTCCACCAGGACGACGGGGGCGTGATGTTTTCATGGGATTCACAACGGTAGTGGTTCGCAACAGCTTATATTTTGTACGCTAAAGCGTCAGCTTGCAATGTTGCCGTCCGCTTTATTGACGCTGGTCCTGAATCAGCGATGAACCTCACCACAGAGCAGGACCACATTTGGTCTGACTTTATGAATACGGTTCGCCATCGTTTCGCAGTCAATCCTGGTCGGATAAATGCGCTCCGAGACGGGCAGCGCATCACAGGCATCGTAACCGCATGCGCTCACTAACAACACAAATCCTATTAACATAGTTCCTCTCCTTTACACGGTCTGGTGGTCCGGACTGTGGCGCTTTTTATCCTTTTTTATCATCCAGTATAGACAAACGTGACGGGACAGCATGAACAGCGTGGGCGGTCGCCCGCCTGGCAGGGTAACAGCGGCTGGATTCAGGTGCGTCAGAAGCGAAGACGTCAGAGGTTAACCGGCAAAATACCAGGCAGGCAGCAGCGCGATCAGGTTGTTCAGCGTATGCAGGAAGATAGGCAGTGCCAGGCTGTTACTTCGCAACCGGGCGTAGCAGAGCAGCAGCGAAAAAAGTGTCAGGGCAAGCAGCGTCTGCCAGTGCACATACTGGGTATGCATAACGGCAAACAGCAGCGAGGTCAGGAGCATACAGGCGAAGCGGCTGCGGGGAGCCCACAGCAGAAAGCCCTGCAACAGGAAGCCGCGGAACAGGACCTCTTCAAACACTGGCGCCAGTAGCACGGCAGTCAGCAGCAGAATAAGCAGTGAATTACGCCCCTGTTGCGCCTGCATCACCAGCCATCCTTCCGGCTGCATGAACTGCATCTGGGCCGCCATCAGAACCAACAGCGCGCCCGTAAACAGCAACGTTTGCAGTGTGCAGAGTTCACCCAGTGGCAAATCGGTACGGCGCTGGCAGTAGAAGCGGTAGAGGGGATAGATAACAGCAAATTCAAACAGGCAGAGCACCGGCACCAGCAGGCCGTCATTACGCAGCACGCTGTAATTAGGAAACAGCGTGATCAGCATGGTAACCAGGTAATAGACCACAAAGCTGCCGACGTAAAACAGCGTCAGGGTCACTCTGTCGGAATTGGTGTTCATAGGCGACTCAGCCAGCGAAGGTTAGCGCATAGTAGCAACGCCCCCGATCGCTGTCGAGTCAGCCCGTAACAATCTTAAAGCGCTAAATTTTGACCGTGGACTAAACACCCGACCTGACCAGCCGATAACTGAGAGAACTTATTGCAGCAGCAGCCCTGTTGTCCTGCCAGCCGCCTGTTTTGAACCCTGTTTGTGTAGTGAGCACTTTTGATGACTTTTACTCCTCCGGCGCCGCCGTCAGCGCCATTCAGCCATGCCGCCGAAGATCGTACTGTCCGCTTTACGCGGCGCAGCCTGCGCACGCTTTCGCTGCTGCTGTTTGGCGTGCTGGTGCTCTCAATGCTGATGGTGTTGATGATTGCGCAGCGGCAGAACAGTATCTCGGTGGATCACGATCGGTTGCTGACGCAGCAGGCGTGGAAAAACCGGCAGGAGGCGATGATCACCGACATCCGGGACTATGCGTTCTGGGGCGAAGCCTGGCGCAATCTTCATGTCAGGGTCAATAAAGTCTGGGCGTATGATGAAGAGAACTTTGGCCCCGGCCTTTACCAGGAGTATCACTACGAAGGCGTGTTTGTGGTCGACGGTCAGGGCCGCACCACTTATACGGTGATCGATGGCAGACTCTCAGAGACGCCGCTGGAGGCCTGGCTGGGTAAAGAGGCGCAGTCGCTGATTGCCGCCAGCCGTCCGCTCAGCAACAAGGCAATTACACGGGATGTGCTGGTCAATCACACGCCCGCCATCGTGGTCGCCGCTCCTATCGGCAGTGGCAAGCTGGCCAATGTGCCGTCAGTAGCGGGACCGCCATCCGTGATGGTATTTGTGAATCTGTTCACGCCGGAAAAACTTCAGGCGCTGGGGGCGACGCTGGATGTGCGCAACCTGCGTTTGCCGGTCAGTGAAGAGGATGCGCTGCGTGAACCCCGTATGGTGCTGACGCGGCCAGACGGTGAGTCGATTGTGCTGCGCTGGACGCCAAAAATGCCGGGCTTTGGCCTGATCTGGTTTCTGCTGCCGCTGCTGGCACTGATGGCGCTCATTATCGGCATCATTACCCGGCGCGTCAGCCGTCACGCGCTCTCCAATGCCATCCTCTCTGACCGGCGCTTTGCGCTGCTGGCGATCAGTCAGCAGGAGCTGGCCAACAGTGAAGCGCGCTTTCGCGACCTCGCGGAAGCGGCATCAGACTGGATCTGGGAAACGGATGAAGAGGGCCGCCTGATCTATCTCTCGGCACGCTTCCACACCGTAACCGGGCACGACATCGCACACTGGCTGGGGCGTCACATCGATCAGCTGCTGACGCATCCGAGCCATTCGCTGGTCGCCTGGCTGCGACGTCAGGAGCAGGATGGGCAGACGATGCCGCTGCGCTGCCAGTTTATGTCTGCGCAGGGTCAACGACGTATTGGCCAGATGGTCGCGAAAACGATCTGGCATGACAGGCAACGCATCGGCTTTCGCGGCACGGTATCGGACATCACTCAGGGTATGGAAGCGGAGGCGCGCATTCAGTTTCTGTCGCGTCACGATGCCTTAACCGGCCTGTCGAACCGCATCCAGCTGCAGGAGTTTCTGGCGCTGCACCTGGAGCAGCCCGAGGGCATCATACCGCTGACGCTGATCACGCTCGATCTCGATCAGTTCAGGCCGATCAACGAAACCTGGGGCCATGCTACGGGGGACGAAGTTCTGAGTCAGGTGGCGCAGCGTCTCAGGCGCTGTATCGGTCCGCAGGAGCTGGTCGCGCGGTTGAGTGGCGATGAGTTTGTGCTGGTGCTGCGTGAAACAACTCGTGAGCGGGTTGACCAGCGGTGCGCAAATCTGGTGCATGAGATTCAGCAGCCGATCAGCTCGGGTCAGCATGTTCACTATCTCACTATCAGTATGGGGATCGCCCGCGTTCCGCAGGATGCCACCCATGCCGAAGTACTGCTGCGCATGGCTGATATCGCACTGAACGAGGCGCGTGAAGCGGGGCGTAATCAGTGGGTCTGGTATGACAATGAGATGGCCAGCCAGCGGGAAGATAAACGCGAGATGGCGCGAAGAATTGAAAAAGCCATGAAAAACAATGAATTTCGCCTGCACTATCAGCCCCGTTACCAGTTGATCTCTGGACAACTGGCCGGTGCCGAAGCGTTGATTCGCTGGCAGATTGCGCCTGATGAGTGGATCACGCCTGATCACTTTATTCCGCTGGCGGAAGAGAGTGGGCTGATTGCCAGCATCAGCGACTGGGTGCTGATGCGCGCCTGTGAAGACGCGCTGGGATGGGGCAGCGATCGCTACGTTTCCGTCAATATTTCACCGATGGAGTTCCGCACCAGCGATCTGGTTCAGCGGGTCGCAAATGCGCTGGCAAAAAGTGGTCTGCCGGCGACCCGACTGGAGCTGGAGATCACGGAGAACGTCACCTTTGAGCATCCGCAGCATGCGCTGGAAGTGATGCAGGGATTACGCTCACTGGGGGTGAGACTGACGGTCGATGATTTTGGAACGGGCTATGCGGCGCTGGGCTATCTGAAGACGTTTCCGTTTAATGGTCTTAAAATTGACCGCTCCTGGATGAAAGATTTCCCGGAGTCGCAACAGGCGCAGTCGGTGGTGGCAGGGATTATTGCGCTGGCACGCGCGTTTGCCCTGACGATCACCGCAGAGGGCATTGAGACAGAAGCGCAGCTGAATCAGCTAAAACAGCTTTCGTGTGAAGAGGGGCAAGGCTACTTCCTCGGTCGGCCAATGCCGCTGGCGGCATTCAGTACGCTTCTGGAAAGAACGGCACAGAATCAGGCTGAAACCGTTTAACGGACCTTGACCGCGACGGCAGTCATCAGCATTGCGCAGACAATAAAAATAACCAGTTCCATCATGTCCTCCTTATGGCTAAGACTATTCTTAAATAGTCTGGCTCCGCCATGCGCTTTTTTTTTGGCGCAACGTGCGATTAATCTTAAAAAATTGTGGTGGAGGTCATAAGGTTTGATACGGGAGGTCATAACTTTACCTTTCCGGGCTTCTGGCCGGCGGGCCCGTTTTGCTACGCTTAAGGGAAGTTTTACCCGTCCAACAGGAGAATGAACGTGAAATTTTATGGAAAAGGGCTGCTGGTAGCTGGCCTGTTTGCACTTACCGCCTGTCAGTCCGCTTCTCAGCCTGACACCGCGCGCGTGGCACAGGATCCTGAAACGGACCGCTGTGGTGCGTCTCAGTTTCAGAACTATGTGGGCAAACCCTTAACGGCACTGCAGGGCCAGCACTTTGAGCAGCAGGTGCGTCCTATTCCGTACAACGCCGCTGTCACTATGGACTTTAACCTCAGCCGGCTTAATTTCCTGGCCGACAAAAATGGCACTATCAGCTCAGTTTATTGTGGCTGACGGCAGCGCTGTCATCGAATTGTCATCACAGCAGGCGAGGATAGCAGGGCGTTTAAGAGACGTCCTCGTCACAATATAAATCGTGCTCGTCTTGTTTATTCCCGCTCCGGCGGGAATTTTTTTAGTGCCTTCGGGCCGGAACAGGAGCAGAGAAAATGAAACGCATTGTGGCACTGTTGCCCGCACTGTTACTCAGCAGCACACTGGTGCAGGCATCCAGTGCAGAGGCCTGGAAAAAGAGTCATGAAACCAGGGTGCAGGCGTGCATCAATGCCAGCCATCTGAGCAAAGTGCGGGTGGCGGGCGAGGCTATCGAGTATGACGACACGACGGGCTTCAGTGTTCTGCTGCTGGAGGGGCGCTACCCGCAGCGTCACATGCAGAATAAGCGTGGGCGGGAGCTGTGCCTGTTTCAGCGCAGCAGCGGGCGGGCCAGTGTTAGCGAAGCGGATAAATTGCGCTGGGTAAAGTAGCAGAAAGCATTATCCCTCTGGCTGCGTCCCGATCAGCTGAGTCAGCAGGGTGCCGTAACGTTGCAGCTGCATCTCGTCACCCTCTACTTTTAGCTTATCAATGACACGCGCGATAATGGCATTGTTGGTTGCGGGTTCTCCCGCTTCCATCAGTTCACGCAGAATGACGGCCAGCAGGTCAGCTTCAGGCGGTGTCCGCCAGTTCGGGCTGCTGAAATAGTCTCTGATAGCACGGCTGGCGCTGTCTGGTGCTGTACGCATTTCCCACCTCCGCTAAAACGGTGCCCTTTCGCCCTGATGCGAATATCCGGATATCTGTAAATAAGGCGGGTTCGCCTCAGCGTCGTCGGACGGTACCGTTTTTTGCGGAGGGCGTCGCGCCGATCAAGGAGATCGCCACACCGCCGTGGCTGGCGGTTTTTTAAACATAGAAGCGGCGCAGAGAGTTGTCAGTAACAAAATGACATATTTTTCCATATTGATGAGGTCGGGTTGAGAAACGGGGCCTTGAAGCAGCGTCTGTCAGTCGCCGGGCGGGAAAGCGGGACGGCGGATTGCGCTGAACTGTGTCTCAACCGGGCAGACAGGCGGCGTGAACCCGGGCCCGATGCCCGGCGGGCTGCTGGCTGGTCCGGAATGCAGACGGTGTTTATTGTTACCGCCGTTCTGCTGACGGTCAGTTTCCTGTTGACGCGGTTCCTGCTTAAAGAGACGGGCTACACGCCGGTGAGTAAAAAGCAAAAGGTGACGCTCAGCGGACGCGAGGTTTTCTGCTCGCGGGCTAACCTGAATGCCTCTGTTTTACCACCCGGGTGATCCAGAGGTGTAACGGCCCGGTGAGCCCCATCCTGACGCTGTCTGTCCACGAACGTTCTCCCGGCGCGGCGAATGTCGGCGGTGGGAGATTGCCGCTGGCTCTTCCTCTTCACCGCCCTGATGGTGCTGGTCAATGTGCTGTTTCTGAAGCGTGTCTACTGGCGTCCCGCGATCGGCAGGCGAATTGTCAGCTCAGCCTGCCAGCGCTGCTGCGTCAGCAAAAACTCCGGGCTGACGCTCGGACTCCAGGAGTCATCGCCACCGACTCCCATGTGACAGGCATCCAGATGCAGCCAGCAGCCCGCCTCCGGACGCAATAGGTGGCGATGGGAGGTCTCCCGCAGCTGCTCCAGGCTGAAGCGGCTCAGTGAGAACGCAAAGTCGCCGCTGACCTGCCAGCTACCGCTGTCCAGCTCACGGGTGCCGCCGCGCAGACCGTTTTCGCCCGGGAACACGTAGGGCGTGAAAAGCTGCTCCAGGGGCTGCTGCCAGCGGGAAAACTGCGCGGCCAGCTGGCGATCGGGATAGTTTTCATGCGGCCCCAGACCCAGCCAGCTTACCTGCTCCGGGATCTGCGCCAGCTGACAGCGCACGCCGATGCGCGCGGGCGGCGGTAATCCCCGTGACTGCTCAACTGCAAGCTGCAGCTGTAATTCACCCTGATCGTTGATCAGGTAACGTTTACGGCTGATAAAGGCGAGCCGGTCGCGGGCGTACCAGCCATGCTGCGTTTCAATCAACACTGACTGCGGCAGCGCATGGGCGGTCAGGGCAATCAGGCGGCTCTGCATCTGATCATAACCTGCTGCTTTCCAGCGCTCGACCCAGGCATGTGGATCGACCCGCTCCGCTTCACTGGTGCCGATATCGTTGTCCAGCGGCGCACGAATAAAGCAGTCCTGGAGAGGGGAAAGGAGCGTTGGCTGATCATCCGCCGTCCACTGCATCAGTTCACCGCTCTGGCGGGAAAAGTGCCAGCGCTGCTGCTGGTGAGTGACAACGATCTCATCGGCTGTCTCGTGCAGAACCGGCGCGTCACCTGCTTCCGGCAGCTGCGGCAGCGCCATCGCAGAGGGCAGCGCCCACTGATCCCAGGCGACACGCCAGTCAGCAGGACTCCACGCCGTCGGCTGAATCTGATAAACCGCGACATTAAGCCAGCATTCGCCCTGCAGCGCGGGCGGTGCTGGCAGCGTGATACGCTGCTGGCCCTGCGCGGCGATATCCAGCGGCACCTCTCCCTGCGCGACCACGTTCCCTGCCTGTTCGATACGCCAGCGCAGGACCTCGTTGCTGCTGTGGCGGAACAGGTATTCACTGCTGACCCTAAAGCTCAGTGGATCATCCGGATCGGCGGTAAACAGATAGAACTGCTGCGCGCGCTGCGCTTCATACAGCGCCGGGTGCGGTGTACGGTCGGCAAACACCAGCCCGTTCATGCAGAATTGACGGTCATTCGGTTTATCACCAAAGTCGCCGCCGTAGGCCTGCCACGGGTTGCCCTGATCGTCATAGCGGGTCAGGCTCTGGTCGACCCAGTCCCAGACGAAACCGCCCTGCAGGCGCGGAAACGCCCGGAAAGCCTGCCAGTACTTCGCGAAACCGCCGAAGCTGTTGCCCATGGCATGCGCATATTCACACAGGATCAGCGGACGGGTTTCGCCCGGCAGGCCAATCCACTTTTTCAGTGACCATTTCGGTACGGCCGGGAACGGCTGATCCTCATCCACCCTGGCGTACATCGGACAGATAATGTCCGTTGCAGCGGTGTCCGCACCGCCACCTTCATACTGAACCGGACGCGTGGGATCGCTGCTTTTCACCCAGCGGTAGAGCGCGTCGTGGGTGGCGCCATGCCCTGACTCATTGCCCAGCGACCAGATAATAATGCTGCAGTGGTTACGATCGCGCTGCACCATGCGCGTCACGCGTTCGCTATAGGCGGCGAACCAGCGCGGATCGTCGGAGAGCCGGTTCATCGGCTGCATGCCGTGCGTTTCGATATTGGCCTCATCCACTACATAGAGCCCGTACTGGTCACAGAGCCGGTACCAGAGCGGATGGTTAGGGTAGTGCGAACAGCGCACCGCATTGAAATTGTGCTGCTTCATCAGGGCGATGTCGCGGCGCATGTCCGCTTCCGTCACCACCTGACCCCGCTCCGGATGATGCTCATGACGGTTGGTGCCGCGGATCAGCAGCGGTTTGCCGTTCAGACAGAGCAGGCCGTTATCGATGCTGACCTGACGGAAGCCCACATCATAGGCTTCCACCTCCACCACCTGCTGATGCGCATCCAGCAGGGCCAGTGTGACGCGATAGAGATGAGGTGTTTCGGCGCTCCACAGCGCGGGCTGCTGCACAGGCAGGCTGAGCAGAGCGCGTTCGGGGTAGTGACCCCGCTCGTCGATAATGGCACTGCCCAGCGGCTGCTGACACTGCGCAATCTGCATTTCACCGCGCCACAGCGTAAGGCGCAGCTGGCAGCCTGAAGTGGCCGTTGCGGGCAGGGCAACCCGGACCCGGGCGCGCAGCTCAGCATGGGAAAATTCCGGGCTGAGCCGGGTTTCCAGCTGCACATCCGCCAGATGCACCTGCGGCTTATGCAGCAGCGTGACGTCGCGGAAGATGCCGCTCATCCGCCACATATCCTGATCTTCCAGATAACTGCCGTCACTCCAGCGCAGCACCATTACCGCCAGCCGGTTCTGGCCGGGCCGCAGCGCGCCGCTCAGGTCAAATTCAGCAGGCAGACGACTATCCTGCGAGTAGCCGATCCACTGGCCGTTGCACCAGAGGTGGAAGGCGGAGTTGACCCCGTCAAAGATGATGCGGGTCTGTCCGGAAACAAGCCACTCCGCATCCGGCACAAATGTGAGCGAGTAACATCCGGTCGGATTGTCCGCTGGCACAAACGGCGGAGTGACCGGAATCGGATACTGTACGTTGGTATAGATGGGCGCATCAAAGCCGTGCATCTGCCAGTTGGCCGGAACGGGCAGGGTAGTGGCGTCCGGCAGATCCTGCAGCAGCCAGCTGGCGGGCACCGCCTCAGGCTGCGCAAAGTAACTGAATCCCCACTCTCCGTTGAGGTTGCGCAGTGAGGCAGACGGGCGGTCATCGCGGGCGGCCATTTCATCCCGCCAGCTGGCAAACGGCGGGTGAGCATCCAGCCGATGCAGTGAGGTGACTACCGGGTTTTCCCAGTCGCGCCGGGAGAGAATGTCGCTGAGAGCTGCATGAGAGCGTGTCATGGGCGTATCCTGTAAATGTAATACGCTCACAATGCGCAAAATTGCGCAGGCTGTAAAGCGTCCACCGTCCCGATTCAGACAAATAATGTTCCTGTAAAAGCCGGCGGATTGTGATGATTGTGTCTGCTTACTGCGGGTAAACCGTTAAGTCTGGTCAGCAGAGATGAATAGCGGCCGAATGCGGAGAAATCTCACTTGTTGCCATGCGGGCGGCTTCATACACTCTGCCCGATTTTATCACTCTGAGGTGACTATGATTCGAATCGTTAAGCTGGCTGCCATTATGGCATTGGTCGCGACGTTAAGCGGCTGCCTCTTCCCGCCGCCGGGCGGAGGGGGCGGAGGTGGCTGGGGCGGACCGGGCGGCGGGCCAGGCCGCGGATTTACCCATCCCCGTTAAGCTGAGTTTCTGTTGCCGAAGCCCTGAGCAGCCGCGCGGTCAGTCCGCAAAACGTTTCGCCCGCAGGGACAGCCTTAACCGGCTGAGAAAAATGCAGAGATGCGGCCTAACTCTCTGAAAAAGGGGCTGTTACCCTCTGTTTTTTTAGCCAGCGTGATGATAATTTCAGCGTTCCATCCTCGCTGAGGCAACGGTATGAAAAACCTGATTGCTGAGTTACTGGTTAAGCTGGCTGAAAAAGAGGCAACAGCCAAAGAGCAGGTGGCGCAGATCGAGGCGCTGGAAATTGTCGTTACCGCCCTGCTTCGCAAGCTGGATCCGCAGCAGCATCGCGAGATTACGACCACCATCAATACCGCCATGGCCCATGTAGCCGATGATGACGATAATGCGCAGCTGCTGCGCGATTATATCGATAAGTTGCTGCGCCATCCGCGCCAGTAACCCGTCCGGCGTCCGCCGGGAATGGGATCTTCACGTCACTTTGACATGAAACATTTTCCGCTCTGCTTATTCACTGCCAGAATAAAAGGGAACAACCCACGCTGGAGATAACAGGATGAAAGTCGGTGTAATGGCAATAATGATGGCCGGTCTGCTGGTGAGTGGCGTAGCGGGTGCGGCAGAAAAAACGCCACAGCAGGAGAAGATGGCCCTCTGTAATCAGCAGGCAAAATCACAGGATCTCAAAGGGGATGCGCGCAAAACCTTTATGAGCGAATGCCTGAAGAAAGAGAGCAAGCTCTCACAGATGTCACCGCAGCAGATGAAAATGAAAAACTGCAACGGTGAGGCCGGTGAGAAAAAGTTAACGGGCGATGCACGTAAAACCTTTATGAGCCAGTGCCTGAAAAAGAGCTGATTGTTCCCCGGCCACCGTGGTGGCCGTTTCTCCGCAGCCTCTCATCCTGTTTAAATTTCTTTATTAAACAAGAGATTAAAATTCTGACAAACATTCTGCAGCAGCCTTCCCGCTTCCTTTGCCACACTTACTGTTTGTGAGGGTTTACGCAGAACGCTGTTCTGCCACGCCGCCCCCATCCAAACCGTTAAAGGAGCCCTGCCGTGAATTATCAATTTATCGTCGACCTGAACGATCTGCCCCAGCGACAGCCGGTTAAAAAAACGCTTGGCGAAGTGGATCTGCTACTGATCCGCGACGGTGATCGCGTCCGCGCTTACCAGGCGAAATGTCCGCACGCGGGCGCCCCGCTGGAGCAGGGAGCGATCTGTGGTGACCGGCTGGTCTGTCCGTGGCACAAAGCTGCCTTTCATCTGGCCGATGGTAAAATGTGTGAACCGCTGGCGCTGGCCGATCTCAAACAGTATCCGCTGCGAATCGAAGAGGGGCGGGTGCTGGTTAATCCAAAAGCGATGTCGCCTGCGGCGCCGATTGGCAGCGGCGCTGCCGCGCCGGTCTATGTGGTGCTCGGCGGCGGCGCAGCGGGCAGCGCGGCACTGTGGCGTCTGCGTCACGACGGCTTTAAAGGCCGGCTCATTCTGGTTGAGCGCGAAGCCGACGCGCCCTACGACCGCACTGCACTGACGAAATTTGTGCCCTCTGGCAAAATGGCGATCGACGAGGTACCCCAGCTGCTGAAAGCCGATGTGCTGGATCACGTTGAACGCATTCAGGCCCGGGTGAGTCAGCTTGATGCACAGCAGAAACGGCTGATCCTGGACAATGGCGCGACGCTGAACTTTGACAGGCTGCTGATCGCCAGCGGCGCCGCGCCGGTGCTGCCTGAGCTTCCGGGCCGCGATCTGGCGGGCGTCCATCTGCTGCGCAGTAAAGCGCAGACGGATGCGCTGCTGAAAGCGGTGGATGCTACCCACAAGATTGTGATCATTGGCAACAGTTTTATCGGCACCGAACTGGCGTCGGCGCTGCGTAATCGTGATATTGATGTCACCGTGGTTGCCCGTCAGGCACTGCCGTTTGCAAAACAGTTCGGCGATCAGATTGGCCGCTATTTTTATCAACTGCATGAGCAAAACGGCGTGAAGTGGGTGCAGGGCGAGATCGAAGCCCTGGAGGGTGAGCAGCAGGTCAGTGGCGTCCGGCTCAAAGGCGGCCGGCAGATCGCGGCCAGCGTGGTGCTGTTTGCCACCGGCGTCAAACCGGTCACTGACTTTATCCACGATCTGCCGCTGGCTGAGGATGGCAGCCTGCAGACGGATGAACAGTTGCGGGTCGCTGACGCAATCTGGGCAGCCGGAGACATCGCCACGTATCCATCAGCGCAGGGGCCACTGCGCATCGAGCACTATCGTGTAGCACATCAGCAGGGACAAACCGCCGCCTGGAATATGCTGGATCAGGGCATCGCATACGATCGCGTGCCGTTTTTCTGGACCGCCCAGTATGGCACCCGTTATGAGTATCTGGGTCATGCCAAAGAGTGGGATAATTTTCAGCTGCTCGGCTCGCTGGAGGATAAAAAGTTTGTGGCATTATATGGACAGCAGGGGAAACTGGCCGCGATCTGCTCGTGCGGCCTCTACACGCTGACGGCTGAACTGATTGAACGGATGCAGCAGCCAATGACGCTTGAGGAAGCGGCGGCGCTCTGCCAGCCACACCTCAGTTAAACCAGAGGCAGGGCGACGGTGCGAGCCGGATCGTCCTGCGTTATTTCTCTGCCTGTCAGTTGCGGCTCAGCGCCTCGGACTTCGCCATGCAGTGCTGCATCGCTTCAATGACCGCCGAACGCATCCCTTTCTGTTCCAGCACGTTGACCGCCTCAATGGTCGTACCGCCAGGCGAGCAGACCATATCCTTGAGTTCGGCAGGGTGCTTGCCGGTGGTCAGCACCATCTCGGCTGCGCCTTTCACCGCCTGCGCCGCAAACTGGTAGGCCTGGGCGCGTGGCATGCCGCCAGAAACGGCCGCATCCGCCATCGCTTCAATAAACATAAACACATAAGCCGGTGCAGAGCCGCTGACGCCGACGACGGCGTGAATCAGATATTCATCCACGACGGCCGCTTTGCCAAAGCACTCAAAGATCGCCACAATCTCGTCAGTTTCTGCCTGTTCGACCAGCACATTCGGCGTCACTGACGTCATGCCCTGGCTGACCAGCGAGGGAGTATTGGGCATCGCCCTGACAATTTTACGGTCATAACCCAGCACCGACGAAAGCGAGTCGAGCGTGACACCTGCCGCAATCGACACCACCATCGCCTCTTTTTTCAGGCTACCGGACAGCTCTTTCAGGACTTTCAGAATCACATTCGGCTTCACCGCGCCGAACAGAATATCCACTTCACGCGCCAGCGCATCTGCGCTCTCCGCCGCACGGATACCATACTGCTCCGCCAGCGCCTGATTCGTTTCAGCTTTGCGATCAAAAATCAAAATATCTGACGGGGTGACTTTTCCGCTTTTCACCAGTCCGCCGATGATGGCCTTCGCCATGTTTCCGCCGCCGATAAACCCGATTTTTTTTGTCAGCATCGCTATCTCCTTAAGACAGTCGTCATTTTGTTATCAGGCAGCTTACTTCAGCCAGCCTGAATAACAAGTCAGCGTCACGTCCGGGAAATGCAGCGCAAATAAAATTTGCCATTTACACTTAACCCGGCAAGATCTGAATCTTCTCTGACTGTAAGGAATTAAGATGTCTATCTGGGTCGATGCGGATGCCTGTCCGAATGTGATTAAAGAGGTGCTCTATCGTGCGGCGGACCGCACCGCGACCACGGTCACCTTTGTGGCGAATCAGTTCCTGCGCGTACCGCCATCGCCTTATCTGCGCACGTTGCAGGTGCCTGCCGGGTTTGATGTCGCGGACAACGAGATCGTCAGACGTGTGCAGCCTGGCGATCTGGTGATCACTGCGGATATTCCGCTGGCGGCGGAGGTCATCGGGAAGGGGGCGGCGGCGCTTAACCCGCGCGGCGAACGTTACTCACCGGCGACGATTCGTGAACGCCTGACCATGCGCGATTTTATGGATACCCTGCGGTCAAGCGGCGTGCAGACCGGCGGCCCCGCGACCATGAGTCCGCGTGACCGCCAGCAGTTTGCAAATGAGCTGGATAGCTGGCTCACCCAGCAGAAGCGGGGCAATTAAACGAAGCTGTCGTCGTCGTCGAAATCGCCGCCGCCAAAATCGTTGAGATCGCCGTTGCTGGCATAATCCGTGTCCCAGCCGCTGTTCTGATCCAGGAAGCTGCTGTCGTTGCCGCCGCTGAAACTATCGGCCTGATCATCGCCACCGTTAAAGGTGTTGAGGTTATCGTTGATTTCGGGCAGCGGCGGTTCGTTGATAATGTTGACGATCTCCTCTGGCTGCGAGTGGTGGAACATGCTGGTCAGCATATCCGCCATCACCACGCCGCCCGCGACGCCCACGGCCGTCTGCAGAGCGCCGCCCAGGAAGCCGGTGCCGCGCGGTGCGGCGGCCTGCGCAGGCGCATACTGCTGCTGAGCCGGTTGCTGCGGTGCACTGTTCCACGGCGACTGCTGCTGTTGCTGAGCAGGCTGCTGCTGGCGTGAACCGCTGCCAAACAGGCCCGACAGAAAGCCGCCGCTGCTCTGCGCAGGCTGTTGCTGTTGCTGCTGCTGCAGCTGAGTGACCTGGCTTTCCAGCGCGGATATTTTCTCATTCAGCTTTTTCAACGCCGCTTCCTGAATCAGGATCGCCTGCGCCATGTAGTAAGGCGCGCCAGGCTGGGTCTGAAGATGCTGGTTTATCAGTTGTTCCGCCGCGGCATCCCGCGCCACGGTCTGGCTTTCAGCCTGTTTCAGACGGCTGAACAGCCCTTCGATCAGTTGTTGTTCTTCGCGTTGCATGATGACTCTCCTGTGGCGATGGTTAACAGTATATGTGGGCGCGAGTAAGAAAAGTAAAATCGGGGCGGTAAGCAAATATTGCCAGTTTCATTTCACCCCGGTTTTGCGCCGTTTTTACCGCCCGTTTCGGGGGGTGATGCACAAAGTGTGCATGGGTTTCGCCTTGAAAAGATAGAGATTATCGCTGTTAAGGGGACGAAAATGCGTAAATCGTGCCTGATGGGTGGAGGCCATATTCATTTCCAGTTATCATGCGTCGCATTAATCAGCTCACCATGCAGCCGCATCGCGCGGTCAGGCGGAGGAACGGCCCTGATGTCACTACCCATCTTTTTGATTGGCGCTCGCGGTTGCGGCAAAACCACGGTCGGCCACGCGTTGTCGCAGGCGCTGGGCTATGCCTTCACGGATACCGATCACCATCTGCAACTCAGCACGCAGCGCAGCGTGGCGGAGATTGTGGCGGAGGAAGGCTGGGAAGGGTTTCGCGCCCGTGAAACGCAGTCGCTGCAGGCCGTCACCGCACCGCGCACCGTCATCGCCACCGGTGGCGGGATGGTGCTGGCTGAAGAGAACTGCCGCTTTATGCAGGAGCAGGGGCAGGTTATCTGGCTCAGCGCATCGCCGGAGATCCTGGCTGAGCGGCTGGAGAGCGAGCCTGAAGCGGCTCAGCGTCCGACCCTGACCGGGCGGCCCATCGCAGATGAGATGAGTGATGTGCTGCGTGAACGCGCGCATCTCTATCAGGCCGCGGCGCATCATCAGGTGGATGCCATGCAGTCACCTGAACGCGTGGTGGAGGCGATTCTGCTTTCGCTCTCTATGGCACGTGCCAGCTGACCTCAGATTATTCCCGCTTCCGTCCCGCTTCAGACACCATTGTCTATACTGATCCTATGGCAGGCAGCAGCCTGTCCTGTGGAATGTTATTCAGACAAGAGGGACACAGTATGCCGACAAGACCACCCTATCCGCGTGAAGCGAAAATCGTGCCTGTTGAGAAGGGCCCTGAAGGAAAGAAAGTCACGTTTTATGAACTGCGTGCCGATCACCCCAAACCCAATTCGTTAATCAGTGAGCATGAGACGGAAGAAGAAGCGCGTGATGCCAAAGAGCGCTATGAAGACGTCGAAAAAGAGTAAATGCTGATGCTGGCAGGGACGCCGGCCTGTTATCCCGCCGCGACTCGCTCGCCGGGGCAGATCTGACCGCTGCCTGACCTCGCTTTTCATTCATCTCTCTGCTTATTCCATTCTGTTCCTTCACGCCACGCTCCGCTCAGAATTGCTATTAGCTCACCGCGCATCCCGGCGCAACAGATCACAAACGGCCATGATTTCGCGTGACAGATCAGCGGGTTCCCTTCTACACTGCCAGACACACAACATGTGCTCTGGAGAACGGTTATGCTCAACGTAAGTGAGTATTTTGACGGAAAAGTTAAGTCTATCGGTTTTGATAGTGCGAGCACGGGCCGTGCCAGCGTGGGCGTGATGGCGGAAGGTGAATACACCTTCGGAACCGGCCAGCCGGAAGAGATGACCGTGGTCAGCGGGTCGCTTAAGGTGCTGCTGCCTGGCGAAACGGAGTGGAAATGGTTTGAAGCGGGGTCAGTGTTTAACGTGCCCGGCCACAGCGAATTTCATCTGCAGGTTGGTGAACCCAGTGCCTATCTCTGCCGTTACCTGAAAAATTAAAAATAGGGCCGCTCAGCGGCCCTTTTAGTTGGCGGTAAACTGATTCAGGCCGCCATGAATCAGCATCGCGTACAGATAACCCGGCCAGAAGAGAGAAGCGATTCGCCGCCCGAAAACGACGCTGCGTGTTGAAACAGCGCAACGTCAGACCCGTTCACGGTCGCACCTCAGAGATGAGGGGCGTCATTGCACAGATCAGGCTGTCCTGAAGGGGATGTTATCGTCTTGCCGGACTTACCCGATTTTCTATGCGGGCAGGCTCGCAGGGCCAGTGCAGGCACACAGCCCGCACTGAACAGGGATTAACGCTGGGCTTCGCCGCCCAGTGCTTCCACCAGATTGCTGGTCAGAGCCGCCAGTTCGCTGGTCATCAGAATAAAGTCCGCATCAAAGCGCTGCGCAAAATCTTCGCGGTCGATATCGTCGTTCTGGTCGCGCAGCGTATCGCTGAACTTCAGGCGCTTCACCGAACCATCGTCGGCCAGCACGAACTGAATACGCTCCTGCCAGTCGAGGGCCAGTTTGGTCACGACTTTGCCCGCTTCAATGTGGTTGGCGATCTCATCGCACACCAGATCCTGTTTCTTACAGCGGATTACGCCGCCATCTTCCAGCAGGGCTTTCAGCTCCGCTTCATCCATCAGCGCAAAACCGGCGGGCAGATCGCCCGAGCGTACCCATTCGGTCAGGGTCAGCTCAATCGGATTTTCCAGCGTCAGGGGCACAACCGGCAGGGAACCCAGGCTTTTACGCAGCAGCGCCAGCGTATCTTCCGCTTTTTTCGCGCTGGCACAGTCCACCATAATCAGGTTATTAACGGTGTCAATCCACATAAAGGTCTGGCTGAAGCGGCTGAAGGCGCGCGGCAGCAGGCTGTGCAGCACTTCATCTTTCAGCGAATCTTTTTCAGTCTTCTTCAGCTTACGGCTCTGCTCCGCTTCCAGCTTGTCGATTTTCGCTTCCAGCGCCTGTTTCACCACCGGCGAGGGCAGGATTTTCTCTTCTTTGCGGGCGCAGATAACGATCTGACCCTTGTTTTCATGGGTCAGGGCGTCGCTGCGGTTGCCCATCGGCGGGACCCAGCCCATCTTGCTCATATCCTGACTGCCACAGGGTGAAAACGTGAAAGCGTCGAGCTGTTTTTCCATCTCATCTGCGGACAACGGAATGTCACGATTCAGACGATAAACCATCATATTTTTAAACCACAACATCGGGATTCCTTACCGTAGCGCGATCGGGCGCACAAGTCTGCGAGAGTCAGCGCGCATGATAACGAAACATGGGCGTGGTTTCATTGCCTTTCCGGCAGACCCCTTTTACTGTATTTCTCACCTGACTCATCAACGAGGAATTCACCTTGCGTATAGGCATCGATCTCGGCGGCACCAAGACAGAAGTCATCGCGTTGTCGGATAAGGGAGAAGAGCAGTTCCGACACCGGGTGAATACCCCGCGTGATGATTATCAGGCAACCGTTCAGACGATTGTCGATCTGGTTATCCTGGCCGAGCAGAAAACCGGCAAAACCGGCACGGTCGGCATCGGGATCCCTGGCTCGCTCTCGCCCTACACAAAACGGGTAAAAAATGCCAACTCGACCTGGCTGAACGGTCAGCCGCTGGATAAGGATCTGGCCCGGATGCTGAACCGGGAGGTGCGCATCGCCAACGACGCCAACTGCCTGGCGGTATCGGAAGCCGTCGACGGGGCCGGGGCTGGCAGATCGGTGGTGTTCGCCGTGATCATCGGCACCGGATCGGGCGCAGGCGTCGCGATCAACGGGGAGTCACGTATCGGGGGCAACGGCAACGCCGGTGAATGGGGCCACAATCCGCTGCCGTGGATGGATGAGGATGAACTGCGCTATCGTCAGGAGGTGCCCTGTTACTGCGGTCAGCAGGGCTGCATAGAAACCTTCGTGTCCGGCACCGGCTTTGGCGTCGACTACCAGCGGCTGAGCGGGGTTCAGCGTAAAGGGGCGGAGATCGTTGCGCTGCTGGCGCAGCAGGATCCGATCGCCGAGCTGGCGATGAGCCGTTATGAGATCCGGCTGGCGAAATCGCTGGCGCATGTGGTGAACCTGATCGATCCCGATATCATCGTGCTGGGTGGTGGCATGAGCAATGTGGATCGTCTCTACCAGACTGTGCCGCTGTTGATGAAAAAGTGGGTTTTTGGCGGCGAGTGTGAAACGCCGGTTTGTAAGGCGCAGCATGGCGACTCCAGTGGCGTGCGCGGTGCGGCATGGCTCTGGCCGCTGAACAGCTGATACCCGGCTTGCTGCAGAGGATCCAGCGCCTGGCTCCAGGCGCTGGATCGTTTATCTCTGTTGCGCTACCCTGGCGTGGCTATTCGCCCACCAGCATACTGTCCTGCGGGGCCCGATCGCGCTGCGTTTTGGTCGCCAGAAAGTAGAGCCAGCCCGCCAGCATAATGGCGACAAATAGCGCGCCAATCACCGGATTAAACCACAGCATCGCCAGCAGGCAGAGCACCGACAACAGCAGGGCGATGCCCGGCACCACCGGATAGCCGGGGGCGCGAAAACTGCGGACCATCTCTGGTGCACTGCGGCGCAGTTTAAACAGGCTCAGCATACTCATGATATACATCACAATGGCGCCAAATACTGCCAGGGTAATCATCGCCGCCGTCAGCGTCATTCCCTGCAGATTAATCACGCCGTCACTGTAGATCGCCGCAATACCTACCACGCCGCCGAGAATAATAGCCCGGTGTGGCGTGCGGAAACGCGACAGTTTTGCCAGCGAAGGGGGCAGATAGCCCGCGCGTGCCAGGGCGAAAAACTGCCGTGAGTAGCCGAGGATGATGCCGTGGAAGCTGGCAATCAGGCCAAACAGGCCGATCCAGACCAGTGTATGCATCCAGGCCGAATGTTCGCCGACAATCATTTTCATCGCCTGCGGCAGCGGATCGTTGATATCGGAGAGTCTGCGCCAGTCACCTGCGCCGCCCGCCAGCAGCATGACGCCAATCGCCAGCACCACCAGCGTCAGAATGCCGCTGATCCAGGCGCGTGGGATGGTCCGCTTCGGATCTTTCGCCTCTTCAGCCGCCATTGCCGCGCCTTCAATGGCGAGGAAAAACCAGATGGCAAAGGGAATCGCAGCAAAGATGCCGGAGAAAGCGGGCAGACCGAAACTGTCGCTGCCTGCCCAGCCATGTGCGGTGAAGTTGGCCAGGCTGAAGCCGGGTGAGACGACGCCCATGAACACCAGCAGCTCCAGCACCGCCAGCACGGTCACCACCAGCTCAAACATCGCGGCCAGCTTCACGCCGAGAATATTCAGCGTCATAAACAGCAGATAGGCGCCCACCGCTGCGGTTTTTGGGTTGAGCGCGGGGTACTGCACGTTGAGATAGGCGCCGATAGCCATGGCAATTGCAGGGGGCGCAAAAACAAACTCAATCAGCGTCGCCAGACCGGCGATCAGCCCGCCAGTTTCGCCAAAGGCGCGGCGACTGTAGGCAAAAGGGCCGCCCGCATGGGGAATCGCGGTAGTCAGTTCGGTGAAGCTGAAAATAAAGCAAATATAGAGTGTGGCGATCAGCAGGGTGGTCACCAGAAATCCCAGCGTGCCTGCAACGGCCCAGCCATAGCTCCAGCCAAAGTATTCGCCTGAGATCACCAGGCCAACTGCAATTCCCCACAGATGCAGCGTGCCCAGCGTGGGCTTGAGTCTGTCTGTCATACCGTTATCCCCGTTGTTGTCACTCTTACATGGCGCTACACCGCCATGACGCTAAAGCAGTGATAATGCCGAAGCCCTGCGCGCCGCGACTTGACACGGGCGCAGTGATTTCTGTCCTGCGCGGTCAACTCAGCGGCGGCAACCGGGCCGGCTGCACGCTGCGGTCAACTTTGTCTCTTCTGCAGTCAAGCAGTGATACGTCCGGCGACGCATGCTGAGAAAACGCAAGTGACCAGGAGCCGGAATGATGAGCGCTAAACAATATGACAATCTGACAGATTCCCAACTTACCCTGATGGCACAACAGGCGCTGGCCTGCTATCCCGCTGCGCTGCAGGGCACGCTCAGCCTGCTGTGTCGTTCAGAGAATGCCACTTTTCTGCTGCGGGCCGCTGGCCGGCGTTATGCACTGAGGCTGCACCGCGGCGATTATCATCAGAAAGCGGATATCGTCAGCGAACTGCTGTGGCTCGATGCGCTACGCGAAACCGGCATCATGGTGCCGGAAGCGGTGCCGGACAACACGGGCGAAAAGGTCCTGACGCTACGGCTGCCGGAGGGCGGCGAGCGGTACGTCGTGCTGTTTCACTGGATTGAGGGGGAGATGCCCACCACCGACGTCGATCCCCGCGCGTTTCAGCAGCTCGGGCAGATTACCGCACGGCTGCATCAGCACAGTAAACAGTGGCAGCCGCCTGCGGGTTTCTGCCGCATTATCTGGGATCACGACACCATGACCAGCGCCCGCAGCCACTGGGGACGCTGGCAGGATGCGCCCCATCTCAATCCCGCCGATCACGGCGTGGTAGAAGAGGCCATCGCGCAGGTGGGATCGGCGCTGGCACAGTTTGGCAAAGGATCGGATCGCTACGGTTTGATCCACGCCGATCTTCGGCTGACCAATTTGCTGCTGCACAAAGGAGAGACGCGGGTGATCGACTTTGACGACTGCGGGCTGGGCTGGTATCTGCACGATCTGGCGGCCGCGATCAGTTTTGTTGAGCACCATCCGCGCGCGCCAGAGTGGATCGGGCACTGGATCCGCGGTTATGAGCAGGTGGCGCATATCAGCGATGCGGAGATGGCGCTGCTGCCGGCGCTGCTGATCCAGCGCCGTATCCAGCTCACCGCCTGGGTAGGATCGCATGCGGAAACGGAGATGGCGCGCAGCCTCGGGCCTGAGTGGGCCAGCCACTCGGTGCGCCTCTGCCGCCGTTATCTGGATGGCCGCACGCTGCCGGTCGGCGACTGATGCACCAGCGGTGGGCATGACTGCGCCGCTGCAGTGCCGGTTATCAGGCTTCTGCGCTCACCGGCCCGCCCGCAGGCCGCGTTCAGGGCCGAGGGGACCTGGTATGGAACTTGCTCAAAGATCAGTGAGGGTGATCCACCTGAATCTGACAGAGGCGACCATGAATCCGACACTGATAAAACCCGATGCGTTTGCTGCCTGCTCTGCCGCGACAGGGGCAGGCAATCACGGTGTGCTGGCTGCGGCGGCGACCGGATTAAGCGAGTTTATTCATACGCAGGGTGGCGATGCCGATCGCATCTTCGGCATCAGCGGCATCGATCCGGAACGGCTGGCCAGCCCGACGCTGAGCCTGGGGCTGGTGAACTACTGTCGGGTGCTGGAAGAGGCGGCGCGTCACTCCGGATCTGATAACTTCGGTTTGCACTACGGCAGGCAGTTTAAACCGCAGTCATTAGGCCTGATTGGCTACATCGGTCTCTGTTCGGACACGCTGGAACAGGCGCTGCAAAACGTGGTGGCCGCGTTTCCCTGGCATCAGCATGACACGCTGACCCGGCTGGTGGATAAGGGCGAGTGCTGGCGGCTCGACTATCAGGTGCGGCACGGCGCGATCCTCTCCCGCCGTCAGGATGCAGAGCTGACGCTGGGCATGTTTATGAACCTGATCCGCCACGTCGCGGGCCGCCATTGGGCCCCGCGTGAGGTACATTTTGAGCATCCGCGCCCCGGCCAGTGGCACGATCACGGCAAAGTGTTTGATGCGCCGGTCTGGTTCGATCAGCCGTTTAACTCACTGGTGATCCCAAAGCGCGATCTGCGGCGCGCCATGCCGGAAAGCGATCCGATTCTGTTGATGGTGATGCAGGATGCGATCCGGCGACTCAACCGTGGCACGCCGCAGCA
Source organism: Pantoea sp. (assembly GCF_032114055.1). Classification (GTDB taxonomy): domain Bacteria; phylum Pseudomonadota; class Gammaproteobacteria; order Enterobacterales; family Enterobacteriaceae; genus Pantoea. The sequence continues at coordinate 92,165 of NZ_DAMCTB010000005.1, forward strand.
GAGCATGATCGAGCAGGCGCGATCGCAGGTTAACTTATCGCTGATGCAGGGCGAGCCGGTGCTGGAGGAGGTGGCCGATAAACTCGGCCTGTCGAGCTGGTCACTCCAGCGGCGACTGCGTGAGGAGGGCAGCAGCTTCAGCGCGCTGGTGGACCAGGTGCGCTGCGAAATGGCCACGCACTATCTGCAGCAGAAACAGTTGCCCATCTCGGAGATGGCCCTGCTGCTGGGCTATTCCGAAGTCAGCGCCTTTTCCCGCGCCTTTCGCCGCTGGTTTGGCATCAGTCCGCGTCAGTGGCGGCAGGAGGGATTGGCCAGCTAACCCTAAGGCGCAAAGCCGAACCACGCCGGCTGATCCGGCTGCGGTGGGGGCGGCAGATCGCGGCTCTGTGCCACCAGCTGCCAGGCGCGCAGGCAAAGCGCCTCGTTGCCTTCGGTTTGCGTCACCGCATAACGTCCACTCTGCTGCCACTCCATCCGGACCAGACATTGCTGGCCCGCATAGCGCGCCGCATCGCTGAACTGCCGGTTCAGGATCGGCTGCATCTGATGAGTCCAGTGACAGGATTTGCTGTCAGGGTTCTGAGCGATATCGCAGAGATTTGCCACGCTATTCTTTTGTGTGACAGCGCCTTGCTGACAGGCGCTGAGGGTCACGGCAATCATCACCCCAGGCAACATTCTGCTCATTACATTCATTAACGTCATTCAAATAGCCCAATTCCCTTAAAGATCCGGCGGTCTGCTGCGGACAGTCTACAGACCGGCCTGATGAATGCTATGGCATTCCTCCGACTGTCGGCAAAACCGGAATTTACCGCCCCGCAGCGGATGAGGTTTTATTTAATTCATGGATTAGAAATCCAGAAAAAAATATGCCTGTGCTGCACTCTCACTGTTAACCGCGTCGCTGGTCAGCGGCTGTGCCACCAAATCTTCGCAGACTATCCAGGCACCACAACCCGATTAAGGCAACGCCCAGGCGGTCAGCGCGACCACGGGTGCGCCCGCGCCTGTTACCCCTGTGGCAGCTCCAGCTGGCTGTAACCCAGTCCGTTCATTTTGCGGACTTTAATCTGCACCGGAATACGCTCTTTCATCGCCTCGACGTGGCTGATCACCCCGATCGTTTTGCCGCTGGCGTTGAGCGCATCCAGCGCATCCAGTGCGGTGTCCAGTGTGCGGGCATCCAGTGTGCCAAACCCCTCATCAAGAAACAGCGATTCAATGCGTGTTTTATGGCTGACCAGATCGGACAGCGCCAGCGCCAGCGCCAGGCTGACCAGGAAACTTTCGCCACCCGACAGGGTGCGGGTATCGCGCGCCGCATCCGCCTGCCAGGTATCAACCACATCCAGCTCCAGCTGATCCTGGGCCCGGCGCTGCAGCAGATAGCGACCATGCAGCCGGTCAAGCTGGCGGTTCGCCAGCGCCACCAGGTGATCCAGCGTTAATCCCTGAGCGAAACGCCGGAACTTATCACCGCTGGCGGAGCCAATCAGGTCGTTGAGCAGGCTCCACTGCGCCAGCGCCGCGCCTTCCTGTTCAATCTGCACCATCAGGCTCTGCTGTCGGGCACGAAGGCTGGCATCGCTCTCCAGCTGCTGCTGAATCTGGCCCTGCTGACTGGCGTTGTCGCGCAGGGCCAGCCGTAACTGCTCCAGCTGCTCTGCCAGCGCCGCAGCCGATTCCGGCATCGCGGCGGGTCTGGCCTCCTGATGGGTGGCCAGCCGCTGATCCAGATCCGCCAGACGGGCCTGCTGCTGCTGATAGTGCTGGTCAAGCTGCTGCAGCTGCTGGCGCAGTTGCCGGACCGTCTGCTCATCCAGCAGTGCCGCGCGCAGTTGCCCTTCATCCGCGAAGCCGGCGTGCCCGAGGGCCTGATGCAGGGCAGTGTCCGCCTCCGCTCGCTGTTGACTGAGACGCTGACGCTGCGTTTCCAGTGCCGAGCACTCACCCTGCAGGCGACTGACCTCCGCCTGGGCCTGCTGCAGGGCGGTCAGCTGCTGCGCCAGCTGCTCATCGCACTGCTGAACCTGCGCCTGCAGCTGCTGACGCGCATGCGCGACATCGCGATCGCCAAACAGCGCCTGACGTTGCTGCCGCATCTCACTGAGCTGCGTCTGACTCTGCTGCTGCTGTTGCAGACGGGCCGCGAGCTGCTGCTGTTCCTGCTCCGCCTGCTGCTGCAGGGCGGCGAGCTGAGTTTCCCCTTTAAGCAGTTGCGGCTGGAGGTTAGCGAGCAGTTGCTCACTTTCCTGCCATCGCTGCCAGCGACGCTGCTGCGTCGCCAGCCACGTTTCACGATCGGCGGCGGCGGGCAGAGCCAGATCGTGGGCGCTGAACTGCTGTGCCAGGCGGCTCTGCAGCGCCTGCCACGCCTCCTGCTCCTGCTGCTGGCGCTGTTGCAGCGCCTCCAGCGACTGCTGCAGGCTGGCCAGCGACTGCTGCGCGAGCTGTTCAGCCTGCTGATGCTGCTGCCAGGCCTGCGCCTGCTGAAGATAGTGATCTTTCGCGGCCTGACGTGCCTGTTCGGCGGCCTCCTGCGCCTGGCGCTGCTGCTCAAGCTGGCTTTCCCGTTCGCTTTGCTGCTGCTGCCACGCGGCCAGCGCCTCGCCATCAGCAACCGGGAAGGTGAGTGCCAGCTCACGGCTCAGCGCCTGCCATTGCTGCTCAAGCCGATCGAGCTGTTGCTGCGTCTGTGCGATCTCCTCGCGCAGGGTCTGCTGCTGCAGCGCGGACTGCTTTAGCTGCTCCCCTCTGGCCGTGCCCGCTTCGCGCAGGGCTTCGGTCTGCTGCTGCAGCGCGGCCCAACGCTGCTGGTTAGCACTTACTTCCAGCGAACGGTAGGCCTCGACAGCGGGATGCGTACAGGAGCCGCAGAGCGGACAGGGCTGATCGGCCGTGAGGCGGGCGCGGTAATCGCTGAGATCGGCGATCTGCTGCTCCAGCGCACAGATTTTTTCAACATCATCCAGCTGCTGCTTTTCGCGTTTCCACGTCTCGCGCAGGGCCTGCAACTCCGCCTCGCTCTGCTGATGCGCTTTTTCCAGTGCGCTCAGGCGCTGCTGGCGCTGGCCGAGCTGCTGGTGCAGTGGCTGCCACTGCGTGGCGAGCAGCAGCAGTTGCTGACGCGCCGGGCGGTTGTGCTGCAGCTGGTTCAGCGCCTCGCGCAGCGCCGCGGGTGGATGCTGCTCCTGAAGCGAAGTCAGTACTTGCTCTGCTTGCGTCAGCGCCGCACGAGCCTGTTGCTCCGCCTGCTGACGCGGCAGCGCCTGCTCTGCCTGCTGCTGTTGCTGCGCCTGCTGCGCGGCGATCTGCTGTTGCTGCTGTTCAGCCTGCTGTGCCAGGCTCGCCAGCGTCGCCTCACGCTGAGCCAGCAGCGCGAAGTTCTCCTGCCAGACGGGCAGGGAGGCGCCCCACTGCGCCAGGTCGGCCAGCTGCAGCCGTAACTGATGCTGTTCAGCCAGCGCCTGCTGCCAGTCGGCGACCTGACGCGTCTGCGCCGCCAGAGTCAGCTGCGTCTGATTCAGATGCTGCTGCTGGCGGCTGTTCTCCTGCTGCTGTTCTGAGAGCTGCTGCTGGCGTGTCGCGATCTGCTGATCCAGCGGCAGCACCTGATCGGTCAGCAGACTTTCCTGCTGCTGCTGTTCCTGCAGCGCCTGCTGGCGCGCAGTCTGGATGGCGGCGTAGTGCTGCTGATGCTGCTGCTGCCGTTGCTGCGCCTGCTCTGCGGCCGCCGTGAGCTGCTGACAGCGGCTCTCCGCCTGCTGCTGGTCGCTGTGCAGCGTGTCGCGCTGCTGCAGGATGCCGCGCAGTTTTTCTGCCGGTTCGCTGCGGGCCAGCCGCTGACGGTCACTCTCTGCCGCCTCTGAGGCCGCCTGCGCCTGCTGAACCGCGGCCTGCGCCTGCTCACGTTCCTGCTGAAGCTGCTGCGTCTGCTGCAGCCACTGCTGCTGCTGCTGCGCCTGCTGATAGTGTGTGCTGAGCCGCTGTTCGGCGTCGGTCAGATCGGCAAGCTGCTGCTGTAGCGCCGTACGCGCCTCGTCATCCAGCAGTGCCATCGCGCCCGCCTGAGTGCGCAGCAGATCCAGCCGGGTCTTCGCCTCTTTGTGGCGCTCGTAGATTGCGGTGGAGATCAGGCCGTAAACCTCGGTGCCGGTCAGCTCCTCCAGCAGTTCGGCGCGTTCGCTGGCTTTCGCGTTGAGAAAGGCGGCGAACTGTCCCTGAGAGAGCATCATCGAACGGGTAAAGCGTTCGAAATCGAGTCCGGAAAGGGTTTCGATCAGCTTTAGCTTGTCACCGACTTTATCGGCAACAATCACGTTGTCGGCGCAGCGCGCCAGCTCCACGCGCGGTGCCTGCAGCTTGCCGTCGGCGGTGCCGCGTGCGCGATTCTGGCTCCAGAAAGCGCGCCAGGCTTCACCTTTAATCTCAAACTCCACTTCGGCCAGGCATTCCGCGCAGTCGCGGGTCATCAGCGCATTCTGGCTCTGGGATATCGCCCCCAGGCGTGGCGTCTGGTGATAGAGCGCCAGGCAGATGGCGTCCAGCAGGGTGGTTTTACCGGCGCCGGTAGCACCGGTAATGGCGAACAGACCGTTGCTGGCAAAGGGTTCGGCACGAAAGTCGATGAACCATTCACCGCGCAGGGCATTGAGGTTTTTAAACCGGAGCGTGAGGATTTTCATTGCGTCTCTTCCATGGCGGCCAGCGTCTGGCGGAACAGGGTGGTCATCTCGTCGATCTGCGTCTCATCCAGCGCCTCATCCAGCGCCAGGCGGCGGGCGAAGACCTCCTCTACCTTCAGCTCATTCAGGGTTTCATTGTCGAGCCGCGCCAGGCTCTGCTGCCGCTGTTCACGACTGCGGCGCAGCAGCAGAACCTCCACCGGCAGCGCGGCGGTCAGGCTCTCGACCTGCCGCTGCAGGTCACTGAGGTACTCCTGGGTGGTGACTTCAATATCGAGCCAGGTGGGCTTCGCCTGCGGAACCGAACTGAAGGCGTTGAGCTGGTCGGCAATCTGCGCCAGCGATCCTTTCAGCATCTGCATCGGCTGCGTCTGTGGCACCACCAGCGGCGTGACAGCGTGCAGGCCGCTGGCCGTCAGCTCCAGCAGAAAGACGCTTTTTTCACTGCCCAGCTCATCAAAACTCAGCGGAATCGGCGAGCCGCTGTAGCGAATATGTTCGCTGCCTGCGACGCGCTGGGCGCGATGGATATGGCCCAGCGCGATATAGTCAGCCGCCGGGAAGGCGCTGGCGGGGAAGGCGTCCAGCGTACCGATATAGATGTCGCGCACCGAATCACTCTGGCTGACGCCGACGGTGGTGAGATGGCCGGTCGCGATGATCGGCAGCGCATGGCCCAGCGCCTGAGCGGCCGCGAAACGCTGCTGATAGTGATCGGCGATTGCCTCCAGCAGCGAGGTCTGCTTGTCCCGGCCCGACTGGCCCGCCCGGCTGCGCAGGATATCGCGCGGACGCAGATAGGGAATGGCGCACAGCAGCGCGCCCGGTTCGCCCTGGCGGGTCGTGAGCAGCAGCACGTCGTCGTTCTCCTGCGGCGTGGCGATCACCCGGGTATTCAGGCAGGCGAGCAGTTCACGCGACTCATTCAGCGTCGCGACAGAATCGTGGTTGCCCGCCAGCACGACCAGCTGGCAGCCCGTGGGCTGCAGCGCCACCACGAAGCGGTTAAACATCTCGCGGGCATAGCTGGGCGGGGTTCCGGTGTCAAACAGATCGCCCGCAATAATCAGCGCATCCACCTGATGCTGTTCAATCTGAATCAGCAGCCAGTCGAGAAACGCCTGATGTTCCGCCGCCCGGCTTTTGTTGTAGAAGAACTGCCCCAGATGCCAGTCCGCAGTATGAATAATGCGCATGATAACTCCCTGCCGTTGTGATTCGCCCGGCGATTATACGGGCTCTGCGGCCAAAGCAAAAAAATGTCGTGGTCCTGTCATAAATGATTTTTCAGGAGGTTACAGGCAGGTTATGTTTTTCATAAAAGTGTCACAAATCTGACGCATAATGGCGCCGCGAATCTCAGTGACAGCCGTCATAATCTGCAGGAGTAATAATGGCTAAGCGCATTCTGGTTGTGGAGGATGAAGCCCCCATCCGCGAAATGTTGTGTTTTGTTCTGGAGCAGAACGACTATCAGCCGATTGAGGCGGAAGATTATGACAGCGCCGTGGGCAAGCTGATTGAACCCTGGCCCGACCTGATTTTACTGGACTGGATGTTACCCGGCGGCAGTGGTATTCAGTTTATCAAACACCTGAAACGTGAAGCGATGACGCGTGATATCCCGGTAATGATGCTCACCGCGCGCGGCGAAGAGGAAGATCGGGTACGCGGGCTGGAAGTCGGCGCCGATGATTACATCACCAAGCCTTTCTCACCGAAAGAGCTGATGGCGCGCATTAAAGCGGTGATGCGGCGTATTTCGCCCATGGCCGTGGAAGAGGTGATTGAAATACAGGGGCTGAGTCTGGATCCCTCCTCACATCGCGTGATGTCTGAAACCACGCCGCTGGAAATGGGCCCCACCGAATATAAGCTGCTGCACTTCTTTATGACCCACCCGGAACGGGTTTACAGCCGTGAACAGCTGCTCAACCATGTCTGGGGAACCAATGTCTATGTGGAAGATCGCACGGTCGATGTTCATATTCGCCGTTTACGTAAAGCGCTGGAACTCTCCGGCCACGATCGCATGGTACAAACCGTTCGTGGAACAGGGTATCGTTTCTCTGCCCGCTACTGAACGGAGCTGTTACCGTGCTGGAACGCCTCTCCTGGAAGAGATTACTCGCAGAACTGCTGCTGGCCTGCCTGCCAGGGCTGCTGCTGGGCTTGCTGTTAGGCGGTCTGCCCTGGTGGTTGCTGCTGAGCGTGCTGACGGTGCTGTTGTGGCATTTTCACAATCTGATGCGGCTGTCGCACTGGCTGTGGCTTGACCGTACCATGACGCCGCCCACCGGGCGTGCCAGCTGGGAGCCGCTGTTTTATGGCCTCTATCAGATGCAGCTGCGTAACCGGCGGCGGCGGCGTGAACTGGGTCATCTGATTAAGCGCTTCCGCAGCGGGGCCGAATCGTTGCCGGATGCGGTGATTCTGACCACCGAAGAGGGAACCATTTTCTGGTGTAATGGACTGGCGCAGCAGCATCTTGGCCTGCGCTGGCCGGAAGATAATGGCCAGAATATTCTCAACCTCCTGCGTTATCCGGAATTCTCCCGCTATCTCCGCCAGCGCGATTTTGACAAACCGCTGACGCTGGTGCTCAACAACAAACTGCACATGGAATTTCGCGTGATGCCTTACAGCGAAGGGCAGTGGCTGCTGGTGGCGCGCGACGTCACGCAGATGCATCAGCTGGAAGGGGCTCGGCGCAACTTCTTCGCCAACGTCAGCCATGAGCTGCGCACACCGCTCACGGTGCTGCAGGGCTATCTTGAAATGATGAATGACGCGGTGATGAGCGAGCCTTCGCGCAGTAAAGCGCTGCATACCATGTCGGAGCAGACGCGACGGATGGACAGTCTGGTTAAGCAGCTGCTGACGCTGTCGCGCATTGAGGCCGCGCCGGCCATCGATCTGAAAGAGAAGGTGGATGTGCCGGTGATGCTGAAACTGCTGCAGCATGAGGCGGCAACGCTGAGCGGCGGGCGGCACGAGATCCGTTTCCATACCGATCCTCATCTTAAGGTGTTTGGCAACGATGAGCAGCTGCGCAGCGCCATCTCCAACCTGGTTTACAACGCCGTCAATCACACGCCAGCGGGCACGCGAATTGATATCAGCTGGCTGCGCAGCAAGCAGGGGGCAACCCTGCGGGTGTGCGACAACGGGCCGGGTATCGCCCCCGAGCATATTCCGCGGCTGACCGAGCGTTTCTATCGCGTCGATAAAGCGCGCTCCCGGGCCACCGGCGGCAGCGGGCTGGGGCTGGCGATTGTGAAACATGCGCTGAGCCACCACAACGCGCGGCTCGACATCACCAGCGTACCGCACAGCGAAACCTGTTTTACTTTTACGCTGCCAGCAAGGTTGATTGTCAGCGGCGTGATGCAGGAGAATGCCGTTCATTAATCGCTGCCGGATCTCCCTGATGCGCTTCCTTCTTTTACTGATTGTGACTCTGCTGCCGGGTCTGGCGGTGGCCCAGCCCGGCGCGCTTGCGGGTAACCTGAGCAGTGTGGGCTCTGATACGCTCGGCTATCTGATGACGCTGTGGAGCGAAGATTTCAGCCGTCAGGTGCCAGGCGTAAACGTGCAGGTACAGGCTTCCGGCTCTTCGACCGCGCCGACCGCGCTGGCGGCGGGGGCGGCGCAGCTCGGTCCGATGAGCCGCCCGATGCAGGCTGATGAACGTCAGGCCTTTGAGGCGCGCTACGGCTATCCGCCGCTGGCCGTACCGGTGGCGATGGATGCGCTGGTGGTGGTCGTCAATCAGCGCAATCCGCTGCAGCAGATTGCGCCGCGTCAGCTTGACGCCATCTTCTCGGTGACGCGCCTGTGTGGCGCGCGCAATGTGCCGCTGCGCTGGGGCGACCTCGGCCTGACCGGGGCGCAGTGGCGCAGCCGCCCCATCCAGCGCTATGGCCGCAACTCTGCCTCGGGCACCTGGGGATTCTTCAAGCAGCAGGCACTCTGCCGGGGCGATTTTCGCAGCGACGTCGCGGAGTTTCCCGGCTCGGCTGCGGTGGTGCAGGCCGTCGCCGGCAATGCACGCAGCATCGGCTACGCCAGTTTCGGCTTTCACCTCAGTGGCGTAAAAATGCTGGCGGTGACCAGTGAGCAGGGGCAGGCAATCGTCCCGGATGCCGATGCCATCCGCAGCGGCCGCTACCCCTGGGCGCGTCCGCTCTATCTCTACGTCAATAAAGCGCCCGGTAAACCGCTGCCGCCGCTGGTGGCGGCCTTTCTGCAGCAGGTGCTTTCGGCGCAGGGACAGCGGCGCGTCAGCGAGGCCGGTTATCTGCCGCTGTCGGAAAGCCAGATCGCCCAGGCCCAGGCTTCCCTAAAATAACTCCGAACATGAATTAATTTCATCATCACTGAATTTTCTTCAGTTGCAGCCGCGCCGTGGGCGTGCCACTCTGTGTTCAGACATTTAGCCATCCAGATGGCTATTTATATCAGAATGCAACTATTTCCTGCCGTCATTACCGGCAGGCGAGAAAGGAGTGATCATGCAAAGAGAAACTGCCCCGTTCCGTGCCGACACCGTCGGCAGCTTCCTGCGACCTGCCGCCATTAAACAGGCGCGCGAGCAGTTTGCAGCTGGTGAGATCGATGCCGCTGCGCTGCATGAGGTTGAAGATGCGGCAATTCGTGATGTGGTCGCGAAACAGCGTGAAAATGGCCTGAAGGTGGTCACAGATGGGGAGTTTCGTCGCGGCTGGTGGCATTTCGACTTCTTCTATGGCCTGCAGGGCGTTGAGCGTTATGAGGCGGAGCAGGGCATTCAGTTCAATGGCGTGCAGACCAAAGCGCATGGCGTGAAAGTGGTCAGCAAACTGGGCTTCCCGGCCGACCACCCGATGCTCGATCATTTCCGCTTCCTGCAGAGCATTGCCGGTGATGCGGTGCCGAAGATGACCATTCCCAGCCCCAGCGTGCTGCACTTCCGTGGCGGCCGCAAAGTTATCGACGCGGAGGTTTATCCGGATCTGGCCGACTATTTCAGCGATCTGGCGCAGACCTATAAAGCGGCTATCCAGGCGTTTTATGATGCGGGCTGCCGCTATCTGCAGCTGGATGACACCGTCTGGGCTTACCTCTGTTCTGACGATCAGAAACGCGATATCCGGGCGCGCGGTGACGATCCGGACCAGCTGGCGCAGACTTATGCTCAGGTACTGAACACCGCACTGGAAGATAAACCTGCCGATCTGACCGTCGGCCTGCATGTCTGTCGCGGCAATTTCCGCTCCACCTGGATTTCAGAGGGCGGCTACGGACCGGTAGCGGAGATCCTGTTCGGCAGCGTCAACGTGGATGCTTTCTTCCTGGAGTATGACAACGCCCGCTCCGGCGGCTTCGAGCCACTGCGGTTTATCAGGCCCGGCCATCAGCAGGTGGTGCTGGGACTGATCACCACCAAAGTGGGTGAACTGGAGGATCCGGCGCAGGTGAGAATCCGGCTGGAGGAAGCAGCGCAATATGTCAGTCTGGATCAGATCTGCCTGAGCCCGCAGTGTGGTTTTGCCTCCACGGAAGAGGGCAATAGCCTGAGTGAAGCTGAGCAATGGCAGAAGATCCGTTTAGTGGTCGATATCGCAAAACAGGTCTGGTAAGCCTGTAACGTTGTGCAGACAGGCGCGTAAAACGCGCCTTTTGTGTATCTGAACGGTCATTTATGCGGAGATTTCTCACGCCCTGATGACTTTTCAGGCACATCATCTTGTGTGCCTGCTGCAAAAATTAACGCTATCCTCTGCCTTTTGGAAAAAGGGCGGGATAACCTTCTGGTTTTCCGATCCCGTATTGCCTTTCACCGCTATAAACGTTTTACTTAGCGCCGTTGTCGATCCACCCCTCTGTAAACAGAATAACAGCAGATTAAACTACCTGCGCGCCAGCCCGTGACGGACACAGTGCTGTGACATTGTCAGTCGTCGCGGTTCAGACGCAGCGAGGGGGACAACACGAACTCAACTTCCACCGCAACATCAGTGACAGGCCGTATGACACATCGTTTAACTTCGAAGGACATTCTCGCGCTGGGCTTTATGACATTTGCCCTGTTCGTTGGCGCGGGTAACATCATTTTCCCGCCTATGGTGGGTATTCAGTCTGGTGAACACGTCTGGACTGCCGCACTTGGCTTCCTGCTCACCGCCGTCGGCCTGCCCGTGATGACCGTCATCGCGCTGGCGCGTGTGGGCGGCGGCGTCGATGCGCTCAGCACCCCGATTGGCAAAGTGGCGGGCATCGTACTGGCGACCGTCTGCTATCTGGCTGTCGGCCCGCTGTTTGCCACCCCACGCACCGCCACCGTCTCGTTTGAGATGGGCATTGCGCCGCTGACCGGTGAAGGCCCGCTGCCGCTGTTTATCTACAGCCTGATCTACTTCGTGCTGGTCATTGGCGTGTCGCTCTATCCCGGCAAACTGCTGGATACCGTGGGCCACTTCCTGGCGCCGCTGAAAATCATCGCCCTGACTGTGCTCGGAGTAGCCGCGCTGCTCTGGCCGGCAGGTGGAACCATTACCGCGACCGCCGATTATCAGCGTGCAGCTTTCTCCAGCGGTTTCGTTAATGGCTATCTGACTATGGATACCCTGGGCGCACTGGTCTTCGGCATCGTGATTGTGAACGCGGCCCGTTCACGTGGCGTGGAAAATGCGGCGCTGCTGACCCGCTATACCGTGCTGGCTGGCCTGATCGCCGGTCTGGGCCTGACGCTGGTCTACCTCTGCCTGTTCAAACTGGGCGCAGGCAGTGGCGCACTGGTGGATCAAAACGCCAATGGCGCCGCGATTCTGCACGCTTATGTTCAGCACACCTTCGGCAACATGGGCAGCTTCTTCCTGGCCGCGCTGATCTTCGTCGCCTGTATGGTGACCGCCGTGGGCCTGACCTGTGCCTGTGCGGAATTTTTTGCGCAATACTTGCCATTGTCGTATAAAACGCTGGTGTTTATTCTGGGTCTGTTCTCTATGGTGGTGTCGAACCTCGGCCTGAGCCACCTGATTCAGATCTCTATCCCGGTACTGACGGCGATCTATCCGCCCTGTATCGTGCTGGTTGTGCTGAGTTTCACCCTGAACTGGTGGAACAAAAGCAGCCGGATTATCGCACCGGCGATGCTGGTCAGCCTGCTGTTTGGCATTGTTGATGCGATTAAAACCACCGGGTTTAAAGATATGCTGCCCGCTTTCAGTCAGCATCTGCCGCTGGCCGACCAGGGTCTTGCCTGGCTGCCGCCATCACTGGTGATGCTGCTGATTGCCGCTGTTGTCGACCGGGTAAAGGGACCTGAACAGGTTGCCGTTCACTCGTAACAGAGAGCGCTGATTCTTCTTTAACCACGGGCTTGCCCGTGGTTTTTTCATTTCACAGGTACAGGTTGTTATGCAAGAAACCAATAAGCTCAAACGCGGACTGAGCACGCGCCATATCCGCTTTATGGCACTGGGATCGGCGATTGGCACCGGGCTGTTTTACGGTTCCGCTGATGCGATAAAAATGGCCGGACCGAGCGTGCTGCTCGCCTACATCATCGGCGGGGCCGTGGCTTACATCATCATGCGCGCACTGGGTGAGATGTCGGTGAATAATCCTCAGGCCAGCTCTTTCTCCCGCTACGCCCAGGACTACCTGGGGCCGATGGCGGGCTATATCACCGGCTGGACCTACTGTTTCGAAATCCTGATTGTGGCGATAGCGGATGTTACCGCCTTCGGCATCTATATGGGCGTCTGGTTCCCGGAGGTGCCGCACTGGATTTGGGTGCTGAGCGTGGTGCTGATCATCGGCGCGGTCAACCTGATGAGCGTGAAGGTGTTCGGCGAAGTGGAGTTCTGGTTCTCTTTCTTCAAGGTCGCCACCATCATCGTGATGATTCTGGCCGGTTTTGGCATGATCATCTGGGGGATTGGCAATGGCGGTCAGCCGACCGGCATCCACAATCTCTGGAGTAACGGCGGCTTCTTTGCGCACGGCGTGGTGGGTATGCTGCTGTCGCTGCAGATGGTGATGTTTGCCTATGGCGGCATTGAGATTATCGGGATCACCGCCGGTGAAGCGAAAGATCCGGAGAAGTCGATTCCGCGTGCGATTAACTCCGTACCCTGGCGCATCCTGGTGTTCTACGTCGGTACGCTGTTTGTGATTATGTCGATTTATCCGTGGAATCAGGTTGGCACCGCAGGGAGCCCGTTTGTGCTGACCTTCCAGCATCTGGGGATCGCGGCCGCGGCCTCTATCCTCAACTTCGTGGTGCTGACGGCCTCGCTCTCGGCCATTAACAGCGATGTGTTTGGCGTGGGCCGTATGCTGCACGGTATGGCACAGCAGGGCCATGCGCCGAAGATCTTTATGAAAGTCTCTTCGCGCGGCATTCCATGGGTGACGGTGGTGGTGATGATGTTTGCCATGCTGATCGCGGTCTACCTTAACTACCTGATGCCGGAAAAAGTGTTCCTGGTGATCGCCTCCCTGGCAACCTTTGCAACGGTGTGGGTCTGGATCATGATTCTGCTGTCGCAGATAGCGTTTCGCCGCAAAATCGGCAAAGAGGCGGCCAGCAAACTGCACTTCGCTCTGCCTGGCGGCAGCTGGACCGCAGGCGTCGGCGTTGCCTTCCTCTGTTTTATTATTGCGCTGATTGGCTACTTCCCCGACACCCGCATTTCGCTCTATGTGGGGCTGGTGTGGATCCTGCTGCTGCTGGCAGGCTACAGACTGGTGCGTAAGCCTCGTTAATCTTCCGTTCTGCTCTCCCGGCCCCGGGGGAGCAGAACCAATTATTTCCCGCCTCTGCTTTATCCTCTGTTATTTGTGTGATCCCCGGCACAGCATTCCGTTTCGCCGCCGATGCGGCATGTCGCTGAAATAATATTGCGTGGTGTTCTGCGATTTATTTTCGCGACGGCGGGCGGAAGGGGTTATTTCATTAAGCGGTTATTATCACAGACGAAAAATGCGGAGAGCCGGACAGGCGTGACCACGCAACAGCGCGCAGCGGGCGGGCAGTGAACAGCAAGTGTGCGGACATGGAAAATAAAAAACGGCGAAACCAGTCGCCGAAAGAATCAAAGAATTACAGGAAAAAATAATTATAAAGGGATGATTGACGTAACTATCGTAAAACAAAAAAGAGGGGGCTGATAGCCAGCGCGTTTTAAATAAGAAAAGGTCGGAATGGCGTTAATTAACGGTAATTAACATTATTCAGGCCGCCGGAAAGCTTCGGCCTGAATTTGATTAGCCACAGACTCAGGGCAATATAACCGAAACCGGCAGCGTAGCGCGGTTATCCAGGTTTTTGCGCAGCTGATTCAGCGTGGATTGATAAGGGCAGAGCAGGCCCACCTCTGTGACCCTGCAGTCGGGCTGATGCCACTCCTGACGTAACAGCGGATGTTTTTCATCAACCGGCTGCAGCTGACGGATCGCATCCAGACTCTGCGCCTGAAAATAGAGGCGCAAAAACCGTTCGCCGCTGCGGGTGTCGCGCCAGCGCTCCAGCACCAGACTGCTGCCGGGTGGAATGTTGCCGCGTGCATAACCGGCGAGCTGCCAGCTAAAGCCCATCAGGGTGCGTACCATTGCGATATTAGTGTCGTGCCCGACCAGAATGAACCAGCGGGCAGACGAACGTTCATCGGCGATCGTCTCCAGCAGAGCGTTAAGCAGGATTGAGCCGCGACGCTGAGCCAGATAGAGGAGGTCATTGCTGAGATCGTAGTTAGCGGTCAGCAAGGGCAGCAGCGCGGTGATCTGCGCGGCGGAAGTAATATGCCCCCAGGCGAGCTGATCGAACGGCAGATTTTCGCTGTAACCCAGCCGCAGTGTCTCCACCATGCTCGCCATCGCGCTCAGCCCATAAACGTAACTCCCGCCGCTGCGGGTCTGTCGGAGCGCCCAGGGCTGATCGAAGAAGGTGCAGGCACTGGCGGGCGGGCAGACGGCGGCTTTCAGCTGCTGAATCGCGGGTTGCAGCTGCTGCTGCAGCTGCGCCAGATCGCCCGCTTTCTGCTGTTTAGCCGCCAGCTCCCGGGCCGGGTCGCCCCGGGTAATTGCCAGTTTTTCACTCTGAAACAGCGGGTCGGCGTCACCCGCCACAGCGTGCACCGGCACGCCGCAGCCGGGAAAGGCGCCGTCAATGAGTGCCGCGCCGGTGGCGCGGGTGCGCTGCAGCGGACTGGCACGCACATAGACCTGGGTCGCATCCGGACAGCCTGCCGCCAGCAGACCAAGCTGGCGATAGTGCTCGCCTTCCCAGCGGCCTTTATTGACCACCGCACTGTAGCCATGACCGGTCAGCTCGCCATCGGCCGTGCTCCACTGCGTCCAGGGCTGCTGGCTGGCGGCTTCAATCTCTTTGCGGTTGCCCGGCGTCGGCGGGCGGACACCGTGACGGCTCAGTTCGACCACTTTTTCCAGCTGATACGTCGCCGCCTGGGCCGCCGGACTTGCCAGCCAGAGAGACGTGAGGATCAGCGCGCAATGGTACAGGGCAGGTCGCTTCATTTACTCATCCAGTGCGCTGTTACCGGTCAGCGCTTTGATCTGGGGATAAAGCGTTGCATTGGCCAGCAGCACCGGGTTACCGTTTTTCAGCCCCCCATTGCCCAGATAATCGTTGGTGACACCGCCCGCTTCGCGCATCAGAACAATGCCCGGCAGGCTATCCCAGGGGTGCATGTGCGCTTCGTAGTAACCAATCAGACGACCGGCCGCCGCCCAGGCACTGGTCAGTGCGCCCGAACCGATGCGGATAAACATGCCGCCCTGAGCGATCAGCCCGTTAATCAGATGCGAAACGCTTTCGCCCGCTGTCCGGCTGGAGTTACTGATGCCGAGCAGCCCCTCATTCAGCTGTGTCGCGCCATGAACCTGCATAGGATGTTCATTGAGCCACGCGCCCTGACCGGCGCGGGCGTGAAACAGCTCCTGATGATTGGGATCGCAGACCACACCGATAACCGGTTCACCCTCACACACGACCGCCAGCGAGACGCACCAGTTTGGCAGTCCGTTGACGAAGCAGGCGGTGCCATCGATCGGATCGACAACCCAGATAAAAGGGGCACCCTGAACCTCGCCGCCGCTCTCTTCACCATAGACGGCATCCTCCGGAAACCGTTCGGCGATTAAGCTCTTAATCAAGGCTTCCACGTTGCGATCGGCCTCGCTGACCACGTCCTGCAAATCCCTTTTGTGTTCCACCACCAGTGTCTGACGCTGCTGATACCAGGATAAGGCCCGGCTGGCCGCCGCACGGGCGATGTCGCAGGCGTAACGGTAACGCGCGTCAATTTCAGAATGCGAAGCGGATGACATCTTTTCCTCTTATGATTTTTTGCCGTATCGAACGGAAGGCGCGCCTGAACAGGCGGTCTGGCTGAGATATTAACTTAACTACTGTTAAGAAAGGCTTCATTAAGCCGCAGATGACGTGTAATGGCAAGATGGGGCGGAAGCGGGCGACGCTTTTTCAGCAGACAAAAGCGGGGCGTCGCCAGCCCGGTAGCAGGGGATCGGGTTTTACAGGGTTTTGTCGGTCGCCTGCGTCATTAAACGCGGATAAAAATCAAAAAACAGCGTTTCCAGCTGATCGTAATGCTGGGTGAAATCGTGGTAAGAGTCGCGCAGCGCCGCCAGACGGGGACGACGGCTGGCCATGCCATGCAGCACCCGCTCCAGCCGTCCGGCCTCGGCATAGTGTTCAAACCAGCGCTCGCGCCACATTACCGCATTAAGGTGCTGAAATTCAGAGGGCGTATCGCGCAGCTGCGGCACGATCTCCTGCTCGGCGGCGGCGGAAAATTGCGCCAGCGTCTGGTCAGGGGTGAACGCCTGCCAGTGGCGGGCCAGAAAGTGGTCCCAGATGACATCCAGAGTGATCGGTGCCACGCGGTACGTTTCCGCCCGGAACAGCTGGCGGGCGGTGCGTACCTCCGGCAGCGCATCGGTCATGACGTCGAGACGACGGTGCATGAGAATGCCGTCTGCGACGGGCGCAGACCAGTGCTGGTGCGGGTTACCCCGGACGAAGTCGGCCATCAGATTGCCGAGTAAGGAGCTGTCGGCCAGCCGGGCCAGATGGAGATGAGCAAGAAAGTTCATGCCGCATTATAAGCTGAACTGCCTTTGCGCAGCCAGTTGTTCAGAATTGGTCGATTTTCCGCTAAACTGTGCCGCCTGTTTTTGCCTGAGAAAGAACATTTCAATGCGTGTCGCCGATTTTGCTTTTGAATTGCCCGAATCCCTGATTGCTCACTATCCCCAGGCGCAGCGCAGCGGCTGTCGTCTGCTGTCGCTTGAGGGTCCCAGCGGTAACCTGTCGCACGGTGTGTTTACCGATGTGCTGGATAAGCTCAATCCAGGTGACCTGCTGGTGTTCAACAATACCCGGGTGATTCCGGCGCGCGTCTTTGGCCGTAAAGCCAGCGGCGGCAAAATCGAGATGCTGGTCGAGCGCATGCTGGACGACAAGCGCGTACTGGCCCACGTGCGCGCCTCAAAAGCGCCGAAACCGGGGGCTGAGCTGCTGCTGGGCGAAGATGAGAGCGTGAAAGCGACCATGGTGGCACGCCACGATGCGCTGTTTGAGATTGCGTTCGATGACGAGCGCGCCGTGCTCGATATCCTTAACAGCGTTGGCCACATGCCGCTGCCACCCTATATCGACCGTCCGGATGAAGAAGCTGACCGCGAACTCTATCAGACCGTCTACAGCGCCCGTCCGGGTGCCGTGGCGGCCCCGACGGCGGGACTGCACTTTGACGAACCGCTGCTGCAGGCGCTGAAAGAGAAGGGCGTCGAAATGGCCTTTGTCACGCTGCATGTCGGCGCGGGCACTTTCCAGCCGGTGCGCGTCGAGACCATCGAAGAGCATCACATGCATGCCGAATATGCCGAAGTGCCGCAGGAGGTCGTCGATGCGGTACTGGCCTGTAAAGCGCGCGGCAACCGGGTCGTTGCCGTTGGCACCACCTCCGTCCGTTCGCTGGAGAGCGCCGCCAAAGCGAGTCAGGATGCCCTGATTGCGCCGTTCTTCGACGATACCCAGATTTTTATCTATCCGGGCTATGAGTATCAGGTGATCGATGCGCTGATCACCAATTTCCACCTGCCCGAATCGACTCTGATTATGCTGGTGTCGGCCTTTGCCGGTTACCAGCACACCATGGCCGCGTACCGCGCAGCCGTGGCTGAGCAGTATCGCTTCTTCAGTTACGGAGACGCGATGTTTATCAGCAAAAATCCGCAGGCGCCGCTGGAAAACGTGGGCGACTGATTTATCAACCGATAGCCGGATTTGCCCTCAGGCGATGAAGGCTATCTGCATCGGACTGTTTCTCCGATGGAGGCTTTGTGAAATTTGAACTTGATACTACAGACGGGCGCGCGCGCCGTGGCCGTCTGATTTTCGATCGCGGCGTGGTGGAAACCCCGGCGTTTATGCCTGTGGGCACCTATGGCACCGTGAAAGGCATGACGCCGGAAGAGGTGCAGGAGACAGGCGCGCAGATCATTCTGGGCAACACCTTCCACCTCTGGCTGCGTCCGGGCCAGGAGATTATGAAACTGCACGGCGACCTGCATGACTTTATGCAGTGGAAAGGGCCGATCCTGACTGACTCCGGCGGTTTCCAGGTCTTCAGCCTGGGCGATATCCGTAAAATCACCGAGGCGGGCGTTCACTTCCGTAACCCGATCAACGGCGATCCGATCTTCCTCGATCCGGAAAAATCGATGGAGATCCAGTATGACCTCGGGTCCGACATCGTGATGATCTTCGATGAGTGTACGCCTTATCCGGCGGACTGGGACTACGCTAAACGCTCGATGGAGATGTCACTGCGCTGGGCGAAACGCAGCCGCGACCGCTTCGACAGCCTGGGCAACAAAAATGCGCTGTTTGGCATTATCCAGGGCTCGGTTTACGAAGATTTACGAGATGTCTCGGTGAAAGGTCTGGTAGAGATTGGCTTTGATGGGTACGCTGTGGGCGGCCTGGCGGTGGGTGAGCCTAAGCAGGATATGCACCGTATTCTTGAGCACGTCTGTCCACAGCTGCCGCAGGATAAACCGCGTTATCTGATGGGGGTCGGTAAGCCGGAAGATCTGGTTGAAGGCGTCCGTCGCGGTGTCGATATGTTTGACTGCGTGATGCCTACCCGCAATGCCCGAAATGGTCATCTGTTTGTGACGGAAGGCGTGGTGAAAATCCGCAACGCCCGCTACAAAGATGACACTGCGCCGCTGGATGCAGAGTGTGATTGTTACACCTGTCGCAATTACAGTCGTGCCTACTTGTATCATCTCGACCGTTGTAACGAAATACTGGGCGCGCGCCTGAATACTATCCACAATTTGCGCTACTACCAGCGTCTGATGGCAGGTTTACGCCAGGCCATCGAAGAGGGTAAATTAGAGCGCTTTGTAACTGAGTTTTACCAACGGACGGGCAAAGAAGTTCCGCCATTAACGTCTGACAATTCATCAATGAGGGAAATTTAATGAGCTTATTCATTTCTGACGCCGTGGCCGCAGCAGGCGCACCGTCTCAGGGAAGTCCGTATTCTCTGGTGATCATGCTGGTGGTGTTTGGTCTGATTTTCTATTTCATGATCCTGCGTCCGCAGCAGAAACGTGCGAAAGAGCACAAGAAGCTGATGGACTCTATTTCCAAGGGTGATGAAGTGCTGACCAGCGGTGGCCTGGTGGGTCGCGTAACAAAAGTCTCTGACACGGGCTACGTAGCGATTGCGCTGAATGACACCAATGAAGTGGTCATTAAACGTGATTTCGTCGCCGCCGTGCTGCCTAAAGGCACTATCAAGGCGCTGTAATTCTTTCTTCCCTAAGGGAACTGCCGTGTTAAATCGTTATCCTTTGTGGAAGTATGTAATGCTGGTCGTCGTGATTCTCGTCGGCCTGCTCTATGCGCTTCCCAACCTGTATGGTGAGGATCCGGCCGTTCAAATCACTGGCGCGCGCGGAAGCGCCGCCAGTGAGCAGACGTTGGATCAAATTCAGTCCGCATTAAAACAAGATAATATCCAGAGCAAATCCGTTGCGCTGGAAAACGGGGCGATCACCGCGCGTTTCGCCAACACGGATGTGCAGTTACGCGCCCGTGAAGCGATCATGAAAGCGCTGGGTGACAACTACGTTGTCGCGCTGAACCTCGCACCCGCAACGCCACGCTGGCTGTCCCTGCTGTCCGCAGAGCCGATGAAGCTCGGTCTTGATCTGCGGGGCGGTGTGCATTTCCTGATGGAAGTGGACATGGACACGGCGCTCAGCAAACTGCAGGAGCAGAATGCCGACACGCTGCGTAGCGACCTGCGCGCCAAAAACATTCCTTACACCAACGTCAACAAAATCGCGAACTACGGCGTGGAAATTCGTTTCCGTGACGCTGCCAGCCGTGATGCCGCGATCTCCTGGCTGAGTTCACGTCATCAGGATCTGGTGATCAACAGCAGCGGCAGTGACGCACTGCGTGCCACTATGAGCGATGCCCGTCTGAGCGAAGCGCGTGAATATGCGGTTCAGCAGAATATTACTATTCTGCGTAACCGTGTGAACCAGCTGGGCGTGGCGGAACCGCTGGTGCAGCGTCAGGGTTCTGATCGCATCGTGGTCGAGCTGCCGGGGATTCAGGATACGGCGCGCGCCAAAGAGATTCTGGGCGCAACCGCAACGCTGGAATTCCGTCTGGTTAACACCAGCGTGGATCCGGGGGCAGCGGCCAGTGGCCGTGTACCGGGCGACTCGGAAGTGAAGAAGATGCGTGATGGTCAGCCGGTCGTGCTCTATAAGCGGGTGATCCTGACCGGTGACCACATCACCGACTCAACCTCCAGCATGGATGAGTACAACCAGCCACAGGTAAACATCTCACTGGATGGTGCGGGCGGTAACATCATGTCGAACTTCACCAAGGACAACATCGGTAAGCCGATGGCGACCCTGTTTGTGGAGTATAAAGACAGCGGTAAAAAAGATGCCAACGGTCGTTCCATTCTGGTGAAGCAGGAAGAGGTGATTAACGTCGCCAATATCCAGTCCCGCCTGGGGAACAGCTTCCGTATCACCGGTATCAGCAACCCGAACGAAGCACGTCAGCTCTCGCTGCTGCTGCGCGCCGGTGCGTTGATTGCGCCGATTCAGATTGTGGAAGAGCGTACTATCGGACCGACCATGGGTCAGCAGAACATTACCCAGGGTCTGGAAGCCTGCCTGTGGGGTCTGCTCGCGTCGATCCTGTTTATGGTGATCTTCTATAAAAAGTTTGGTCTGATTGCGACCAGCGCACTGCTGGTAAACCTGGTGCTGATTGTCGGCATTATGTCCTTGTTGCCAGGTGCGACCCTGACCATGCCAGGTATTGCCGGTATCGTGTTAACGCTGGCGGTAGCGGTGGATGCTAACGTACTGATTAACGAACGTATTAAAGAAGAGCTGCGCAACGGGCGCTCGGTTCAGCAGGCAATTCATGAGGGCTACAAAGGCGCCTTCTCCAGTATTGTCGATGCGAACGTCACGACCCTGATCAAAGTTATTATTCTTTACGCGGTCGGCACCGGTTCGATCAAAGGTTTTGCGATTACCACCGCAATTGGTATCGCGACCTCAATGTTCACCGCGATTATCGGTACCCGTGCCATTGTTAACCTGGTTTACGGTGGCAAACGCATCAACAAGCTGTCTATCTGAGGAGTGCGTTGTGGCACAGGAATATAACATTGAGCAGTTAAACCACGGGCGTAAAGTCGTCGACTTTATGCGCTGGGATAAACTGGCTTTCATCATTTCGGGACTGCTGATCCTGGCGGCGATTGCCATCGTGAGCGTGCGTGGCTTTAACTGGGGCCTCGATTTCACCGGCGGTACGGTGATTGAGATCGCGCTGGAGAAACCCGCCGACCTTGACACGCTGCGCAGTGAACTGGTGAAAGCAGGCTTTGACGAGCCGCTGGTGCAGAACTTTGGCAGCAGCCGCGACGTGATGGTGCGTATGGCGCCGGTAACCGGCGGTGCCGGCACCGAGTTAGGCAATAAAGTGGTCTCGGTAATTAACCAGACCACCCAGCAGAACGCGACCGTTAAGCGCATCGAGTTCGTTGGCCCGAGCGTGGGCAGCGACCTGGCGCAGGCGGGGGCGATGGCGTTACTGTCTGCACTGATTGCGATTCTGATCTACATCGGTTTTCGCTTTGAGTGGCGTCTGGCACTGGGTACGGTACTGGCGCTGGCGCACGACGTGATTATTACCTGCGGTCTGCTGGCGCTGTTCCGCATTGAAATCGACCTGACCATTGTCGCCTCGCTGATGTCAGTCATTGGTTACTCGCTTAACGATAAAATCGTGGTGTCAGACCGTATTCGTGAAAACTTCCGCAAGATCCGTCGCGGCAGTGCTTACGACATTACTAACGTCTCTCTGACTCAGACGTTAAGCCGTACGCTGATTACCTCGCTGACGACGCTGGCGATGATCCTCATCCTCTTCATCTTTGGCGGTGCGTTGCTGAAAGGCTTCTCACTAACCATGTTGATTGGTGTGACGATTGGTACGATTTCATCTATTTATGTCTCTTCGGCGCTGGCGCTGAAGCTGGGCATGAAGCGTGAACACATGCTGGTTCAGAAGGTGGAGAAAGAAGGCGCCGATCAGCCTTCAATCCTGCCGTAATGAGCATCGCGTAATAAAAAAGGGCAGCCCTGTGGCTGCCCTTTTTTTTTGCATCGCTGACCTAGGGGGGCGCGGATGCCGCAGGATGGGTCGGGACGGGGGTGTCTTCGATCACATTGTGTACCCGGACATAACCTAACTGTTCGGGTGTCAGACCGCTGAGCCGCAGCGGGATAGACGCCGAATGCTGTGGCAGCAGTGAGGCCGGCAGCGCAACTGTCTGGCTCAGACTGCCCCTGTTCAGCGGTTTACCGGTTGCCGGATCGCGTTCACCCCAGATGACGGTCGCATGCAGGGCGGGCAAAGGCCGATCGTCCATTGAGCGGACAGAGAGGGTCGCCCGCGAGCCGCTGGCTTCGGCGGTGACCGGCGACAGCGTCAGCCGCAGTATGCCGAAACGGGTCTGAAGCGCCACCGGCGTGTTTGCCAGCGGCACCAGCCACGCACCCTGTTCCGAGTGGCTGTTAAGCTGCCCCTGAATCTCCAGCGCACTGGCCTGCGTGGTCAGATGCTGCATCTGCTGATTCAGCTGAGTGACTTCCTGATGCAGCTCGCTGACCTGCGGGTTACTGGCCGTTGTACTGCAGCCGCTTAGCGTAACCAGCGAAAATGCGACCGGCGCCCAAACCAACCTGTTCATAAGTTATCCTTGTCCGTTATTTGGGAATACGTAAAACCTGACCGGGATAGATTTTATCAGGATGAGAGAGCATCGGTTTGTTCGCCTCGAAAATCTTGTTGTATTCATTGGCGTTACCATACACCTCTTTGGAGATGGCGCTCAGCGTGTCGCCTTTTTTCACGGTATAAAGCTGAGATTCGGCCGCGCTGTCGGTAACAGTAACCTTGTCTTCCACTTTGGTAATACCTGCGACGTTGCCTGCCGCGATCAGGATCTTCTCTTTCAGCTCCTGCGACAGACCATCGCCGGTGACGGTCACGGTGTCACCATTGACCTTTACATCCACTTTGTCACTGTCGGGTAAGCCGAGTTTATTGATGTGATCCTGCAGCTTTTTATTCTGGTCATCACCGCCATGCACGGCATCCCATAATTTTTCACCGGCTTCTTTCACAAAGTTAAACAGTCCCATATAACCTCCAGTATGTGAGTGGAAAATTTTTGATGTCGCCTGTAAAGCGTAGTCCGTTTTGCGGCAGACGAAATTCAACGTCGTTTATCCTGCGATGCGAATCCCAGGAAAGGCACGGAAGAGATTTTGTTGATCAGCAGTTCGCGTTACACTATCTGGCCCATCACTCTCGCGTCAGGAAACGTCATGCATTGCCCATTCTGCTCCGCTGTGGACACCAAAGTGATTGATTCTCGTCTGGTTAGTGAAGGATCTTCGGTGCGACGCCGCCGCCAGTGTCTGATGTGTCATGAACGCTTCACGACCTTTGAAGTGGCGGAACTGGTGATGCCCCGCGTGGTGAAAAGTAATGATGTGCGCGAACCCTTCAACGAAGACAAAATGGCCAGCGGGATGATGAAGGCGCTTGAGAAGCGTCCGGTCAGCGCCGACGCAGTTGAGAGCGCCGTTAACCATATTAAAACTCAGCTGCGCGCCACCGGCGAACGTGAGATCCCCAGCAAACTGATTGGCAATCTGGTGATGGATGAGCTGAAAAAGCTCGATAAAGTCGCCTATATTCGCTTCGCTTCGGTTTACCGCAGCTTTGAAGACATTCGTGATTTTGGCGAAGAGATCGCCCGGCTACAGGATTAAACCATGGACGAACGCTATATGGCGCGTGCGCTGGAGCTGGCGCGACGCGGTCGCTTTACCACCATGCCAAACCCCAACGTTGGCTGCGTAATCGTACGGGATGGCGAAGTGGTGGGGGAGGGCTGGCATCAGCGTGCCGGTGAACCTCATGCTGAAGTCCACGCGCTGCGGATGGCGGGTGAAAAAGCGCGTGGCGCAACCGCCTATGTCACACTTGAACCCTGCAGTCATTATGGCCGCACGCCGCCCTGTTGCGATGCGCTGATCGCCGCCGGTGTGAAACGTGTTGTGGCTGCCATGCAGGACCCCAATCCCCAGGTCGCCGGCCGTGGACTGCATCGCCTGCATCAGGCGGGCATCGACGTCAGTCACGGCCTGATGATGGCCGACGCGGAGGCACTGAACCGCGGCTTCCTTAAGCGGATGCGCACCGGCTTTCCCTGGGTTCAGCTTAAGCTGGGCGCGTCACTGGATGGCCGGACGGCAATGGCCAGTGGTGAAAGCCAGTGGATCACCTCAGCGGCGGCCCGTCGCGATGTGCAGCGACTACGCGCACAAAGCGCTGCGATCCTCAGCAGCAGCGGCACGGTGCTGGCGGATGACCCCGCCCTGACGGTGCGCTGGTCCGAACTGAACGATGACACCCTGGCCCTGCTGGATGAACAGCCACTGCGCCAGCCAGTGCGGGTCATCATCGACAGCCAGAATCGCGTGACGCCACAGCATCGGATTATTTCGCAGCCGGGTGAAACCTGGCTGATGCGCCACCAGCCGGATCAGCAATGCTGGCCAGAGGCGGTAACGCAAATTGCGGTGCCACTGCGCGAGCAGCAGCTGGATCTGGTTGCGATGATGATGCTGCTGGGACAGCGCCAGATCAACAGCGTCTGGGTAGAAGCAGGTGCAACCCTGGCGGGTGCCCTGTTGCAGGCGGGCGTCGTCGATGAGCTAATCGTCTATCTGGCGCCTAAACTGTTAGGCCATGAAGGGCGCGGCCTCTGCCAGCTGCCCGGACTCAGCCAGCTGGCTGACGCACCGGCTTTCCGTTTCAGTGATGTCCGGCAGATTGGTGATGATTTACGCCTGACACTGACACCGCAATAGCATGGTCGGAAAAGCGAGAGCACGCCGCCCAAGAGTATGATAGAATCCGCCCCCCTGCGCGGGGCTAACCAAACCCCTGAAAGGATAAGTATGAAAGTTATCGAAGCTGCTGTTGCAACGCCTGAGGCCCGTGTTGCCATCGTCATTGCGCGTTTTAACAACTTCATTAATGACAGCCTGCTGGATGGCGCAGTTGATGCCCTGAAACGCATTGGCCAGGTCAAAGATGACAATATCACCGTCGTCTGGGTGCCGGGCGCCTATGAATTGCCACTGGCAGCCCGCACGCTGGCTAACGCCGGCAAACACGATGCGATTATCGCACTCGGCACGGTGATTCGTGGTGGCACCGCTCACTTCGAATATGTGGCGGGTGAAGCCAGCTCCGGTATCGCCAGCGTCGCCATGAACAGCGATATTCCTGTCGCGTTTGGCGTGCTGACCACTGAAAGCATCGAGCAGGCCATTGAACGTGCCGGTACCAAAGCGGGTAACAAGGGTGCTGAAGCGGCACTGACTGCGCTCGAAATGATCAACGTATTGAAAGCCATTAAAGCCTGATTTTTGTAAGGGGAATTTTGTGAAACCTGCTGCTCGTCGTCGCGCCCGTGAGTGCGCTGTTCAGGCGCTTTACTCCTGGCAGTTGTCGAACAACGACATTGCCGATGTGGAATACCAGTTTCTGGCGGAACAGGACGTCAAAGATGTCGACATTACCTACTTCCGCGAACTGCTGTCCGGTGTGGCGACCAACAGTGCGTATCTGGATGGACTGATGAAGCCCTATTTGTCACGTCAGCTTGAAGAGCTGGGACAGATAGAGAAAGCGATTCTGCGTATCTCGCTCTATGAGCTGAGTAAGCGTGATGATGTGCCCTATAAAGTGGCCATCAACGAAGGCATTGAGCTGGCGAAAGTCTTCGGTGCCGAAGACAGTCATAAATTTGTTAACGGCGTGCTGGATAAAGCCGGTCCACAAATTCGACCCCATCGCAAATAAATGAAAAGGCCGGCTTGCCGGCCTTTTTTCATAGAGGGTTAAGCGGAACGTAATTATGTCTTGTGGTGAATTTGAACTCATCGCACGCTACTTCAACCGCAGAACACGCAGCCGCCGTGATGTCGAACTCGGCATCGGTGACGATTGTGCGTTACTTAGCGTGCCGGAAAAACAGACGCTGGCGATCAGCACCGATACCCTGGTCGCGGGCGTGCACTTCTTACGGGATATTCATCCTGCCGATCTGGGGTACAAAGCTCTGGCGGTGAACCTCAGCGATCTTGCCGCGATGGGGGCCGATCCCGCCTGGCTGACGCTGGCCTTAACGCTGCCACAGGTCGATGAAGGCTGGTTGTCCGCCTTCAGCGAAAGCCTGTTCGAACTGCTGGAATATTACGATATGCAGCTGGTCGGCGGTGATACCACGCGTGGGCCGCTGAGCCTGACCCTGGCGATTCACGGCATGGTGCCACAGGGACGCGCGCTTAAGCGTTCCGGTGCGAAACCCGGCGACTGGATCTATGTAACCGGCACGCTGGGCGACAGTGCGGCCGGGCTGGCGCTGCTGCAGCATCACTGCCGCATCAGCGACCCTGTGGTGCATGAGGCGCTGATTAAACGCCATCTGCGCCCGATGCCCCGTATCCTGCAGGGGCAGGCTCTGCGTTCACTCGCCTCGTCAGCGGTGGATATTTCCGACGGCCTGATCTCCGATCTCGGCCATGTGCTGAAAGCCAGCGGCTGTGGGGCACGACTGAATCTGGAGGCGCTGCCGCTGTCGGCGGCGCTGCGCGATCACTTCGACCCTGAGCAGGTGCTGCGCTGGGCGCTGAGTGGCGGCGAAGATTACGAGCTCTGCTTCACGGTGCCGGAAGTGAATCATGGCGCGCTGGATGTGGCGCTGGGTCATCTGGGCGTGCCCTTTACCTGTATCGGGCAGATAGCACCGGCGTCGGAAGGCCTGACGCTGCTGGATAACGGTAAGCCAGCGGCATTCCGCCATAAAGGGTTTGATCACTTTGAGACTAAATAACGACGTGGCGAAAAGCCGCCTGCGGATGAGCAATCCCTGGCATCTGCTGGCAACCGGATTCGGCAGCGGGTTGAGTCCGGTGGTGCCGGGCACCATGGGATCGCTGGCGGCAATCCCCTTCTGGTGGCTGATGACCTTTCTGCCGCAGGATCTCTATTCGCTGGTGGTGCTGGTGGGCATCTGTGTTGGCGTCTATCTGTGCCACCGCACCGCTAAAGACATGGGCGTTCACGATCACGGCAGTATCGTCTGGGATGAGTTTATCGGCATGTGGATTACGCTGATGGCGATTCCGGTCAATAACTGGCAGTGGGTCCTGGGTGGTTTTGTGCTGTTCCGTATTCTCGACATGTGGAAGCCGTGGCCGATTCGCTGGTTTGATCGCAACGTTCACGGTGGCATGGGCATTATGGTTGATGACATTATTGCCGGCGTTATTGCTGCGGCCATGCTCTATGGCATTGGGGTCTGGCTGGCGGGCTGACTGCTAAGCCCGCTTCACGAAGGGTGTGACGCCCGGGCAGGGCGTCAGCTCTGGCATTATTCGAATCCCACCGCCTGATGCGGCTGATAGGCCTCTTCCAGCAGGGCAATTTCCTCGTCACTCAGGATGACCTCTACCGCCTTCACCAGATCTTCAAACTGCTCCGCACGGGATGCGCCGATAATGGGTGCGGTGACGGCAGGCTTGCTCAGCAGCCAGGCGAGCGCCACCTGCGCCCGGGTGACGCCTTTGCTTTCCGCCACCTGCGCCAGTCGCTCAGCGATTGCCGCATCGTTCGCTTCCGTATTGTCATAGAGCTTCGCCATCACCTGATCCGAGGCGGAACGCGCGGTATTTTCACCCCACGGGCGGGTCAGCTTACCGCGCGCCAGTGGGCTCCACGGCAATACGGCAATCTGCTCTTTCAGGCAGAGCGGATGCATTTCACGCTCCTCTTCGCGCTGAATCAGGTTGTATTGATCCTGCATAGTGACAAAGCGGTGCCAGCCCTGTTCTGACTGCATCTGCAGAGCGCGGGCAAACTGGCTGGCATGCATTGAAGAGGCACCGATATAGCGGGCTTTGCCAGACTGTACGACATCATTCAGGGCTTCCAGCGTCTCTTCCAGCGGCGTCTCATAATCCCAGCGGTGGATCTGCAGCAGATCGACATACTCCATGCCGAGACGCTGCAGGCTGTCATCGATCGATTGCAGGATATTGTTGCGCGACAGGCCCTGAGAGAGATTGCTCAGCGGAAAATAGACTTTCGTGGCCACCACGATCTCTTCACGGCGGGCAAAATCTTTCAGCGCGCGGCCCAGAATCTCTTCACTGCTGCCATCAGAGTAGCTGTTAGCGGTGTCGAAAAAGTTGATGCCTGCGTCCAGTGCCTGCTGAATCAGCGGACGACTGCTCGCTTCCGGCAGCGTCCAGGCGTGATTGCCGCGCGTGGGCTCGCCATAGGTCATACAGCCCAGACAAAGACGGGAAACCTGCAGATCGGTGGTACCCAGTTGAATCATTTTCATGGTGGAGGCTCCTGCGAAAGTGCAAAGGTTTTAGCATAGCAGGGCGTTGCGCTCCCGGGAGGGAGCGCAGAGAGGGAGAACGTTACTGTGCCAGCCAGCGGGCGATCTGCTGCTGAATGCCCTCCGCGTCCAGCTGATAGTCATGACGTATTTCATCCTGCGTACCCTGCGGAATGAATTCATCGGGCAGACCGATGTTCAGCACCGGCACAGCCAGGCGTTTCGCCATGACAAATTCATTAACGCCACTGCCGGCACCGCCTTTGATCGCGCCTTCCTCCAGCGTGATCAGCGAGTCGTGCGAGGCGGCCAGCTCGGTGATCAGAGCTTCATCCAGCGGCTTCACAAAGCGCATATCGACCAGCGTGGCGTTCAGTGCGTCGGCAGTGGCGGCGGCTTCCGGCAGCAGCGTGCCGAAGTTCAGGATCGCCAGCTTTTCACCCTGACGTTTCACTACGGCTTTACCCAGCGGCAGGCTCTGCAGCGGCGCCAGCGGCGTGCCGACACCGGTACCACGCGGATAGCGCACGGCGCTGGGGCCATCCTGATAGTGATAGCCGGTATACAGCATCTGGCGGCACTCGTTTTCATCGCTCGGGGTCATGATCACCATATCCGGCACACAGCGCAGATAGGCGAGGTCAAAGGCGCCCTGATGGGTCTGACCATCCGCGCCGACAATACCACCGCGATCGATAGCAAACAGGACCGGCAGTTTCTGGATAGCGACGTCATGAATCAGCTGATCGTAGGCGCGCTGCAGGAAGGTAGAGTAGATGGCAACAATGGGTTTGTAGCCGCCAATCGCCATACCCGCCGCAAAGGTGACCGCATGCTGTTCGGCAATCGCCACATCAAAATATTGTTGCGGGAATTTACGTGAAAAGGCCACCATGCCGGAGCCTTCGCGCATCGCCGGGGTGATCGCCATCAGCTTCGGATCATCTGCGGCCATCTCGCACAGCCAGTTACCGAAGACTTTCGAGTAGCTCGGCAGACCCTCTGCGCTTTTAGGCAGTTCGCCAATGGCCGGGTCGAATTTAGGCACCGCGTGCCAGGCAATCGGATCTTCCTCGGCTGGCGCGTAGCCTTTGCCTTTTTTGGTCATAATATGCAGGAACTGCGGCCCTTTGAGGTTGCGCATGTTGCTCAGCGTATTGACCAGTGTCAGGACATCATGACCGTCAACCGGACCGATGTAATTAAAGCCCAGCTCTTCAAACAGCGTTCCCGGTACGACCATCCCCTTGAGGTGCTCTTCGGTGCGCCTCACCAGTTCTTTGATTGGCGGCAGGCTGGTCAGCACCCGCTTGCTGCCTTCACGCAGGCGGGAATAAGTTTTGCCCGACAGAATCTGCGCCAGGCGGTTGTTCAGCGCGCCGACGTTTTCGGAGATCGACATTTCGTTGTCGTTAAGGATCACCAGCATATCTGGCTTGATATCGCCAGCGTGGTTCATCGCCTCAAACGCCATGCCTGCGGTGATCGCGCCGTCGCCGATAATACAGGCGGTGCGGCGGCCCTGACCTTCACGTTCAGCCGCGGCCGCCATGCCCAGACCGGCACTGATGGAGGTGGAGGAGTGACCAACGCTCAGCACGTCATATTCACTTTCGCCACGCCACGGAAACGGGTGTACGCCATTTTTCTGACGGATGGTGCCGATGCGATCGCGGCGACCCGTCAGAATTTTATGGGGATAAGCCTGATGACCCACATCCCAGACCAGATGATCAAAGGGGGTGTTATAGACATAATGCAGCGCGACCGTCAGTTCGACTACGCCCAGACCCGACGCAAAATGGCCGCTGGAGCGGCTCACGCTGTCTAACAGATACTGACGCAGTTCATCACACAGCGCAGGCAACTTCTCTTTGGGCAGGGCGCGCAGCTCCTGAACCGTGTTTGCCAGCGCCAGTGTCGGGTATTTAGCAATATCAAAACTCATCAGAGACTCATTATGGAAGTTATTTGTCGCGTTCAATTATGAAGCTCGCCAGCGCCTGCAGTGCTGTGGTGTTATAGGAGTGCGCAGCGAGCATTTCTAAAGCATCAAGAGCTTCCTGATACAAATCCCGCGCTTTGGCACGGGCATTTTCAAGGCCTAACAATGAAGGATAGGTGCTTTTTCCCAGATGCTCATCGGCACCCTGGCGTTTTCCGATCACTGCCGTGTCACCCACTACATCCAGAATATCGTCCTGCACCTGAAAGGCGAGACCGATCGCTGCGGCATAGCGGTCCAGCAGTGGCAGCACGTCACGGCCCGCATCGCCGGCCGCCAGGGCACCCAGACGCACGGCGGAACGGATCAGGGCGCCGGTTTTATGACGATGGATCTGCTCAAGCTGGTCGAGATCGACCTGTTTGCCTTCTGCGGCTAAATCCAGTGCCTGTCCGCCACACATCCCGGCAACGCCACTGGCGTGTGCCAGTTCGGAAAGCATCTTCAGACGATATTCCGCGCTGACACCAGGCATCGCTTCATCAGCCAGAATAGAAAAGGCCAGCGTCTGCAGAGCGTCGCCAGCCAGAATCGCGGTGTCTTCGCCATATTTAATGTGACAGGTTGGCTGCCCGCGACGCAATGCATCATCATCCATCGCAGGGAGATCGTCGTGGATCAGAGAGTACGCATGAATGCATTCAACCGCGGCGGCGGGCGCATCCAGACTCGCCGGATCGGCGTGGAGCATTTCGCCGGTAGCGTAGACCAGAAAAGGACGCAGGCGTTTACCGCCTAATAATGCCCCATAATGCATGGCATTCACCAGAGGAGAACTCTGAAAAGGAAGTGGCTCTATAAAACGCGTCAGCGCAGCGTTAACCTGCTGCTGACGATCGTCGAGTAAGCGGGCAAAATCCATTAGTTGTTTTCCGGCGTGAAAGCAGTGAGGTCGGCGTCTTTATCTTCGTTCAGCAGAATACGAACGCGCTGTTCAGCCTGCTGCAGCGTCTGCTGACCGGTACGCGCCAGCTGTACGCCGCGCTCAAACTCATTCAGGGCTTCTTCCAGCGGCAATTCACCACTTTCCAGACGGCTGACAATCTGCTCCAGCTGCTGCAATGACGTTTCAAAGCTGGCTGGCTGTTCGGCTTTTTTCGGCATATTTCGTGTCGACTCACGGTTGGGACATTATCTCGCAATCGGTCATGGTAGCTGAGAGCCTATGATTAGCAAAATAATCAATGCGGCGGCTGATGAAGAAGCAGTCACCTGACAAAGGTGATATACTCCCGCGCCTCGGATGCGGTTGCGCCTTGCAGCCCGCAATTTTGTGATTTTACCAGCTAAGTGCTGCCTGTTTTAGCACTTATTTGCCCAATGAAGCTGTGTCGCCATGAAGTTTATCATCAAGTTATTTCCAGAAATCACCATCAAGAGTCAGTCGGTGCGTTTGCGCTTTATCAAGATTCTTGCCAGCAATATTCGTAATGTCCTGAAAACCGTGAGCGATGACATCGCCGTTGTGCGTTTCTGGGATCACATTGAAGTGCGGTCAAAAAATCCGGCACTGCGGGACATTATTCCCGATGAGCTGACGCGCATTCCGGGGATCCATCACGTTTTAGCAGTCGAAGATCGTGAGTACACCGATGTCCATCACATCTTTGAACAGACGCTGGCGCAGTATCGCGACAGTCTCGAAGGAAAAAGCTTCGCCGTACGTGTAAAACGTCGTGGTAAGCATAGCTTCAGTTCGCAGGATGTGGAGCGTTATGTCGGCGGCGGCCTGAATCAGCACATTGAAAGTGCCCGCGTGCAGCTTAAAAATCCGGACGTGACGGTGCATCTTGAGATTGATGAGAACCGACTGACGCTGGTGACCGCGCGCTATGAAGGCCTGGGCGGTTTCCCGATCGGCACGCAGGAAGATGTGCTGTCGCTGATTTCCGGTGGTTTTGACTCCGGCGTCTCCAGCTACATGCTGTTGCGTCGTGGCAGTCGCGTGCACTACTGCTTCTTTAACCTGGGCGGCGCGGCGCATGAGATTGGTGTCCGTCAGGTGGCGCACTACCTGTGGAATCGTTTTGGCCGTTCACACCGCGTGCGTTTCGTGGCGATCAATTTCGAGCCAGTGGTAGGCGAGATTCTGGAAAAGGTGGATGACGGCCAGATGGGCGTAGTGCTGAAGCGCATGATGGTCCGTGCCGCCTCGACGATTGCAGAACGCTACGGTGTGCAGGCGCTGGTCACCGGTGAAGCGGTCGGTCAGGTGTCGAGCCAGACGCTGACCAACCTGCGCCTGATTGATAATGCGTCCGATACGCTGATTCTGCGTCCCCTGATTTCACACGATAAAGAACACATCATCAAAGTTGCCCGCGAGATCGGCACCGAAGATTTTGCCAGCACCATGCCGGAATATTGTGGCGTGATTTCGAAAAGCCCGACGGTGAAAGCGGTTAAAGCGAAGATTGAGGCCGAAGAGCAGAATTTCGACTTCACCATTCTGGATCGGGTGGTGGAAGAGGCGACCAACGTCGATATCCGTACTATCGCCGAGCAGACCGAAGAGGAAGTGGCAGAGGTAGAAACCGTCGCCCTGCTGAGTGAAAACGATGTGGTGCTGGATATCCGCGCCATTGATGAACAGGAAGAGAATCCGCTGACGCTGAACGCCACGGAAGTGAAGTCGCTGCCGTTCTATAAACTCAGCACCCAGTTTGGCAATCTCGACCAGAACCGCACCTGGCTGCTCTACTGCGATCGCGGTGTGATGAGCCGTCTGCAGGCGCTCTACCTGCATGAGCAGGGCTTTAAGAACGTCAAAGTCTACCGTCCGTAAAGCCATTGTGTGTTGCCAGTCAGGCCTGCTCAGGGCTGACTGGCGTTAACGAAACGGCCTGTTTTAAGCCTGATAGTCGTAAATGCCGGGGGCCAGCACCAGCTGTGCCGCAACGTCGCGCGCCTTCTCTTTTCCCACCAGCAGATCGACAAGCTTCAGCGCAAAATCTATCGCCGTGCCCGGCCCCTGGCTGGTCAGCAGATTGACGCGGGGATCCCAGACGACCCGACGCTCCATCCACTGCTCAGCCGGGATAGTCTCTTTTAAGCCGGGAAAGCCGGTCATGTTGCCGATGGGGAAAAGCGCGTGCGGGATCAATACCGTGCCTGTCGCTGCGCAGATCGCGGCGACGATTTTCTCATTGAGGTGAAACTGACGGACTGTTTCGACCAGCAACGGACTGTCGCGAAAGGTTTCCGCTCCTTTGAGGCCACCGGGCAGGACAATCGCGGCGAAATCGTTGTCGGCGACGTTGACAAGCGTGACGTCAGCCAGCAGACGCACACCGCGTGAGCAGACGATCTCCCGGCTGCCATCGCTTTCGACGCTGGCGGTGACGACCCTGAGTCCTGCCCGAACCAGCAGATCGATGGTGGTGACGGCTTCGGTTTCTTCACTGCCATGTGCCAGGCAGACCAGCACCGATGCGTTCGCGCTCATAATGAGACTCCTTGCGTTTAATCATGTCATACAGACGGCTGTTCTCCGTCAGCACCAGACCGTGCGTCCGGGCGCGGCGCAGCAGAAAACCGCTGATATAATCGATTTCGGTGAGCCGCTGGGCCCGGACGTCCTGCAGCATTGATGAGGTATTGGCTGCAGTGCTTTCAATCACATCGAAGATAATGTCCTGCAGACTTTCGCTGGCGATGCTCTGACCTTCACGCTCCATCACCCAGCTGATCTCTTCGCAGAGTTGCGCAATCTGTGCCGGATAAGCGCGCAGGGCGCCATTCTGACAATCATATTCAACACTCAGCGGATTGACGACGCAGTTAACGGCCAGCTTACGCCAGCAGGCCGCCCGGATATTATCGTGCCAGGCCACGTCGGGCAGGGCAGGGTGCAGGATATCGGCAAGGTCGCTGTAGGCTGCACTCTTGCGGTTACCGGGGCCGATGTGGGTGATGCCGCTGGCAATATGTTTAATGACGGTACCATCGCGCATGGCGGCATGGGTCGTGACGCCGCGCAGCAGAGGCTGTGTCAGTCCTTTCAGCTCCTCCAGCGTGCCCATGCCATTGTGCAGCAGCAGTACCGGACAGTCCTCTGGCAGCACACTTTCCAGGTTTTTGACGGCGGGAGAAACCTGCGGCGCTTTGAGCGTGACCAGCAGAAGCTGACTTTCCGACAGAAACAGCGGATCGTTGGCAATAAATGTGCGATTCGAGATATTGCCCTGTGGGTCGATCACGTTCGCCGAGCAGTAAGGCTGCGGCACCCGCAACCATCCCTGCACTTCATGTCCCTGGCGGGCAAGCGCGGTCAGCCAGACCTGACCCAGCGCCCCGCAACCTAACACGGTAATTTTCATACTGCCTCCCGCTGGCGGGCTATCCATCTGTTATTTGCTGTCACACTCTTATTATAGCGTTGTGTGCAGCCTGATTTTATTTAGCACCTCAAGACGCGTATTATGCATGTCACTTTAGCGTCAGGAGAAGAAGAGATGCCATCTTTCGATATCGTTTCAGAAGTCGATCTGCAGGAAATTCGCAATGCGGTGGAGAATGCTAACCGTGAAGTGTCGACCCGCTTCGATTTCCGTAACGTGAGCGCCGAGTTTGAGCTCAACGAAAAGAATGAAACCATTAAAATCACCAGCGAATCCGATTTTCAGGTTAAGCAGCTGGTCGATATTCTGCGTGAGAAACTACTGAAGCGCGGCATTGAAGGCGGTGCTTTAGACGTGCCGGAAGAGATTGAACACAGCGGTAAGAGCTGGACGGTTGAGGCAAAACTGAAAAAGGGCATTGAAAGCGACGTCGCGAAGAAGCTGGTAAAGCTGATCAAAGACAGCAAGCTGAAAGTGCAGACGCAGATCCAGGGCGAAGCCCTGCGTGTGACCGGAAAAGCGCGTGACGATTTGCAGAGTGCGATGGCGATCGTGCGCGGCAGCAATCTGGGGCAGCCGTTCCAGTTTAAAAACTTCCGCGACTAAGCGGGGCAGGCTGGGTATTCTCAGCATGAAGACTGCGATGAAAAACCCGGCTTATGCCGGGTTTTTTGTTGTTAGTGGGGCAACAGGCTAAAAGGTATTTAGCGTAAGGCGCTGGCTATGAGTAAGGACGTCTGCAGGCGCGCGTTCAGGCTCAGGAAGCCTGTACCTTCCGCAAAGACGCAAAAGCGCCATCCCTGGCAGGCTCCGCGCGGGCATGGAGGGCGGCTTTTGCGTCTTTTCACTCTGGTCGCCTTCCCTGAGCAAACTCAGATCCCGCTGCGATACTGGTCAGAAGCGGGACCCGGTGACTTTTCAGCAACTCCCCAGCAACGCTTCCAGCTCAGGGCGGCTGGTAACTTTACTGTCGATTTTGATGTAGGCACTTTTCTCTTCCGGCACGATAAATACGGAGTTAACGCCTTTCTGCGCTTTCAGGCGCTGCTCCAGATTCGGCAAAGCCAGTGCCGCGTCACTCAGCACAATGCGCAGGCTGCTGACATAAGGCGGCTCCTGCATCGTCATGCTGACAAACAGCCAGGCTACTGCCACCATCGCGCCAACCAGGAAGACGGTCTGCGCATCGAAATGCCCAAATACCCAGCCGCCCATGCTGCCACCTACTGCGACGCCCAGGAACTGGCTGGTGGAGTAAATGCCCATCGCCGTGCCTTTATAACCGGCAGGTGACTCTTTACTGATCAGCGAAGGGAGAATGGCTTCCATCAGGTTAAAGGCGAAGAAGAAGAGCTGAACGCCTAGTACTAAAGTCCAGAAATGCCCCTCTGCGCCCCACAGCACGATCTCAGCTATCACAATCATTCCGACGCAGCCGACAAAGACGCGCTTCATGCGGCGCTTCACTTCGGCATAGATGATGAACGGCACCACACCCGCAAAGGCGATCAGCATGGTGGTGAGATAGACCTTCCAGTGTTCGGGGGCCGGAAAGCCCGCCTGCTCAAACTGACCCGGCAGAGCCACAAAGCTCGACATCAGCAGGACATGAAGGCAGAAAATGCCGAAATTCAGCTTCACCAGACGCGGATTGGCCAGCACTTTGCGGAAGCTGCCTTTGACCATGCCCGATTCGCGGTTCAGCACATGATGTGAGGCAGAGGGCACCACCAGCAGCGTAATCAGGATACCCAGTGAAGCCAGGATCGCAATCATCCAGAAGAGCGCATGCAGACCCAGCGCGTGGGTCACGATCGGGCCGACAACCATGGCAATCGCGAACGTAATGCCAAAACTGATGCCGATAAACGCCATCGCTTTAGTGCGGTTCTGTTCGCGGGTTAAATCGGACAGGAGGGCCATGACGGCCGCGGCAATCGCCCCTGAGCCCTGTAGCGCACGGCCCAGAATGATGCCCCAGATAGAGTCGGTGCTGGCAGCGATCACGCTGCCCAGTACAAACAGCAACAGCCCGCCAACGATCAGCGGCTTACGCCCGATGCGATCGGAGAGCAGACCAAAAGGGATCTGAAATATGGCCTGAGCAAGGCCATAAATACCAATTGCCAGTCCAATCAGGGCTTCACTCGCACCCTGTAATGCCATGCCATAAGTGGTCAGTACCGGCAGGACCATAAACATTCCCAGCATCCGCAGGGAAAAGACCGTACCGAGGCCCCATGTGGCACGCAGCTCCACCGGAGTCATTTTATTATCGTTCATTCCAACCTCTGTTAATGTGCTGCATTTATTCTAGGGGGCGGGGCAGGGCGGGTAAAACAATAGTTTTTAAGCAGTGGTAACAAAAAGAAAGGGCGCGAAAATCGCGCCCTTTTCATGTCATTTCGGTGTCGGTTACCAGACGTAAGTCAGCAGGTCCTTCGACACGGGTGCCATCGAATCGACCGACATCATCACGCTCAGTGCGGTGATGGTGACGATTGAGAAGACAAACAGTTTACGCGCCCAGACACGGTCATCTGCCGTTTTATAACCCGACAATGCCATGCCCAGCCACCAGACGCTGACCGCAGCGGCCACCACCAGATATTTGTAGCCCGCGTAACCGCCCAGCGTCAGCATCAGCGTGGCAATCATAAACGCCAGGATATAGAGCGTAATATGATTTTTAGCCACTGAAATACCTTTCACCACCGGCAGAACCGGGATGTTCGCTGCCTGGTAATCTTTAAAGCGGAAGATAGCAATCGCGTACGAATGCGGCATCTGCCACAGGCTAAAGATAGCCAGCAGGATTAACGCGCCTGCATCAAACTGGTTGGAGACGGCGCAGTAGCCGATAACCGGCGGCGCAGCACCCGACAGACTGCCAATCAGCGTGCCGTAAACGGAGTGACGCTTCATGTAGAGGCTGTAAATACCCACGTAAACCACGAAGCCCATCACCGCCAGCCACATGGCCAGCGGATTAGCACCGAAGTAGAGCAACGCAAAGCCAGCAATACCCAACACAGTGGCGTAAACCAGGCTTACCTTCGCGGAGATGAGGCCTTTTACCAGCACCCGATTCCTGGTTCTCTCCATCTTGATGTCGATGTCGCGGTCGATCACGTTGTTGAAAACACAACCGGATGCAACCACCAGTGACACGCCCACCAGGGTGATGAGAAACAGGGCGTAATCCGTGTTGCCTTTAGAGGCCAACAGGAATCCGCCGATCACAGAAATTAAATTCCCGAAAATAATTCCTGGTTTTGTAACTTGCAGGTATTGCTTAAACATTACGTGTGACTCTTTAGTGAGGCATCATGTTGTAGTTGAGGTTCCACATGATCCACAGTGAGCCTACTACGACAATCAGGATGATGATGGCCGAGAAGACAATGGCTACCATGTTCCAGCCACCCTCAGATTTGCTGTCTAAGTGCAGGAAGTAAACCAGGTGCACCAGCACCTGAATCACCGCACACACCAGGACAACACCAAGGATCGTACCGTGAGATGCACTGCCATCCATTACCATCCAGAACGGGATTGCCGTCAGGATGATAGAGAGGATAAAGCCGATCATGTAGGACTTCACGCTACCGTGTGAAGCGCCATGTTCGTTAACAGAATGACTCATTACATGGCTCCCATCAGGTAAACAACGGTGAAGACGCAAATCCAGACCACGTCCAGGAAGTGCCAGAACAGGCTCAGGCACATGATACGGGTGCGGTTAGTCGCGTTCAGGCCACGCCTGGAAATCTGGAACATCAGAACCAGCATCCAGATCAGACCGGAGGTCACGTGCAGGCCGTGGGTACCGACCAGCGTAAAGAAGCCAGACAGGAAGCCGCTGCGATTCGGGCCAAAGCCTTCAGCAATCAGATGATGGAATTCATAGATCTCCATCCCGATGAAGCCCAGACCGAACAGGAAGGTCAGCGCCAGCCAGCCGATAACGGCCCCTTTTTGCTCCTTGTTCATGGAGATAACAGCCATGCCGTAAGTGATTGAACTCAGCAGCAGCAGGGCGGTTTCTACCAGAACAAATGGCAGCTCAAAGATATCTTTACCTGCCGGGCCACCGGCAGTGTTGTTAACCATGACAGCATAGGTCGCAAACAGGGTTGCGAAGATAATGCAGTCACTCATCAGGTAGATCCAGAAGCCAAAGACTTTATTGGCTCCTGCATCGTGATGCCCATGCTCCGCATGGGCGTCGTGGTGATGTTTAATCAGAGTTTCAGTTGACATTATTTCAGACCTGCTTTGCTGATTTCGTCAAAGTGCTGGTTTTCAATCTTCTGAACTTCAGCAACCGGAACGTAGTAATCCACGTCTTCGTCGAAGCTCTTCACGATCCAGGTAACGATCATGCCGAGGAATGAAAGACCCGCCATCCACCAGATATGCCAGATCAGCGCGAAACCCATTACCGTTGCGAATGCGCAAATGACGATAGCGGCACCGCTGTTTTTCGGCATATGAATCTCTTCATACGATGCCGGCTGTTTGTACGCTTCGCCTTTCTCTTTCATTTCCCAGAAAGCGTCGCGCTCATGCACGTGTGGGATAACAGCAAAGTTATAGAACGGTGGTGGTGAAGAGGTTGCCCACTCCAGCGTACGTCCGCCCCACGGGTCACCGGTCAGATCACGGTTCTGATGACGGTCGCGGACCGAAACATAGAACATGGTCAGCTGGCACAGGATACCCAGTGCAATCAGACCTGCACCGACCGCAGCAACCACCAGCAGAGAGTGGAACTGTGGATCGATATCCTGGCTCAGACGACGGGTCATCCCCATGAAGCCCAGTGCGTACAGCGGCATAAAGGCAACGAAGAAGCCGATAATCCAGAACCAGAATGCGCGCTTGCCCCAGGTTTCGTTCAGGGTAAAGCCGAAGGCTTTCGGGAACCAGTAGGTCACGCCCGCCATACAACCGAAGACCACACCACCGATAATAACGTTATGGAAGTGCGCAATCAGGAACAGGCTGTTGTGCAGAATAAAGTCAGCACCCGGAACGGCCAGCAGAACACCGGTCATACCCCCGACAGAGAAGGTTACCAGGAAGCCAACGGTCCACAGCATGGCAGAGTGCATCTGAATGCGGCCCTGGTACATGGTGAACAGCCAGTTAAAGATTTTAACCCCGGTCGGAATCGCGATGATCATCGTCATGATACCGAAGAAGGCGTTAACGTTGGCACCCGCACCCATGGTGAAGAAGTGGTGCAGCCAGACGATGAACGACAGAACGGTAATGGCGATAGTCGCCCAGACCAGAGAGGTATAACCAAACAGACGTTTTTTGGAGAAGGTCGCGGTAATTTCTGCGAACACACCAAACACCGGCAGTACCAGGATATACACTTCCGGATGACCCCAGACCCAGATCAGGTTGACGTACATCATCATGTTCCCGCCCATTTCATTCGTGAAGAAATGGAAGTCGAGATAACGATCAAGGGTCAACAGCGCCAGGGTCACGGTCAGAACCGGGAACGCAGCGATGATCAGGACGTTGGTGCACAGCGCGGTCCAGGTGAAGACCGGCATTTTGAACAG
Organism: Pantoea sp.; assembly: GCF_032114055.1. Taxonomy (GTDB): domain Bacteria; phylum Pseudomonadota; class Gammaproteobacteria; order Enterobacterales; family Enterobacteriaceae; genus Pantoea. The sequence continues at coordinate 132,872 of NZ_DAMCTB010000005.1, forward strand.
GCTCATGCCCGGCGCACGCATCTTCAGGATGGTCACGAAGAAGTTAATACCGGTTAAGGTCGTACCAATACCTGAAAGCTGAAGGCTCCAGATCCAGTAATCGACCCCGACGCCGGGACTGTACTCCGCGCCGGAGAGCGGCGGATAGGCCAGCCAACCGGTCTGTGCGAACTCGCCCACACCCAGAGAAATGTTAACCAGGATCACACCGACCGCAGTAAACCAGAAGCTCAGGTTGTTCAGGAACGGGAACGCAACGTCGCGTGCACCAATCTGCAACGGAACGGCGATGTTCATCAGGCCAACCACGAAAGGCATCGCCACGAAGAAGATCATAATCACGCCGTGCGCGGTAAAGATCTGGTCGTAGTGGTGCGGTGGCAGAATGCCCGCTTCACCGGCCGAAGCCATAACCTGTTGGGTACGCATCATGATAGCATCAGCGAAACCACGCAGCAGCATGACGAACGCCATGATGACATACATGATACCCAGGCGTTTGTGGTCGACTGACGTCAGCCATTCAGACCACAGATATTTCCACTTACCAAAATAGGTGAGCGCAGCGACCAGCGCCAGACCACCTAAGATGATAGCGGCGACCGTAACCATGATAATCGGTTCATGGTACGGCACTGCATCCAGTGTTAATTTTCCGAACATCGTATTATTCCTCGGCTCCCGCGGAAGCGGTGTGACTCATGTCCATACCTTCATGCTGTGGCATGTCCATTTTCCCGTGGCTCATCTTGAACTTGTCGATGACTTGCATGAACAGTTTCGGATCAGCTGAAGAGAAATATTCCACCGGGTGATTTTCGCTTGGTACAGCGACCTTCTCGAAATCATCCATGGTGGTCAGCGTGTTAGGGGCTGCTTTAACTTTAGCCACCCACTGCTGGAATTCCGCATCGTCTTTGGTTGCAATGGCTTTAAACTTCATGCCAGAGAAACCACGACCACTGAAGTTCGCAGAGATACCGTCGAAAGTTCCCGGCTCATTCGCAATCAGATGCAGCTTGGTCTGCATACCGGCCATCGCATAAATCTGGCTGCCGAGCGTTGGGATGAAGAAAGAGTTCATGACGGAGTTAGAGGTGATTTTGAAGTTCACCGGAGTATTTGCCGGGAAGGCAATCTGGTTTACGGTTGCAATACCCTGTTCCGGGTAAATGAACAACCATTTCCAGTCCAGTGCAACCACATCGATCTCAACCGGCTTAACATCGGATTGCAGCGGTTTGCTGGGCTCCAGTGCATGGGTCGATTTCCAGGTCAGCACGCTGAGGAAGAGAATGATCAGGATCGGAATGGTCCAGACCACGGCTTCAACTTTGTTAGAGTGTGACCAGTTGGGGCTGTACTTCGCACTTGTGTTGGATGCCCGATATTTCCAGGCAAACACCACGGCCATCAGGACTGCGGGAATCACGACGATCAACATCAGGCCAAAGGCAGTCAGTATCAGCGAACGTTGCTCCAGTGCAATCTGTCCTTTGGGATTTAACAATGCACTATCGCAGCCACTCATTAATAAAGTGCCTGCAATTAATGACAAAATCCCCAAACTTTTATTGTATTTACTGAGTCTCATTTAACGACCTCAATGACAAAGGGCTCTATTGTCGTTTAAGTGTGCGCGCATTTTACGGGAAGGTTTATGCAGTGTAAACCAGCTTAAGGATGTGTCAGATGCGTGTTGACACCTTTTGCTGGGGGTGTCACAGATGTTGCGTCAGGTGACAAATAGTTAACGCAGACAAGCAGTTGCCACCAATATAACAAAAACCAATGAAAGCCACCGCTAAAAAATCAGGGAAAGGAATAACCCTTACTTTTAACGCCCAAATATTTAACAAGTCTGCATCATTTGTGCGATGAAATTTAACCAAAGTAATTGCTCACCGGTTTTTAGTATTCAGTCTGCGTCTCCTCTGGTCAGATTGCGATTTTTTAAAAATAACACGCGATGATAAATGACCGGGGCTTATTCCGCTGTCAAAAAATAAGCCACGGCCCGTTGACCTATCGATTTCGCTTAAGCGTCTGCGGCAGGAGAGGCAGGCGTTTTTTTCAGCGCCTGGTAGTCCAGTAACACTCCGGCCAGCACCGCCAGCAGGGCGAGCGTCATGCCCAGCTCAAACAGATAAGTGAGCAGCGGCGAAAGCGCCGTCCACCCCAGTGCATCTATTGCCAGCGCCACCAGCCAGAGCGCCAGGAAGCCGCATCCGGCTGCAAACAGACGATTCGTCCAGCGATAGCCATGAGGATAGTAGCTGCGCGTCAGGAATTTGCCACTCTGCTCCACCTGATTTAGCGTCTGACGGCAAAATAACAGCAGCAGCAGGCCCGGCAGGCCAGCAACCACCGTAAACGCATAAAACGCTGGCCAGCCCCAGAGTTCGACCAGCCAGCCTGCAGCCGGGCCGACGTACACCCTGCCGACCGCCGAAAGCGCAGAGAGCAGCGCAAACTGGGTTGCTGAAAACGATTTGTTACACAGCGTCATCAGCAGCGCGACAAACGCCGCGGTGCCCATTCCCCCGCAGAGATTTTCAACGAAGACCGCGCTGGCCATACTCCACAGGTGTTTATCCGTCACCGCCAGCAGCCAGTAGCCGAAGTTCGACACCGCCTGCAGTACGCCAAAAATCAACAGCGCCCGAAACAGGCTCAGGCGCTGCATCAGCACACCGCCATACAGGGCACCAATAATCGTCGCCAGCAGGCCCAGTGTCTTGTTGACCAGACCGACATCACCGGCATTAAAGCCAACACCACGAATCAGAAATGTGGTGGTCAGCGAGGCCGCGAATGCGTCGCCCAGCTTGTAAAGGATAATCAGGGTGATCAATAACCAGGCATTGTTGCGCTGAAAAAAATCCTTTAGCGGATCGACGACGGCCTGGCGGAGCGAATGGGGCGTTGAGATGCGCGTGTCCGGCTCACTGGCTATGAGCGTGGCGATAATCCCTGGCACCATCATCAGCGCCATCAGCCAGTAGGTTGCCTGCCAGCCCAGATAACGGTCAGCCAGCCATAGCGCCAGTCCGCCAGAAATCAGCATCGCCAGCCGGTAGCCCAGCACGGTAATGGCTGCGCCGCTTCCGCGCTCTTCCGGTGGCAGAATATCCGTCTTCCAGGCGTCGAATACGATGTCCTGTGAAGCGGAACAGAAGGCGATCAGCACCGCCAGCGCAGCCATCAGGGTCAGATCGCGTGCGGGCTGCAGAAATCCCATAGCGAGAATGCCGCTTATCAGAGCCAGCTGGCTAATCAGCAGCCAGCCGCGACGCCGGCCCAGAAACGGTGGCGTATAGCGGTCCATCATGGGCGACCAGAGAAACTTAAAGACATAGGCCTGGCCGACCAGCGAAAAGAAACCGATGGTTTTCAGGTCGACATTATCTACCGTCATCCATGCCTGTAACGTGCCTGATGTCAGCGCCAGGGGCAGTCCGGATGCGAAACCGAGGAGTAACAAGACGGCGGCGTTTTTCTGACGGAAGAGGCGAAGATAGTGATTCATGCGCATCCTGCAGATAACAAATTGCCCTGCACAAGGCAGGGCAGAGAAGAGAGGGTATTAACGGGCGTTCTGTTTGATAAAGTCGTTGACGCTGGTGTCCTGCGCCATATCAGCGATCACGTCACTCATCGTGGCATTCACGGCGTTGGTAATCTTCTGGTTACTGGCGTTAAACGCGCCTTCTACGCTGTAAGTCTGGCGGTAGTTTTTAACCTGCTTGTTGCCGTTTTTGGCAGTGGCAATAATGGAAATGTCCGCTTTGGTGGTAATGCTGTAGCGCACATTGCCCTGTGTCACATCGGCATAAAGGTTGTTGACCACAATCTGCAGATCGACCGCGCCATCAGGACCAATCATATAACCACGCGCAGTCATCTGCTTCTCCAGCACTTCCTGCAGCAGGAAACGCAGATCGCGCGATGGGGTTAAGGTCACTAACTGACCATCACGATTCACTTTTGCCAGCGCCTGATCTTTGCGCTGGTCGGCACCATTGATGCTGACAGTCACGCCCATCAGGCCTGGATCCTGCTGAGGTAACTCAATTTTAGGCTGAATATTCAGGGTAGTATTGCTGCTTGCACAGCCGGCTAAAACAAACGCAGCCAACAGGGGGAATAACAGTTTTTTCAACATACTTTTTCTCGTGGGTGTCAGGGGTTGGTTTGCAAAAACTGCGGCCATCATAGCATTGCCCGGCAGTGAAAAAAGCCCCGCGGCAGGTGAAATTGTGTCTGTAATCGTTTTAAAAGGCTTTGCCGCAGACGGGTTTGCGGTTCATTTAAGGTGGGTTATGATGCGCGCCGTTAACGTGCAGATCACAAATGAAAAATTTACCCTTTGCTGACGGGTAAGCGCACAAAAAGCAACTAAGATTGAATGAGATGGGGCACTGCGCTCGCCATTGAGGAGTAATAGCCATGATTCGCGAACAAATAGAAGAAAAGCTGCGTGTGGCGTTTCAGCCAGCTCATCTGGAAGTCCATGACGAAAGTTATCGTCATAATGTGCCCGCCGGGTCTGAAAGCCATTTTAAAGTGGTTATCGTCAGCGATTGCTTTGCGGGTCAGCGTTTTCTGGCGCGTCATCGCCTGATTTACGGTGAACTGGCAGCAGAATTAGCGGGCAGCGTACATGCTCTGGCTCTGCATACCTACACACTGAAAGAGTGGGAAGGATTGCAGGACACGGTACTGGCTTCGCCGAACTGCCGTGGTGCCGGCACACTTGCCTGATCCCTCTTCTGCTAAACGGCCTGCGGGCCGTTTTAATCCGTTAAGGCGAACAGACCCGCATAATCGCCGTGAATAACGCTGCCCGGACGCACTTGTCAGACTGCAAATGCCAGGGGACCAGCGCGAAATTCAGAGGGGCAGTTAATTCCTTCTGTTTCGGGGAACGTAAAAGAACTATTCAGCACGCTGACTGTTGAATATCAATGCTTCGCCAGCCACTCTGAACGATCTGCTGCCGATTTCAAATCAGACTGAAAATGCCTCTCTGCCCGTTTGTTCCTCTGGCCGACTAAACGCGGTTACCTCCGATATTCTGCATCGCCGTAGTGCCAGACGCATCTCCTCTTCTTCCGCCTTAAATAAACTTCTTATCTCCTTAAAGATATTTCTCTTTCAGTGCGAGCCTGTTCGTCTCTGGCTGGCGTGTCTTCTTTGCAGGCTATCCACAACAATTGTGGGCTTAATTTTATCATGATTTCAACGGAATATTATTATGCTCACTGTCTCTTTGCTCAACCCGCATCACCGTAAAGCAGGACGTCCGCTGCTGCTGGCGCTGGCCTGTGCAGCGGCTTTTCCGGTCGCCGCAGAGCAGGTCATGGTTGTTACCGCGCCGGTAAGCAATCCGGGCCATCTCGTGACCTCCACCCAGACGCCGCGCCAGCCTGTTCCTGCCAGTGACGGTGCAGATTTACTTAAAACTATTCCTGGTTTCTCAATACTGCGTAGCGGTGGCAGCAATGGTGATCCTGTGCTGCGCGGGATGTTTGGCTCGCGACTGACTATTCTGACTGAGGGTGCCACGACTCAGGGAGGCTGTGGCAGCAGAATGGATACCCCCACGGCTTACATCACACCCAAAAGTTACGACACGCTGACGGTGATAAAGGGACCACAAAGTGTGACCCATGGGCCAATGGCTTCAGCGGGCACGCTGCTATTTGAACGTGAGCCTGAGCTGTTCAGCCAGCCGGGAATAAAAGGGTCGGCTAACCTTCTTCAGGGAGCAAATGGACGATCTGACCAGAACGTTAATACTGTTTTTGGTAACAGTACAGGCTATATCCGTTTAGACGGCAACCGCTCAGTTTCGGATGATTACCGTGACGGAGACGGCAACCGCGTTCCGGGCAAGTGGCGTAAATGGAACAGCGGTGTCACCCTGGGGCTGACACCAGATGACGATACGCTGGCAGAACTCAGCCTAGGTGCCAGCGACGGTGAAGCCCGGTATGCGGGGCGAATGATGGACGGCAGCCGTTTCGCACGCAAAAGCGCCGCGCTGAAGTTTGAAAAATATGCCCTGAGTGATCACCTGAGAAAAGTCAGCTGGCAAAGTTATTATAATGACACCGATCATGTTATGGACAATTACAGCCTGCGCCAGCCGACAGGCCCAAAACGTAAAAGTGAAGTCGGCGGCGTCTCTCTGGGTAGCCGGTTGAGCGGTTTCTGGGAGTCAGACTCTGCCCGGCTGACGACCGGAATGGACGTCATGCGTAAAACCCATCGCAAGAAAAATGCCGCAGGCTGGCGCGATGATGCGCAGTTCCTTCAGGCGGGTATCTTCAGTGAGTTTCAGCAGCAGTTAAGCAGCAATAATACGTTTATCACGGGCGCCCGTCTTGACCATGTAAAGGCGAGTGATGAGCGTTCCCAGACTTCCGCATCACGCAGTGATCTACTGCCCGGCGGCTTTATTCGCTTCGAACATACGCTGCCTGATGCCCCGCTTACACTCTACAGTGGAGTGGGTTATACAGAACGTTTTCCTGACTACTGGGAGCTCTTCTCCGGCAAAGCCGGCAAGGCGAGCTTCAGTAAGCTGAAGCGCGAAAAAACAGTGCAGTGGGATAACGGCCTGAGCTTTAATGGAGAGAACGTCAACGCCTGGCTGTCTGCTTATGCTGGCCGTGTTAATGACTATATCCTGTTCGACTACAGCCAGTCTCCCTCCCGGGCCAGCAATACCAACGCTGTGATAATGGGAGGAGAGGCGGGAGCGCGCTGGACGCTGACACCAGAGTGGCTGCTGGAAGGTAGCGTGAATTATGCCTGGGGAGAAAACCGTTCCGACAGTCAGCCGCTGCCGCAGATGCCCCCGCTGGAGGGACGCGCAATACTTACTTACCAGCAGGCTGACTGGAGCACGGGCGTAATGTGGCGTATGGTTGCTCCTCAGCATCGTACCGCAAAGCAAAAAGGCAATGTTACCGGACAGGATCTTGGCAGCAGCGCAGGATTTGGTACGCTGGCCTGGAATGCTGACTATAAGGTCACTAAACAGCTGAATATGAGTATGGGCATTGATAACCTGTTTAACAAAGCCTATAGCGAACATCTTAATATGGCCGGTGTGAAAGAATTTGGTTACTCCTCAGGTCAGAAGATTGCTGAACCCGGACGTACCTGGTGGCTTGGAGCGGAATATCTTTTCTGAGTGAGAGGGCACCCGTGCGGATCTCATCGTTTCGCGGCGCGAAATCATGGGGTAAATTTTTCCTTATGATTTCGCCTGAGCGTACTCATCACATTCTGGCTGATAGTTTATTTTTAAAAAGGCTGTCTATGCGTAAAAGAACGAGCTGACAGGCAAAAGGCATTTAAGATCGACGGGCAGACAGCTGAAACAGAATCGGAACCTCTGAGTGACAGCATACCCTGTTAGGTGGCGGCCACAGCATCATGTTCATATCCGCGTACTGTAAATAAGTCTCTGCCGGCTGTACGGAACCGGAAGAGACTTATTCGCATCGGCGTCAAATGGCAATATCGAATGCCTGTGTTTTTGCCAGTACGCAATAGAGCTGGCAATCATTACTGACATTAAGTTTCTCCATGGCCCTGAGTTTATGGGCGCTGACAGTTTTGTTACTCAGATTCATCTGCTGAGCAATTTGCGTCAGATTAAGTCCCTGACACATCATTCTCAGCACATCGATTTCGCGCGGAGAAAGCTCCTGGTCAGCCTGACTATTATTCTGAAACAGCGCGTTCATCAGCTCACGTTCAATATAGACCTCATCGTTAATGACGGAACTCAGTGTCCGGCTCAGGGTTTTTTCACAGGTATCCCGGCTGATATAGGCCTTTGCTCCAGCCTCCAGCGTCATACGGATAAGCTGCGTATTTTTATAGGGCGAGAGAACAATTATTTTTAACTTCGGAAATTTTCGACTGAGCCATTTAATCAACAGTACGCCATCCATCCCGCTGATTGGATTCGGACCCGGGCTGGTAGCCAGCGAAAAGCCAAGAAAAAGAATATCGATATTCTGCTGCGTCAGCAGCGATACCAGATCGGAAGGGGATGCAGTATCGCCTGCAATATTAATGACGGGGCGAGAAAAACTCTCACTGGGCAGGGCTGGCGTATTCATAATCATCGACATAACGCCCCGGCGAATAATCGTATGCTCGTGGGCGATAGCAATATTGATACTCATAGTCATTTCTCCTGAATAATAGCGATCTGGATGACATCGCCTGATATGAAGAAATATAGTGATTACATTAAGAGGATTCTTTAGTACTTGTCAGATAATTCCGCCTGGGCATGCTCAAGGCGTATTACGCTTTCCTGCATTAACAGAGCAAACCGCTCTGTCAGCGTGGGAATCTGTGCCTCATCGACCAGACCGGCCTGGATAAGATCTGGGAGAGCCTCCATTGCCTGGCACTGTCGGGTGGCTTCCCGCATTGAAAGCAGACTCCATGACGCCTTAAGACGATGTGCCAGCTTAGCCAGCGCCTCTGCTGAATGCGGAGAAGAGCTGAGCTGCAGAAGATCCTGCTGCAGGGCTTCCTGCATCTGATCGCGCATCAGGGTAATCACGTCATGACGCCCATCGGCGAGCTGATAAAGTTCAGTCAGATCACAGGCATCAGCCACTGGCGCAGGGTGCTGCGTCAGCGCCCGCTGTAACTCTTCCAGGGTAAGAGGCTTGCGCAGAAGGGCGTCCATCCCGGCATGCTGTGCCCGATCGTTCTCTTCCAGAAGCGCATTGGCGGTACAGCCGAGGATAATAGCCGGGGCAGGCGCAGTCCCCGCTACCTCTCTTATCAGCAGCAGCATCGACAGTTGATAGCCATCGGTATGCGGCATCTGGCAGTCAGTGATCAGAATATCTGCCGGGTCAGTCGCCAGCCGGGCGAGGGCCTCGCTGGCGTTGCCACAGGCAATCACCTCCTGGCCCAGTTTTTCCAGCTGCAGCCGCAGCACCGTTAAGTTAGCCGGAAAATCGTCGACAATCATGACACGGCGACGCGGCAACGGCAGCGACACAGGCTCAGCGATGTCCCGGGCCTGCTCAGCAGCCGGCTGCAGAGGCAGTAAAACCGTCACTTCAGTTCCCTGGTCTGGCACACTGGTGAAGGTGATTTTACCGCCCATCAGGTCGACTAACTGATGACAGATTGCAAGGCCAAGCCCGCTGCTTTGCGGTGTAGAGGGATCATTCTGGAACCAGGGCTGACCTATCAGTGGCATGGCGTCAGGCGTAATACCGATTCCGGTATCCGTAACGCGCAGTTCAAGCGAGTCGCCCTTTAGTCTGGCACTGAACGTCACTTTGCCTTCTGGCGTGTACTTGATCGCATTGCTGAGTAAGTTCGCCACAACCTGCTCAATCCGGGGTTTATCAAGATAAAACAAGGTATGGCGAGGGATATCCAGTACGGCCTCCCACTGCAACATTTTGGCCGTGGCACTATGCCCAAAGATCTCTTCGCTCGTGTGGAGAATCTGCCAGAGGGAGTGTTGCGCCAGCTCAAGGCGCAGCTCACCGGCTTCGATACGCGAGAGGTCAAGAATATCGCCAATCAGATCACGCAGAGAGCCTGCGCTCTGCCATGCAACCATGAGACTGTTGCTGCGATCTTTTTCCAGCTCAAGGAGTCCAAGCAGCGCATTAAGGGGTGTGCGGATATCATGGCTCATGCGCGCAAGGAAATTTGATTTTTCCTGACTGGCGCGTTCAGCCTGCTTAAGCGCAAGGTTCAGGGCGGCAGTCAGCTCAGCTTTCTCGCTGATATCAACCCAACCCCCGACAATACCCTGAGGTTGTCCGACATTATCGGTATAGCTACACAACCACCAGTAGAGCGTGCGACGGGAGGGAATAACGCACGTTTCTCCGGTAAGCGGCGTGGGCGAGTTAAGTAGCGTGAGGCGGTGGGGAAGCGCAAACTGTTTTGCGAGTTCACCCAGCGGCAGGTTGATAAACAGGCTGCCCTCTTCAGGCGTGTCCGCCAGAAGCGGGGAGCGAACGAACGCATCGTTATAACGTGTGAGACGACCGGAAGGATCACAGACGAACAGCGGGACCGGGGCGTTATTCATCAGCGTTTGCCAGAGCGATAACGCGTTATGCAATGCAGAGGTGTCCCGTGCCCGCTGGCGGCTGCGGCGTTGTGCTGTCTTCCAGATCACCAGCACCAGAAGCGCCATGCAGAACAGGACAATCGCCAGCAGCCCAATCCATACCTCGCGGTTTACAGCGGGGTGATTGTCGTTCAGTGCTGCCAGTGGTTTTGCGCGCTCTCTGAAAATTTCGGCGCGAGTCAATGAGGTCAGTATTTCGGTAACCCGCTGCATACTGGCCGCATCTGACCCCTCAACGACAAACCAGAGCGGAGTACCCGGCAGATCGAGCGGCGTCAGCTGCAGAGCAGTATCTTCACGTTGTCGCAGCGCATAATTCAGCGTATAAGCCTCGCCCGCCAGACCGTTGGCACCGCCCGCCCGAATCAGTTCAAAACCCTGTTCGGGATCTTTTACCATAACCAGGTTTTGCTGCGGCAGCTTCTGGCGCAGTAGCGAAAGGAGGGGCGAATCCTGAATCACTGCGATGCGTCGATGAGTCAGTGCCGGAAACAGGCCAGGTAACGCCTTTTCCTTTGGACTGACCAGGCCCCAGGTTAATGCGTCAAACTCAATCGCGCCCGGTGCTGGCGGTGACTGACTGGCCACGATCTTCAGGCGTACCTGCCCAGGCTGGGCTGGCAGGGAGATAGAGGGCAGGTTCATGCCAAATGTGAGGCTGAAATGATGTGCAGGAAACAGTTTCGAGACCAGGCTATACCACACGCCGTGAATGTGCCCGTCGGCCATCATTTGTACAAACGGGGCTGAAGCAACAGGAAGCAGCACCTGCAACGTCAGGCGAGAGGTCTTTTCGCTGGTTAACAGGTTTCGTGTGCTAAAGACCGTGTCATCCGGAAGAAACCACTTTTCTTCAAGCCAGCGCGCATCTTCAGGATCGATGGCCCGGATATGCGCATTAATTTCTTTAAGCGCGTCAGTACGGTTCGATAGTGCCCAGCCATAAAAATTAAGCGGAGGAAGCGCGTCCTCTGCATTCAGTGAAAACGTGGTGGCAGGCGTATGAACTCTCCACCTTCGCAGAATAAATTCCGGTGCGATAAAGCGGCTGGCGTCACCACGGATGAGCTGCCGGATGCTCTCTTCGGTGGAGGCGGTTTTAGCCGACAGCGAACAGGATGAAGTCAGGTTACCCGGAAGATCGGGAAAGCACAGGGTTCCGCTACTGCCGTTTTCCAGCCTCAAAGCAGCCATAGAAAAACTGATGAGAGGCGCGCTGGCCTGTAAAGACGGCGCTGGCGCCTGGCTGGCAATGACGATATCGATAAGACCCTGCTCCAGAGCTTTTAAACTTTCATCGGCAGAGACAAACCGGTGGATTTCCGGTTTAGGGCTGTGAATGAACATAATGTCGAGTTCATCATCCAGAATACCGGCCGCTTTGCCTGATGAAACGAAAGGCGGAGCGATAATCAGGCCGATTTTCATCGTCGCTATCGCGGGTGGCATACTGATTAATAACAGAAGCAGCAGTGTAATCCACCCTTGCTGGCGCATCTTAACTGCCCAGCCCCAGGCTTTGGGCATACTGGAATAGCTCAAAATCACTTGAAGCGCCGAGTTTTCGCATCGCGCTAATCTTTTGTGTGCTGATCGTTTGTTTTGTGCGCTTTAGCTGTGCGCTAATCTGATTCACAGTGAGGCCGCGAAGCAGCAGTCGCAACACTTCGATTTCTCGCTGTGTAAGCTGAACTTCGGGTTTTACGGGGGCGATAAGTCCCTGGCTCGTGCTGTGTAAACTCTGGATAAGATTCGTCGATAGCGTCGTTTTGCTCAATACGGCGTGTACACCACAGCGACGCAGTGAGGCGAGCAACTCCGGATTCGTTATCATTGTCACGACCACGACCATGCTCTCCGGATAATGGCGGGTAAGCGTTTGCACCATGGTTAAGCCATCCGGGAAGCGATCGCCTGGCATACTCAGGTCGGTAATAATGATATCCACAGGCAACTGTGCCAGCTTGTCCATTACTTCATCGGCGCTCAGCGCCTCATGAACAATCTGATAGCGATCCTGACGAGTCTGCAGAAGCGTGCGTAATCCCAGCAAATAGACGGGGTGGTCATCAGCAATCAGAACGGTTTTTTTCATCACATTTCAGTCATGGTAAAGGCAGAATTCCGGCCTGAACAGTGGCAGGCTAAGCTGCTCTCGCTAACAGAGAATAAAGCCTTAGCCGTTTTAAAGATGATTAAAATACACTATATCAGGCAGGTTTCGCTTAACAGAAGAAAAATTTCACGGCGCAAGGAAATAGAACCGTCTGGCATATAAAACGTCATTTTAAAAAAAATGTGCATTCTGATAGCGTCAGATGGAAATAAACCCGCGACTGACGCTATGTCGATAAATGGCATGGGGCCGATCTGCAATGGCCATATTAATCCGATAAGATTTTTCCAGACACGTTGACCTGATATCTGACAAAGGCTTCCGGCCATCTCCTGTTTTGTCCGGCATGAATTACTTACCCTCAGCGGCTGAAGAGTAATCAGGACATTTCAGGTTAACAATGAAGAAAAAAATAACGAGTGGTTTAAATGCGATTTCCACAGGCCTGTTATTCAGCGGGCTGCTGGCTAGTTCATTAAGTATGGCTGACGTACCCGATGCGGCGTCCCGGATGCCGGATATCAGTCATCAGAAAATCCTTGTAGGTTACTGGGACAACGGCATCGCCGATCGGGGTCAGCCTTATGGCTATGAGTTCCTGAGCCGCTACCAGAGCATCCTTGCCAGCTTATCGCCGGGTAAAAGTCGCCCGGCAGCAGAACAGGAGGATCCAGAGTCAGAACATTGTGGGTCACATTCGGATCATGCTGCTGCACTGGCGGATGAAGCGGGATCACAGCCAGATATCAGGGGACAGAGCCAGCCGCCAGCCCAGGTGCAGGAGGTGAAAGCGACGTTAAAGAAAGGGCAGGTGACGCTGTCGTGGCAGCCTGCTCAGGGTAACGCTGAGGTGACAGGCTACAGCGTCTGGCGGGATCAGGAGAAGGTAGCCGATACCCCGATGACACGCTGGTACGATAATCAGGTCAGGCCGGGTCAGACCTACCGCTATACCGTAACCGCCTACAATGCAGCCAATAATGTTGCCCCTCACAGTCTGCCTGTCACGGTGACCCTGCCTCAACCGCATGTCGGGCCGGACAAACAGGAAAGCCGTATACGGGCTTTTACGCCAGGTCAATCCTATGTGGCAGGTGACAAGGTTCTCTACGGCGGCAAAGTTTACCGCTGCCTGAACGCCCATACCGGCGCCCGCCACTGGGCACCAGACAAGGCGGTTAGCCTGTGGGCCGCTGAATAATAACGGATTCATCGCTGGCCCTGACCGCAGGGCCGTTTTCTGGCAACTCTGATTTCAAAGGCAAATTATTATGCTATCCAACTCTGCAAAAGCCGGGCGTTACGATCGGTTTACGCGCATTCTTCACTGGGTCGTTGCGGTGATCATCATCTATGCCATGAGCATGGGATACATTCTGCATGCACTGGAGGGAACCCGGTGGTTTGCTTTCTTTTCTGAACTGAATATGTCGCTGGCCACCCTTGCGACGCCTGTCATGCTGGTGCGTTTTGTCTGGCGTTTTTTCCGTCCGTCACCCGAACGTCCTGCTTGCATGTCATTACGTAAAAAGCAGATGGTGGCCTTTATTCATGAGGTCCTGTACCTGACCATCTTTGCCGTGCTGATCAGCGGGTTTCTGATGCTGCAAAAGGACTATCACCTGTTTGGTCTGCTGCATATTACTCGTCCTGTCGATGTCCCGGTCATCAACCAGTTCTTTTTCACGATTCATCGCTATAGCTGCATGTTATTGGGTGCCCTTGTGGTGATGCACGTCGCCGCAGTCGTAAACTATTCCCTTAGCGGTAAACCGGAAATCCTGCGGCGAATGTTATAAGTCCTGGGCGGGCGGATGAGCAAGCGAAGGATAAAAGGGGCTTATTCCGCCAGTAAGCGAGGAGGAGCCGGGCAGGCGCATGACAGCTAACAGGCAGCTTATTTTTTGTCCATGAAGGCGCTGTATTTCCAGCTGTTGTTCGAACATAGGTTCTTCACTTTGTGAATACCACGCAGTAAAGGCAGGCAGGAAGGGGGCCTCACAGTGGGCTTCAAGGAGATCAAGCGTACTGATGCTTTGCTGTTCACCCGGGAAAAAAGCCTCTGTATTGCCCTGCCAGTGCAGCGTTCGTTGAGGCATCTCCAGCCTGAAAAACAGACTGCTACCGGTCAGCGCAAAGCGGGCCAGCAGAGACTCCGTGTTTTTTGCCTGCAGCAGTTGCTGTTGTGTCCGGCGCTGATACTGGTACAGGCAGCCCGCCAGAATTGATGAAAAAATCAGGTAGCAATAGGCCTGCCATAACGCAGGAAGCCGTACAGGCATCAGGGCGAAAAAGATCCCATCACGCTGCTGAGTTGCCAGCACCACAATCAGATATTGCACTAACAGTAACAGGCTGAGACTGCGACCTGAAAGCCAGAACACGCTTAAGAGCAGCAGCATAAGCTGGATAAACAGAAAGTTAATCCCCTGCTGCCAGTGGGCGTGAGGAGCAAAAAACAGTGCCAGCTGTAATACCATATTCGCGCCAATCACCAGCCACGTTTGTATATTACCCGCCGACCCATGACGTGACCGGGGCGATTCATCCTGTTCGCGCAAAAAAGGCAGGGTGACCAGCACACCGGCGAGGGTGGAGAGTGACCAGTAGAGCACGTGCAGCGTTGAAACGGGATAGCCGGCCATAAGCAGGCTGAGGCTGAGTAACGCACCGCTACACAAGGTATAGAGGACAAGGAGTATTGCCCAGGTCAGCTCACGCGCAATCGGATGCTGGCTCAGGGGGTGCCATAGCAGTGAGGCACTGTAGCGAGTCACCACAATGGCTAAGGGGTAAGCCGTGATTTCGAACAGTGTAAACAAGCCTGCAAGGAGCAGTGGGTGGCCAATCGTGATACTGATAAAAAGATGTAATACGCCTGAAGTCGCCAGCCACGCAGGCCAGTCACGAAAGGGGGCCAGCCACAGTGTGGCAAACAGTAACACGGTAGGAAACCAGCAGGTGGTAGAAAGGCTCCAGACGTCCTGGCTGCGAAGGCTTAACAGTGCGAGTGAGCTATACAGACCGGAAAAAAGTCCCCAGCGAAGGATGGTGCGCGTCATCGGTGTCTTACCTCAACCGTTATCATATTGTGCAGCATATCGGATAAAACCCACCGCACCCCGTTCCGTCGCGGCCAATGCCAGTAAAAACAATTTAGTTATTCAGCCATGTCGTTTAAAGAGGAAGTTATGCTGATCATTTTCTTTATCTTAATCGGGGCCATTTTGGGTAGTTTCAGCAACGTTATCATTTACCGTCTGCCGCGAATACTTCAGGGTGAGGCCATCTCATTATCCTGGCCTGCTTCACACTGTCCACACTGTAAACAACCCGTGAAGTTTTACCACAACATTCCTCTGCTGGGCTGGTTACTGCTAAAAGGGCGCTGTGCCGGATGCAGACAGGCTATTTCACCGCGATATCCTCTGGTCGAAGCACTCATGGCAATCTTATTCGGCGTTATCGTCTGGCAACAGGGTGTCACGCCACAAAGCCTTGTTGACCTTCTGATAGTGACGCTGCTGGTACCCCTTTTCTTTATCGATCTGCAGACCATGCTGCTGCCGGACAGGCTTACGCTGCCACTGCTTACCGTGGCTCTGCTCTTTGCTGCCAGTGGATACGGCACGGTAACGCTTCCCGTGGCGCTTATTTCGGCCGGACTGGGGTTTGGCCTGCCCTGGCTGCTTTCTTTCGTATTCAGACTGCTGCGCGGGCATGAGGGAATGGGAAGAGGCGACATGAAGCTACTGGCTGGACTGGGCGCATGGCTGGGCCCCATTGCACTGCTTGATATCCTGACTGTGTCCAGTTTGCTGGCTCTGGGCGCGGGCGTAATTTTGCTGCGGATTAAGCCGGGTGTTCCCTTTGCTTTCGGGCCCTGGCTCATCATCGCGGCAACAGGCTGGTTACTGACTGTCCGCTGAAACAGCTAAAAAAAAAGACACCAGCCAAAAGCAGCTGGTGTCTGAGGTCATCTATTACTCCCGCGCGTCACGCGGTTGTGCTACTTATTTACTGCTGCTGCCACACGGCGCTCTGACCCGGGATGCTGTTCTGCGCTACCCACTGGCTGGCTATCCAGGTTTTGCCCGCATAGTTCACCCGATCACCGCGTTCGTACACCATCGCAGGCATCCATGCTACCGGGCCGGCATTATCGTGCAGTTTCCAGTCGCTAGTTTTACCCGGCTCGGATTTTGTCCAGTTGCGGGCGATGTAATTAATGCCCTTCCAGCTGACGGTGTTTCCTGCCGTATAGGTTTTGCCAGAAACCCAGCCTGCATAATGACCGGAGGCGGCCTGCTCTTTTGCCATCACTTTCAGGCTGGCACTGCCGGTAGCCGAGCGCTGGCCGTTATCCAGTTCCGCAACAACGTTAACCTGGTAATCACCGGCCTTCAGGCCACTATTAACATTACCATTCTGATCGATGCCAGAAACTTCGCTGCCATTTTTGAGCAGTGACCATCTGTAATTCACCTGGCCTTTGTTGTAGTCAAAGTTAGCTCTGGCCGTGAACTTAGCGCCTTTGTCAGCGGTAATGCTTGCCGGACCGGTCGGAGTGACCTCAGGTGCAATAACGTTAACTTTCAGCGTAGCTTTGCCTGAATAGCCATTGGCGCGGGTGCCTGTCAGCTCAAAGGTGGCTTTAGCTCCGCCTTTCACACCACCGGCAACGCGAATTTGCGTTGTTGCCTGGTTTGCCGTGCTCAGGGTGATCCCGGGATCGCCTGCAACCTGCTTCCATTGCCAGTTAACCCCTTCTTTATTACTGCTACCGGTTACCGCATAACTGTAAGTCGCGCTGCTGGTGGCAACAGGAGAGACCGTGTAACGATCAAGGGTGATGACAGGCGCTTCCGCATTACTGACGGTTTCAATGGCATAACCGTACAGGCTGTTACTGACAAAAACCTGATTGCTGAGAGGGCGCTCGTCGTTAAACCGAATAGTGCCATCAGGCTGTTTTTGACCAATCTGCAGCTCATTGCTGTGTTCGAGATTAAGCAGCTGCCCCAGTTCGACAACCCAGCGATGGTTGTCGACATTTTCGCTGGTGATCGGCAGGTTGATATCAATCAGGTTATCGCCACCTGCACCGCCCATCAGACGGAAACGCACTTTTTCACCCACTGCTGGACTATGGGCCTGCGTGATGAAGTTGCCTTTTTCTGTCCAGCCGCTTTGTGTACTGTTTTCCTCTTCGCCACCACCAGCAGGGGCTTCTGAACCGTCACGGGCCTTAATATCCACATCGCTGCAGTTATAGAAACCTTCACCGACAGGATCCATACGCTGCCAGCGGGTAAAGATAATCGCTTTACCCACGCGATCGGCCGGGATGGTGACGTTCACAGTATGGCGAACGCTGGGGTCGCCGGGCGCAATATCAAACCGTTTTAGCAGTTCTACGTCATTCCAGCCCAGTGCTTTTTTAGTAATATCGACATCTTTCTTGTTGATATAAAACTCAATAAATGAGGGTGTGTGTCGCGCGGTGTAGTAGTAAGTCATGCCGACCTGACCCTGACTGTCGGGCTGAATAACCGTCGAGGTCCAGTCTGAGCGTGGCTGATTAAAGCCTGCAAGATCCGGGTTACTGCCGCTGCAAAGCATCCCATCGCGCACATCAGTCTGAGCCACCGCATGCGGGGGTTTGGCAAAACCGGTATAGCCGTTCCAGTTGACGAATGCGTTGGCACCCGCCGGGCTGTTTTCAAGCGCGGCCCTGCAGGCGGCGCTCTTCATCGAATCCGGGTTCCACATGCCCCCCTGGTTATTACATTCCCATTGCCGGGCTCTGGGGTTTTCTATAGCACCGTGGCCGAAAGCCGGCCCCGACAGGGCGGAGACGGCCAGACCACCAATGACGATGGCCAGAACTTTTTTTTGTGCAGAAAGCATTATCGCTAACTCCTTAGTCAGATTACATGAAAAACGACGGAGTAACGGTAACGGTCCGTGAAGAATAAAAGTATTAGACGGCGGTATGGTGTACTAAGAATGTTCTATATATTTACGCGAAAAGAGAAAAAGCTATTGATATCCGCCAGCCCCTCTGTGAATGAAGGGGCTGAACCGGACAGGGTGTTTCCGGCGCAGTGATGAGGCAGGCCGGAAGCGTGAAAGTGCCTGCGGTTTTATTTACCGACCGCAGGCTGCAGGCAGGGGAGCAGTGGGATCGCTGTCCACCTTGAATGTCCAGTCATAATAGCGACTGGCTTGTGAAAACGTTGCGGCGTCGTGGCTGAATCCCACTTTGCGACGCGGCTTGCCGGCGCCCAGACTGCGTACACCTATCCAGCGTCCCTGTGAATCGTAGATTGCCCCCCATGTCTTATTATTTGTTAGCGGATCAGCCCAGGCCTGCCGAAGGTGATAGCGCGGAACGGGTCCGCGGCGGTCAAGGAGGAGCTGTTCTGTCCGTACAGGAAAGCAGCCGTTACCCGCGGCGCGGTAGGCGGCAATCGCGGCGCGGTATTGATCACCACGAAACAGCAGCTCTGCCTCCTGCTGCTCCCGGTGTCGCATCTGCACATCATCCTGACTTTTCAGTAACGATAATGCTAATGCCGATAGCGCGATCAGAACTAACAGATAGGTGAAACCGCCTTGCTGGTTATTGTGCGGCATCGGCAGGCTCCCTGGATGAGCCTGGCGGCGCGGTCACATCCAGGACCTGTCCGTTATTATCGGTTTTCACTTCCCAGCTATCACGCCGATCCGTGACCGGATCCAGCGGCATTTCACGCAGATAGCCCGCTTCAATCAACTCCTCCAGGCTATAGGGACCGACAATACGGTCACGACGGAAATGGTCGATAGCGTTGCGGAGCGTGTTCAGATTATGCTGCTGTACCACCACTTTGGCCCGGTCGGCCTGTTGAAAGAAACGTGGCGCGACCAGCGTCAGCAAGGTGGCGATAATCGCCATGACAACCAGCAATTCAATCAGGGTAAATCCCTTTTCACCATTGCGCATAAGGTACTCCATTAAGTCCGCTGCCAGAGCTGCTGCTGCTGACATCGAACACATCTTTACCGCCTCCGCTGAAGTCACCCGGTGGCTGCGTTGAGGCGCGTAATCGCCAGGTCTCCTCGGCGCGACGGCCGGGGCAGTCACAGAAAGGGTCTCTGGGGATACGACGCAAAAAATAGAGCCGGTTTCCGTTAGGGTCAGTCACATCGATTGCCCCTTCGGTCAGGTGTTTCAGCGTCGGGGGATAGCCTGACTCGCTGGTTTTTTTCTCGATCTTTCCATCCTTGCCCGCCTGATACCAGGCATCGATGGCGGAGCGCAGCGTGCGGAGAGCCGTCCGCAGTTCTGCTTCCTGCTGCTGCTGCTGATAACGCTGTATCAGCGGCGTTGCCGCCGCCGCCAGAGTGGCAAGGATGGTCAGCGTCACCATCATTTCAATCAATGTAAATCCGCGCTGACCCTTCATCAGAGCGAACCGTTCATTGCTAAGGTGTCATCCAGCACCGGCGGTGGCAGGGTGCCGGTGCGCGTCGGGAAGTGAGCAGGCGGCGCAAGCTCTGGTGCACGGTAATGCTGTCCGGTATCCGACTGTGTAGTGCTGCGAAGCTGGATGCTGTCGCCGGGGAGGTCATCACTGCCCATATTAATGGTACTAATATGGCTGCCCGGGAGGTCCAGGTTATAGTCGATCGTTGGCGTAATCAGCAGCACGACTTCCGTACGCTGATTACTATGGGATTTGCTGCCAAACAGCCTGCCGAGCCCCGGGATACTGCTCAGAACCGGGGTACCGCTGTCGATGACGCTTTCTTCCTGCTTAATCAGACCTGCCAGCATTTGTGTCTCACCGTTCTGGCTGCTTAACGTCGTGTTCGCCTCACGCTTGTTGGTGCGATAGTAGACGGTTCCATGCTCGCCTTTCTCCGCCGTACCGAGACTGCTGAGGGTAAATTTCACATCCATCAGAATGTTGTTGTCCACGCTAATGTCCGGCGTCACTTCCAGTTTGAGGCCGACATCCTGATACTCTACTTTTTGCTGAGAGAAACCATCCTGCACATTGCTGGTCAGCACGGGAATGGTCTCACCGATATCAATCTGCGCCTTCTTGTTGTTTTTAACCCGTATGCGGGGATTCGCTAATACCCGGGCATTCCCCAGAACTTTTCTCAGGTCAACGGACATGTTTTCAATATTGACCCGCACATTGCCGCCGCTGAGGCTTTTGATGGGCAGTCCGGTACCTTCACCTTCGCCACCGCTGACGAAACCGGCACTGATTTTTTGCGGCAGATTAATGCCCAGAGCTTCAACGTCGCTGGAGTTCACTTCCAGTACCTGAACGGCGAGCGTCACCTCCGCTTCCGGACGGTCAAGCGTGACCAGAAGACGCTCAGCTTTCTCCACCATCTCTTTAGGACCACGCAGGCTGACAGAATTGGTGCGCTCATCAACGTGAATGTCCTTGAGCTTCACCATATTACGCAGGGCAACATTGACATCTTTAGCTTTGGCATACCCCAGAAATACGGTTTTTACGATGATGTCCTGATACATCTTCTCTTTTTGCGGTGTGGCCGGATAGATCAGCAGCGTGTTGCCGTTCAGCACCTTTCTGCGCAGGTGATTGGTCAGCAGCAGCAGGTTAATGGCATCGTCTGCGGTGGTGTCTTTAACCGTTAGCGTAGCCGTTGTGTTCACCGGCACATCCTTATCAAACAGGATGTTAACGCCGGTCATCTGACTGATGGCGTTAAAGATAGCGGTCAGGCTGTGTTCGCGAAAAGTGAGCGAGATATTTTTTTGCAGCTCTTTATTCAGGCGATTTTCTGGCTGACTGATACGGGCAATCTCGCGCAGCAGATGATCGCGAAGTTCCTGCGCCTGGGGCCAGTTTGGTTCTTCTTCCAGCACTTTCTGGATTTTTTTCAACGCCAGTTCAGGGTTGCTCTGGGTGTTCTTCACCGCTTCCTGATAGAGCGTGTCCAGCGCCCGGCGGCCAGTGTTCTTACGCAGTCCCTGCAGCGCAACCACATTGCCGGGATCATATTTCAGTGCGTTTTGCCACTGCTGCGAAGCCTGCTGGTAGTTATTTTTACGCATGGCCAGTTCGGCGTTTTTCAGGTAACGACTGACCAGCTTCCCTGAGAGCCGCGATCTTTCTGCCAGCAGCGTGACGTCCTGAGGCGTACTGAGGCGCTGCTGGTCAATCTCGTTGAGTCGCTCAATCAGCGCCTGAGGCTGATCAGGCGCGAAAGCGCTGGATGTTTTTTGTTCGTTATTTGCGCACCCGCTCAGCGTAAAGCAGAGTAAAACAGATGCGACAACAGGCGTAATTTTCATCATTATTGTGTAGGTTCCGTGTGTATTTCTTCCAGTGCCAGCCTGCGCTGTGCATGGTTCGACTGCCATTCAAATAAAAGGTGATCTTTCCCGACGGCTGTTAATTTCCATCCCCTGACCGGCTCGCTGCCGAGCCATATTTTGCCAGCCGCTTTGCATGCTCTGCAGACCGGCCAGGTCCCGACGCCATCGGTCAGAATGATGATGCGCTGGTCATGGCTCCACCACGTACCCAGCACCTGAAGCGGCAGGGCAGGCGTGTCCGGTTCAGCCGATGCTATCGGTGGGGCTTGCTCCATCGGGATGCTTTCCTCTTTCAGGGGTTCAGCTTCACCTGCTGGAAACAGGTCGACCCTTTCATGCCGGGACGCCGGGGGCGGTTCCCTCACGGTTTTCACCGATGAGTGCGTGATGGGACGCACGGCCTGATGGAGCACCGATGACGACTCATCCTCATCTGAATAACTCCATACGACGGCGACGGCGGTGGCCAGAAGCGCCACCTGCAGATAGCGGGGCAGCTTCATGGCACCTCCTTCAACAGACGAAGGCGCAGTGTCACACGGAGCTGGCTTTCCATCGGCGAGGCACGGCTCAGGGTGATCTGCTCGATCTTCAGCGGCAGTGTGCGGGCCAGCGCTTCCAGCGACTCAATCAGTGGCAGATACGCTCCCTGCAGAGGAATATCCAGCAGCAGAGAGGAGCCTGTCGCGTCTTTGTCCAGCTGATAACGGCTGGCCTCGACCCGCAGACCATTCTGGCTGAGCCTGTCAAATATCAGTCCCACCTGCTGATATTCGCCTGGTGTTATATGGCTCTCCAGCGCGGGCAGCTGGCTATCCAGCGGCAGCCGGATGCGCAGCTGTGACTGAATTTTTGCCAGGCTCTCCTGCTGAGCCATGGTGTGGGGTAACTGTACGCCCAGCCAGAACGTAAGCAGTCCACCGGACAGGAGGATCAGTAGCAGTGGGAGCCGTCCTGTACGGCTGAAAAGGATCGCTGCGCGCCAGCGTAACGCTGCGCCGCTATCTTTCAGATGCATGCTGAACCTCCTCACTGAAACTCACATCAAGCGTGGCGCCTATTGCCCAGCCATTTTCATTGTTCTCCAGATAACGATGGTTCTGTAATGCCACGTGGGCGGGCAGCTGCTGTAAGCGCTGGCTGAACGCCATCAGCGCATTCAGACTGGTCGCTTTAACCGTCAGATGCGCATCGCGTTTTTCCGGATCGAGACTCAGGCTTAATAAGGCGATCTCTGGCGACAGCGCCTGCCCGATGTTGTCCATCATGCGGATAGCCGGCGGCGTCGCAGTGAGCTGATGAGACTGACGCTGACGACGCTGTTGTGTCGCCTGGAGCTGACGCTGCAGATGCTGGTGGTCAGCCAGTTGCTGTTCAGCCTGTGTAATCTGCGACTGAAGATGCTGCTGCCGGAGTGTTTCCCGCACGATTGCCCCGGCGAGGGGGAGGCACAGCAGGCCGCTTAACAGCAGGGCACGTGCCGCCCAAGGGGGAGCAGGTGAAAACAGCGGTGTCATAGACTCTCCTCTGGCGTAATAAGCTGCGGCTCGCCCACTTCCGTATCCAGAAGGTAGTGAGGGTAGCTGGCCATATCACTGAGTCGTGCAATCACGCGCACCTGAGCCAGCGTTTCCTGTTGCGGCAGCGAGAGCGTGCTGACTTCATGCCAGGTGTGGTTGATGCGCCTGGCAATGCGGCACTGATGCGCACTGACGGTAATAAACAGGGCATGTTCCGGCAGCGTACGGCCACACGACCTCAGCAGTGACTGAAAGGGCGTTGCAACGCCCCGAAAACGGAGTTTTTCCTGGCGGGCCAGTGCCCGGAGTCTCTCCCAGCAGGCGAGGGGTATCCCGGAAACCAGGGCAGGTTGCTGCCAGCCGACGGACTCAAAATCTACCCTCCAGCCACTTTCCTGTAAGGCGGGGCCGCCCTGTTGGATGATCTGAATTTGTGCCAGCTGCAGCAGCTCCTGCGGCGTCGCTACGCCGGGCTGCCAGGGCACTACCCTCAGCCTCAGATCGTCTGTATCAATATGAAATGTCACGCTATCGCGCCACGGCAGCGATGCTGAACGCTGGCGGAACAGCAGGCTAAGGGCAGTTTCCAGAGATTCACCGGCCATGCGCTCGTGCCGGGCAATGACCTGTCTGCCAAGGCGCAGGCGCAGCGCATGAGGCCAGATGTCGCATTCCCAGACCTTAGTGAGCGATAACACGGTTGACCTCCTCAAGGGTGGTTTTACCTTCTGCTACGGCGCGCAGCGCGATAGTGGTCAGCGGCACGAAGCCATCCTCCAGCGCAACCTGCCGCAGGTGCCGGGTCGACGATCTGGCCAGCATGGCTTCTTTTATCCCATCGCTGAAATGCAGAACTTCAGCCAGCGCCAGCCTGCCACGGTAGCCGCTATGGCGGCAGGCCTCGCAGCCACGTCCCCGTCGCCAGCGGGGCGTCAGCGCTCCCAGCCGTTCAGACTGCCAGCTGTCAGGCATCGCAGCGGGTTCCGGAGCATCTTCACCACATTCAGGACAAATCTGGCGAACCAGACGCTGGGCGACAACGCCATTCAGGGCCGCGATCAGACTGGCGGGTTCGACCTGCATATAAAGAAAACGCTCAAGCACGCTGAAGACATCGTTAGCATGAACGGAAGAGAGCACAACGTGCCCGGTCAGTGAAGCCTGAACGGCAATACCCGCCGTTTCGCCATCACGTATTTCGCCAACCAGAATGATGTCCGGGTCGTGACGCAGAATCGCTCGCAGACCTTTGGCGAAAGTCAGCCCCTTTTTGTCATTAACCGGAATCTGCAGCACACCATTGAGCTGATACTCCACCGGGTCTTCGATGGTAATGATTTTGCTTTCGCCACTGTTCAGTTCACTGAGCGCCGAGTAAAGGGTGGTGGATTTGCCGCTGCCCGTAGGGCCGGTCACCAGCACCATACCGTGAGGGAGGTGTGTCAGCTGTCGAATCGCCGCGAGTGTGTGTGCATCAAAGCCCAGGGTTTCCAGCTGGATAGTCTGCTCATGGGATTTGTCCAGGACGCGCAGAACCGCATCTTCGCCATGAATACCGGGGACGATAGAGACGCGGAAATCAACCGGACGCTGAAGGATTAATGCTTTAAAACGCCCATCCTGAGGAATGCGTCGTTCAGAAATGTCCATACAGCTCAGAACTTTCAGTCGGGAGATGACCTGTTCAGCCTGTTGGATACCGGGGCAATGGCGGATGGCGTGCAGTACGCCATCAATGCGATATTTCACCATAACTCCATCGGCAACGGCGCTCAGGTGAATGTCGCTGGCGCGACTCTGCAGCGCGTCAAACAGCGTGGCATTAACCAGTTTGATGACCGCATGAGGCTCACTGGCAATGGCTGCAGGCGTAATCTCCAGCCATTGTGTTTCGCTGCTTTCGTCATCGCTCTGCTGTTCAAGCTGATCGAGCGTTCTCTGCTGCTTACCCAGTCCGTCAAGGCGGGCATTCAGCCAGGAGAGTGAGATCAGGGCGGGCTGCGCCTGAATGCTGTAGGCCCACTGGCGCTGAGTCAGAGAAAACGGATCAGCCAGCGCAATATAAAAGGTATCGTCAACCTGCAGCGGGAGCGCGCGATGGCTGAGGGCATCGGTCAGTGCCAGGCGGGTAAAATCTTCATTGTTCTCTGTGATATCCGTTGCCTGAAGAGGGAACATGCCCAGCGCGTCAGCCGTTTCATACAGGCCTGCAGGGAACCGATCCAGATGTGTCGCCAGCGCCTGGCAGCGCGCGTCATCGGGCAGCGTCATGATCGCGTCAATGCCGCCGGTCGCCGTGGATAAATCAGTCATTATTGCAATCCTCCTGCAAGCTCGAAGATGGGCATATAGAGTAAAAAGACCACCAGGCCGACGATGCCACCCACCACGATCATGAGAACGGGTTCAAAAACTTTGCTGAACGTTTCAATCGCACGCTCCAGCGACTCATCGTAAAAAGCAGCAATACGTTCGCACATGGCTGGCAGCTCACCGCTGCGCTCACCTACCTGCATTAAGCGGGTGGCAACCGGCGTAGTCAGATCCCTGGCTTCCAGCATCCGGGAAAGCGATTCACCCGCTGCAACATCCCGAATGACCTGATCGATTTGTGGACGATGGCTCTCCGGCAGGACATCCCGGCTCAGTGTCAGCGCCTGCGGCACGGGCAGTCCGCCCTGAAGCAGTAAGCCCAGGGTGCGGTAAAAGCGAACCAGAATGGCTAACTGATGTTTCTGACGTAGCTGAGGGGCCTGCAGCACCTTCACGATTAAACGCTGACGCAGTACAGGGCTTCGTACTGCCATCACAATGGCTGCCACTGTCACAGCACAGCCGGCCATCAGCAGGAGGCCGTGGTTCTGCGTCAGCTTGCCCCACCAGAGGATTAACCGGGCGCTGGATGTAGGGTCTTTTATGCCGTCAAAAACAACGGAAAAACGCGGAATAATGAAGCCAAGCAGGAACACCAGTATTGCTACGCCTGCAGAGATAACGATAGTGGGGTAAAGCAGCGTGGCTCTGATACGTTTGCGCAGCACGTCCATCCGGGCTTCATAATGCCGGAAGCGCGCCAGCGCGACCGGGAGGTGCCCCGTCTGTTCTGAAGACGCAACGGTATTAACCAGCAAGGGCGGAAACAGCGCAGGCAGTGTCGCCATCGCCTGGGACAGCCGGGCACCCTCATACAGCCTGTTCACCAATGTATCCAGCACCCGCGTTACTGTGCTGTCACGACTGCTTTCGCGCAGCGCTTCGATGGCTTCGACAACGACAAGCCCGGCCTCAAGCAGGGCGATCAGTTCCTGCAAAAATAACCCCAGCGGAAAGCGTTTATCCCGGCGGGCAGGACGGGCATGAACATGGAGTACAATGCCGCCATTTGAGGTGACGTGAAGAGCCGCATTGCTGGCTGATGTCGCAAGCACTGACTGACTCACACGCTTACCCTCATTGAGAGTGATAACGGTATAAGATTTCATTCTGCCAACTATGAAGGGGTCCGTTGCCCTTTAAGACGGGCATAATGCGGAGCCACTTTTTTTATATATTGTTGACGGAGCGCCTGGCGTTGAGGTGTATTCGCCGTGCCAGCGTTGTATGCGCCGACTGCGTCCCAGGTATAGCCGAAGCGTTGAATCTGACCTGCCAGTATCCATGCTCCGGTCATAACACTCTGGCAGGGATTGTTGAGCAGATCTTTCTGACTAATACGAAATTTGCGTAGCGTATTAAAATGGATGCTATTAATCTGCATCAGACCTACGTCAAAGGAACCGTTGCGGTTCTTATTCAATGCTTTGGTATTACCGTTGGACTCGACAATGGCAATAGCCTGTAATAATTCGGGTTCAATTCCATAACGCGCTCCCGCATCTTTCCAGCAGGTCGCCTGCGCGGAAAATAATGGCAGCAGGAGCGAGAATAATACGCCGGCACGTAACATAATCAGAATCCATAAATAATGGCGTTATCACCTTTACCCGTAGACATAATATCGACATCATTAATCGATCCTTTCTCCCGTGTCGGATTGTGCCACTGATAAGCCTGACCCCACGGATCCAGAGGGACCGGATGGCTCAGATAAGGCCCTTTCCAGTGATGAGCTGACGCCGGTTTTTCTGTTAGTGCTTTTAGTCCCTCTGCTTCATCCGGATAACGGCCAACATCAAGACGGTATTGCACCATTGCGTCAGCGATGGCGCGGATCTGGCGCTGGGCCGTTTTTTCTTTTGCGGCATCAACGTTGGAAAAGACCTTTGGTCCGACAAAGCCCGCCAGAAGCGCAATGATCATCAGAACGACCAGCAGTTCGAGCAGAGTAAATCCCCCCTGCCTGTGTATCATCCGGGAATGCATTTTCATTAAAAACCTCTTCAATCAGCGATGCTGTTAAGTGAGGCCAGATTTTTACCTGCGGCGTGCCCGGGGAAAAAGGTACAGGTTCTTTTTTCGCCTGCGAATAAGGGGTGTGGAAGGTAAGATATTTCTTTATGTCTTCCTGTGGGATATTTCTTGTTTTATTTTCCTGTTTTCTGATGGTTGAAGTAAATATCCCTGCGGCTTTTTTTTAAGGCGGCGTTAATAATGAGTCCGGTCACAATTGTTGTACTGGATAATAAAATTTAGGATAAACCATGAAAAAATTAACGTTACCTTTTTTGATCGGCGGGGCGCTTCTGACTCAGTCGGCTTTTGCTTCAGACGCACAGTATGCAATCTCTTATCTGACCTCCTGGGGCGGGATTGGGGCAGGATCTGTCGAAACCCTTAAAGATGTCAAAGCGAATACGCTGCTGCTTTCATTCGGAGGCTGGGACGCGAACGGTAATATTTCCAGCTCAGACAACATTGTGAGTATGCCGACGTATGATCCCTGGTATATTCAGGCCTCAGCGTATAGCGGCTGGAGCGGCCTGAAGCTGGCCAGGCCAGATATCAAAATGATGGTCGCCTTTGGCGGCGAAACCTATGAATCCATGTGGGCATACCTGAAATCACCACAAACCCGCGAGAACCTGGCTCAGAACCTGGTGAAAATGCTGCATACGAACTACCCGGTTTACCAGAAGAACCTGAAAGCTGATGAGATGGTCGGCAAGTGTCTGCACACCAACTGGTCAGGCGCATGCGATATGGGCGTTAATCAGCTGGCAGGAACGGTACAGCTTGATGGGATCGATTTTGACTTTGAAAAAGTGGCGCGTCTGACACCCGAAGAGAATGATAATGTTCTGGCGGTGGCAAAGCGCGTACGCGAGCTGCTGAAAGCTTCGGGTAGCAAAAAACTGATCAGCCTGACGACCTATCACGTGGGCGCTGATCCGGCTGAGTGCCAGTCAGCCCAGGTTACGGAGAACTGCTCCTTCACTGAATCCTCCCGCTCCAGCCATCACGGTGAAGTTCTGCCGCTGCTGACAAAGGGCAAAGATGTTTTCGACTTCTTTAACGTCATGGCCTATGACGCCGGACCAGACTTTAAGTACGATGTCGCAATGGCTAACTACGCGCGTGCCGTTGGCGACAAGCGTAAAATTATCCTGGGGCAGACGATTAATTCTCAGTGGGGACCTGCAGGACGGTTTGTAGAAAGTCGCCAGAATAATGTTGACCGTGCGGGATGGCAGGCAGAACACGGCTACGGCGGCTTCTTTATCTGGACGCTGGGTGCCAACAACCAGCAGCAGCCGCTTGCCCAGCAGGTCGATTATTTTAATGAGATGAAAGAACGGGCTGACCTGATGTCCGGCCAGTCAGCGAACGAAGATGTGACCGCCCCAACGGCCCCGACAGGGCTGAAAGTGATGGAAAGCAATAACGCGATTACGCTGGTATGGCAGCCTGCAGCTGACAGTGTGGGCGTAAAGGGATATTCCATTCTGCGCAATGGTGTGCCGGTTGGCTCCTCGACGGACACCCGCTGGACTGACAACAATATTGAGCCAGGCGGCGTCATCTATCGCTATACCGTTAAAGCATTTGATGCGGCAGGCAATCTCTCTGACGCCAGCAACGCAGTGGACGTGAAAACGGGCCCGGCTCCTGAGGCTGTGACTGTAGCGCCTGACGCGCCGGCTGGTCTGAGTCTGATTTCTGCCGGGAAAGCCGAGCTGAGTATTCAGTGGCGTAGTGTTGCTGGCGCAGTGAAATATAAAGTATTGCGTAATGGCATGCAGGTCGCTACTGTCGCAGGAACCCGGTTTGACGACAGTGGCCTGAAAGCAGCAACGGCCTACAGTTATACGGTTGTGGCTGAAAACGCGAAAGGACAAACGTCACTGGCGAGTGCAGCCCTGAAGGTAAAAACGCAGGCCAGTGCGGTTAAGCCGGCACCGGCTCCACAACCGTCATCGTCAGAAGCGTGGAAAACGGGTGTGAACTACAAAACGGGTGATATTGTGATCTATAAAGGAAAACAGTATCGCTGTCTGCAGGGACACCCGTCGATGGCGCACTGGACACCTGCAGAGACGATGGCACTCTGGCAGGTGGTTCGCTAACGTCACAGGTCTGTCAGGGCCTCTGCCTGTGTGCAGAGACCCTGACGGTGAACGCAAAAAGTGAGAACGATCACCCGCCGCTTTTTTTCCTGAAACAGTCCCTGTTCCGCCCTTACTCCGGCTTATTCAGTTAAACCCATTCAGCGGTCAAGTAACGATCGGATCCGTTTCAGAAAAGATGTCAGGTTCATTAAAGCAATCAGCAACGTAAGATCCTGCCGGTGGTGAGTTAGCGTCCTCGACTCATTCCGGTGATGTCGCTATAATGCGGCGTCTATTTTTCCGGAATGTCTTCGGGACGCTTCTGGTAACAGGGATCAGGTTCTCTTCACGGAAGCCGTCCCGGTTGTTAGATACGGCGCATTTTACGATGTGTGGTGTCTGAAGTTGACCGAGCACGTGATTTTTTGAGGTAACAAGATGCAAGTTTCTGTAGAAACCACTCAGGGCCTGGGCCGTCGCATTACGATTACTGTCGCTGCTGACAGCATCGAAAGCGCAGTAAAAAAAGAACTGGTTGATGTTGCCAGGAAAGTTCGCATCGACGGTTTCCGTAAAGGCAAAGTGCCGATGAACATTGTGGCACAGCGTTACGGCGCTTCTGTCCGTCAGGACGTGCTGGGCGAGCTGATGACGCGCAACTTCGTTGATGCCATCATCAAAGAAAAAATTAATCCGGCTGGCGCACCAAACTACGTGCCAGGCGAATACAAAGAAGGCCAGGACTTCACCTACGCGGTTGAATTCGAAGTTTATCCGGAAGTTGAGCTGAAAGGCCTGGAAAACATCGAAGTCGAGAAACCGCTGGTTGAAGTCACCGACGCTGACGTTGATACCATGCTGGACACCCTGCGCAAGCAGCAGGCCAACTGGATCGAAAGCGACGCGGCTGCAGGCCCGGAAGATCGTGCCACTCTCGATTTCAACGGTTCTGTTGATGGCGAAGAGTTCGAAGGCGGCAAAGCCTCTGATTTCGTTCTGGCCATGGGCCAGGGCCGCATGATCCCAGGCTTCGAAGAAGGCGTTGTGGGTCACAAAGCAGGCGAAACCTTCACTATCGACGTGAAATTCCCGGACGACTACCATGCAGAAACCCTGAAAGGGAAAGATGCGAAGTTCGAGATCGTGCTGAAGAAAGTTGAAACGCGCGAACTGCCTGAGCTGACTGAAGAGTTCATCAAACGTTTCGGCGTTGAAGATGGTTCAGTGGCTGGCCTGCGTACCGAAGTACGTAAAAACATGGATCGCGAGCTGAAAGGCGCAATCCGCAACCGCATCAAGTCTCAGGCAATCGACGGCCTGGTGGCGGCCAACGAAATCGACGTCCCAGCCGCGCTGATTGACAGCGAAATCGACGTTCTGCGTCGTCAGGCTGCACAGCGCTTTGGTGGCAACGAAAAACAGGCGCTGGAACTGCCACGCGAACTGTTTGAAGAGCAGGCTAAACGCCGCGTCGTTGTGGGTCTGCTGCTGGGCGAAGTGATTCGTACCCATGAGCTGAAAGCGGACGACGCGCGCGTTAACACCATGATTGAAGAGATGGCTTCTGCGTATGAAGATCCGCAGGAAGTGATCGCGTTCTACAGCAAGAACGACGAGCTGATGAACAACATGCGCAACGTTGCGCTGGAAGAGCAGGCGGTTGAAGCGGTGCTGGCGAAAGCCAAAGTGACCGAGAAAGAAACCAACTTCCAGGATCTGATGAATCAGACCGCTCAGGCCTGATCACCCGATTAACCTTGTGTGCTAAGCCCGTGACTGAAAAGTCGCGGGCTTTTTTATATTCTGCAGCCGGTCCGCCGCGCTTTGCCGCTATTTGTTTAATTTATCGGCAAATTATTCACGCATCGCTTTTTCCGGGTTAGCGAACAGGGAAAAGATTGTTATGCTTGAAACAGGCGTGCAGCATCCCCAGATACCGGGAGTATGCAGAAATGAGAGTGAGGCTGGCTGATTAACCGTCCTGAAGGAGTCGGAAAAGATGCAGCGTGGAGTTTCCCGCGCGTCTTACGTAGAATCGGTACAGAATGTTGCCAATGAAATTTATCCAGGAGACGGTAATGTCATACAGTGGCGATCGTGAATATACTGCACCGCACAATGCGCTGGTGCCAATGGTGGTTGAACAAACTTCGCGTGGTGAGCGTTCTTACGACATCTACTCCCGTCTGCTGAAAGAGCGCGTCATTTTCCTGACCGGCCAGGTTGAAGACCACATGGCTAATCTGATTGTGGCGCAGATGCTGTTTCTGGAAGCTGAGAATCCGGAAAAAGATATCTATCTTTACATCAACTCACCTGGCGGTGTGATCACGGCCGGTATGTCGATCTACGACACCATGAAATTTATCAAGCCGGATGTCAGCACCATCTGTATGGGACAGGCCTGCTCTATGGGCGCTTTCCTGCTGACGGCGGGCACCAAAGGCAAGCGTTTCTGTCTGCCTAACTCACGCGTCATGATCCACCAGCCGCTGGGCGGTTATCAGGGCCAGGCGACCGACATTGAGATCCATGCGCGCGAAATCCTGAAAGTTAAGCAGCGTATGAATGAGCTGATGGCTGAGCATACCGGTAAAACGCTGGAAGAAATTGAGCGTGATACCGAGCGCGACCGTTTCCTCTCTGCAAATGAAGCGGTAGAGTATGGATTAGTCGATTCGATTCTGACGCATCGTCAATAAGACCCGACCTGCCGTTGTTCCTAGTCTATAGTTATCGGGACAACGGTACTTAATGGGTTGAATGAATTTCGGCCGTCTCTGCACGGCCAGCGCCATACGCGGGTATGGCCTGAGAACAGGAAGAGGTTAACTGATGACAGATAAGCGCAAAGACGGTTCAGGAAAGTTGCTGTACTGCTCTTTTTGCGGCAAAAGCCAGCATGAAGTGCGAAAGCTGATTGCCGGGCCGTCAGTGTATATCTGCGATGAGTGTGTTGACCTGTGCAACGACATCATTCGCGAAGAGATTAAAGAAGTCGCTCCGCACCGCGAACGTAGTGCTCTGCCTACCCCACATGAAATCCGCCATCACCTCGATGATTATGTCATCGGTCAGGAAAGGGCAAAGAAAGTGCTGGCGGTAGCGGTCTACAACCACTACAAGCGTCTGCGTAACGGCGATACCAGCAACGGTATTGAACTGGGTAAAAGTAACATCCTGCTGATCGGTCCGACCGGGAGCGGGAAAACGCTGCTAGCCGAAACACTGGCGCGCCTGCTTGATGTGCCGTTTACCATGGCCGATGCGACTACGCTGACGGAAGCGGGTTACGTGGGTGAGGATGTTGAAAACATCATCCAGAAACTGCTGCAGAAGTGCGATTACGACGTGCAGAAAGCGCAGCGCGGCATTGTCTACATTGACGAAATCGACAAAATTTCGCGTAAGTCTGATAATCCGTCCATCACCCGTGACGTGTCAGGTGAAGGTGTTCAGCAGGCTCTGCTGAAATTGATCGAAGGCACGGTGGCCGCCGTTCCACCGCAGGGTGGACGCAAACATCCGCAGCAGGAGTTCTTACAGGTCGACACCTCTAAGATTCTGTTTATCTGTGGCGGCGCATTTGCCGGTCTGGATAAAGTGATCTCCCAGCGTGTCGAAACCGGCTCCGGTATCGGCTTTGGCGCAACCGTTAAAGGGAAATCGCAGAAAGCCACCGAAGGTGAGCTGCTTTCTCAGTGCGAACCTGAAGATCTGATCAAGTTTGGTCTGATTCCGGAGTTTATCGGCCGTCTGCCCGTCGTGGCAACCCTGAGCGAACTCAGCGAAGAAGCACTGATTCAGATCCTGCGTGAACCGAAAAACGCCCTGACAAAACAGTACCAGGCGCTGTTTAACCTGGAAGGCGTTGAGCTGGAATTCCGTGACGAGGCGTTAACGGCGATCGCCAAAAAGGCAATGTCACGTAAAACCGGTGCGCGCGGTCTGCGTTCTATCGTAGAAGGTGCGTTACTGGAAACGATGTACGACCTGCCTTCCATGGATGACGTGGAGAAAGTCGTGATTGATGAATCAGTTATTGATGGTCAGTCTGACCCTATGTTGATCTACGGTAAGCATGAAGCCCAGGCGTCTGGCGAATAAATAAACAGATCGTCCATGTTGTACTCGTAAAAAAGGGGAAAATCTTTCCCCTTTTGCTTTTCTCGCCTCTGTGACGTTGAATGTCAGACAATCATCCCCATATACTCAGATACCTGTGGGTTTAACTGCATACCTGCCTGATGCGGTTCCCATCACCTGGCGGACATTAAACAAAGAGAGAGCTCTATGAATCCTGAGCGTTCTGAACGCATTGAAATCCCCGTGTTGCCGCTGCGCGACGTGGTGGTTTATCCGCACATGGTAATTCCGTTGTTTGTTGGCCGGGAAAAATCAATTCGGTGCCTTGAAGCCGCAATGGATCATGATAAAAAAATCATGCTGGTCGCACAGAAAGAGGCTTCAACGGATGAACCTGGCATTAACGATCTCTTCTCAGTAGGGACCGTTGCTTCTGTATTGCAAATGCTGAAACTGCCGGATGGCACCGTCAAAGTTCTGGTCGAAGGTTTACAGCGCGCCCATATTACGACGCTGGCCGATAACGGTGACCATTTTGTTGCACAAGCTGAATATCTGGTGTCGCCTGAGATCGAAGAGCGCGAGCAGGAAGTCCTGGTGCGCACGGCGATCAATCAGTTTGAAGGCTACATCAAACTCAACAAAAAGATCCCGCCTGAGGTTTTAACCTCGCTGAACAACATTGACGATGCGGCGCGCCTGGCCGACACCGTTGCAGCACACATGCCGCTGAAGCTGGCCGACAAACAGTCTGTGCTGGAGATGTCCGACGTCAACGAGCGTCTGGAATATCTGATGGCGATGATGGAATCTGAAATCGATCTGCTGCAGGTTGAGAAGCGCATTCGCAACCGCGTGAAGAAGCAGATGGAGAAGAGCCAGCGCGAGTACTATCTGAATGAGCAGATGAAGGCAATTCAGAAAGAGCTGGGCGAAATGGACGACGCGCCTGACGAGTATGAAGCGTTAAAACGCAAAATCGACGCGGCGAAAATGCCGGAAGAGGCGCGCGAGAAAGCGGAAGCTGAGCTGCAGAAACTGAAAATGATGTCCCCGATGTCCGCGGAAGCGACCGTGGTTCGCGGCTATATCGACTGGATGGTGCAGGTTCCGTGGAACGCCCGCAGCAAAGTGAAAAAAGATCTGCGTAAGGCGCAGGAGACCCTGGATACCGACCATTACGGCCTGGAGCGCGTGAAAGATCGTATCCTTGAGTATCTTGCGGTGCAGAGTCGCGTCAGCAAAATCAAAGGGCCGATTCTGTGCCTGGTCGGACCGCCAGGGGTAGGTAAAACCTCACTGGGCCAGTCGATCGCGAAAGCGACCGGCCGCAAATATGTGCGTATGGCGCTGGGCGGCGTACGTGACGAAGCGGAAATCCGCGGTCACCGCCGGACTTACATCGGCTCAATGCCGGGCAAGCTGATCCAGAAAATGGCCAAGGTCGGGGTGAAAAACCCGCTGTTCCTGCTGGATGAAATCGACAAAATGTCCTCCGACATGCGCGGCGATCCCGCTTCTGCGCTACTGGAAGTGCTTGACCCTGAGCAGAACATTGCGTTTAACGACCACTATCTGGAAGTCGACTATGACCTCTCGGATGTGATGTTCGTGGCTACTTCAAACTCCATGAATATTCCGGCGCCGCTGCTGGACCGTATGGAAGTCATCCGTCTGTCGGGATACACCGAAGATGAGAAGCTGAACATCGCCAGGCAGCACCTGCTGACTAAGCAGATCGAACGTAACGCGCTGAAAGCCAGCGAGATTACGGTCGACGACAGCGCGATTATCGGCATCATCCGTTACTACACCCGTGAAGCCGGGGTGCGTAGCCTTGAGCGTGAGCTGTCAAAACTCTGCCGTAAAGCGGTGAAATCACTGCTGATGGACAAGAGCAAAAAGCACATCACCATCAATGGCGAAAACCTCAAGGATTTCCTGGGCGTTCAGCGCTTTGACTATGGCCGTGCCGACAGTGAAAACCGCGTGGGTCAGGTCACCGGTCTGGCGTGGACGGAAGTGGGCGGCGATCTGCTGACCATCGAAACCGCCTGTGTGCCGGGCAAAGGTAAGCTGACCTATACCGGATCGCTGGGCGAAGTGATGCAGGAGTCGATTCAGGCTGCGCTGACGGTGGTGCGTGCCCGTGCCGAGAAGCTGGGTATCAATGGTGACTTCTATGAGAAACGTGACATCCACGTTCACGTTCCTGAAGGCGCTACTCCGAAAGATGGTCCGAGTGCCGGTATCGCCATGTGTACGGCGCTGGTTTCCTGTCTGACCGGAAACCCGGTGCGGGCAGATGTCGCCATGACGGGTGAGATCACCCTGCGTGGTCAGGTGCTGCCGATTGGCGGACTGAAAGAAAAACTGCTGGCGGCACACCGTGGTGGTATCAAAACCGTGCTGATCCCGGACGACAATAAGCGTGATCTGGAAGACATCCCACAGAACGTGATTGCCGACCTGGCGATCCATCCGGTGAAACGCATTGAGGAGGTGCTGAATCTGGCCCTGGAAAATGCGCCTTACGGTATGCAGGTCGCGACAGCAAAATAGTGATTAATGGCATAAACCGTTAAAAAGCGGAGCTGGCAAGGCAATTGGCGCTTGCCAGCTTTTTTTTGTGCCGCTAATTTAGGTGGCTGTCGACGCGACGTTCTCAGAGAAATTCCGTTGTTTCGGCTCCACAGGCTTGATATAACTTGCTGCGCGTTCGTACCCGGCCGGAAGCCTGGTGCGATGTGAAATAATAAAGAGGGGATGAAGAGAGTGAATAAGTCACAATTGATCGACAAAATTGCTGCTGATGCTGATATTTCTAAAGCGGCCGCAGGACGTGTTTTAGATGCCTTTATGGGGTCTGTTTCAGATGCGCTGAAAGAGGGTGACGAAGTGGCCCTGGTCGGTTTCGGTACTTTCTCTGTGCGTGACCGCGCAGCACGTACCGGCCGCAACCCGCAAACCGGTAAAGAGATCACTATCCCGGCTGGTAAAGTGCCTGGTTTCCGTGCGGGTAAAGCATTGAAAGACGCTGTCAATTAAGAACAACGAATAGATTCATTGACGCATTTTCTTCAGTGGATTAGAGGACGCTTTGCGCGTTCTCATGTAACATACGGGCACATCAATCAGATGTGCCTTTTTTGTTTTAACCGGTGAGAATCGGGCCGTAAGATGGACCAGGACCGGATTGAGACTGCCAGCGGAAGCAGTTGCGTGAGACGCCAGCCAGTGGCGAATTGCGACCGAGCTTTACATTCACACTACAGCGGAGTGTTGCCATACCATGATGGACAATTTACGCGCGGCGTCGAACCATGTCGTGCTCAAGATTATTTTGGGGCTGATTATCCTCTCCTTTGTGCTGACGGGCGTTGGCAACTATCTGATTGGCGGCAATAACGACTATGCAGCCAAAGTAAACGGTCAGGAGATCAGTCGGGGACAACTGGAGCAGGCGTTTAACAGCGAACGCAACCGCCAGCAGCAGATGCTGGGCGACCAGTTCTCGCAGCTGGCCAGCAACGATGGCTACATGCAGCAGATTCGTCAGCAGGCGCTGTCGCAGTTGATCGATCAGGCGCTGCTTGACAGCTACATCAAAGATCTTCACCTCAGCATCAGCGACGATCAGGTTAAGCAGGTGATTTTCAATCAGCAGGCTTTCCAGACCAACGGCAAATTCGATAACGCGAAATATCTGGGCCTCATCAGCAATATGGGTTTCAGCGCGGATCAGTATGCAGAAGCACTGCGCAAGCAGCTTTCCAATCAACAGCTGATCAATGCGGTGGCGAACACCGACTTCACGCTGAAAGGCGAAGCCAGCAGGCTGGTCGACCTGGTATCACAACAGCGTGAAATCCGTCAGGCAACGCTGGACGTTAACGCGCTGTCGGCGAAACAGACCGTGACCGACGACGAAATCAGCCAGTATTATCAGCAGCATAAAAGCAGCTTCATGGCGCCGGAACAGTTCCGTGTCAGCTACCTTCTGATGGATGCAGCCAGCATGCAGCAGGCGGCCAGCGACGCCGATATTCAGGCCTGGTACGATCAGCATAAAGCGGATTACACACAGCCACAGCGTAATCGCTACAGCGTCATTCAGACCAAAACGGAAGCCGATGCCAATGCGGTACTGGCGCAGCTGAAAGCAGGTGCCAGTTTTGCTGACGTGGCAAAAGCAAAATCGATTGACCCGATCTCTGCCCGCAAAGGCGGCGATATGGGTTGGCTGGAACCGTCAACGACGCCGGACGAGCTGAAAGATGCGGGTCTGACCGAAAAAGGCCAGATGTCAGGCGTGATCAAATCCTCTGTCGGCTTCCTGGTGGTTCGCCTGGATGATATCCAGCCAGAGCAGGTTAAACCGCTGGATGAGGTTCGCAGCGCCATTGCGGCCAAAGTGAAGCAGGAGAAGGGAATTGACGCCTTCTACAAACTGCAACAGAAGGTCAGCGAAGCGGCCAGCAATGACAACGAATCACTGGCAGGTGCAGAGCAGGCGTCAGGTCTGCAAGCCAAAGAAACCGGCTGGTTCAGTCAGGATACGCTGCCAGCAGAGCTGAACTTTGATGCAGTGAAACAGGCGATCTTTAATGGGAGTCTGGTCGGACAAAACGGCGCGCCGGGCAGCAACTCGGACATCATCACCGTCGACGGCGATCGTGCCTTTGTGCTGCGTATCAGCGAGCATAAACCGGAAGCAGTGAAACCGCTGGATCAGGTTAAGGCACAGATTACTGACACGCTTAAACATGATAAAGCGACACAGCAGGCTAAAGCGCAGGCCGATAAGCTGCTAGCCGACCTCAAAGCTGGCAAGCAGGATGCGCTGACGGCGGCCGGTCTGACGCTGAGCGCCAGCAAAACTGTGGATCGCAATGCACAGGATCCGGTTGCTCAGGCTGCGTTCAATCTGCCTCAGCCAGCGGAAAACAAACCGTCCTGGGGTATCAGCGAAGATATGCAGGGCAACGTTGTGCTGGTGGCGGTTGATAAGGTGAAAACCGGCAGCATGCCGCAGGCGCAGATTGACGAAATGGTCAAAGGTGTCACGCAGAACAATGCGCAGCTGACGTTTGAAGCGTTGCTGCAGAACCTGCGTAAAGAGGCCAAAATTAAGTACGGCGCAGCCGCACAAATGCAGTAAGCCTCGCAGAAACTGCGTAACGACTGAAACCACTAAAGGCCGCATTCGCGGCCTTTTCCATTTCTGTCATCCGGCGTTTGAGCCTTGTGCCGGGCGGTGACACGCTGTCGCTGCTGTTTACACACAAGGAGAAACACAGCATGGCTAAACCTCAACTCATTGCCCTCTATCTTTCACTCGCGCTGGGCGGCGTACTCTGTCACAGCAGCGTCTCAGTGGCTGCGGAACCCGAACCGGCGGCCAGCGCCGTTACACAGAATGGAGCACTGGCCTCACCGTCGGAGAGCATTCTGTCGCCGTCGCAGGAACAGGTCAGCATCAACCAGGCGACAGCCGAACAGCTCTCTGCCGCCATGAATGGCGTGGGACTGAAAAAGGCCCAGGCAATTGTGAACTATCGCGAACAGTACGGGCCGTTTAGTGCCATTGAGCAACTCAGTGAAGTGCCGGGCATCGGTAATGCGCTGATCGAGCGCAATGCGGCCCGGCTGAAACTGTGAAGCCGCACACAACGGTGATGCTTAATCCGCTCAGCCCTGGTGATTCTGCTAAAGTGAACAGGTCCAACCAGTTAACCTGAGAGAGCATCATAATGCAGACCATAATAAAAGTGCGCGGCTATCATCTGGATGTTTATCAGCACGTCAACAATGCGCGCTATCTGGAGTTTCTTGAAGAGGCGCGCTGGCAATGGCTGGAAGAGGTCGAAGCATTTCACTGGTTGCTGGAGCAGAAGCTCGCTTTCGTTGTGGTCAATATCAACATCAACTACCGTCGCCCGGCCGTGCTGGGCGACGTACTGGCGATAGAGAGTGAAATTACCCAGCTAAATGGCAGGAGCGGCATCATTGCGCAGCGGGTGATGCTGGCTGGTCAGGAAACTGTCGTGGCGGATGCTGCACTGACCTTTGTCTGTATAGATTTGCGTACTCAGAAGGCCGTTGCGCTGGAAGGAGAACTGCGCGAAAGACTGATGCGCCTGATGGCCTGAGCGGAACAGGGCGACAGTTCAGAAAGCCCTGCCGCCCTGAAAGAGAGCGCTAGTTCAGGCCGCTTTTTGCTTTCATGGCGGCCATAATGCCTGTCCGATCGTTCAGGTACGCCTCTAAGCCCCTGGCTCGCAGATGACAGGCAGCACACTCACCACAGCCATCGCCTTTCACACCGTTATAGCAGGTCAGTGTTTCCTCGCGCACCAGTGAGAGCTGCTGCCAGTAGTCCGCCAGCGCCCAGGTTTCCGCTTTGTTAAGCCACATCAGCGGCGTCTCGAAACGGATATTGCGCGCCATACCCAGCGTCACCGCCTGGTTCAGAGCTTTGACAAACTCATCGCGGCAGTCAGGGTAGCCGGAAAAATCAGTTTCACAGACGCCGGTAATCACCGCTTCCGCCTCGACCTGATACGCATACACTGAGGCCAGCGTCAGGAAGAGAATATTGCGTCCGGGAACGAACGTACTGGGCAAACCATTTGCCGCAGGATCGTAAGCCGGTACCGGAATATTATCCCGCGTCAGGCTGCTGACGGCGAGTTCGTTCAGCATGGTGACATCCAGCACTTTATGCGCGCGCGCGCCCAACTTCATCGCCAGATCCTGTGCCACCGCGATCTCTTCCCGGTGGCGCTGTCCATAGTCGAAGGTAACGCAATGGACTTCATCATAAAGCTTTATAGCCTGGATCAGGCAGGTGGTGGAATCCTGTCCACCGCTGAAAACAACAACCGCGCGTTTCATGGCATTTTCCTGGTAATGAATTTTGCGCCTATGGTAATGCCTCACTGCCTTGCTGAACAGCGGCAGGAGGATCGACAGGGGGCGGGATCCAGGCGCGGCTGAAATCGAACCAGCCCAGCGTGTTCAGTTCAATGCCCTCCACGCCGGGCGGCGCATGGATCTGGTAGCGATAATTGAACAGGGGCAGCAGGATCCCATCACGCATCATCTGCTGATAGAGCTGATGCAGCATATCGCTTCGGGCCTCTCCCTCCGCCATCTGCCGGATAGCCTGCAGCTGCGCCGCCGTCTCTCTGCCCTGCGGTGCAGACCACAGGGGGCGCCAGAGCGGATCAAGCTGCAGCCAGCTGGCCAGCGTAAAGATTGGTGCATCGCCAATTAGCCGGTCGCCCATGACGATATCCGCTTCATCAGGCGGGGCGAGGGTATGCCAGTTTTTTACCGGATGAAACACCACTTTCAGGGTGCAGCCGTGCGCGGCCAGCAGCGTCACCAGCGCCTGCGCCATCTCATGCAGCTCTACCGGTAACTGATAATGCAGCGTCAGGGTTTGCGGTAAAGGAACCGGGGCGCCATCAAATTGCGGCACATCCCAGCCGGGCAGCAGCTCCCGGCTGGGGGTGATCAATCCTTCATCCAGAGGCAGACGGCTGACGATGCCGCTCTGCTGAATTAACTGAAAGAGTCTGCGCGCCTGGTCGGTGGTAAAACCCGCTCGCGGCCGGCAGACCAGGTAGCAGAAGCCGAGACTGATGCTGCTGCTGACCGGTTGCAGCGTCCTGAGTGCGGCAGGTTCGCCTATCGCAATCTGCACCGGATGACGGCAGCTGCTGCTAAGGCTGGGATCAAACAGCTGCGGCGTGATCCAGTACTCTACCGCCTGCAGCAGCGGCTGCTGCAGATGCCAGCGCACATGACTTTCAATCCTGACCAGCTCCGGGCTGAAGTGCCGCAGTCTCCAGGGGCCGCTGCCGATGGTGGGTTCTGTGGGGTGGGGCAGCAGGCACAGCAGGTGGGCGAGGCGATGGGGCAGCCAGAAATCCGGCTGACGAAGGGTGAACCGCACGGCAAGCTGATGCGGTGCATCAACGCTGGTCACCTCAGCCAGCAGCAGTCTGACACGCTTATCCTGCAACAGCTGGCGAAACTGTGCGACCAGCTGTCCGGCCTGGACGGGCTCATCGTTGTGCCATACCAGCTGCGGCCGCAGCCAGAATAACCAGTGGCAGGCCGTTTCATCGTGCTGCCAGTGATGCGCCAGATCGCCGACCGGCTCATCCTGCTCAAAGCGTGTCAGACCAGAATAGATCTGACGAACCAGATGCTGCTCAGCCCGACCGGCAATCTGGCGTGGATCGGTACTTTCCATAGACCGATAGTAGGGAATGCGCAGAACCGGCGTGTCATTCTGCCACTGCCCTCCCATCAGAGGCCGCAGCAGGTTAATCAGCCTTTCCGGTGGCAG
Source organism: Pantoea sp. (assembly GCF_032114055.1). Taxonomy (GTDB): domain Bacteria; phylum Pseudomonadota; class Gammaproteobacteria; order Enterobacterales; family Enterobacteriaceae; genus Pantoea. Next base: position 174,940 of record NZ_DAMCTB010000005.1, read on the forward strand.
ATCCAGTAGCTGCAGGGCATCAGCCGCCTCACCGGCTTCAAGCTGCCGCTGCAGCAGTTGCTGACGTAGCTGTTCTGGCGTGCGAAGAAACAGGAGCGTCCCCTGTTTCCCGCGGCCAGGTTCGCCCTGCCAGCGAAGCCAGCCTGCATGCTGCCAGTGTGACAGCAGCGTTCGCAGGTGACGCTCGCTGCAGATGCAGTGGCGGGCCATCTCCGCCACGCAGGTCTGCTGTGTGGCACCCTGGCTCTGCTGCCACAGACGCTGAAACTGATTAAGACGGTTAAGCTGGCGCATTCTAAACCCGGAACAGTTTTTTCAAAGTATTCACTATTAGTTCCGCAATTAACAGGCAATAGTGGACTTCCTCTTTCAGCAGGAGATCAACCATGGTGCGATTAGCCGCATTCGATATGGATGGCACACTATTACTGCCGAATCATCAACCGGGGCAGCAGACGCTCGACACTCTGCAGGCGCTGCATCAGCGCGGCATTCATCTCGTGCTGGCGACGGGCCGTCATCTGCTGGAGATGCAGGTGTTAAGTAAAAAAATGGCGCTGCCCGCGTGGCTGATTACCGGCAACGGCACCCGCATCCATGATCCGTCCGGTCAGTTGATTGCTGCGCAGGATCTGCCCGCTGCCGTAGCGGAAGCGGTGATCCACGGTCACTGGAAGTCGTCCGCCTCTCTGCATGTTTTCAACGACCAGGGCTGGTTAACCGACCGCCCGCGACCTGAACTGCTTAATGCCCATCAGATGAGCGGATTCCGCTATCAGCTCTGCGATTTGAAAGCACTGCCCGCGCATCAGGTGACCAAAATCTGTTTTATCGACGAGCACTCGCGCCTGCGTGCGCTGAAAACTGAGCTGGATGCGGCGCTGGGCGATCAGGCCGATATCTGTTTTTCTGCCGTGAATTGCCTGGAGGTGCTGCCCGCAGGCTGTAACAAAGGCAGTGCCCTGAGTCAGCTGTGCGGACACCTGTCGCTGACAATGGCGGCGTGTATGGCGTTTGGTGATGCGATGAACGATCGCGAGATGCTGGCGCAGGCCGGACAGGGTTTTATCATGGGCAATGCGATGGCGCAGCTGAAAGCCGCGCTGCCGCATCTGCCGGTAATAGGCCATTGCGAGACACAGGCGGTGTCTCATTACTTAAATCACTGGCTGGCAACACCCCACCTCGCGTATTCCCCCGACTGCTGAGGTTTGCCGTGTACCGGACAGGATGTCCGGTTTTTTACGCCAGCTCGCGCTGCCAGGCGGTGATATCACCAATATGTTTTGCGACCCATTCTGGCTGATAGTAGCTGTCGGGATAGCGCTCGCCGCTGTCGCACAGCAGCGTGACCAGCGATCCCTGCTGATTCGCGGCCCGTAAACGTTTTGCCACCTGCAGCATGCCCCAGAAGTTGGTGCCGGTTGAGGCACCGGGTTTGCGTCCCAGAATGCTCTCCAGCTTCAGCATCGCGGCCAGCGTCGCACCATCCGGTACTTTCAGCATTTCATCGATCACGTCCGGCATAAATGACGGTTCTACCCGGGGACGGCCAATGCCCTCGATCAGGCTGCCGCGCGTGCTGGTCAGCGTGGCATCACGCTGCTGCCAGTAATCGAAAAAGACCGAATGTTGTGGATCGACCACCAGCAGTTTCGTCTCCAGTCCCTGATAGCGGATATAGCGGCCCAGCGTTGCCGAGGTGCCACCGGTGCCAGCACTCATAATGACCGTATGCGGAATCGGATGGGGTTCATGCTGCATCTGGCGGAAAATGCTTTCTGCAATATTGTTATTGCCGCGCCAGTCGGTAGCGCGTTCCGCGTAGGTGAACTGGTCCATAAAGTGGCCATTTAGCTCGCGCGCCAGCCGCTCAGACTCTGCATAGAGCTGGCAGGGATCCTCCACAAAATGGCACTGACCGCCATAAAAGGTGATTTGCTCAATTTTTCGTCTGGCTGTGCTGGCAGGCATCACCGCAATAAAGGGCAGTCCCAGCAGCCTTGCGAAATACGCCTCAGAAACGGCAGTGCTGCCTGACGAGGCTTCGATAATCGGCGTATTTTGTTTAATCCAGCCGTTGGAGAGGCCGTAGAGAAACAGCGAGCGGGCCAGCCGATGCTTAAGGCTGCCGCTGGGATGGGTGCTCTCATCTTTCAGGTAAAACCAGATGCCGGGGAAGTCCGCCAGCTCGAAACGGATCAGATGGGTTTCCGCCGAACGTTGAAAGTCAGCGTTAATTTCGTTGATAGCGTGGCGAATCCAGCAGGTGTGCATCTCAGGCGTCCGGTAAAAAATAACAGGGCTATTTTATGGCACGTGCAGGAAAAAGAGATTGCATAATTACCGCTAAAATCGCACCAGTGGAGAAAATGATTCTCTCGGAGCCGCAAATGTTAGATAAAACTGACCTGAAATTACTGGCACTGCTGCAGCAGGACTGTACGCTGTCACTGCAATCGCTGGCGGAGGCCGTCAACCTTACCACCACCCCCTGCTGGAAGCGCCTGAAAAAGCTCGAAGATGATGGCATTATTCGCGCGCGCGTGGCGTTGCTGGACGGGGATAAAATCGGACTGTCACTGACAGCCTTTATGTTTGTTAAAACCCAGCAGCATAGCCGGGAGTGGTATCAGACCTTTGTTTCGGTTGTCAGCGTCATGCCCGAGGTGATGGCCTTTTACCGGATGGCAGGGGAGTATGACTACCTGCTGCGGATCCAGGTGGCCGATATGAAGAGCTATGATGCCTTCTACAAACGACTGGTGAAGGGTGTGCCTGGCCTGATTGACGTTACCTCCAGCTTTGCTATGGAAGAGATTAAATACACCACGGCCTTACCTGTTGCCCTCTGAGGGCCCGAGATTGAGAACAGCGTTGTGCGATTATTCAGTCAATTGAGTTGGTATTTTCTGCGGGAGTGGCGGCGCTATCTGGGTGCGGTCATCCTGCTGATCGTGATTGCGATCCTGCAGCTTCTGCCGCCGCATGTGGTCGGCGTGGTGGTGGATGGCGTAACGCGTGACAATATGAGCACCGGCCGCATCATGATGTGGATCGGGATCATGCTGGCGACAGCCGTGGTGGTCTATCTGCTGCGCTATGTCTGGCGCGTGCTGCTGTTCGGCGCCTCCTATCAGCTGGCGGTTGAGCTGCGCGAAAATTTTTATCGCCAGCTGAGCCGCCAGCAACCGGCTTTCTATCTGCGTCATCGCACCGGCGATCTGATCGCCCGCGCGACGAATGATGTGGATCGGGTGGTGTTTGCCGCCGGAGAGGGCGTTCTGACACTGGTCGACTCGCTGGTGATGGGCTGCGTAGTGCTGCTGGTCATGAGCACGCAGATTAGCTGGCAACTGACGCTGCTTGCGCTGGTACCCATGCCGATCATGGCACTCGTAATTCATCGCTACGGCAATCAGCTGCATCACCGCTTTAAGCTGGCTCAGGCCGCTTTTTCCAGCCTTAACGATCAGACGCAGGAGAGTCTGACCAGTATCCGGATGATAAAAGCTTTCGGGCTTGAGCAGCATCAGTCGCAGCAGTTCTCCGATATCGCCCGCGATACCGGGGAAAAAAACCTGCGCGTAGCGCGGGTCGATGCCCGTTTCGATCCGACGATCTATATCGCGATCGGCTTCTCTAACCTGCTGGCGATTGGCGGTGGCAGCTGGCTGGTGTGGCACGATCAGATGACGCTGGGCCAGCTCACCAGCTTTGTGATGTACCTGGGCCTGATGATCTGGCCGATGCTGGCACTGGCGTGGATGTTTAATATTGTCGAGCGCGGCAGCGCGGCCTGGAGCCGCATCAGCGCGCTGCTGGCGGAGGCGCCGGCTGTAGAAGATGGCGACACCACTCTGCCAGCCGAACCCGGCACGCTGCAGGTTGCGATTCGCGCCTTTGACTATCCGGCCAGCGCCGGTCCGGTGCTGAGCGACGTCAGCTTCCAGCTGAAACCGGGCGAGATGCTGGGGCTATGCGGCCCGACCGGCAGTGGCAAAAGTACCCTGCTGAGCCTGATTCAGCGCCACTTCGATATTCAGCAGGGTGACATTCGCTATCACCAGATCCCGCTGCCGCAGCTGCGGCTGGACAGCTGGCGCAGCCGTCTGGCGGTCGTGAGCCAGACGCCGTTTCTTTTCTCCGACAGCGTGGCAAACAACATTGCGCTGGGGAAACCGGATGCCACCCGCGAGGAGATCGAACGGGCCGCTACGCTGGCCTGCGTTCATGACGATATTCTGCGTCTGCCGCAGGGCTATGAAACCGAGGTCGGTGAGCGGGGTGTAATGCTGTCGGGTGGGCAGAAGCAGCGCCTGTCGATCGCCCGCGCACTGCTGCTGAATGCCGAAATCCTGATTCTGGACGATGCGCTTTCGGCAGTGGATGGCCGGACCGAACACGAAATCCTGCATAACCTGCGCATCTGGGGGCAGGGTCGCACGCTGATTATCAGCGCCCACCGCCTGTCGGCCCTCACGGAAGCCAGCGAGATTCTGGTGCTGCAGCAGGGCCGTGTGGCGCAGCGTGGCGACCACGACGCGCTGACCAGCCAGGCGGGCTGGTATCGCGATATGTACCGCTACCAGCAGCTGGAAGCCGCGCTGGATGATGATGAAAATGAAAAAGGAGTGCCGCATGGCTAAGTCCGCACGCGTGTGGCCGACCCTGAAGCGTTTGCTCAGCTACGGCAGCCCCTGGCGTAAGTCGCTGTCGCTGGCCGTCGGGATGCTGTGGATCGCCGCCGCAGCCGAAGTGACCGGACCGGTGCTGGTCAGCTACTTTATTGATAACCTGGTGGCAAAACGTCAGATGCCCTGGGGGCTGGTCGCGGGGCTGGTGGCTGGTTTTATTCTGCTTCAGCTGCTGGCCGCCATGCTGCATTACTGGCAGGCGCTGCTGTTTAACCGCGCCGCCATCGGCGTGGTGCAGCGATTACGCAGTGATGTGATGAACGCGGCGCTCTGTCAGCCGCTGAGCGCCTTTGATACCCAGCCGGTCGGGCAGATTATTTCGCGCGTCACCAACGACACCGAAGTGATCCGCGATCTCTATGTCACCGTGGTCTCCACCGTACTGCGCAGTGCGGCGCTGGTCGGTGCCATGATGGTGGCGATGTTCAGCCTTGACTGGCGCATGGCGCTGGTGGCGATGATGATATTCCCGCTGGTATTCATGGTGATGTTTATCTATCAGCGCTATAGCACACCGATTGCCCGCCGGGTCCGCAGTTATCTGGCTGACATCAACAACGGGTTTAACGAAGTCATCAGCGGCATGAGTGTGATCCAGCAGTTCCGTCAGCAGGCCAGATTTGGTGAGCGAATGGGCGAAGCGAGCCGTTCTCACTATCTGGCGCGTATGGAAACGCTGCGTCTCGATGGCTTTCTGCTGCGTCCGTTGCTGAGCCTGTTCTCCGCCATGGTGTTGTGCGGGCTGCTGATCCTGTTCAGCTTCTCCGTGCCTGGCGTGTTTGAGGTCGGTGTACTTTACGCTTTCATTACCTATCTGGGCCGGCTGAATGAGCCGCTGATTGAGCTGACCACGCAGCAGTCGATGCTGCAGCAGGCGGTGGTTTCTGGTGAGCGAATCTTTGAGCTGATGGATGCGGCCCAGCAGCAGTATGGTGCCGACCAGCAGCCTCTGGCGTCCGGTCGCATTACGCTGAACCAGCTGAGCTTTGCCTACCGTGAAAACCGCAACGTGCTGAGCGACATCAATCTGGAGGTCGCACCGCGTGAATTTGTGGCGCTGGTGGGGCATACCGGCAGCGGCAAAAGCACCCTGGCGAACCTGCTGATGGGCTATTACCCGGTGACGCCCGGCGCCATCCGGATTGACGATCGGCCCATCGGCGATCTGAGCCACGCCGTGCTGCGTCACGGTATCGCGATGGTGCAGCAGGATCCGGTGGTGCTCGCCGATACGCTGCTGGCAAACGTGCGGCTGGGGCGTGACATCAGCGAAGAGACGGTCTGGCAGGTGCTGGAGCAGGTGCAACTGGCTCCGCTGGCGCATGCGCTGCCGCAGGGGATTCATACCCGTCTGGGCGAGCAGGGCAACAACCTGTCGGTGGGCCAGAAGCAGTTACTGGCGCTGGCCAGGGTGCTGGTCGACCTGCCGCAGATCCTGATCCTGGATGAGGCGACGGCCAATATTGACTCCGGCACGGAGCAGGCCATTCAGCAGACGCTGACGAGGCTGCGCCAGCACAGCACGCTGGTGGTGATTGCGCACCGTCTCTCGACGATTATCGACGCAGATAAGATTCTGGTGCTGCATCGCGGTCACGTTGTGGAGCAGGGCACCCATCAGCAACTACTGGCAATGCAGGGGCGTTACTGGCAGATGTATCAGCTTCAGCAGGCGGGTGATGAACTGGCGTCGGGCGCGACGGCGACAGTGGAAAGCTAAGTTGCACCTTTTTTGCGCACCTTTATCAGAATAATCTGTATAAATGCACTCCTTTGACGCCTGAAGCACCAAAGGAGTGCACTCTGCGACTGTGATCCCCGTCATACTGCGCGCCTGTTCAGGCAACACACCAACCCACCCCTTGCCGCGTCTCATCCGAATCACTGATTTGTGCCGGTTTTACACTCTGGCACAGGCTTTGCTTATATCCCTGCGTGTCCGTAAACGTTACCTATTTACTCGCTGGAGGGGATCCAATGAAGCTGGTTACCGTCGTAATTAAGCCATTCAAGCTGGAGGATGTGCGTGAAGCTTTATCCTCTATCGGCATTCAGGGGCTGACCGTCTCCGAAGTGAAAGGATTTGGTCGTCAGAAGGGCCATGCGGAGCTTTATCGCGGCGCAGAGTACAGCGTGAACTTTCTGCCCAAGGTCAAGATTGATATCGCCATTGCCGACGATCAGTTAGACGAAGTGGTGGATGTTATCAGCAAAGCCGCATACACCGGCAAAATTGGCGACGGTAAAATTTTCGTGGCTGAACTGCAGCGCGTTATCCGTATTCGTACCGGCGAAACCGACGAAGCCGCTCTGTAATTACGACTCAGTACTGTGATGGGATGGGATAAAAATGAATAAAATGTTAGCGAAGTTGGGCCTCACCAGCCTGGCACTGTTACCCTCACTCGCGATGGCCGCCCCTGCCGTTGCGGACAAGGCTGATAACGCATTTATGATGATTTGCACCGCACTGGTGCTGTTTATGTCAATTCCAGGTATTGCACTCTTTTATGGCGGTCTGATTCGCGGCAAAAACGTGCTGTCGATGCTGACACAGGTGTCGGTCACCTTCTCACTGGTCTGCGTACTGTGGGTGGTTTACGGCTACTCGCTGGCCTTCAGCGAAGGCAACGCCTTTTTCGGCGGCTTTGGCTGGGCGATGCTGAAAAACATTCAGCTCACCGCCGTTATGGGCAGTTTCTATCAGTACATCCACGTGGCGTTCCAGGCCTCCTTTGCCTGTATCACTGTGGGACTGATTGTCGGTGCCATTGCCGAGCGTATCCGCTTCTCTGCTGTCCTGATCTTTGTCGGTGTCTGGCTGACGCTCTCTTATCTGCCAATCGCACACATGGTCTGGGGAGGCGGCTTCCTGGCTCAGGATGGCGCGCTGGACTTTGCTGGCGGTACCGTTGTACACATTAACGCCGCGGTAGCAGGCCTGGTGGGCGCTTACCTGGTAGGCAAACGTGCCGGTTTTGGTAAAGAAGCCTTTAAACCCCATAACCTGCCGATGGTCTTTATCGGAACGGCCATTCTCTATGTCGGCTGGTTCGGCTTCAACGCCGGTTCCGCGTCTGCAGCGAATGAAATCGCGGCACTGGCCTTCCTGAATACTGTTGTTGCGACCGCAGGTGCCGTGCTGTCATGGACCTTCGGCGAGTGGGCTGTGCGCGGTAAACCTTCTCTGCTGGGCGCCTGTTCAGGCTTTATTGCCGGACTGGTTGCAATTACCCCTGCCTGTGGTTACGTCGGCGTGGGCGGCGCGTTAATCATCGGCCTGGCCGGTGGTCTGGCAGGGTTGTGGGGTGTAACTACCCTGAAAAAATGGCTGCGCGTGGACGATCCCTGCGATGTGTTCGGCGTGCATGGCGTGTGCGGTATCGTGGGCTGTATCCTGACCGGTGTGTTCGCCTCCACTTCACTGGGCGGTGTGGGTTATGCACAAGGCGTGACCATGGGCCATCAGGTATGGGTGCAAATCTTCAGTGTGGGCGTAACCGTTGTCTGGTCCGGTGTCGTTGCCTTTATCGGCTTCAAGCTGGCCGATATGATTGTTGGTCTGCGCGTGCCGGAAGAGCATGAACGTGAAGGTCTGGATGTGAACAGCCACGGCGAGAACGCTTACAACCAGTAATCGCCGGGCAGTAAAAAGAATCGGGGGCGAGCAATCGCCCCTTTTTTATTCGCTGCGCTGCCGCATCACGCCTTCCTGAACGGTAGATGCCACCAGCACACCCTGCTGATTATAAAACTCACCCCGGACAAAGCCACGTGCCCCGGAGGCGGAAGTACTGACCACGCTGTATAGCAGCCATTCGGTGAAGTCGAACGGGCGATGGAACCACATAGAGTGGTCGATCGTCGCGACCTGCATATCCGGCTCTAAAAAACCTTTGCCGTGCGGCTGCAGGGCAACCGGCAGGAAATTAAGATCTGAGGCATAGCCGAGCAGGTACTGATGGATACGCAGGTCGTCAGGCAGTGGCCCGGTGGCCCGGATCCAGACCTGACGCTCAGGCTTATCCACATGTCCCCGCAGTGGGTTATGGATCTGCACCGGACGGATCTCCAGCGGGCGTTCGGCAATAAATTTTTCACGCAGCTTTTCGGGCAGCAGATGAGCCATCTTCTGCGCCATCGCCTGCTCGGTTAACAGATTCCCGGGGCCCGTGACCTGCGGCATCGGATTCTGATGTTCAAACCCCTGCTCCGGTGACTGGAAGGAGGCGGTCATATAGAAAATCGGTTGTCCGTTCTGAATAGCACTGACCCTGCGGGCACTGAAGCTTTTGCCATCGCGCAGTGTTTCAACATCGTAAATAATCGCTTTCTGACTGTCGCCAGGCCGCAAAAAGTAACTGTGAAAAGAGTGAACGGTGCGATCTTCTGCGACGGTCTGCTTTGCAGCATACAGCGCCTGACCCACTACCTGACCGCCAAAGACCTGGCGCAGACCCAGATCTTCGCTCTGGCCGCGATATAAACCCTCTTCCAGTTTTTCCAGATTCAATAAATTCAGCAGATTCTGCAGTGCCTGACTCATGGCGCATTCCTCAATGTAGTAACCTGCTCAGTGTGAAAGATCGGACCAGTTAACGTCAATCAGACTTTCAGCTTTACCTGTGCCAGGCAAAATCTCATTTTTGTGCCAACATTAAGGACATACGGCGAGTGAAGCGCTGTAAGCAGGATTCGCTGCCGATAATCATTTTGATCAAATGGAGACGACATCAATGAAACTCAGGCATGTGTTCAGTGGAGTAGTTATGGCGGTTGCTGTTGCGGGATGCGCCGATAAAAGTAAACCTGTGCCAACGCCGACGCTGGGGTCTGCCGTGGCGGGTCAGACGACGGCGATTGCCCAGCCCAACGTCAGTGGCTCAATCTATATTCGCCAGCGCATTGCGCTGCCGCCGGATGCCGTATTAACCGTGACGCTGTCTGATGCGTCAATGGCCGATGCGCCGTCAAAAGTACTGTCACAGCGGGTTGTGCGCACCGAGGGCAAACAGGCGCCGTTCCAGTTCGTTCTGCCGTTTAACCCGGCCGACATTCAGCCCAACGCCCGTATTCTGTTAAGCGCGGCGATTGCCATCGATGGCAAGCTGGCCTTTGTGACCGAAGGCGTGAAGCCGGTGATCAATCAGGGTGGCACCAAAGCTGAGCTGATGCTGGTTCCGGTTCCGTCTATGGCGATGCCGACTCAGCCAGGCGCGGCGACCACCGTGCCTTCGACCTCACCGACGATGGTGACACCATCCGCTGCGGTTCCGGCACCCACCCACATTTAAGCTTTTTTCGGGGCGACGCTGTCGCCCTTTTACTGTCTAAAATTGCCAGCGCCAGCTGGCCAGATCAAGCTGCCCATCATCACTTATCTCAATCCCCTCTGATGCCAGTGCATCCCGCTGACGCAGGAGACGCTCTCCCTGTAGCGAAAGCGTGCCATGCCGGTTGACGACACGATGCCAGGGCAGTGTGGTGTCTGCAGGCAGGCGGCTCAGCACGCCGCCGACCTGTCGTGCCGCGCGTGGCGAACCGGCCAGCAGAGCAACATCGCCATAAGTGGCAACGCGACCATACGGAATTGCGGCAACAATCTGCCAGATGCGGTGCTGGAAAGTGTCAGGCTGATCCATCTGTTTATTTCATCAGGAAAAAGGACCTCAATTTTAGCATGGGATAGGGCGGCTGAACGCTTTGTGGTGCGGGTTGTTCAAGAAAACAACGGTTGCCCCGACTACGCTTGCAATTGCCCCCTCCTTCCCAGATAATGCCCCCGCTCTCGTAAAGAGGGCTTGTCAATGGGGGCCCTGTTGGTTCTCCCGCAATGCTAGCTTGTGAACTCGGTCAGATCCGGAAGGAAGCAGCCGCAGCAGGTGACGCGTGTGCCGGGATGTAGCTGGCAGGGCCCCCACCATTTATCCCTTCAGAAATCCTCCCGAACGTCAGACAGGCAAAACCCGCCCGGGCCGATCCTTTGCCGGCAGGCAGGAATGTCTGGTACTAAACAGGGGGTAAAAATCAGCAATAAACGATTAGATTAACGGACAAATTTCCATACTGAACCGGGGACTTTATCGTAAAGCTTGTTCATCGTCAGTTCCGCCAGACGATGGTCAGCCGCTGAATAGAATATGGCTAATTCCTCATCTGATAATTCATACTTATTTTTTTCAATCACCCTTTCCAGGGTATCCAGTGAGCGACAGCGCCGCAGTCGCATCAAATAATCGGTTTTTGTCAGGGTTTTGTTCATAATTAAACCGTTCTCATCTCAGTACTATAACGAATGGCTCGGCTGCTGGAGAAAAGCGCACTCTTCAGTGAACAGATTAAATAAGCGTTTCGCTGAACGTCGCCACCGCTGAAGATCCGGACCTGTGACACTATAGTTGCTGAATAGCATAAAAGTATCGTCAAGATATTCATCGATTTGCGAAATCAGCGCTTCATCTTCAACGTGCTTGATTTTGTAATTCATGGTGAAAGAGGCGATATGCTCAATCAAATCATTAAGCTGCAAATTGCTTTCGGAAGTAGGATCATTTACCCAGCCATGATGACTGTCAGTTAATGATGCCATACTCTCGTCAAACAGACTCTCACACAGGTATTTAAGCTGCGCAATATCATGCCGTTTCGGTGAGTATTCGTCCATCTTTTTCCCCTCCATAGCTAGCACAGTTGCCGCAGGGCGGCGCGATAGGATAACGCGGCCAGGAAGCGATTATCGGGGCAGTTATTAAACGGGACATCCTAAAGATAGTGTAAAACCATTAGTTCTGCTCACCTCCATTACCAAATATTACAATTCATCGCCAGGGGAGGGTTGCTGATTGTCGATGACATCAAACTCAAGTGCGCCGGGCCTGATGTGAAAGTTTACCTGTTCCGACTGGGTCACTGTTTCATTCAGATCCTGACAGGGGCTAAATAAATTCCAGTCAAAATCGTAAAGTAATTTAAAACTATTCAGAGCCCGATATTCAACAGAAATAATTTTTAAACTACCTGGAACGAACCGGGCATTTTGTGAATACCAGCGTAAATCGCCTACCAGGAGAACGGTTATTTTGAGAATATTCCGCTGAACAACTTCAGCTATTTTTGCGCAGTCCGTTTCGCCTGCGGCAATATTACATTCAATGCGTGACAGCATATCCAGTCCACTTAAGACTATTAATAACCTATCATTGGTTTTCTGCAACGGGTTTGCAAGTCTGCGAAGCACAAAAGCGTCAGTTCAGAAACAGGGTGAGCGTGACTGCACACGTTTCTTCTGTTCAGGCCCGTCTGCCACTCCCCGCCTGTTTATCTTTTGATACACATTCTCCCGTTTGACCACGCACAACATCAGGTATGCTTATTGTTATGTTATAACATATTGGTGAACTGATGCGTCAGAGCGGATTACTTATGTCACTGGGCGGGCGGCTGGCTGTTGCACTGCTGATTATTGCGCTGCTTGCCGTGGCGATGAAATGGGGGATTAGCGCATGATCCGGTTTGATTCGCTGCGGGCGGGCTACCAGGGTGAGGCCGTTACCCCGGCCCTGAACGGCCAGCTCACTGCAGGCTCAATGACCGCTCTGGTCGGTGCGAACGGCAGCGGCAAATCGACGCTGCTTAAGACGATTGCGGGTCTGTTGCCCCCGATAGCCGGACGCTGCGAACTGCAGATTGCGCGGCGGGATGTCGGCTGGTTACCGCAGCGTACCGAACTGGAAACCCGTTTTCCCCTGACCGTCTTTGAACTGGTCTCAATGGGCTGCTGGCCTCGCTGCGGCTGGTTCGGCGGTATTAACCGGATGCTGCGCCGGGAAATCTGGCAGGTACTCGAGGCGGTACAGATGCATGATTTTGCCACTGCCCAGCCTGCAACCCTGTCAGGCGGCCAGCTTCAGCGCGTACTGTTTGCCCGGCTGATGCTGCAGCGCAGCGCGCTCTGGCTGCTGGATGAGCCATTTAACGGCATCGACAGCCAGACGGTAACACTCTTGATGTCGATCCTGGAGGAGGAGCAGCGGGCGGGGACTACGCTGCTGGTGGTTCTGCACGATCGTCCGCTGGTGGCCCGCTATTTCAGCCGCGTACTCTCAATGGATGAAGGCGATAGTGCGCGCTGTTCACCGTTATCTGCGGCGTGGAGTGTGGAGCCGTGACCCTGATACAGCCTTTTATTGAGTTCGGTTTTATGCGACGCGCGCTGGTCGCCTGCCTGGCACTGGCTGTCAGCGCCACCCCGCTCGGCGTATTTCTTTCGTTGCGCCGTATGAGTCTGATCGGCGACGCGTTATCCCACGCGGTGCTGCCAGGGGCCGCCATCGGTTATCTGATCTCTGGCCTGTCACTGGTTGCCATGGGCGTGGGAGGGCTGATCGCCGGTTTAGCCGTGGCGTTGCTCTCTGGCGCCGTGAGCCGCTATACACCGCTGAAAGAGGATGCCAGCTTTGCCGGATTTTATCTGGGTTCACTGGCACTGGGCGTGACGCTGGTTTCCCTGCGAGGCTCAGGCGTGGATCTGCTGCATGTGCTGTTTGGTTCGCTGCTGGCAGTGGATAACGCGGCCCTGCTGCTGGTCGCTGGCATCGCGGCGTTTACGCTGATTATGCTGGCTGTCATCTATCGGCCGCTGGTGATTGATGCGTTTGACAGTGACTTCCTGCGGGCACAGGGAAAATGGAGCGCCCCGCTGGTTCATGGTCTGTTTTTAATGCTGGTGGTCCTGAATCTGGTGGCCGGTTTTCAGGTGCTGGGCACCCTGATGTCGGTGGGATTAATGATGCTGCCCGCCGCCAGTGCACGTTTCTGGAGCCGTCATCTGGCGGCCATGCTGCTTATTGCGATGGTGATCGCCATGGTATCGGCGCTGGTGGGCCTGATGCTCTCCTGGCACTTCTCCCTGCCAGCCGGACCCGCAGTGGTGCTGAGCGCCGCCATGCTCTTCTTTCTTTCCATTCTGACAGGGCCGTGCGGCGGAATTTTACGCCGCCATTAAATCTAAGAGGACATTATGAAAAAATTACCCGTAACGCTGGCGCTCGCTGCGCTGTTTGCCGCGCCTGTGACGATGGCAAAAACGGTGGATGTCGTGGCCAGCTTTACCGTACTGGGCGATATCGTCAAGCAGGTGGGCGGCGATCATGTGAAAGTAAAAAGTCTGGTGGGGCCGAATGGCGATCCCCATACCTTTGAACCGACACCGCAGGACAGCGAGGCGCTGGCGAAGGCCGACCTGGTGTTTGTCAGCGGACTGGGCCTGGAAGGGTGGATGGATCGGCTGGTCACCGCCTCTGGCTATCGCGGGCAGCCCGTTGTCGCTTCAGCGGGCGTCACCACCCGCAGCATGGAGGATGAGGGCAAAACCATCACCGATCCGCACGCCTGGAACAGTATGCAGAACGGCGTGATTTACGCGACAAACGTGATGAATGCGCTGGTCAAAGCCGATCCTGAAGATGCACCGGCCATCCGTCAGCGCGGACAGAACTATATAGAGCAGCTGCAGGCGCTGGATCGCTGGGCGAAAACTGCCTTTGATCGCGTACCGGTCGATAAACGCAAAGTGCTGACCAGCCACGATGCGTTTGGTTACTTCGGTCAGCGCTATGGCGTGACGTTCCTGGCACCGGTGGGCTTTTCTACGGAAGCAGAAGCGAGCGCCAGCAATGTGGGCGCCTTAATTACCCAGCTGAAGCAGCAGCACATTACCCGCTATTTTATTGAGAACCAGACCGACCCGCGTCTGGTCAGGCAGATCGCCAGTGCCACCGGCGCGGAGCCGGGAGGCGAGCTCTATCCGGAAGCCCTGTCCACGGCCTCTGGTCCGGCGGCGACCTATCAGGCCGCCTTTAAACATAACGTGAATGCGATGCTGAAGAGCATGCAGTAAGCATAAAAAAGGCCGGGCAAGCCCGGCCAGTCATCACGACACATACTAGCGTCTTTTTTTTCTTCCCTGTACTGCTTTAAAACGTGGATTGGTTTTACAGATAACGTAAACACGTCCTTTCCTGCGCACTACTTTGCAATCGCGATGGCGATTTTTAGCGGAGCGCAATGAGCTGACAACCTGCATGACTTACTTCCTCTTTGCGCCCAGGAAAGACCCGAAACGCTGGTTAAAGCGTGCGGTGCTGCCCTCTTTGGCGAAATCTTTCTGTTTACCGGTGTAGAAAACGTGTGAGGCCGATGACACATCCAGGGTGACGTAGGGCAGGGTTTCGCCTTCAAATTCCACGGTACGTTCGGTTTTGATGGTCGATCCGATTTTGAACCAGACATCAGCTGACGTGTCGTGGAAGACCACCGGACGATAGTGAGGATGAATATTCGCTTTCATAATGCTCTCAAATGTAATGTTATACTATAACAATAGTATGCAGCAGGCCGCCCAGGATTGCAACGATCAGCAGGTCCGGAAAGCGTAAAGCGAGAGGCAAAAGGGAAGGGCAAAGCCGCGACCTGAAGAGGGCCGCCGGTGAAAGGGAAGAACGCAGGCAAAAAAAAGGCCGCTTGCGCGGCCTTTCATTCGTTACAGCTTAGTGTGTCTGGTCAGAGGTGACCGGATGACCTTTAGCTGCGTTGTCTTTTTTCTTGCCGAAGCGGCGGCGGACCACCACAAAGAACACCGGCACGAAGAAGATGGCTAACAGCGTTGCGGTGACCATGCCCCCGATAACGCCCGTACCCACTGCGTTCTGGGAACCGGAACCGGCGCCCGTACTGATCGCCAGCGGCAGCACCCCGAGAATGAACGCCAGTGACGTCATCAGAATAGGACGCAGACGCATACGACACGCCTCCAGCGCCGCCTCAATCAGCCCTTTGCCCTCTTTATCCATCAAATCTTTCGCAAATTCGACGATAAGGATGGCGTTCTTGGTTGAGAGACCGATGGTTGTCAGTAATCCCACCACGAAGTAGACGTCATTGCTCAAGCCTCGCAGCGTGGTAAAGATCAGCGCACCGATCACCCCGAGTGGCACCACCAGCATGACCGAGAACGGAATTGACCAGCTCTCATACAGTGCGGCGAGACAGAGGAAGACCACAATCAGCGAGATGGCGTAGAGGGCAGGGGCCTGGTTACCCGACAGGCGTTCCTGGTAAGACATACCGGTCCAGTCATAACCAATACCTGCAGGCAGTTTCGCCGCCAGCTCTTCCATCAGGTCCATCGCCGCGCCCGAACTCTTGCCCGGTGCGGCCTGTCCCAGGATCTCCATTGCCGGCAGACCGTTATAACGCTCAAGGCGCGGTGAACCATACTGCCACTTCGCAGTTGAGAAGGCTGAGAAAGGCACCATGGTTCCGCTGCTGTTTCGCACGTACCACTTACCAATGTCATCCGGCAACATACGCGAGTCCGCCTTACCCATCACGTACACTTTCTTCACACGACCACGGTCAATGAAGTCGTTAACGTATGAGCCGCCCCAGGAGGCTGCCAGCGTGGTGTTGATATCACTCAGTGATACGCCCAGCGCCTGCGCTTTCTCCTGATCGATCGTCAGCTTGTACTGCGGGGTATCTTCCAGCCCGTTCGGACGCACACCTACCAGGGTATCAGGATGCTGAGCGATCATGCCAAACAGCTGATTACGCGCTTCCGTCAGCTTCTCGTGACCGAGGTTATTCTGATCGATCAGCTCGAAGTCGAAGCCGGTGGCGTTACCCAGTTCGATAATCGCAGGCAGGTTGAACGGAATCACCATCGCATCTTTGATCGCGCCCAGTGCCTGCATGGCACGGCCCGCGATTGCCGGCACTTTCAGGTCACTGCTGGTACGTTCATCCCAGGGTTTGAGACTGACGAAAGCGATACCGGTGTTCTGTCCGCGACCGGCAAAGCCGAAGCCGTTAACGGTAAACACGGATTTAACCGAATCCTTCTCTTTAGTCAGGAAGTAGTCGGTGACCTGGTCCAGAACCTTCTGGGTACGCTCCTGGGTTGCACCGGCAGGCAGCTGAGCCTGAGCCAGCAGCAGCCCCTGGTCCTCTTCCGGTAAGAAGGAGGAGGGCAGTCGCATAAACAGAAACGCCATACCCACCACGATCAGCAGATAGATCAGCATATAGCGACCGGTACTGCGGATCATGTGGCCCACACTGTCCACATAGTGGTTAGTGCTCTTGTCGAACATGCGGTTGAACCAGCCGAAGAAACCGGTGGTTTTGCTGTGCTCGCCTTTTTCAATCGGCTTCAGCATGGTGGCGCAGAGTGCCGGCGTCAGAATAAAGGCGACCAGCACCGACAGGGCCATGGCAGAAACGATGGTGATGGAGAACTGACGATAAATCACGCCGGTCGATCCGCCAAAGAACGCCATCGGAATGAAGACCGCAGCCAGCACCAGCGCGATACCGACCAGGGCGCCCTGGATCTGCTCCATGGAGCGTTTGGTCGCCTCTTTTGGCGGCAGGCCCTCTTCGGCCATGACGCGCTCGACGTTCTCGACCACGACGATGGCGTCATCCACCAGCAGGCCGATCGCCAGCACCATCCCGAACATCGTCAGGGTGTTTATCGAGTAACCGAAAGCACTGATCACGGCAAACGTACCCAGCAGAACCACCGGCACGGCGATAGTCGGGATCAGCGTCGCGCGGAAGTTCTGCAGGAAGAGGTACATGACCAGGAACACCAGCACAATCGCTTCAATCAGCGTTTTCACAACTTCGAAAATCGAGATTTTTACGAAGGGCGTGGTGTCATACGGATAGACCACTTTCATGCCGGCCGGGAAGGTCGACTGCATTTTAGCCAGCTCGGCTTTCACCGCATTGGCGGTATCCAGCGCATTCGCACCGGTGGCCAGCTTGATACCGATACCGGATGCTGGCTTGCCGTTGTAGCGGGCGATGATCTCGTAGTTTTCCGCTCCCAGTTCGATCTTTGCCACGTCACGCAGGCGAACCTGAGAGCCATCCTCATTAACCTTGAGCAGGATTTTGCCGAACTCATCGGTAGAGGTCAGACGGGTCTGCGCAATGATCGAGGCGTTAAGCTGCTGACCCGGAACCGGTGGCGTACCGCCTAACTGACCGGCTGCCACCTGGGTGTTCTGGGTATTCAGCGCGCTGATCACATCAACCGGCGTCAGGTTGTAGTTATTCAGCTTGTGCGGATCCATCCAGATACGCATAGCATACTGCGCACCGAAGACCTGGGTATCACCCACGCCCTTGGTACGGCTCAGCGGATCCTTGATGGTTGACGAAATATAGTCAGAAATATCGTTCTGCGTCATATTGTCGTCGTCGCTGATGAAACCGGCCACCATCAGGAAGCTGCTGGAGGATTTTTTAACCTGAATCCCCTGTTGCTGAACTTCCTGCGGCAGCAGTGGCGTCGCCAGCTGCAGTTTGTTCTGCACCTGAACCTGGGCGATATCTGCATCGGTGCCTGACTCAAACGAGAGCGTCAGGGTCAGCGTACCGGAAGAGTCACTGCTCGAGGACATATACATCAGTCCGTCGATACCGTTCATGTTCTGCTCGATGACCTGCGTCACCGAGTCCTGTAGCGTTTTCGCATCCGCACCCGGGTAAGAGGCCTGAATCTCAATCGCCGGCGGCGCAACATTGGGATATTGCTCGATCGGAAGTTTGAGAATCGATAGCGCACCGACCAGCATGATGATGATGGCGAGCACCCACGCAAAGATGGGGCGATCGATAAAGAACTTAGCCATGAATCAACGGCTCCTGTTATGACGATGACTTGTCAGACTGCGGCTTTGCATCGGGTGCCGCTTTCGCATCGTCTGAGACTTCTTGTGGAGTAACCTGTGCGCCAGGTTTGGCACGCTGGAGACCGGTGCTGATCACGCGCTCGCCCGCTTTTACACCGCCCGTGACCAGCCACTTGTCGCCAATCGCCTGCGAGGTGGTGACCGGACGTGATTCCACTTTATTATCCGCACCCACCACCATCACCGTGGCCTGACCGGTTGGGGTGCGGGTGACCGCCTGCTGTGGCACCAGCAGTGCATTCGGATTGGTGCCCTCATCCAGACGCGCACGGACAAACATGCCCGGTAGCAGGGTATGGTTCGGGTTTGGCACGATGGCGCGCAGCGTGATAGAACCGGTGGTTTCATCAACGGTCACGTCGGAAAACTCCAGGGTGCCCGTCTGCGCATAGCTGCTGCCATCCTGCATCAGCAGGGTAACGTTGGCTTTGCCGTCATTCTGCTTCAGCTGACCTGATTCCAGCTCTGAACGCAGGCGCATAAAATCTTCGCTCGACTGTGTGACATCGACATACATCGGATCCAGTTGCTGAACCGTGGCCAGCGCGGTGGTCTGTCCGCTCTGTACCAGCGCACCTTCCGTGACTGACGATTTGCCGATTCGGCCACTGATAGGGGAGGTCACGCGGGTATAGGCCAGGTTAATACGGGCCGTTTCCACATTGGCTTTGGCAACCTGAACGGCGGCCTCGTTTTGTGCGGCGGTCGCCACGGCGGTGTCGTAATCCTGCTGACTGATATATTTCGTGCCGAGCAGCGGCTTGTAACGCTTAACGGTCAGTTGCGCGATACGGGCATTCGCCTGCGCCTGCGTTAAGTCGCCTTTGGCGCTGTCATAGGCGGCCTGATAGGTCGCTGGATCGATCTGATAGAGAGACTGACCCGCTTTAATATCGCTGCCTTCAACAAAATTACGCTTCAGAATGATACCGGACACCTGCGGACGGACTTCAGCCACACGATATGCCGAGGTGCGGCCGGGTAATTCAGTTGAAATCTTAAGGGGCTCAGTTTTCAGCGTCACCACACCCACGGCTGGCGGTTGCTGCTGCTGGGCGGCTTGTTCGGATTTATTGTTGTCACATCCTGTTAATAAAAAGCTGCCTGATAGCATCAGGGCGGCCGCCAGAGGCGATAATCCTCTGTTTTTATTCATAAATAAACCTCTAGTGTCCGGTATCAATTGGTCAATGGATCACAAACTGGAAACCCATTGCTGTGTCAGGTCGCAGGTCATGCTATGGTACATACATTCACAAATGTATGTAAACTTACCCGTTTGTAAAAAAAGCCCCTTATGGCACGAAAAACCAAAGCGCAAGCACTTGAAACGCGTCATCAAATTCTCGATGCCGCCATCATTCTGTTTTCACAACAGGGCGTCTCAGCCACCTCTCTGGCAGACATTGCAACCGCGGCCAGCGTCACGCGAGGCGCAATCTACTGGCACTTTAAAAATAAAGCCGATGTATTACACGAAATATGGCTTCGTTGTGATGCTGGTCTGGACGATGTGGAACTTGAGTATCAGACAAAATACCCGGGGGATCCACTCTCTGTGTTGCGCGCAATGCTGGTCTATATCTTTGATGCGACAGCAAAGGATCCTCAGCGTCGTGCTCTGATGGAGATCATTTTCCACAAATGCGAATTTGTGGGTGAAATGTCAGCGCTGAAGAGTATGCAACAAAGTTTACTGCTGGAATGCTATGACAAGATTGAAGATGTCCTGCGCCAGTGTATTGAGGCAGGCCAACTGCCGGACACGCTCAGCACACGTCAGGCCGCGCTAATCCTTCGCGGTTATGTTAACGGGATGATGGAGAGCTGGCTGTTTGCGCCAGAGAGTTTTGATCTGTCAGCGTACGCACCCACGCTGGTCAACGCCGTTATCGATATGCTGCGTCTCAGCCCGACGCTGACCGCCGGCCACTAAGCCGACTGGCTATCGCGCTTGTTCTCGAAATCGCGCTGAACCATCGCCAGCGCGGAGAGCACCGTCTCCACCGGCAATTGATGCTCTTCCAGAAGCTGAATCAGATCAACCGCCAGTTTGACGTCATCAGGGGCATTTTCCAGGGACATCACTTCTCCTAAATACGTAATCGGGCCACGACCAGCAGCATCAGCAGGGCGCCAAGGATCGCCATGCCCAGTGCGCCAGCATGCAGCGTTGTCAGGCTGCCCAGCTCAAAATAGGTGGCGATATAGCCGCCAAGCAGTGCGCCGATCATCGACAGCGTCAGGGTGGCGACCAGACCGCCGGGTCGTCCCGGCATCAGCAGCCGTTTCAGCCAGCCCAGCAGCAGCCCCACCATCAGCCAGGTCACTAAACCCATCGTTCTTCTCCACGCAGAATTACACCCAGTATAGAAGTGCTTTTGTCACGCTGCGTTTTATTCGTCCCGATCGCGGCCACGCAGCGAGGCGGCCCACTCAACGGCGCGAATCGCCTGGCGGCAGCGGGCCAGCCGGCCCTCCAGCGTCTCCAGCTCCTGTTTTAGCTGCTGCTGAACCGCCAGCGTTTCCGCCTGCGCCAGTCGCGCCTCCCGCTGCGCGATCATCGCCAGTAGCCGGCGCTCAAACTCACGGTACTCCTGATATCTGGAGGTACGCGGTTCACGCACCGGCTGTTCGCGACGGAGGCGCAGCTGCTGGGTCATCGCCTCACGCTGCAGGGCAGCAATCTGATCGACCAGCCGTTCCGCCAGCCAGGCGCTGCGGGCCAGATCGTGGCTGGCGTCGCGCAGTCGGGCGACATTCTCTTCGACTTCCTGCAGGTAGTCAGCCAGACGCGTGCCTTTAGTGCGGAACAGCTGAGCATCAAAACGTGGCTGACGGCAGGCGCCATCGGGATGACGCGCGATCTCCTGGCGCAGCGCGGTCAGAAGGTGCTCCAGACGTGCCTGTGTCACAATCGCACTCATGGCATAACGCTCTGTTGTGTTACCGTAAGCGGATGAGAGGTAAGCTGGACAGCATTCATGCAACGCATTCTGTTATTGACCCTCGGCTGGCTGGCGATTGTGCTGGGAATGCTGGGCATTGTATTACCTTTATTACCGACTACGCCATTTATGCTGCTGGCTGCCTGGTGTTTTGCCCGCTCATCGCCACGTTTTCATCACTGGCTGCTGTGGAAATCCCCTTTTGGCCGCTATCTGCGCCACTGGCAACAACATCGCGCGATGCCGCCGGGTGCTAAAGCGCGCGCGGTCTGCCTGATCATCACGACGTTCAGCCTCTCTCTGTTTCTGGTTCATCAGTTCTGGGTGCGCATTATGCTGCTGATCATGCTGGCGGCGCTGCTGCTGTTTATGTGGCGTATTCCGGTGGTGGCAGAAGCAGCGGACGCACCGAAACCGCCGCGATAAAGTTGCATTTAGCCGGTCATTTGCTTAGATTTGGGCGTCTTCATGCGTGGCTTCCCTTTGTGAATCAACTTCCGCTGAGCCTTTTATCAGGTATTAGCGCTTTTGAAGCTGCGCGAAACAGAATTTTTTACCAGGCGTATCATTATGACCGACACTGCGCAGCAGCTTGAATTGATTAAAAACAGCATCAAAAGTATCCCCGATTATCCTAAGCCAGGCATCCTGTTCCGCGATGTCACCAGCCTGCTGGAAGATCCCCGCGCCTATGCCGCGTCGATTTCGCTGCTGGTAGAGCGCTACCGTAACAAGGGCATCACCAAAGTAGTGGGAACCGAAGCGCGCGGTTTCCTGTTTGGTGCCCCGGTGGCATTAGGTCTCGGCGTGGGTTTTGTCCCGGTACGTAAGCCGGGTAAACTGCCTCGCGCGGTCTTGAGCGAATCCTATGAGCTGGAATATGGTACCGACACGCTGGAACTGCACAAAGATGCTATCCAGCCAGGCGACCTGGTGCTGGTAGTCGATGACCTGCTGGCGACCGGCGGAACGATCGAGGCGACCGTGAAGCTGATTCGTCGCGCAGGCGGTGAAGTCAAGGATGCGGCTTTCATCATTAATCTGTTCGACCTGACCGGTGAATCCCGTCTTGAGGCCCTGGGCGTCGAGAGCTACAGCCTGGTCAACTTCCCCGGCCACTAAGCCACTTTTTCGGCCTTGCGACCCGGCGAGGCCGTCATACCCCGGCATTAAGATAACGAGTGCCAGCTAAAAGCGTAGCTGATAGACTACTGCAATCTTATACAGGGGTTGCAGAGCGTCTGCGCTCATCTTTCCATCCAACTTCGTCGAATCCACATGAGCTATCAGGTACTTGCGCGAAAATGGCGTCCCCAGGCTTTTGCTGATGTTGTCGGTCAGGAACATGTTCTGACGGCGCTGGCGAATGGATTGTCTCTGGGACGCATCCATCATGCTTATCTCTTCTCCGGCACCCGCGGCGTCGGGAAAACCACCATTGCGCGTCTGCTGGCCAAAGGCCTTAACTGTGAAACGGGCATCACCGCTACCCCCTGTGGCGTATGTGATAACTGCCGGGAAATCGAGCAGGGCCGCTTTGTCGATCTGATTGAGATCGATGCCGCCTCACGCACTAAAGTTGAGGATACCCGCGACCTGCTCGACAACGTACAGTACGCTCCGGCGCGCGGCCGCTTCAAAGTCTATCTGATCGATGAAGTGCACATGCTCTCACGACACAGCTTCAATGCGCTGTTAAAGACGCTGGAAGAGCCGCCTGCGCACGTCAAATTCCTGCTGGCGACCACCGATCCGCAGAAGCTGCCGGTGACGATTCTTTCGCGCTGCCTGCAGTTTCATCTCAAGGCCCTTGATGTTGACCTGATTCGTCAGCAGCTTGAGCATGTCCTGAAACAGGAAGAGATCGAGAGCGAAACCCGGGCACTGCAGCAGCTGGCCCGCGCCGCAGATGGCAGTATGCGCGATGCGCTGAGCCTGACTGACCAGGCGATCGCCATGGGGCAGGGCGCAGTAACCAGCAGCACCGTCAGCGTCATGCTTGGCACCCTGGATGATGAACAGCCGCTGGGGCTGCTGGAGGCGCTGGTGGACGGCGACGGTCAGCAGGTGATGAATCTGCTGAGTCAGGCCGCGTCACGCGGCGTGGAGTGGGAAGCGCTGCTGGTCGAGATGCTGCGCCTGCTGCACCAGATTGCGATGGTGCAACTGTTACCTGCCTCGCTCAACGACGACGATGAGAGCAATGCGATCCGCCTGCGTGAGCTGGCGCGCGTCGTGCCGCCTGCCGATCTGCAACTTTATTATCAGACCCTGTTGATGGGCCGCAAAGATCTGCCGATTGCGCCCGATCGCCGCATGGGTGTTGAGATGACCCTGCTGCGTGCGCTGGCGTTTCATCCCAAAGCGGCGGTGGCGGAACCCATTGCGCGTCCTGCGCTGACCCAGCAGATGTCGCCCGTTGCGCCCGGCGCGGCGGCAGAAACCACCGCTTCCCCGGCAACATCGACGCCGGCTGCGCGCTCCGCGACGCCGTCATCGCAGGCCACCTCACCGTCAGCCCGGCAGGCAGCCTCTCAGCCAGCGCCGCGACCGGCCGCTGCGCAGCCGCAGATGGCCGCGCCCGATCCGGCTCCGCACAGTGCGCCACCCTCGGATGCGCCGCCGCCAGAGGCGGCATCCGGTGGTGCGCTTTCCAGTTCCACCAGTCAGCTCCTGCAGGCGCGCACGCAGTTGCTGCGTCAGGGAGCGAACAAACCAAAAAAGAGTGAGCCGGCGGCGCCAGGTGCGCGGCCGGCCAACTCCGCGCTGGAGCGGCTGGCCTCGGTTACCGAGCGCAGCCAGCAGCGTATCCGCGATCGCGAACCGGCCGCCCCGGTAAAAGAGGAGGCCTATCGCTGGAAAGCGGTGAATCAGCCGATGGAAGTGGCAGAGCCGGTGGCGACGCCAAAGGCCTTGCGTTCTGCGCTGGAGCATGAGAAAACCCCTGAGCTGGCGGCGCGACTGGCGGAAGAAGCGCAGGCGCGCGACCCGTGGGCTGCAGAGATCCCCACGCTGCCGCTGCCGAAACTGGTGCAGCAGCTGGCGCTGAATGCCTGGAAAGAGGTTACCGAAACCGGCGTCTGCCTGCATCTGCGCAGCAGTCAGCGCCACCTTAATTCACCGTCAGCGCAGCAGGTCTTAAGCGAGGCGCTGAGTCAGCGTGCCGGGCAGAGAGTTGAACTCTCGGTAGTTGAAGACGATAATTCATCGGTGTTGACGCCACTGGAGTGGCGTCAGGCCATTTACGAAGAGAAACTGGCGCAGGCGCGTCAGTCGATCACCTGTGATACCCACATTCAGACGCTGCAGCGCTTTTTTGATGCTGACCTGGATGAGGAGAGTATCCGACCTGTTTAGACACGCTGCGGCTATCTCAACGGTAGCGCTGCAGCCTCAGCTGAGAGAGAAGACTATGTTTGGTGGTAAAGGCGGATTGGGCAACCTGATGAAACAGGCCCAGCAGATGCAGGAAAAAATGGCCAGGGCTCAGGAAGAGATCGCCGCGATCGAAGTCACCGGCGAGTCCGGTGCAGGTCTGGTCAAAGTGACCATTAACGGTGCGCACAACTGCCGTCGCGTGGAAGTCGATCCGAGCCTGCTGGAAGATGACAAAGAGATGCTGGAAGATCTGATCGCCGCTGCGTTCAACGATGCGGCACGTCGCATTGATGAAACCCAGAAAGAGAAAATGGCGTCTGTCTCCTCAGGCATGCAGCTGCCACCAGGCTTTAAGATGCCGTTCTGATGCAAACCAGCCCACTGCTTGAAGCATTGATGGAGTCGCTGCGCTGCCTGCCCGGCGTTGGGCCGAAGTCGGCGCAGCGTATGGCTTTTCAGCTGCTGCAGCGTGACCGCAGCGGCGGCATGCGGCTGGCGCAGGCGCTGACCCGGGCGATGTCGGAGATTGGGCACTGTGCCGATTGCCGCACCTTTACCGAGCAGGAAATCTGCACCATCTGCGCCAATCCACGGCGTCAGCAGAATGGTCAGATCTGCGTGGTGGAAAGCCCGGCGGACATTCACGCCATTGAGCAGACCGGCCAGTTCGGCGGACGCTACTTTGTGCTGATGGGCCACCTCTCGCCGCTCGACGGGATCGGTCCGGCCGACATCGGCCTGGATCGTCTGGAACAGCGTCTGGAGAGCGAACCGCTGCAGGAGGTTATCCTCGCCACCAACCCGACGGTGGAGGGCGAGGCGACCGCCAACTATATCGCGGAGCTTTGCGGCCAGTATGGCGTCGATGCCAGCCGTATCGCGCATGGCGTGCCGGTGGGCGGTGAGCTGGAGATGGTCGACGGCACCACGCTGTCCCACTCCCTGGCGGGCCGCCAGAAGTTTAAATTTTAAGCACTTGCCGGTGTTGTGACAGACACCGGCTTGAAAATCTCGCCGTCATCCCCACATCAACCTCAACGTTTGTTCAACCTGTTTTGTTGAGGTAGCAATGACCATGAAAGGACAAGAGACCCGTGGCTTTCAGTCGGAAGTAAAACAACTTCTGCACCTGATGATCCATTCTCTCTATTCAAACAAAGAGATTTTCCTGCGTGAGCTGATCTCCAACGCCTCGGATGCGGCCGACAAGCTGCGCTTCCGCGCGCTGTCAGATTCCAGCCTCTACGAAGGTGACGGCGAGCTGCGTGTTCGTCTCTCTGTTGACAAGGACAACCGTACCCTGACGCTCAGCGACAACGGTATCGGTATGCGTCGTGACGAGGTCATTGAGAACCTCGGGACTATCGCCAAATCGGGCACCAAATCTTTCCTCGAATCCCTGGGCTCCGACCAGGCGAAAGACAGCCAGCTGATCGGCCAGTTCGGTGTTGGTTTCTACTCCGCCTTTATCGTGGCGGACAAAGTCACCGTGCGCACCCGTGCCGCAGGCGCAGCCGCCGACGAAGGGGTGTTCTGGGAGTCAGCAGGTGAGGGCGAGTATACCCTGGCTGAGATCGAGAAGGCCGATCGCGGCACCGAAATCACCCTGCATCTGCGCGAAGGCGAAGATGAGTTCCTGGATGCCTGGCGCGTCCGCAATATCATCAGCAAATACTCCGATCACATCGCGCTGCCGGTGGAAATCGAAGCCAAAGATGAAGAGGGTGAGGGCACCCACTGGGAGAAAATTAACAAAGCGCAGGCGCTGTGGACCCGCAACAAATCTGACATCAGCGACGAAGAGTACAACGAGTTCTACAAGCATATCGCGCACGACTTCAGCGATCCGGTCGCCTGGAGCCACAACCGCGTGGAAGGCAAGCAGGAGTACACCAGCCTGCTCTACATTCCGGCGCGTGCCCCGTTCGATATGTGGAACCGCGATCATAAGCATGGCCTGAAACTCTATGTGCAGCGCGTCTTTATCATGGATGACGCTGAGCAGTTTATGCCGAACTACCTGCGCTTCGTGCGTGGCCTGATTGACTCCAACGATCTGCCGCTGAACGTTTCCCGTGAAATCCTGCAGGACAGCCGGGTTACCCAAAGCCTGCGCGGTGCGCTGACGAAGCGTACTCTGCAGATGCTGGAAAAACTGGCGAA
Source organism: Pantoea sp. (assembly GCF_032114055.1). GTDB lineage: Bacteria > Pseudomonadota > Gammaproteobacteria > Enterobacterales > Enterobacteriaceae > Pantoea. The sequence goes on from NZ_DAMCTB010000005.1 coordinate 201,889, forward strand.
AGATGACAGCGAAAAATATCAGACCTTCTGGAAAGAGTTTGGTCTGGTGCTGAAAGAGGGCCCGGCAGAAGATCACGCTAACCAGGAAGCGATCGCGAAGCTGCTGCGTTTTGCGACCACCCAGAGCGAGGGCGCGGCGCAGACCATTTCGCTGGAAGATTACGTCAGCCGCATGGTGGAAGGTCAGGAGAAGATCTACTACATCACCGCTGACAGCTATGCCGCCGCGAAGAGCAGCCCGCATCTGGAGCTGTTCCGCAAAAAAGGCATCGAAGTCCTGCTGCTCTCCGATCGCATCGACGAGTGGATGATGAGCTATCTCACCGAGTTCGACGGCAAAGCGTTCCAGTCAGTCAGCAAGGCGGATGAATCGCTGAGCAAGCTGGCGGACGAAGAGACCGACGAGCAGAAAGAGGCAGAAAAGGCGCTGGAGCCGTTTGTTGAGCGGGTGAAAAATCTGCTGGGCGAGCGCGTCAAAGAGGTGCGTCTGACGCATCGTCTGACCGATACGCCTGCCATCGTGACCACCGATGCCAACGAGATGACCACCCAGATGGCGAAGCTGTTTGCGGCGGCCGGACAGGAGGTGCCGGAGGTGAAGTATCTGTTTGAAATTAACCCGGATCACCCGCTGGTGAAACGCGTTGCGGATACCCAGGATGAAGCACGCTTCGGCGAGTGGATCGAGCTGCTGCTGGATCAGGCGCTGCTGGCAGAGCGCGGCACGCTGGACGATCCTAACCAGTTTATCCGTCGCATGAACCAGCTGCTGACGGCATAACGCTAAAAAGCCGGTGAGATTCACCGGCTTTTTTTATGGCTGCGCGGCATCCTGCAGCCAGGCGCGAAACAGGCTGATCTCTCTGTCGTGACGGCGGCTCTGCTTCGTCATCATCCAGGTGGCGCGTTCCATACGCACAAAACCTAACGGGGCCAGCAGCGTTCCCTCTTCCAGCTCCCGGCGCACCAGCAGACGCGGAGCCATCAGGATCCCAAGACCACTTCGCGCGGCCTGAATGCCCAGCGTCAGCGTTTCAAAATGCTGACCGCCGTCAAACTGGCCGCGATTTCCTGTTTTTTCTGCCCAGTCTGACCAGGCGTGCCGCCGCGTATCGGCATGCAGCAAAGGCATTACTGCCAGATCCCTGCCTGCCCGCAGCTGTGAGGCAAAGTGTGGCGCGCAGAGTGGACCCATCTCCTCCTCGCTGATAAGCGTGGCGTCAATGTCGGCTTCAGGTGGTTCGCTCTGGCTCAGGATCAGCACATCCACATGCTCGCTGCGCAGCTGCGCGACCGCTGTCAGCGGCTGAAAGTGAACCTCGATCTCCGGATAGCGCTGATAAAACGTGGCAATACGAGGGATGAGCCATTGGGATAAAAAACTGGGGGGGCAGGAGATGCGGATCTGCTTAAGCACACTGGCCCGGATCTGCTCGCAGCAGCTGCGTAATTCGCTGAAGGCCTGCTGACAACTTAACAGCAGCTGATCGCCGTGTGAGGTGAGTCTGACACGGCCATTACTGCGCACGAACAGCGGTTTCCCCATCCAGCTCTCAAGCTGACGAATCTGATGGCTGATGGCGCTGTGTGTGACATTCAGGTGGACCGCCGCTACGCTAAAACTGCAGTGTAAGGCCGCCTGGTGAAAATAGTGCAGTGCTCTCAGTGGCGGCAAACCGTTCATTCTTAACCCCTGTGCAAAAAACTAACAGGGATTGTCAGTTTATATCATTTTAAAGTCCAGCCGCATTGACCTACTCTACAGGGCAAATTCTGGCGGGTTGACTCAGCCTTATATCTGTGACTTTTTACGGATATTCCGCCTCGCTTAACCTGCGCTTACGTCGCACACTTACCAAAGCGAGACACCCATGGCACATGGTCCTTTATCCTCTGAAACTTCAGCAGAGGCGCGCCATCGGTTACGTCTGGCGCTTTCACGCTTTTACAGTCTGGAGCAGTTCGACCTCTTCTTTGCGCCTTCGCTGCATGTGGCAAAAGTATTCCTTTCTCAGCTGTTTCTGCGGCAGGAGCAGGCGCGCAACCAGCAGCGTTACGCCTCGCGCTATCCGGTAACCGAACTCAATGTTCTGCCTGCGGTGCCGCTTATCGCGGGCAGTATTATGCTGGTGCCGCATGTCGAACTGCCTGATGGGCGGATTCGTCCGCTGCGCGATTGCCAGAATCAGGGGGTAACGGAGGCAAGCGAAAGTTTTGCCAGCGTGCTGCATACTAAGCTGATTGATGAGGCGCATCTGTTTGTCACCCGGCTGGATCGTCATGCGGAGATCTGCAGCGATCTGGTGCTGGTGGCGTTACGGACCCACGATTTCAGTACCCTGGTACGCAGCGAACTGCGCCTGTTTGAACAGGGACTGACGCTGACCGCGACGCAGGCGGCCCTGCGTCGCTTCAGCGATCCGCAGTGGCGGCCTTACAATGCTGCCACCGTCGATGCGCTCTCTCTCTCCAGCCCGCTGCCGCTGAACTCCTGTCATCAGCCCGGCCTGCCGTTTGCCAGTTTTAACGTGCCGGCTTCCCTGATTTCGATGCTCTCCGATGCTGACGATGTGGTGAAATGGCCGCAGCAGTCCCGGCTGCAGCTCAATGCAAACGTGCGTGGCAGCGGAAAAAAAAGCGTGAACATGACGCATCATCTGAGCCGGCGGCTGCAGTTGCTGCTCGGTGCAGGCGGTAAATCTGAAAAAATGGCGGGCAGACCCGGCGGACCCGGTTCGGGCCGCTGAATCCCCTCTGATTGCCCTGCGCAATCCGTGCGCTTCCTTGTGATGCGCGGGTCATAATGGTATGTTCTTCCGCTTCGAAGATAGATCAATGCGATTCGCAAGGGGATTTACGCAATGCGTATTATTCTGCTCGGAGCTCCGGGCGCAGGTAAGGGGACTCAGGCCCAATTCATCATGGAGAAGTACGGCATTCCGCAAATCTCCACCGGCGACATGTTGCGTGCAGCAGTAAAAGCAGGCAGCGAGCTGGGCAACCAGGCGAAAGCCATTATGGATGCTGGCAAACTGGTGACCGATGAGCTGGTGATTGCGCTGGTTAAAGAGCGCATCACCCAGGAAGACTGCAAAAAGGGTTTCCTGCTGGACGGTTTCCCACGCACCATTCCTCAGGCGGATGCAATGAAAGAAGCCGGGATCACCGTTGATCACGTGCTGGAGTTTGCTGTGCCGGATGAGCTGATCGTTGAGCGTATCGTGGGCCGTCGCGTTCACACGCCATCTGGCCGCGTCTATCATGTCACCTTTAATCCACCGAAAGTGGAAGGCAAAGATGACGTGACCGGCGAAGAGCTGACCACCCGCAAAGACGATCAGGAAGAGACCGTGCGCAAGCGTCTGGTGGAGTACCATCAGATGACCGCGCCGCTGATTGCTTACTACAGTAAAGAAGCGGAAGCGGGTAACACTGCCTATCACAAAATCGACGGCACCCGTAAGGTGACCGAAGTGAGTGCCGAGCTTGCTAAGATCCTCGGCTAAGCACTCAGGGGCCGGGATTACCGGCCCCTTTTGCAGTAATTGCTTTTACCTCCTGCCAATTCCGCTACAATTTCCCTGTTTTCACGCATCCCCGTAGTCATCAAGGAACTCAAATGAGGCAAGATAAGCCCGGCGTGTTACTGGTTAATTTAGGTACGCCAGACGCCCCAACCACACCTGCAGTTAAACGCTATCTCAAACAATTTTTAAGCGATCCGCGCGTGGTCGATGCGCCGCGCTGGCTCTGGTGGCCGGTGCTTAATACTGTAATTCTGCCGTTTCGCTCGCCGCGCGTGTCGAAGCTCTACGCCTCCGTCTGGATGGAGGGCGGTTCTCCGCTGCTGGTTTACAGCCAGCGTCAGCGTGATGCCCTGGCGGCGCGCGTTGATATGCCTGTCGAACTGGGCATGAGCTATGGCAATCCCAGTCTGAAAAGCGCGGTCGATAAGCTGATGGCGCAGGGCGTGACCCGCCTGATCGTGCTGCCCCTCTATCCGCAATTCTCCTGCTCCACCGTGGCGGCAGTGTGGGATGGTCTGACAACCGTTTTCAGAGGCTACCGATCGCTGCCCGACGTGCAGTTCATTCGTGATTATGCCGAACACCCGGCCTATATCGCTGCACTGAAAGCGACGGTGGAGAGATCCTTTGAAAAGCACGGTCAGCCTGACCTGCTGGTCCTGTCGTTCCACGGTATTCCACAGCGGTTTGCCAACGAAGGGGACGACTACCCGCAGCGCTGCGCCGATACGACGGCGGCCCTGGTCAAAGCCCTGGGGCTGCGCGACGATCAGTACATGATGACTTTCCAGTCGCGCTTTGGCCGTGAGCCCTGGCTGATGCCTTATACCGACAAAACCATGGAGAGTCTGCCGGGCAAAGGAATAAAGCATGTGCAGGTGATGAGTCCGGGCTTCTCCTCAGACTGTCTGGAGACGCTGGAAGAGATTAGCGGTGAAAACTGCGAAATCTTTATGCATGCCGGCGGAGAGAAATTTGAGTATATCCCTGCGCTGAACGCCGATGAGGCGCATATCGACATGATGGAGCAACTGGTTAACGCTCGCCGTTAAAGCCAGGGCGGAGAGTGTGGTATCATTCTCCGCCTGTTTTTCCAGACGGCACCTCCTGATGAAATTTCCCGGCAAACGCAAATCCAAGCACTACTTTCCTGTCAGCGCACGCGACCCCCTGTTACAGCCTATTCAGCACGATGCTGATACAGGCAGCTGGGTGGTGGGTATCGATCAGACGCTGGTTGATATTGAAGCCAGAGTCGATGACGCTTTTCTCGCCCGCTATGGCCTGAGTGCCGGGCACTCGCTGGTAATCGATAATGATGTCGCGGAAGCGTTGTACAGTGAGCTGATGCGCGACGCGCTGATCACGCATCAGTTTGCCGGTGGCACTATCGGTAACACGCTGCATAACTTTTCGGTCCTGGCTGATGACCGGTCGGTGCTGCTGGGCGTCATGTGCAATAACATCCAGATCGGCGGTTACGCCTATCGCTATCTCTGTAACACCTCCAGCCGGGTCGATCTTAACTATCTGCAGGGCGTGGATGGTGCCATTGGCCGCTGCTTTACGCTGATTGGCGATCATGGCGAGCGAACCTTTGCGATCAGTCCCGGCCAGATGAATCAGCTGCATCCGGATAACGTGCCGGAAGCCGTGATTGCCGGTGCCTCTGCGCTGGTGCTGACCTCTTACCTGGTGCGTTGTGCCGAGGGTGAACCGATGCCGCAGGCGACGCTGAAGGCGATCGAGTATGCCAAACGTCACAACGTGCCGGTCGTCCTGACGCTGGGCACGAAGCATGTCATTGCTGACAATCCTCAGTTCTGGCGCGACTTCCTGCGAGAGCACGTCAGCATCGTGGCGATGAACGAAGAGGAGGCGCTGGCGCTGACCGGCGAGGCCGATCCGCTGCTCGCGTCCAACATGGCGCTGGACTGGGTAGATCTGGTGTTGTGCACCGCCGGTCCCATCGGGCTTTATATGGCGGGCTATACCGAAGAGGAATTCAAACGCAAAACGAACCATCCGCTGCTGCCTGGCGCGATTGCGGAGTTCAACCAGTATGAGTTCAGTCGGGTAATGCGCCAGCAGGATTGTGAGCAGCCGCTGCGCGTTTTCTCGCACATCGCGCCTTACATGGGCGGCCCCGAAAAGATCATGAACACCAACGGCGCCGGAGATGGCGCGCTGGCAGCGTTGCTGCATGATATTACTGCCAACAACTACCACAGCCTGAATGTGCCGAACTCCAGCAAACATGCGCGTCCTTACCTGACCTACTCGTCGCTGGCGCAGGTCTGTAAGTATGCCAACCGTGTCAGCTATCAGGTGCTGAACCAGCACTCGCCGCGTTTAACCCGCGGCCTGCCAGAGCGGGAAGACAGCCTGGAAGAGTCTTACTGGGATCGGTAATGCAGGCCCTGCCGGGCATAAAAAAGGCCCTTCTCAACAGAAGGGCCCGAAGAGGGCGTCGGCGCCTGCCATACGGCTAAACAGGGATCAGCGCACCACATCGCAGGGCTGTAAATCTTCGCCCTGCGTCATCTCATCCTGCAGAATCTGTAGCATACTGCTGGCGATCTCACGCTCACCCATCACCACGCGTGAGGCTCCCCGTTCCATGATGTACTCCACTTCGTCGTCATAGTGAGCCCGGGCGATAATCTCGATATCAGGATGTTTTTCCCGCGCGGCGGTAACCACTTCACCCGCCTCATAGCCATTCGGGATCGTCAGCAGCAGCCAGCGTGCGCAGTCGAGCCGTGCCAGCTCCATGGTTTCCGCGCGGGCGGCATTTCCCAGTACCGCCCGGATACCCTGTTCGCGCAGTGCTTCGACCCGGGGCCGGGAGTTTTCCACCACCACCAGCGGGACATTCGCCTCCAGCAGTTTCTGACCAATCAGGCTGCCCACCCGGCCATACCCCACGATCACCGCATGATTGCAGAAATCGACCGGGATCTGCTTCTCCTCTTCGATCGCCTCTTCCAGAGTCTGCTGTTCCATGCTTTCGGTTTTCGTCAGGAATCGCTCCAGCAGGGTAAACAGGATCGGGTTCAGCATAATCGACAGGATGGCGGCGGCCAGCACCAGGTTACGGCCCTCATCACTCAGCAGGCCCAGTGAGATACCCAGACCGGCGAGGATAAAGGCGAACTCGCCAATCTGCGCCAGGCTGACCGAGATGGTCAGGGCAGTACGACGGGAATGGCCAAGCAGCGACACCAGCAGCCAGGCGGCGACGGATTTACCGACCACAATAATCACCAGCGCGCCCAGCACGGCCAGCGGCTGCGTCACCAGAATGGCCGGGTCGAACAGCATGCCGACCGAAACGAAGAAAAGTACCGCAAAAGCGTCGCGCAGGGGCAGGGTATCGCGCGCGGCGCGTTGGCTCAACTCTGACTCATTCAGCACCATACCGGCGAAGAATGCCCCCAGCGCAAAAGAGACATCGAAGAACTCTACCGCGCCAAAGGCGATGCCCAGCGCCAGGGCCAGCACCGCCAGCGTAAACAGCTCACGTGAACCGGTGGCGGCGCTGCGGGCGAGGATCCAGGGCACAGCGCGGCGTCCCACCACCATCATCAGCACCATAAAGGCCGCGACTTTTCCGATAGTCCACAGCAGGTCCCAGGCCAGCAGTCCGGCGCTGGCGTTGCCCTGTTCCATCATGCCGGCAATCGCTGGCAGCAGTACCAGCGTCAGCACCATCACCAGATCTTCAACAATCAGCCAGCCAATCGCAATCTGCCCGCGCTGGCTGTCAATCAGCTGCCGCTCCTCTAACGCGCGCAGCAACACTACGGTACTGGCGGTGGAGAGACAGAGACCAAACACCAGTCCGGTCATCCACGACCAGCCCAGCGTCCATGAGAGGCCCATTCCCAGTAACGTCGCGACCGCAATCTGTGCGATGGCACCGGGAATGGCGATCGACTTTACCGACATCAGATCTTTCATTGAGAAGTGCAGACCCACACCGAACATCAGCAGGATAACGCCCAGCTCTGCCAGTTCAGGGGCCAGATTGGTATCGGCAACAAAGCCGGGGGTAAAGGGGCCCGCCATCACGCCCGCTATCAGATAGCCGACCAGAGGCGAAATACGCAGGCGATTCGCCAGCATTCCAAGGAGAAATGCCAGAACCAGGGCTCCGACAATGGTGGTGATCAACGGGGTGGTGTGATGCATGCCTGTCTCCTTGTGTGCAAATGTATCCGCTTGTAACAAGCGAGTTTAATGCAAAATCTATTCTCTCGCTGTGTAATTTGTGGGAATAGCTGAAAAAAATCGTGAAAAAATTGATATGTGCAACCGACGGGGTGTTTTAGTGCATTATCCATAATGATGGCCGATTTGACGGTTTAAACCGGGACAGGTAAATAAACAATTATTCCTGCTAAATACCCAGCAGATGACCGGTTGAGGCAAAAAATGGCTGTACCGTAAGGATAAAACCCGGCAGCTGCTGTTTTGCTGAAGTAAGCCATTGATTAACACAATAAGTCCTGCCCTGCGCGGATAAACGCCGCAGAAAATAAGGGGCTGTGATGCGGTCTGACGTTGGTCATTACGCGCCGAAAAAACGCATCAGAGAAAAAACGCGTCGTCACTTCCGGACAGTGAAAGCGAGTTGGCCTTGAGTTCGGCAAGGGAATGTGCGACACAGTGGGGCAAAATGGCAGAAAATCGGGCCAGACAGTCATTAAGGAGAATCATAGTGTTGTTATCAAAATGGACAGGGGCGGGCGCGGCACTACTGATGGTCCTGATGCCGCTGTTGTCACAGGCCGCCGGGGCCGATCGCACTTATCGCTTCAGCCTGTTGCACACCAATGATGAGCACGGCCATTTCTGGTTCAGCGAGCAGGGCGAATATGGCCTGGCGGCGCAGAAAACCCTGATGGATACGATGCGCTACGATGTGCAGGCCAGAGGCGGGGGCGCCCTGATCCTCTCTGCCGGTGATGTGAATACGGGCGTACCGGAATCTGATGAGCTGGATGCGGAACCCGATTTTCGCGCGATGAACCTGATTGGTTACGATGCCATGACGCTGGGCAATCATGAGTTCGACAAACCGATTGCGGTTCTGCGCAAGCAGGAGAAGTGGGCGCGCTTCCCGCTGCTGGCCGCCAACGTTTATCAGAAAAGCAGCGGTGAACGTCTGTTTAAGCCGTGGGCCGTTTTCAACCGTCTCGGACTGAAAATTGCGGTCATCGGACTGATTACGCCGGACACGGCAAAACTCGCTAATCCCGCTGGCCTGAAAGATACTGAGTTCCGCGATCCTGTCGCTGAAGCGGTGAAAGCGGTGAAAGAGCTGCGTGCAACGGAGAAGCCGGACGTGATAGTTGCGCTGACGCATCTTGGCCACTATGACGATGGCCAGCATGGCAGCAACGGCATCGATGACGTCACCCTGGCGCGCAGCCTGCCGGCCGGCACGATCAATCTGATCGTCGGCGGGCATTCCCATGACGCGGTGTGCATGGAAAAAGAGAACGTCAGCGTAAAAAATTATCAGCCTGGCCAGCCATGTCAGCCTGATAAGCAGAATGGGATCTGGATCATGCAGGCCGACAAGTGGGGCAAATATGTCGGACGGGGTGACTTCACGTTCCGCAATGGTGAGGTGGCGCTGGAGGCGTATCAGCTGGTGCCGGTCAACCTCAAGCATCGGGTAAAAAATGCGGATGGCAGCGAAACCTGGCTTAACTGGCAGGCGGAGATCCCGAAGAATACGGCCATGATGAAGCTGCTAATGCCATTCCAGAAACGGGCAGAAGCGAAGCTAAGCGAGAGTGTTGGCAGCGCCGATGGCAGCTTCAGCGGCGAGAAAGAGCAGGTTCGCTTTCAGCAGACCAGCCTGGGTCAGCTGATTCTGCGTGCGCAGATGGCGCACACGCGAGCCGATTTTGCGGTGATGAGCGGCGGCGGTATTCGCACCTCGCTGAAATCGGGCGCGCTGAACTGGCGTGATCTGTTGCAGGTTCAGCCATTTGGTAATCAGGTGGTGTCGGTCACCCTGACCGGTGCGGAAATTAAACGCTATCTGGCAGTGGTCGCGAACATTCAGCCTGACTCAGGCGGTTACGCGCAGTTTGCCGGCATCGGCCTGACCGCTGATGGAAAAGAGGTCAGTAACGTCACGATTAACGGCAAGCCGATCGACGACGCGCAGCACTATCGCATGGCGACGAACAGCTTCAACGCGGCGGGCGGCGATGGCTATCCGCGACTGGACAATCATGCCGGGTATCTCAACAGCGGCGCCGTTGATGCGCAGGTCCTGCGTGACTGGATCAGGACGCATTCACCGGTGAAAGCCAGCGATTATCAGCCGAAGGGACAGATTGTTTATCTGACTGATGAACAGATCCGGGCCAGGGATGAAGCGGCGGAAAAGGCGCGTAAGCGCAACTATCCCAAAATGATACTGGCGTGGATCTGGCCGTGGGGAAATAACACGGCTGCCTCGCATTGAACGTACCGGGAGGCGCCTGCGCCTCCCGTTTTCGTTACGCCCGGCAGGGGTGACGCTTGATCCAGCGCTCGCGCAGTTTGTCCCAGATCCAGTTGTAGAGCATCGTGTAGGGCAGAAAGAAGAGGAAAAAGACGATTTCCACCAGCAGCGCCTGCCACAAAGAGATGTGCAGCATCGCGGCCGCAATCGGCAGGCCAATCAGGATAAACCCGCCTTCGAATCCCAGCGCATGCACTATGCGCACGCCCGTGCCGCGTTTCTGGCCTGGCGCATAGAGACGATCAAATCCGCTGTTGTAGATCATGTTCCAGAGCATCGCAACGGTCGACAGTATAATCGCCAGCGATCCCATCTGAAACAGGGGCTTATTCATAATCCAGGCCGCCAGCGGCGACACGGTCAGAATCGCCAGCGTTTCAAAACAGACAGCGTGCAGAATACGTTCTTTCAGTGAGCGGGTACGCATGATTCATTCTCCTTCAATAATGCGGCGCATTCTTGCATGCCGGAATGCTAAGATAAAATGACTACCTATCGGAAAAAGCGATGGATTAAATGCGTTACTCCCCAGAATCCCTTGAGGCCTTTATGCAGACCGTGGCGAGCGGCTCTTTCTCAGCAGCGGCACGTGCGCTGAGTAAAAGTCAGTCCACCATCAGCGCGGCGGTCGCCAGTCTGGAAGACGATCTCGGCTTTGCGCTGTTTGACCGCGCAGGGCGTCAGCCGATGCTCACCGAGCAGGGGCGTCGCGTCATCCCACAGATCCAGCAGATCCTGTCGGCGAGCGAGCGGCTTGATGCCCTGGCCATACGGCTGTCGCAGGGCGTCGAGCCGCGCCTCAGTTTTGCCATGTCTGACTTCTGGCAAACCGATCACCACGAACAGCTGCTCAGGCAGTTTGATGCCCGCTATCCGGAGATTGAGCTGGAGGTCATGATTGCTGAGGATGGTGATGTGCTGGATCTGCTGCAGGCCGGGCGGGTCCATCTGGGCGTGGTGCGCGCGCAGCCTGTTCTGCCGGTGGATATCGCGGTGGCACGCCTGCAGGTTGAGGCGCAGATGGCGGTCTTTTTACATCGCGATCATCCGCTGGCCCGGCATAGCGCCCTCAGCGAAAGCGAGCTGGAAGAGGTGCGGCATCTGCGGTTAAACACCTGGGTGGAGGCCGCTGAACCCGTACCGACGGGACGTATCTGGTCAGCGCCGACCTATCTGCTGCTGCTGGAGATGGCGGAGCAGGGATTTGGCTGGACGATTCTGCCACGCTGGCTGGTGAAACAGTTCGGGCATGGCGTCCTGAAGGAGCTGTCGATGCCGGGCTGGCCGCAGCATATCGCGGTGGAGGTCGTCTGGTCACGACGCACGCCACCCGGCCCGGCAGGGCGCTGGATGATCGATCAGCTCTGCGCTCAGCCCCGGGTTTAGTCGTGGCGGGCGATATCAGCAAACGGGGCATCCAGCAGGCTAGCCAGATCGTCAGGCGCCAGTTCAATATCCAGCCCGCGTTTGCCGCCAGAGATAAACATGGCGTCGAAGTCGCGGGCGGAATGGTCGATAACTGTGGGCAGCCGTTTTTTCTGACCGAGCGGACTGATTCCGCCCACCAGATAGCCTGTCACCCGCTGTGCCAGCTGCGGATCGGCCATCTCAGCTTTTTTTGCACCTAATGCTTTGGCCACCTTTTTCAGATCCAGTTGTGTCGGCACTGGCGTCACCGCGACGGCCAGCTGTTTCGCCTCACCATTCAGCGCCACCAGCAGCGTTTTAAATACCTGGCGCGCGTCCAGATTCAGTTTCCGGACCGCTTCATCACCAAAGTGGGTTTCGCTGCTGTCATGCTCATAAGGGTGAAGCGTGAAGCTGACCTTCTGTTTTTCCAGCAATTTTACGGCGGGCGTCATACAGGTTCCTTACTCAGAAAAATCTTATTACGCATAAGCAGGGGAAAAAGATGGCGAAAGTTTGTGCTTTGAGTGAAAATTGGCCGCGCGCCAGCAATCCGATTGCTGAGCGATAACCAGAATCATAAACAACTTCCTCTTTGATGGGCCAATAATATTATCGGCTCTCTTTTTTTCAGGGCCGCTTCAGCATCTCTGGCAGATTATCCTGGCCATAAAGGTGCAGGGCACCGACCGCTACCACATAGTTTCCCGCCGCCAGCGCCTGTAGCCGGTGACACCACTGCGCATTACGCTGTCCGATCAACGTCTCATTCAGGGCCTGGCTGAAGGTGACCGGCAGGGTGATGTCAGGCTGGCGTGGCGGCGTATCCATCCACCAGCTCACCATCATCTGCAGCAGTCGTGCGTTGGTATGCCAATGCTGCAGCGTATCCTGCAACAGTGCCATGCCATCATCCGGCAGTGCGGTCAGCAGGGCGATCTGTGCATCGGCCCCTTCCAGTTCAATTACCGGCTTGTTCAGCCCCTTAGCCACTTGCAAAAGCTGATAATCAATGCCGTAATCCGGGCGCAATCCCAGCATCTGAGCCTGCTGAGCCTGCAGCATCAGCGCAACCTGCCAGGCTGGCAGATGGTCAAACAGGCTCAGGCTGAGGTTCATCTCCTGACACAGCGCGATCAGGGTATCCATTGCGTGACTCTCCAGGCGGGTGGAGAGGGCCGGACGATCGCCGCGATGATCAAAGGGTGAGCCGCCCTGAGTAATATCGGCTTCCACAATCAGCGCATCTGCCTGCTGTAGCTGACGCAGCAGGCGGGCGGGCAGCGGCTGCATATCGCGCGTGCCCATGTGGATGCTGCCGACCAGGTGCAGATAACGGTCACCCAGCCGGACATCCATCGCAGGCCAGCGATAACTCGCGGGAAAAAGCGGGCTGATAAAGCTGCGCAGTGAGCGCCAAATGTTGCCTGACATTCCCGTTCCTTAGCGATTCAAAACCCCATGCTAGCGACTTCAGCGCGTGAAAAACAGCGCTGAAACGGGATTACGGGCGTGGCGGCCGGTAGCGCAGCAGCCGGTTGGCATTGCTGACCACAGTGATAGAGGAGAGCGCCATCGCCGCTCCTGCCACAATCGGGCTGAGCAGGGTGCCGGTCAGCGGATAAAGCACACCGGCCGCGACCGGAATGCCGATGCTGTTATAAATAAATGCGCCAAACAGATTCTGCCGGATATTGCGCAGCGTGGCTGAAGAGAGCGCTAACGCATCCGCTACGCCGTTGAGATCGGCGCGCATCAGCGTAATGCCCGCCGTTTCAATCGCCACATCACTGCCGCCGCCCATCGCAATGCCTACATCGGCCTGCGCCAGCGCAGGTGCATCGTTAATGCCGTCGCCTACCATTGCAACGCGACGTCCCTGCTGCTGTAACTGTGCGATAGCCTCGGCTTTGCCTTCCGGCAGTACCCCCGAAATCACCTCATCGATTCCGGCTTCGTCAGCAATGGCACGCGCGGTCTTCTCATGATCGCCGGTCAGCATCATCAGTCGATGACCCTGCTGATGCAGGCGTTTCAGCGCCGCAACGCTCTCCGGTCGCAGCGCATCGCGCAACGCAATCAGGCCAGTGAGCTGACCCTGCACGGCCAGTAAGACCGGTGTGGCACCCTGTTGCGTCAGGCGCGCTATCTCTGCGTCTGCCGCCCGGCAATCCACGCCATTCTCCTGCAACAGGGCAGCGTTGCCCAGCAGCAGCGTTCTGCCATCGAGCGTACCGCTGACCCCTTTGCCGCGTATTGTACGAAATTGCGTTAATTCAGGAGTGCGGGTCAGTTTCGCTTCATCCACAATGGCTTTCGCCAGCGGATGACCCGAGGTCAGCTCCAGCGCCGCGGCCATCTCCAGCACGGCTTCGCGGCTGGCCCCGTCCCAGGTCAGCACGTCACTGACCTGCGGTGTGCCCGCGGTCAGCGTGCCGGTTTTATCAAAGACCAGGGTGTCGATTTCACTGGCGCGTTGCAGGGCGTCTGCATCGCGTACCAGCACGCCCAGCTCGGCCGCGCGGCCCACACCGGCAATAATCGACATGGGGGTCGCCAGGCCCAGGGCGCAGGGGCAGGCGATAATCAGTACGGTTGTGGCAATCACCAGCGTGTAGGCGATCTGCGGCTGTGGCCCGAACAGATACCAGATCGCACCGCTCAGCAGGGCGATCAGCACCACAACGGGAACGAAAATGGCGGAGATGCGGTCAGCCAGACGCCCGACATCCGGTTTACTGCTTTGCGCCTGTCGCACCAGCCGGATAATTCGCGAAAGGGTCGTGTCATTGCCGGTGGCCCGGGCAATAAAGGTGACTGACCCATCCTGCACCAGGGTGCCAGCAAAAACCTGCGCTCCTGCGCTTTTGGTCTGGGGCACCGCTTCGCCGGTCAGCATCGCTTCATCAAGCCAGGCTTCACCGGCGCTGATTTCGCCATCGACCGGTACCCGGTCGCCGGTGACCAGGCGCAGCGTCATGCCGGATTCGACCGCGCTGACCGGGATCAGCCGGTCACCTTCAGGATCCACCAGGCGTGCCTGAGCAGGCGTCAGATCCAGCAGCCGCTCCAGCGCCTCAGACGATCGCTGACGTGCGCGCTGCTCAAGGGCGTGCCCCAGATTGATCAGACCCAGAATCATCACACTGGCTTCAAAGTAGAGATGGCGTGCCTGAAGCGGGAAAAAGCCAGGCCACAGCACCACGCTGAATGAGTAGATCCAGGCGGCGCCTGTACCGAGCGCCACCAGCGTATCCATGGTGGCGCTGCCATTGCGCAGACTGCGCCAGGCGCTGCGATAGAAATGGCTGCCGGTAAGCACCATGATCAGCAGGGTCAGCGCGCTCAGCACGCGCCAGAGGCCCTGGTTATCTTCAGTGAGCATCATGTTGTCGCCCACCATGCCCCAGATCATCAGCGGCACGCCGAACGCCAATGCGACCCCAGCCTGCCAGCTAAACCGGCGCATCGCGCTGCGGGCGCTGTGCTGCTGCTTTTCACGGCGCTCCTGTTCGTTGTCCACGACCTCTGCACCATAGCCCGCGGCATCGACGGCGGCCACCAGCTGCTGCGGGTCAGCATCCCCCAGCACCAGCGCACTGCGTTCGCCAAGATTGACCCGCGCCTGGCTGACCCCCGGGACCTGCTGCAGCGCCTTCTCTACCCGACTGACGCAGCTGGCGCAGCTCATGCCCTCAATCAGCAGCATGCGAGTGGACTCTGTGTGTTCTGCCGGATAAGAAGCGGACTCCGTTGTCAGCGCCTCCGGCGGCGGCTCCGATGCTGTCAACGGTTCAGGCTTTGGGGAAGCCGCCGGTTTCAGCGTGGCGTGATAACCCGCCTGTTCGATAGTTGCGATCAGCGCAGCGGCGTCCGCCCGACCGGAGACATGCGCCTCCTGCTGAGTGACATCGGCGTGATCAACATCGTCGCGCTGTTCCAGTGCCTCTTTGACACGTTTGACGCAGTGTCCACAGGAGAGGCCATCAAGTGACAGTGAAAGGGTATGTGACATCATCAACTCCCTGGTTAACAGATTTGACCCGCAGGCCAGTTTCGATTCATGCTTAAGCATAAACCTTCCATCAAGGGGAAGGTCAAGGGGACCCGAATGAACATCAGCGATGTGGCGAAGAAGACCGGACTGACCAGCAAGGCGATCCGTTTTTACGAAGAGAAGGGGGTCGTCACCCCGCCGTTACGCAGTGAAAATGGCTACCGTAGCTACAATGCACATCATCTCGATGAGCTGAACCTGCTGCGGCAGGCGCGGCAGGTCGGCTTCACGCTGGATGAGTGCCGCGAGCTGGTGGCGCTGTTTAATAATCCGTCGCGCCACAGCGCGGATGTCAAAGCCCGGACGCTGCAGAAAGCGGACGAAATCGCGGCGCATATCGAAGAGCTTCATGCGATGCGGGCGCGACTGCTGGCGCTGGCAGAAGCCTGTCCGGGCGATGAGGGAGCCGAGTGTCCCATCATCAAAAATCTGGCCGGTTGCGGCCATCAGCGTGGCTGAATACGCAGGGTGATCCCCTCTATGCCCACCACCACGACCGGTGTGCCCGCTGGCAAATCCTGATCTGCCTCCACCCGCCAGCTGCTGTCCCCGATGCGCACATGGCCGGTGCGGTTTTGCAGTGCGTGCTCCAGCGTCAGCTGCAGGCCGATCATCTGCCTGCCACGTGCGTTCAGGGCCGCAGGCGGCTGATGCGTTTCACGCTGGCGCATCCAGCGATACCACAGGAAAACGCAGAGCAGCGTCAGCACGGCAAACAACAAGCCCTGAGTTGTCCAGCTTAGCGGTACAACCCACTCAATGATGCCGACGATGAGTGCGGCCAGCCCGCTCCACAGAAGGTAACCGCTAGTGCCCAGCATCTCCGCTGCCAGCAGTAATCCCCCCAGCGTCAGCCAGAACCAGTGTGGATGCGCAACAATCCCGGCCAGCATCAGCGTGTCGTCTCAGTGCGCGATTCTTTAAGCAGTTCACCAATGCCCGCAATCGAACCGAGCAGACTGCTTGCCTCCAGCGGCATCATCACCACTTTGCTGTTGTTGGCCTCACCGATCTTCTGCAGCGCATCGGTGTATTTCTGCGCCACGAAATAGTTGATGGCCTGAATATCACCCGCGGCGATCGCTTCCGAAACCATTTTGGTTGCATTCGCTTCCGCCTCCGCCTGACGCTCACGCGCTTCTGCCTGCAGGAACGCCGAGGTTCGTTCACCTTCGGCCTTGAGGATTTGCGATTGCTTATCTCCTTCTGCCCGCAGGATCGCCGCCTGGCGTACCCCTTCGGCCGTCAGAATATCGGCGCGCTTGGTTCGCTCCGCTTTCATCTGCGCATTCATTGCCCCTACCAGCTCCTGCGGCGGACGTACGTCGCGGATCTCGATACGGGTGATCTTGACGCCCCAGGGGTTGGTCGCCTCATCCACGATATGCAGCAGACGGGTATTGATGCTGTCGCGCTGAGAGAGCATTTCATCCAGCTCCATGCTGCCCAGCACGGTGCGCATATTGGTCATGGTGAGATTCAGAATCGCCTGTTCAAGGTTGCTGACCTCATAGGCGGCGCGCGCCGGGTCAACGACCTGAATAAAGCAGACCGCATCGATGGTTACATTGGCATTATCTTTGGAGATGATCTCCTGAGAGGGGATATCCAGTACCTGTTCCATCATATTGATCTTACGACCGACACGATCCATGAACGGGATCACCAGGCTTAACCCTGGCGACAGAGTACGGGTGTAACGGCCAAAACGCTCAACCGTCCACTGAAAGCCCTGCGGCACAATTTTAACGGTCGCCCAGACAGCCACCAGCGCCAGAATAATCAGGGCAGGAATTACGGTGATCATATAACCTCCACATTGTCAGAGTGACGGGCCGAGTCGCTTCGGCCCGTGGTGATGCCGGTTAGTAGAGCAGGGAGTAGAGCTGACGACGATAACGGGCGGCCAGTGCATCGCCGGTTCCCAGCGCCGCCAGAATCTCCTGCAGCATTTTACGCGCCTGGCCATCAGCGGCATTGAGATCGGATTTCAGGAAGCTAAACAGCAGCTCCAGGGCCTCTTCGTTCCGGCCAACCTGATGCAGCTGTAACGAGAGTTTAGCAGCCAGCCCGGCGTTAGTCGGGTCGGCCTCCAGTTCCGATTGCAGCTGCTGAATCTCTGGCGTGTCCGCGGCCTGCTTCAGCAGGTCGATCTGCGCCATCAGGCTCTGATAGCGGGTATCCTGATCCTGAAGCGGGACCACCTTCAGTACCGCTTCCGCTTCATCGCTGCGGCTCAGCGTAATCAGCACCTCAGCCAGCAGGAAACCAATCTCGCTGGACTGATTGCTCAGCTGCCACGCCTCTTTCAGCAGCGGCAGTGCCTCCAGCGGTTTACCATCCTGCATCAGCAGCATCGCCTGCTGTGCCTTCAGCTCTTCTTCACGCGGCAGGACTTTTTCCAGCAGGGCGCGGATCGCCTCTTCCGGCTGCGGCCCCTGGAAGCCATCAACCGGCTGGCCATCCTGGAACAGATAGACGGTCGGAATGGAACGCAGACCAAACTGTGCTGCCACCCGCTGCTCTTTGTCACAATCCAGTTTTGCAAGAATAAACTGTCCCGCGTACTCCTGCGCCAGGCGCTCCAGCACCGGCGTCAGTTCCAGACAGTGCTGGCTGCGCTCAGACCAGAAGTAGAACAGCACCGGCAGCTGCATCGACTGCTCAAGGGTCTGCTGCAGGTTAGATTCGTTGATGTCGACGATCGAAGCATGTGGTGACATGAATAAGTCTCTTTGCAAAAAGTGTTCTAAGGATATGGGGCCAACTGGCCCGGCTTCAAGCGCAATTACACCTGGTGAATCAGTGGTTGCGCAAAATGCGATCCAGCATCCAGCCCGGCAGTAACCTCTTCAGCAGGCTCATGACGTGTGCGACCACGGTCACCGGATAGCGTAAACGCGGATGATGACTCTCGAGTGCGTGACGCAGTTTAGGCAGAATAGCCTCTGGTGGCAGGGTAAAGCGCGCCGCGATGCCGGGATTGCGCACCGGATTATGCTGTTCACCCTGGGTCACGTTGTCGGTAAAGCGGGTCTGGATCGGGCCGGGCTCAATCAGGCTGACCCGAATCCCGCTGCTGCGTACCTCAAGCCGTAGCGCATCGCTCCAGGCCTCCAGCGCATACTTACTGGCGGCATAGGCGCCCCGACCCGGCGTCGAAATCAGGCCCAGCACGGAACTGGTGTTAATAATGCGGCCATCGCCACTGGCCTGCAGGGCCGGTAAAAGCCGCAGGGTCAGCTGATGTACGCCAAAGAAGTTGCTGGAAAACTGCTGTTCAAGCTGCTGGCGTGAAAGTGTCCGCAGCGGGCCATAAAGGCCAAACCCGGCGTTGTTAAATAGCGCCGCCAGACGGTTGTCGCAGAGCGCAAGCACGGTATCTGCCGCCTGATCCACGCTCTGCGGATCGTCCAGATCCAGCTGTAAGCCCGTAAAGCCCAGCGTGTTCATGCGCTGGACATCGTCCGCTTTGCGGCAGGCGGCGATGACCCGATACCCCCGCGTCAGCAAATCCTGCGCGGCAACCAGGCCAATTCCGCTGGAACAACCTGTAATGAGAATGGTTTTTTGCATTTCTTTACCCTTTTTGCGCATCCAGGCGCACTATGGCTGCTTAACTAAGGGAGCCAATTCTTTTGCCATCAACCCGGCGATAAACGGCTGGGCATCGGGATTGGGATGAATGCCATCCTGCTGCATCCACTCGGGTTTCAGGTAGACCTGCTCCATAAAGAAGGGGACCAGAGGAATGTTGTGCTGCTGCGCTAAGCCGGAATAGATACGGCTGAACGCCTCGGTGTAGCGGCGGCCATAGTTAGCGGGCAGACGGATCTGCATCAGCAGCGGTTTGGCATCGGCGGCTTTGATATCGTCGATAGCCTTGCTCAGCGTCTGCGCAATGGTATCGGGCGGAAAGCCGCGCAGACCATCATTACCGCCCAGTTCGATTAACACCCACTGGGGCTGATGCTGTTTTAATAGGGCGGGCAGACGCGCCAGCCCCTGTGCGGCCGTATCACCGCTGATGCTGGCGTTGATGACTTTCGGTTTCTGTTGCCACTGTTTATCCAGCAGGCTGGGCCAGGCCGCCGTGGCAGACATGCGATAGCCTGCGCTCAGGCTGTCACCCAGCACCATCAGCGTATCGGCAGCCGCGAGACGCGACACCAGCAGAAGAATCAATAACAGGAAAGGATAATGCCAGCGGAAAACATTGTTGAAGTTCATCATCTTACTAAGTCCGTCGGTCAGGGAGAGCATCAGTTAACCATCCTTACCGGAGTTGAGTTGGTTGTCAAACCAGCCGAGACCATTGCACTGATTGGCGAGTCCGGTTCCGGCAAGTCTACTCTGCTGGGCATCCTGGCGGGTCTGGACGACGGCAGCAGCGGTGAAGTTCATCTGCTGGGGCAGCCGCTGCATCGGATGAATGAAGAGCAGCGCGCGGCCCTGCGTGCTAAACAGGTCGGTTTTGTATTTCAGTCTTTTATGCTGGTGCCCACCCTGAATGCGCAGGAGAACGTGCAGCTGCCTGCACTGCTGCGGGGTGACAGCGATCGTCAGAGCCGGGAACAGGCGCGCGAGCTGCTGACGCTGCTCGGACTGGGTGAACGTCTGCACCATCTGCCCGCGCAGCTTTCAGGAGGCGAGCAGCAGCGGGTCGCACTGGCCCGCGCCTTCAGTGGCCGTCCGGGCCTGCTGTTTGCTGATGAACCGACCGGCAATCTCGATCGCAAAACCGGTGACCGCATTGCCGATCTGCTGTTTTCCCTGAACCGCGACTTCGCCACGACCCTGATTCTGGTAACGCACGATGAGCAACTGGCGGCGCGCTGCGACCGTCGCCTGCGGCTGCGTGATGGCAAACTGTGGGAGGAGCAATGATCTGGCGCTGGTTCTGGCGGGAGTGGCGGTCGCCTTCGTTGCTGATTGTCTGGCTGGCCCTGACGCTGGCGGTCGCCTGCATCCTGGCGCTGGGGTCGATCAGCGATCGCATGGAAAAGGGACTGAATCAGCAAAGCCGTGATTTTATGGCGGGCGACCGCACGCTGCGCAGTAGTGCGGCTGCGCCGGAAGCCTGGCTGGCGAAAGCGCGCGAAACCGGCCTGACGGTGAGTCGTCAGCTGACTTTTATGACCATGACCTTTGCCGGTCAGTCGCCGCAGCTCGCCTCCGTCAAGGCGGTGGATGACGCTTACCCGATGTTTGGCACGCTGCAGACTCAGCCGCCGGGTCTGAGGCCGCAGGCGGGGACCGCCCTGGCTGCACCCCGGCTGATGGCGCTGCTGAATCTGAAAGTGGGCGATATGCTGGAGGTCGGAGACACCCAACTGCGCATCAGCGGCGAGGTGATCCAGGAGCCGGATGGCGGCTTTAACCCCTTTGAGATGGCGCCGCGTCTGCTGATCAACCAGGTCGATGCCGCAAAAACCGGGGCGATTCAGCCGGGCAGTCGACTCACCTGGCGCTACAAATTTGCCGGCGAACCCGATCAGCTGGCCCGCTATGATCGCTGGATTGAACCGCAGATCAGGGCAGATCAGCGCTGGATCAGCACAGAGAACTCAGAGGATGCGCTGGGGCGTTCGATGCAGCGTGCGCAGCAGTTCCTGCTGCTGTCGGCTTTGCTGACGCTGATGCTGGCGATTGCGGCCGTGGCGGTCGCCATGAGTCACTACTGCCGTAGCCGCTACGATCTGGTGGCGGTACTGAAAACGCTGGGCGCGACGCACGGCGCGCTGCAGCGACTGATCATCGGTCAGTGGCTGGCGGTGCTGCTGCTGGCGGCGATAGCCGGCGGCCTGGTCGGACAGGGCGTGGAGGCAGTCCTGATGACGATGCTGAAACCGGTACTGCCCGCCAGCTTACCGGCGGCCAGCCTCTGGCCGTGGGTCTGGGCCCTGGGCTCGCTGTTTGTGATTTCACTGCTGGTGGGACTGCGCCCTTATCGCCTGCTGCTGGCGACACAGCCGTTGCGGGTGCTGCGGCGTGATGCGGTTGCCCGCCTCTGGCCGCTGAAGTTTTATATGCCGGTGATGGCCGCGGTTGTCATCGCGCTGTTAGCCCTGCTGGTGGGTGGCAGTAAGATGCTCTGGGCGCTGCTGGCGGGTGTGGTGGTGCTGGCGGGCTTACTGGCCATCACTGGCTGGGGCGCGTTGCTGTTACTGCGACGGCTGGTGGTGCGCAGGCTGGCCCTGAGGCTGGCAATCAACCGGTTGCTGCGCCAGCCCGGCATGACGCTGAGCCAGCTCGCGGCCTTTTCGCTCTCGTTTATGCTGCTGGCCCTGCTGCTGGTGATGCGGGGCGATCTGCTGGATCGCTGGCAGCAGCAGTTACCGGCCGACAGTCCGAACTTCTTCCTGCTGAACATCACTGCAGATCAGGTGCCGCAGGTGCGGGATTTCCTGCAGGCGCACCAGATTAAGCCCGAAACCTTCTACCCGATTGCCCGGGTACGGCTCAGTGAGCTTAACGGTAAACCGGCCGATCCTACGCGGGATAATGCCCTGAATCGCGAACTTAACCTGACCGCACTGGCCAGGCGTCCGGATCACAATCCGCTGGTGGCGGGTCACTGGCCGCCAGGTGCAGGAGAAGTGTCAATGGAGGTGGAACTGGCAGAGCGTCTGGGCGTGAAGCTCGGTGATACGCTGACGTTTGAAGGTGATACGCAGACTTTCAGCGCCCGCATCTCCAGCCTGCGTAAAGTGGACTGGGAGAGCCTGAAGCCGAACTTCTTCTTTATTTTCCCGCCGGGGGCGCTGGACAGCCAGCCGCAGACCTGGCTTACCAGCTTCCGCATGGCGGCCGATCCTGCGCTACTGGCCCAACTGAATCGCGCCTTTCCGACGCTAAGTCTGCTGGACATCGGCAGTATTATGCGGCAGATCGGGCAGGTACTGACGCAGGTCAGTCAGGCGCTGGAGATCATGGTGGTGCTGGTCACCGCCTGCGGTCTGCTGCTGCTGCTGGCGCAGGTTCAGGTCGGGATGCGTCAGCGCCGGCAGGAGCTGGTTGTCTGCCGCACGCTGGGGGCCGGTAAGCGCCTGCTGCGCACAACGCTGTGGTGTGAATTTGCCCTGCTCGGTGTGGTTTCCGGTGTGGCGGCGGCGATGGGGGCAGAGGCGGCGCTGTGGGGATTGCAGACCCGAATCTTTGATTTCCCCTGGCAGCCTGACTGGACGCTCTGGCTGGCGCTGCCGTTGTGTGGCGCACTGCTGTTGTCACTCTGTGGTGGCTGGCTGGGAATCCGGTTACTGAAAGGGAAGGCACTGTTCAGGAAGTTCGATGCGGCGTAAGGGATAGCCGGATTTAAGCCTCATCCGGACTGCATGTAGCCAGCATCCGGTCGTCCTCCGGAACGCACCCGTTATCCGCAAGCGGATAACGGGAAACAGAGAGCAGGGCGTCACGCACCAGGGGTAAAACGCCGGGCGCGTTTCTGAACGATGCAAAACGCCGGGCGCGTTTTTGAACAACGCAACGTGCTGGCCCTTCGCGGGCGCACCTCAGGGATGAGATGCGCAATCATCCCTGCCGGGCTGGCAGGGAGGCCGTTTTTGCGAGGGTTTACCGTTACCCGCGTCTTCCTGTGACTGACAGGTAACGGCTCCATCGCGCTGTGCTTTTTTGCTGCCCTTAAGCCATCATCAGGCTTAAGTGCGGGAGATTACAGCCTCTCAACCGCCCATGCGATTCCGCTGGCATACTCTGCGGGCAGTTGCGGCACCAGCGCCTGCAGCGCCGCCTTAAGCCGCTCTGTGTCGCTGTCGGTCAGATTGAGATGGCCTACCTTACGGCCCGGACGCACCTCTTTGTCATACCAGTGCAGATGCACCAGCGGCTGCTGCAGCCAGCTGAGATTCACATCGGTGCCAATCAGGTTGACCATCGCCGACGGCGCAAAGACTACCGGCTGCGGCAGCGGCAGGCTGAGAATGGCGCGCAGATGCAACTCAAACTGGCTGATTGAAGCGCCGTTCTGCGTCCAGTGGCCGCTGTTATGGACACGTGGCGCCAGCTCATTGATCAGCAGGCCGTCAGGCGTGACAAAGCACTCCATCGCCATCACGCCAACATAGTTCAGCGCCTGCATAATCGCACTCAGCATCGCTTCGGCCTGCTGCTGCTGAGCCCGATCCACCTGGGGCAGGGCGACGCTGGTGCGCAGAATGCCCTCCTGATGCAGGTTGTGCGTCAGCGGATAGAACACGACATTGCCATCGTGACCGCGTGCGCCTACCAGCGAGACTTCACCGGAAAAGTTGATGCCCTGTTCAACGATGCATTCGCCGTAACAGGCATCCGGCAACTGGTGCGTATCCGCGGCGCGCAGACGCCACTGACCGCGTCCGTCGTAACCGCCAGTGCGGCTTTTTACAATCGCCAGCTCGCCCAGTGTGGCAAACACCGCGGGCCATTCGCTTTTATCCGCCAGCAACTGCCAGGGCGCGGTGGCCAGGCCAAGCTCGTCCAGCAGCTGCTTCTGCGTCAGGCGATCGGCCAGACGCGGAAAAATATCGCGGTTAACAAAGGCCGGATGGCGGGCCAGTTCACGCGTCAGCGCGGTCTCCGGCCAGCGTTCGATTTCCGCTGTGATCACGCTGTCGGCGATCGGCAGGGCCGCAGGATCGGCGTCTAGACCCACCGGATGAACGGCAATCCCCAGGGGTTCCCCCGCCTGGCGCAGCATACGGCCTAACTGACCGTTGCCCAGTACACAAACCGGCTTCATGCCTCCTCCCGTGGATCGGGATGGTTAAGCACCTCATCGGTCTGGCTCTGACGCCAGGTCTCGAGACGTGACGCCAGCGCACTGTCATGCAGCGCCAGAATCTGCGCCGCCAGCAGGGCGGCATTGGCGGCCCCGGCTTTACCGATTGCCAGCGTGCCGACCGGAATACCCCGCGGCATCTGCACGATCGAGTAGAGGCTATCCACGCCGCTCAGCGCTGCGCTCTGCACCGGTACACCCAGCACCGGCACCAGGGTCTTGGCTGCCAGCATTCCCGGCAGATGAGCTGCGCCACCCGCGCCCGCAATAATTACCTGAAAGCCGTTGTCCGCTGCGGTTTCGGCGAAGCTGAACAGTTTATCCGGGGTACGGTGTGCAGAGACCACTTCAACATGAAAAGGGACGTCCAGGCTGGTAAGAATGTCAGCGGCGAACTGCATGGTGGCCCAGTCACTTCTGGAACCCATAACAATGGCGATGCGAGCCGGGGCGTTGGATGACATGCGGTCAACTCCTGTGGATGAACAAACAGACCTGGCCGGGCGGACAGGTTTTGAAGGGCACAGAGAATAACATGACAGCGGCGGAAGGAAAACGGTTGCGTCGCGCTTAATGCCGTCGGTTTAACGGCAGATCAGAAGTCAAATTCGATGAGCTGAATGCCGCTGGCGTCGAGCTGAATCATGGAACCCCGCTCATGCCAGGCACCCAGTACGGCACGCTGTGCCGTTTCTCCCTGCACTTCCAGCGTATGAATCGCCGGGCGGTGCGTGTGGCCGTGAATTAACAACGCTACCTGCTGGCGCAGCAGGGCAGAAATGACCGCATCCGGGTTCACATCCATAATGCTCTGTGATTTGTGCTGGTTGGCCTGCTTACTGTCGGCCCGCATCCGCGCAGCAATCCGCTTGCGGATCCGCAGTGGCAGCGCCAGAAAGAGCCGCTGGATCCAGGGCTTGTGCACTTTGGCGCGAAAGCGCAGATAACCCGCATCGTCTGTGCAGAGCGTATCACCGTGCATGATCAGCACGCGCTGACCATAGAGCGTTAACACCTGCTCTTCCGGCAGCAGCGTCATGTTGCTGGCGCATGCAAAGCGGCGACCCAGCAGGAAATCGCGATTGCCATGGATAAAATAAACCGGCACCGGCAGGGCGCGCAGGGCATCGGCAACCTGCTGATGCAGCGGATTGGGATCGTCATCGCCTATCCAGGCTTCAAACAGATCGCCAAGAATATAGAGCGCGTCACAGTGGGGCGCTTCGCGCGCTAAAAAATGCAGAAAACCGGCGGTAATCGCCGGTTCTTCCTGACACAGATGGAGATCTGCGATAAACAGGGTGCGCGACATTACTCGCTGACGGTCACTTTCTGGATAACAACGTCATCCTTTGGCACATCCTGATGCATGCCGCTGCGGCCGGTTGAAACCGCTTTAATCTTCTCAACCACATCCATGCCTTCAACCACTTCAGCAAACACGCAGTAGCCCCAGCCCTGAACGCTTTCATCACGGAAGTTCAGGAAGTCGTTGTCAGCCACGTTGATGAAGAACTGTGCGGTCGCAGAGTGCGGCGCAGAGGTACGTGCCATAGCCAGCGTACCTTTGGTGTTTTTCAGACCGTTGTTCGCTTCGTTTTTGATTTCAGCTTTGGTTTCTTTCTGCTTCATGCCCGGTTCGAAACCGCCGCCCTGGATCATAAAGCCGTTGATGACACGGTGGAAAATGGTGTTGTCGTAAAAACCTTCACGGCAGTAATCCAGGAAGTTCTGTACGGTGGCCGGCGCTTTATCATCGAAAGTTTTGATTACGATATCGCCATGGTTCGTCTGGAAAGTTACCATTTTTGTTGTCCTGTAAAGGTTGTGATCAGTAGCTGAGGTCGCTCTGTTAATTGGCGTACCCCTTTTAGTCGACGGTTCTTATATCATAATTTCCGATGACGCGTCAGCAGCGCGGCGCAGTTGGCTTGCTTTGCGTCGCGCGAGCGATAAAAATACGGCACAATGTCTGGCTAGTTAAAAGTATCAACCACACGCGAAAACGGAACCGTTCAATGCTTAAGATTTATAACACCCTGAGTCGACAGAAAGAGGAATTCAGACCCATTCATGCCGGTAAAATCGGGATGTATGTTTGCGGCATCACGGTGTATGACCTCTGTCACATTGGTCATGGGCGGACGTTCGTGGCGTTTGATGTAGTGTCGCGCTATCTGCGCTACCTCGGTTATGAGCTGAACTATGTGCGTAATATTACGGACATCGATGACAAGATCATCAAACGTGCTAATGAAAATGGCGAAAGCATCGAAACTCTGACTAATCGTATGATCGGCGAAATGCATAACGATTTTGCTGCGCTGGGGATTCTGCCACCCGATGAGGAGCCACGCGCAACCCGCCATATCGCGGAGATTATTGCGCTGGTGGAAACGCTGATCGCACGCGGGCACGCTTACGTCGCGGAAAATGGCGACGTCATGTTTGATGTCCTCAGTGATACCGACTACGGCGCGCTGTCACGTCAGGATCTGGAACAGCTGCAGGCGGGCGCACGGGTCGAAGTGGCCGATGTGAAGCGGAATCCGATGGATTTCGTGCTGTGGAAAATGTCTAAAGCGGACGAGCCCGCCTGGCCATCACCATGGGGCAATGGTCGTCCGGGCTGGCACATCGAGTGCTCGGCGATGAACTGCAAACAGCTGGGGAGCCATTTCGACATTCACGGCGGCGGCTCTGACCTGATGTTCCCGCACCATGAAAACGAAATCGCCCAGTCGAGCTGCGCGCATGATGGCCCTTACGTCAATTACTGGATGCACTCCGGCATGGTGATGGTCGATCGCGAGAAGATGTCAAAATCGCTCGGCAACTTCTTCACCGTGCGTGACGTGCTGCAACACTATGATGCGGAGACGGTGCGTTACTTCCTGATGTCCGGTCACTATCGCAGCCAGCTCAACTATGGCGAAGATAATCTGAATCAGGCGCGTGCGGCGCTGGAGCGTCTCTACACGGCGTTACGTCACACCGACAGCAGTGTTCCGGCCAGCGGTGGTGAAGCGTTTGAAGCGCGATTCCGTGCGGCGATGGATGATGACTTTAATACGCCGGAAGCCTACTCGGTGCTGTTCGACATGGCGCGTGAGGTTAACCGCCTGAAAAGCGAAGCGGGCGCCTCGGCCGATGCCCTGGCGTCGAAGCTGCGCGAGATGGCCAACGTACTGGGCATCCTGCAGCAGGATCCTGAGCTGTTCCTGCAGAGTGGGGCGCAGGTGAATGATGAAGAGGTTGCCGAGATTGAGCATTGGGTGAAAGCCCGTGCCGATGCGCGTGCCGCCAAAAACTGGGCGGATGCCGATATCGCCCGCGACAAACTCAACGCGCTGGGCGTGATTGTCGAGGATGGGCCACAGGGCTCAAGCTGGCGTCGGAAATAAAGTGGAAAGGGCGAGCCATCGCCCTTTTTTTGACGACCAGCGGGCAGGTCGCCTCTGTTCTCTTAACGTGCTGGCGGGCTGATACCGCGCAAACGGGCAGGGCTGACGCGGGTGCTGCAACGGCGTCCCCGCAGGAACGCCAGCGCATCACTCAACGACAGTGGTGCGGAAACCGGAGAACTCGACGGTCTGGCCAGCCACGATTTTGCAGCGTTTACGGGTTTCGACCGCACCATCGACCTTCACTTCGCCTTCGGCAATCACGATCTTAGCCTGTGCACCGCTCTGAACCCAGCCTTCCAGCTTCAGCAGGTCACACAGATCGACATGCGGGAATTTTCCCAGTGAAAAACTTGCCATTTAAAAAACCTCTTTATCGTGAAACTCTTCACACGCCTGCAGCGTGTTCTGGATCAGGGTAGCCACCGTCATCGGGCCAACGCCGCCCGGCACCGGGGTAATATAGGATGCACGCTCAGATGCACTGTCGAAATCGACATCGCCCACGACCTTGCCGCTCTCCAGCCGGTTAATGCCGACGTCGATGACGATAGCGCCGGGTTTGATCCAGTCACCCGGAATAAAGCCCGGTTTACCGACCGCCACCACCAGCAGATCGGCATGCTCAACGTGATGGCGCAGATCTTTGGTAAAGCGGTGCGTTACGGTGGTGGTGCAGCCTGCCAGCAGCAGCTCCATACTCATCGGACGACCGACGATATTAGACGCCCCGACCACCACAGCGTTCAGGCCATAGGTGTCAATGTTATAGCGTTCCAGCAGCGTGACAATGCCGCGCGGCGTGCAGGGACGCAGGGTCGGCGCTCGCTGACACAGACGGCCGACGTTATAGGGATGGAATCCATCGACATCTTTGTCTGGCGTGATGCGCTCCAGCACTTTGACGTTATCGATACCAGCGGGTAGCGGGAGCTGGACCAGAATGCCATCGATCTCATCGTCCTGATTGAGCGCATCAATCAGATCCAGCAGCTCAGCTTCGCGGGTCGAGGCGGGCAGATCATAAGAGCGGGAATGGAAACCCACCTCTTCACAGGCGCGGCGTTTGCTGGCCACGTAGATTTGCGAAGCCGGGTTTTCACCTACCAGAACGACAGCCAGGCCTGGTGCACGTTTTCCGGCCGCCAGACGCTGCTTCACTTTTTCCGCAACCTCAACGCGCACCTGCTGCGCAATCGTTTTACCGTCAATAATTTTTGCTGCCATTAGAGAGGAAATCCACTGTGTTGTGTTGAATCGGGGAAGATGGCTATTTTGTCAGAAGCGTGGGCTGCTGTCAGTCACAGTTTCAGCCACGTCTGCGCTTTCCGACTTTTCATCGCGACTAGTAGCTATCTGTATGCGTATGATATCTGCAGGACTATCAGGGGAAGATGTCATGATCTGGATTATGTTTGCTACGCTGGCGGTCGTGTTTGTCGCCGGATTTCAGCTACTGACTGCGGGCTCACGTCACGCCGTTCAGCGGCTCAGCAAACGGCTGCAGCTGCCACCGGTTGAGGTGGAGTCGATGACTGCGATGATGGGCAAAGAGGCGGCGAAAGAATTTACCGACTATCTCAGCCACGATAATGAAACGCATCTGCATAATGGTGCGGCGGTTCTGTTGATCTGGCAGGTGCTGATTGTGGACGGCAGCGAGAAAAACAGTCAGCGCTGGCATGGGATTCTGAGTCGCGCCGGTTTTTCACCGCTTATCAGCCGTCAGCAACTGCTGCTCGCGCTGGGCTTTCTGCGTCAGCTGGAGCCGGACAGCCAGACGCTGCACGCCCTGTGCGAACAGTACAATGCGCGTTTCACACCGCAAGGGGTTGAGCTGGAAGGAGAATCAGCCGCCACCCGTCAGGTTGTATCGCTCAGCGAATGGCGCAGCCGTCATTGACGCGAATTGGTTAATCCCGCAGCACTTCGCTGCCGCGAAACGGCAAAAACGTTGACGTACCCGCTTCCCGACGTATAATCCGTGCCATCTTCATGCGCCCTTAGCTCAGCTGGATAGAGCACCGGCCTTCTAAGCCGTAGGTCACAGGTTCGAATCCTGTAGGGCGTGCCAGATTCCTGTTAAGAGACGCCAACGGGTGTCTTTTTTATGCGGCAAATTCAGTCAGCACCTCATCAGCCATACAAATTCAGCCTGCGTCTATCGCCATAATCCCCCTGAAAATTTTGCGCAGCTTCCTGTTCCGGAGTAATTGAAAGCGAGCCTGATGAGAATCAGGGCTATTTAATTGATACCGGGAAATACCCTTTACCCAGCCTGTAACGCATTTCTTTAAATATCAATAAACTTTTGCAGAGAGACAATAACAGGCTTTCATCTTTTGTTCTCTCTGTAAGGTTCAGGTAACAGGCAAACATATTTTAAATATGTCCGGGATATTACGGTCAGAGAATAGTCTGTCAGGCGATAAAATGTTCAGCAATCCATGCTGTCAGGAAGAGTGCCGGACAGTGGAGATTTTCTTTCAGAAATAAGCGTTAAAGTTTTCTCGCGGCCTGCCGAATATAGTGGGGTTATTAACGCAAATTAATAAGGGAATATTGTGAAGCATCATCTGTTAGCCAGCCTGGTCATTGGCGGCTCTTTAATTTTATCTGCTGCAATTGTTTCAGGCGCGATCCCACTGAAAAACGAAAACGTGCTGCCGGTCGTCGATGGCGGCATAAAGCTGGGTAACGTCTATAGCGAAGACGATCTGGTTTCAGCCAGACTGGTATTCAGTGATGATAATCAGGATCAGGTATTATTCGAAAATGTAGGGCCTCAGGAAGCGAATGCGCGTCTGCAGGAAAAGATGAATGAGCTTGCAAAGCAGGTTAACTTTAATCAGAAGGATGAGGCGAAAAAAATAACAGCAGAGAACTTATCCATTAAGGTTCCCGCAACACTGGTATTTACGTCATCAGTTAAATATCGCTCTGAATATCAACCTTCATTTACGCTGACGCTGACGAAAAAAAATGTGGATGTGCCAGCGAATGCGAAGATGCTGGAAACCCTGAAGTCCGCAACCGCTGATTTTGTTAAGAGTCAAAAAGCGCAGTTTGAATCGTCGCACTTTATAAAGTAACCCAGTTAACCTAAACCCGCCCCGGCGGGTTTTTTATTGTCTGTCGTCAGCGGATCGGTCGGGGTGAAAATCTGCCAGAGTGTTCACCGCAGGATGGGCTGCTTCGGGCGCAGGCGGATAAGTCTTACCTGGCACCGGAACAAGCGGCAAGCGATTTTCCCGACATCTGCCCGAAGCAAATGCAGTGCAGGGGATGTGCTTTAGCCGGCTGGTATAGCAAGAGGGTGAGCCTGACTTGTTGTAAAGATGCGGGTTGGCCATAAAACGACCCTCATCCCTCTGGCTATGAGTAACCCCTGTCTTTCGTGCACAGGCACGCCGCAGTCACGCTTCTGTTACGTTCATACCCCCATACCCGCACGCTGCAGACGTTCACTACCCCAGCTCGGGCAAAATATTTTTATCCCGTCGCCCGCTTTTTCTTTAAACGGGTGCTTTACTAAATCATGGCTCTGTATTTGCGCCTTTTTTCATCTTGTGCCCGGCTTTTTTGCCTGCGGCAGACGACAGATTTAATGATTAATTTTACTGAACTGGCAGGCAGAAAAAGCCAGGTGAATATTGTTGTTAATTCGGTTTTATGGATAATACGCAGCTATATTTACTCAAATTAACAATTTTTACGTTTAGTTTACGCGACAGGGATTGTCTTATGGCTTTGAAAAATACATCAATTCCGCTTTGCTTTTCTCTGCTGGCTGGCGCTTTTATCACCACAAAAGCCATTGCAGCAGACGCGCTGCCTGATGCAGGTGAACAGATCCGGCAGCAGCAACAGCGCCAGCAGGCGCTGGAGCAACAAATAGAGCCGAAAGCGCCCGATGTGCGGCTTTCACCGCCCGCTTCGGGTTTTGGCCGCATCCGGTTTCCTGATGAAAAACCCTGTTTTCCTGTCGCCCGCGTCATGCTGGAAGGGCAGCAGGCACTGCCTCACTGGTTGCCGCTTGACCATATTGCCAGCCAGGCCCAGGGAAAATGTCTGGGCGCGCGCGGCATTAATCTGCTGATGAGTACGCTGCAAAACCGGCTGGTGGATCATGGCTATGTCACCACACGCGTGCTGGCACCGTCACAGGATCTCAACAGTGGCGTGCTGCGTCTGGTGATCCTGCCCGGCTATGTCCGCGAAGCAAAACTGACGCCAGACAGCGATCGCCATCTCTGGCTCTACAGCGCCTTTCCTGCGCACGATGGTAACCTGCTGGATTTGCGGGATATCGAGCAGGGGCTGGAAAACCTGCAGCGGCTTCCTACCGTGGACGCTGATATGTCGATAGTGCCTGGTGAACAGCCGGGAGAGAGCGATATTCAGGTGCGCTGGAAGCAGAAGAAGATGTGGCGTGTCGGTGTCTCGCTTGATGACTCCGGAACCCGCAGCACCGGACGTTATTCCGGTGGGGTGACGCTGTCGCTCGATAATCCTTTTGCGCTGAGCGACCTCTTTTATCTGTCAGCCACACACGACCTGCAGAGCGGAGGCGGTAAAGGCAGCAAAAACCTTACCGGCCACTACTCCGTGCCGTTTGGTTACTGGATGTTCTCTGCGACGGGCAGCGACTATGACTATCACCAGACGGTGGCGGGGATTAATCAGGACTACCGGTACAGCGGTAAAAGTAAAAACCTGGATCTGCAGCTCAGCCGTGTCCTGCATCGCAACGGCTCACAGAAAACCTCTCTGACCTATGATGTCCTGACGCGCGAAACCCATAACTATATCAATGACACCGAAGTTCAGGTGCAGCATCGTCAGACCGCGGCGTGGCGTATCGGCCTGCAACACCGCCACTATATCCGTCAGGCGACGCTGGATGCAGGCATCAGCTATCAGCGGGGGACGCGCTGGTTCGGTGCGCAGCCCGCGCCCGAAGAGTACTTTGGCGAGGCAACGGCGCTGAGCAAAATCGTTCAGCTTAACGCGCAGTTTAATCTGCCATTCAGCCTCGGCGATCAGGATTTTCGATACAACGTTCAGTACCTGCGCCAGATGAGCAGCACGCCGCTCACGCCACAGGAACAATTCTCTATTGGTAACCGCTGGACCGTGCGCGGCTTTGACGGCGAGCGCACCCTTAATGCCAGCCGTGGCTGGTTTGTCCGCAATGACATTGCCTGGCGTACGCCGCTGCCTGCGCAGGAGTTCTACCTTGGCGCGGACTATGGCGAGGTGGGCGGCTCAGGCAGTGAACTGCTGACGGGGCAACATCTGGCAGGCGGTGTCGCCGGGCTGCGCGGACAGGCTTTCAATACCGGCTATGACCTGTTTATCGGCACCCCGCTGTCGAAACCAGAGGGCTTACGCACCAGCAACGTCACGCTTGGCTTCAACCTTAACTGGAGCTACTGAAGATGCGCGCGGGAAAATATGAGATTAAATCTCCCCTGATTCTGGGGGGTGAAGAGAGCGAAGCAGAAGTGCTGGGCGCCGCTGTGTGGCTCTGGATGCACTCGCCGCTGCATCGTGATGCCCCGTTGCATGCACTGCCTGCGCTTCTGCTGCCGATCATCAAAGAGCAGCAATATGTGCTGGTCGCTGAAGCGGATACGCCGGTTTTCTTCTTCAGCTGGGCCTGGCTGAACGAGAAGACCGAAGCGGTCTATCTCACGCAGCCTTCCATCCATTTCCCGCCTGACGCGTGGAACAGTGGCGAGCGCATGTGGTGCTGTGACTGGATTGCGCCGTTTGGCCATACCGTGGCGATGAGTCGCCTTATCCGTCGCGATCTTTTTCCTCATGCCTGCTGGCGGGCGTTAGACCATCGTGGTGAACAGCGCGGCAAGCGCGTATTCAACTTTCATGGCAGTCGTGTCAGTCATGAGGCAGCAAAACAGTGGCGGCAGCAGCATCCGGTTGCCGTGGCGTTACCCCAAATCTGATAAGGACATTAGATGAACAGCAACCTCTATCGCATCATTTTCAACAAAGCCCGCGGCATGCTGATGGTGGTGCCCGATATTGCAAAATCAGGCCGGGCCGGTAGCGCGCGTGCTGCAGGTGTCAGCCGCACGCTCAGCAGGCTGATTGGCCGGGTCGGGGCGTTAAGCTTCAGTCTCTGGCTGGCGATGGGGGTGATACAGCCTGCCAGTGCCGCCATTGTGGCGGACGCGCAGGCACCGGGTGGTCAGCAACCCACGATTGTAAACAGTGCTAACGGGACGCCGCAGATTAATATCCAGACGCCTTCCGCAGGTGGCGTTTCCCGTAATACCTATAGTCAGTTCGATGTCGGTCAGCAGGGAGCGATTCTTAATAACTCCCACAAAAACGTTCAGACTGAACTCGGCGGCATGGTCAGCGGCAACCCCTGGCTCGCCCGGGGTGAAGCCAGAGTCATCCTGAATGAGGTGAACTCACGCGATCCCAGCCGCCTCAACGGTTTTGTTGAAGTTGCGGGTCAGAAAGCTCAGGTCGTCATTGCCAACCCATCCGGTATTACCTGCAACGGCTGCGGATTTATTAATGCTAATCGCGGCACGCTGACCACCGGTCAGGCGCAGCTGAACAATGGCAACCTGACCGGCTTTAACGTCGAGCGTGGTGAAGTGGTGGTTGAGGGCGCGGGTATGGACAGCTCACGCCAGGACTACACCGACATTATTGCCCGCTCGGTGAAGGTTAACGCCAGCGTCTGGGCGAATGATCTCAGGGTTACCACCGGGCGAAACCAGGTCGATGCCGCACACCAGCAGGTCACGAAGCAGGGCGACGATCCCGCCACACAACCGCAGATGGCGCTTGATGTGTCCAGTCTGGGGGGAATGTACGCCGGTAAAATCCGTCTGATCGGCACTGAGACGGGCGTCGGCGTGCGCAGTGCGGGCAATATCGGCGCGCAGGCGGGATCGGTGGTCATCACTGCGGATGGCCGTATTGAGAACAGCGGCGCGATTCAGAGCCGTGATGATGTGCAGATCGCCACATCTGGCGGCGTCAGCAACAGCGGCACGATGTTTGCTGGCGGCAATGCGTCGGTAACCCGTGCGGCAGAGGTGCAGAACAGTGGCTCTGTTGCCGCACGCAACAACGTTACGCTGCAGGCTGGCAGCCTCAGCAGTACGTCTTCAGGCATTCTCGCGGCTGGTATTCAGGATGATGGCAGACCGGGAGAGTCAGGTGACCTGACCCTGACGACAACGGGCCAGTTAACTGCACAGGGGCAAAACGTGGCAGGCGGGAGCCTGACCGCAAGCGGACAGAGTATTGATCTCAGCAGCAGCCGTACTCAGGGGAAAAACCTGACGCTCGACGCCCGCGAAGGCGATATCGTGACGCGCAGCGGCACGCTGGTCGCGCAGCAGCAGCTCAGTGCCCGCACCGGCAAAATGCTGAACAACGATGGCGGCACGCTGTCCGCCAGTCAGCTCAATCTGCAGGCCCATGATCTCTCCAGTCAGCAGGGCCAGATACGCCAGACCGGCAGTGACGATCTCACGCTCAGTTTAGCGGGCAGCCTGAATAATCAGGGCGGCCATATCGCGACGAACAGCGACAACCTGACGCTCAACGCGGCTGTGCTCGATAACCAGTCGGGTGACATCACCCATGCCGGTCGTAACACGCTGGCGATCACGACCGGCGATCTGCGCGGCAACGCGGGTTCACTGCGCTCAAATGGTCAGCTCACGCTGCGTGGTGGCAATATTGATCTTGATAGCGGCACCACCTCGGCACAGCAGATTGATATTGATGCGGAGCGTTTATCGAATCGGCAGGGCTCGCTTGTTCAGGGGGGCAGCGGCGAAATGCGCCTGCACAGCCGCGATCTTTTCGATAATGAGAAGGGCTATCTGGCTACCCGTGGCGATATGGTGCTGGAAGCGTCCGGGCTGAATAACCTGCAGGGGCAGCTCTCTGGCCGCGATCTTACGCTGTCACTGAACCAGGGGGCGCTGGCTAATCAGGAGGGTGTGATTGCCGCTTCCGGCGTACTGCGCAGTGACAGCGGCGCGCTGAATAACGATGGCGGGCTGCTGCAGGCCGGGAGCGATCTGCAACTCGACACGCACGGCGAGCGCATCAGCAATCAGCTCAGCGGCGACACCGGTGGCATTCTCAGTTCAGGAACGCTGACAGTGCGCAGCGGCGGATTTGATAACCGCCAGGGCATGCTGGCGAGTGGTGGCGACGCCGGGCTGACGACGCAGGCTTTCGATAACCAGGACGGCCAGCTGATCGGTAAACAGCGCCTGCAAATCACCACGCTCGGCGCGCTGAATAACGACAGAGGGCGGATAGCATCGGGTGGGGATGCCAGCATCACTACGGGCGACTACGCGCTCATTAATCGTGACAGCGGCAGCGACGGCGGCATCAGCAGCCTGGGTACGCTGGCGCTGGATACGGGCAGGCTTGACAACCAGCAGGGCTTTATCGCCAGTGGCGGCGATTTCAGCCTGCGGGGCACACAGCTGAACAATCAGCAGGGCACGCTGGCTTCACAAGCCGCGCTCTCTGCCGAAGCAGAGGGGGTCAGCAACCTCAGTGGCGCGATTCAGACAGGCCAGGGGTTAACGATGAATGTGGCGCAGCAGCTGGACAATCAGCACGGCGTCATTGAGGCGGGTAAAACGCAGCGCATCACGGCGGCTGCGCTGCTGAACAACCACGGCAGACTGATCAGTGGCGGCTCGGGGCGGCTGGATGTCGGCACACTGGATAACCGGAACGGCCAGCTGACGGCGCAGCAGGCGCTGACGCTGCGCGGCGATGCAGTGGATAACCGTGACGGCGGCCTTATTCAGAGCGGTGCGCAGCTTGATATCGGCGTTGAGACGCTGCTTAATCAGAACAGCGGCGAGAAAGGCGGACTGACCAGCCAGGGGGATATGCTTATCCGCGCCGGACACGCAGACAATACGCAGGGTCTGACGCTGAGTGGAAAAGCCTTGCAACTGGCGGTGGGCAGCCTGAATAATGCCGCTGGCACGCTGGTGGCACAGAATCAGCTCAGTCTCGACACGCAATCCGCACTTAATAACCGGGCAGGTCTGCTGCAGGGCGGTAGCGTGCTTATCGACAGCCACGGTCAGAAAATCGATAACCAGCGTGGCACCCTCTACAGCCTCGGCAGTTTCAATCTGCAAAGCGGTGATATCGACAATCAGACTGGAACCGTGGGCGCGAAAGGCGATCTCTCGCTGCAAAGTGCCGGCGTGGATAACCGCAGCGGCGGACGCCTCGTCAGCGAGCAGACGACTTCGCTGGAAACAACGCACCTGGACAACCGTGGCGGAGAGATCCAGAGCATCGGCGATCTGCTGGTGACAGCGCAGAGCATGATTGACAATGCGGGCGGCCTTATCCGCAGCGGCGCGAATGCCGTGCTGAACGCACTGCAGCTGAATAATCAGGACACCCGGAATAACCAGCAGGGTATTGAAGCGGCCAGTCTGCAGATTAACAGCGACGACGTGTTCAATCAGCGCGGCGCATTACTGGCAGACCGGCAACTGACCATCAACAGCCGTGGAGTGATCAATAACCAGCAGGGGATGATCTCGGCGGGAGAAGATCTGCTGCTGCAGAGTCACCCCCAGGCACCCTTCAGTCGCCTGCGCAGTTTCAGCGTAGCGCAGCCTCAGGGCGATAGTCTGACGCTGGAAAATAGCGCGGGCCTCCTGAAAGCGGGTCGATCGCTGACGATCCGCGCCGATCGCGCAGCGGGTGACGGGCAGATCCTCTCCCTGGGTGACATCACACTGGTCAGTCAGCAGAGCCTGAATAACAGCGGTGAAATGATTGCCAACGGTAATTTCAATTTCACGACCGCAGGCGACGTCAACAACAGCGGTAAACTGCTGGCAGGCAGTAAGCTCGATCTGCGCGCCAGTAATCTGCTGAACGGTGCCACCGGCGAAATCAATGCCGGACAGGACTGGCTGAACCTCAGCGGAGAGCTGACCAACTATGGCCTCATTGACGGTAAGCAGACGCTGCTGAAAGCCGCGACCCTGACGAATATCGGCACCGGCCGGATCTATGGCGACAGCGTTGGCGTGCAGGCCGGTACCTTCAACAACCTGGCGGAAAATGGCACTGCGGCCACGCTGGCAGGTCGTGAACGGGTAGATATCGGTGTGCAGACGCTGAATAATCGCGACCACGGCCTGATCTACAGCGCAGGCGATATGGCGCTGGGCGGCAGCCTGGATGCCGACGGCATTGCGACCGGCAGCGCGGGCATCCTCAACAACCACAGTTCTGCCATCGAGTCAGCGGGCAACATGCAGATGGCTGCCGGTGAGATCAATAACGTTAACGACCATTTCAGCACCGCGCTGGTGACTGTCTCTACGGAGGCGATCACCGAGTATCAGCACTCGGGCGACACCGTTCGCTGGAAAGCCGGTGAGCCCGGTGTCTTTGTCGATAACAACTCCGCCGACTCCCTGCTTAACCTCAACACGCCAGGCAATACCGGCAGCAATAACGACAACTTCTATCAGTATGACTACACCCATACGGTGCAGGAGACGCAGATTACCGAAAGCGATCCGGCGAAGATTATCGCGGGTGGCGATATGACGATAAATGCTGACCGCGTGCTGAACGACAAAAGTCAGATTGTCGCGGGCAACACGCTGACGATAAATGCGGGTGAACTTAATAACGCCGATGTGGCGGGTCAGCATATCACCAGCGACGTCGGTAAGGTTATACATTACAAACGCATCCGCAACAAAGGCAGCGACGATCAGGGTGACAACGAATCGGACTACACGCCGCCGGATGTCATTGCGACGATTGCGCTGAAGCCCGGACAGCTTGTCGACCATGGTGAACTGAGTGGCAATCCCATTTCCCTTGCCCCACAGAGCACAGCGGGAACTGATGCCACAATTGGCCGCGTGGGCGGCGTGGATGCGCATATCACAGGCAGTAACCTGATACCCGCGATGCAGAATCCAGGCAGTCGTTCACTGCCTGACATTGCCGCTGTACTCAAACCGGGCCAGCGTTTTGAAGTCCCCAGCAGTCAGGGGGAGAGCGCGAGTGTGGTTCGCATCGTCGGGCCGGACACGCGCCTGCCGGACAACAGCCTGTTCAGAACGAATCCGTCGCCGGGTGGCAAATATCTGATAGAAACCGATCCGCGCTTCACGCAGGAGAAGCAGTGGCTGAGCAGCGACTATATGCAGGACGCCCTGACGCAGAACAGCGATTATGTGCTGAAGCGCCTTGGCGACGGCTATTATGAGCAGCGCCTGATCCGGGAGCAGGTCATTAACCTGACGGGCCAGCGTTATCTCGACGGTTTCAGCAACGACGAAGATCAGTACAAGGCGCTGATGAACAACGCTATCGCCTTCAGCCAGCAGTATCATCTGACGCCTGGTCTGGCGCTGACGCCAGAGCAGATGGCGCTGCTGACAAAAGATATTGTCTGGCTGGTCAACGCGCAGGTCAGACTGCCGGATGGCTCCAGTCAGACGGTGCTGGTGCCGCAGGTTTATGCGCGGGTTCAGCCGGGCGATGTCGACGGCAGCGGTGCGCTGATTGCGGGCCGTAACCTCAATCTGAATCTGGGTGGTGGCCTGTTCAACAGCGGCACGCTGGCCGGGCGCGAAGTCGTGAAACTCAGCGCCGACAACATCACCAACCTGACCGGCACCATCAAAGGCGCCAGTGTCGATCTTAACGCCCGCACGGATATCAACAACACTGGCGGCGTGATCCAGGCAACCGACTCGCTACTGGCTCGCGCCGGACGGGATATCAATGCCATCAGCACGACCCGCAGCGTCAGTCGCCAGAATGGTGAGAGCCAGTTCTCGCGCACTAACGTGGATAGCGTAGCGGGCTTGTACGTGCAGGGCGACGACGGCAGGCTGATATTGCAGGCCGGACGCGATATCACTCTGACAGCGGCGCAGGTGGTGAACAGTGGCGAGAACAGCCAGACGGTATTGCATGCGGGCCGCGACCTCAGCCTCAACACCGTCACCACGGCCAGCCGCGACGATCTCGTCTGGGATGGCGATAACAGCCTGAAGCAGGGTAATACCCAGGAGGTTGGCAGCGACGTGGTGGGCAAAGGCGACGTCTTACTGCTGGCTGGCAACGATCTTAACGCACGCGCGGCTACGCTGTCGGCAGATGTCGCCCTGGCGCTGACCGCCGGCCATGACGTCACACTGACCAGTGGCGAAAACACCCAGGATCTGGACGAGCGGCAAAAGACGACGGGCAGCAGCGGCTGGCTGTCGAAGAGCACCACGACCACGCGCGATCAGATTGCGCGGCAGACCACGCAGGGAAGCTCACTGAGCGGCGACAGCGTCACGGTGGCAGCAGGCAACGACCTGCGTGTGCAGGGCAGCCAGATAGCCGGGACGAATGATGTCGTCCTGCAGGCCGGTAACGATCTCAGCATCACGGGCGCCACCGAGCGCAACAGCGAACTGCATCTGTCGCAGGAGAAAAAGAGCGGGCTGTCCGGTACCGGCGGCATCGGTTTCAGTTACGGCACGCAGAGCCTGAAAACCACCGACACCACACAGACACTGACGAACCAGGGCAGCACCGTGGGCAGCGTGAACGGCAACGTGTCGCTGACGGCGGGCAACCGGCTGGATATCAGTGGCTCCGATCTCGTTGCCGGTAAAAACCTGGCCCTGGACGGTCGCGAGGTCAGCATCACCGCGGCAGAGAACCAGAGCAGCCAGACGCACAAAGTGGAGCAGAAAACTTCCGGGCTGACGCTGGCGCTCTCCGGCACGGTGGGCAGTGCGCTGAATACGGCAACGCAGACGGTACAGGAGGCGAAATCCGCCGACAGCGGTCGGCTGGCGGCGCTGCAGGGCACCAAAGCGGCGCTCAATGGCGTGCAGGCGACTCAGGCCGCGCGCCTCTCGGCGGCGCAGGGCGACAGCCCTGATAACAACAACACCATCGGCGTCAGCCTTTCTTACGGCAGCCAGTCCTCCACCTCCACGCAGCGCAGCGAACAGCGCACCGCGCAGGGCAGCAGCCTGACGGCGGGCGACAACCTGAGCGTGGTGGCACGTGGCAGCGGCGTGAAAGGAGAGGACGGTGATCTGACGGTGCAGGGCAGCCAGCTGCAGGCGGGTAAAGACCTGCTGCTGTCGGCGAACCGGGACCTGAACCTGCTGTCGGCCACCAATACCTCGTCGCTGGAGGGCAAAAACGAGAGCCACGGCGGTACGGTCGGCGTGGGCATCGGCGCGGGTCAGGGGGGCTGGGGCATCAGCGTGTCCGCCAGCGTCAATAAGGCGAAAGGCAGCGAGCAGGGCAGCGGCGTCACCCATACGGAAACGCAGGTGAGCGCGGGCCGTCAGGTGACAATGGTCAGCGGGCGCGACACCACGCTCCGGGGCGCGCAGGTCAGCGGCGAGCAGGTGAAGGCGGACGTTGCGCGCAACCTGACGCTGGCGAGCGAGCAGGACAGCGACCGGTACGACTCGAAGCAGCAGAGCGCCAGCGCGGGCGGCAGCTTCACATTCGGCTCGATGACCGGGTCGGCAAACGTGAATCTGAGCCGGGACAAAATGCACAGCACCTGGCAGAGCGTGGAAGAGCAGACCGGAATTTTTGCCGGCAAAGGGGGCTTTGACGTCAGCGTGGGCGAACACACGCAGCTGGACGGGGCGGTCATCGGCTCGACCGCGACGGCGGACAGGAACCGGCTGGAAACCGGCACGCTGGGCTGGAATGACATGGAAAACCACGCGGACTATAAAGTGGAGCACCAGAGCGCGGGGATGAGCACCGGGGGCAGCATCGGCGGCCAGTTTGCGGGGAACATGGCGAACGGTCTGCTGACGGGGGCGAACCGCAGCGGCAGCGACAGCTCGGTGACGAAGGCGGCGGTAAGCGAGGGCGCGCTGGTTATCCGCAACCCGGACAGGCAGGCGCAGGACGTGAGCGGGCTGAGCCGCGACGCGGCGCACGCGAACCAGACGCTGTCGCCGATATTCGACAAAGAGAAGGAGCAGAACCGGCTGCAGGAAGCGCAGCTGATAGGTGAGATAGGGAACCAGGCGGCGGATATCGCGCGGACGGAGGGGCAGATAGCGGCGACGAAAGCCGGTAAGGAAGAGCTGGCCCGGAAAGGCGTTAAAGAGCCGGGTAAAGGCGCGCCGGAGGAAGAGTGGGCCGCCTACAACAAAGCGCTGGCCGCGACCGGCAGCTACAGAGCCGCACAGCAGCAGTGGGGCACCGGCAGCGATATCCAGCGGGGTATTCAGGCCGCCACGGCGGCGATTCAGGGTCTGGCGGGGGGCAACCTGGCGCAGGCGGCGAGCGGGGCGGCGGCACCGTACCTGGCGGGGGTCATCCACAGCATGACCACCACGAAGGATGCGAACGGTAAAGACGTGGTGAACGTGCAGGCGAACCTGATGGCGCACGCGGTGGTGGGGGCGGTGACGGCCTACGCGGCGGGCAACAGTGCGGTAGCGGGCGCGTCGGGCGCGGCGATGGGCGAGTACATCGCGCAGCAGATGTATCCGGGCGTTGACCGTAACGACCTGAGTGAAGAGCAGCGCCAGACGATAAGCGCACTGGGCACGCTGGCGGCGGGGCTTGCGGGCGGCGTGACGGGCGACAGCACGGCGGGCGCGGTGGCGGGCGCGCAGGCTGGCAGGAATGCGGTGGAGAATAACTATCTGAGCAACCAGCAGAAGGCTCAGAAGAAGAAGGAGCTTGAAGAGTGCCAGACTCAAGCCTGCAAAGTGCAGGCTGAGGCGAAGTGGACGGCGATAGATTTAGGGCAGGATGGGAGCTTTGCAGCCGGGATGGTTGCCGGGGTTCCAGCAGGTCTGTATGACACGATCGACGGTATCGTGAAAACGGCAAGCAGCCCGATGGAGACATATGAGGCGCTGAAATCGCTGTTCAACAGTGGTGATGTGCTGGGTAATGTGTCGGATGCGGTGAAACAGTCGTATATAGACCGCATCAACAACATGGAAGCGGAATACCAGAAGGCCGGAGCCAGTGGCTCGTTCAATGCTGGTGTTGAAGGCGGAAAACTGGTTACGGATATAGCGGGTCTGCTTGCCGGTGGTACGGGTGTGGTAAAAGTGACCGCAGGCGTAACGGAGAAGATCGTTGCCAAGGTAGCAGGTAAGGTAGCCGGTAAAGCTGAATCGGCGGCGGCTGGGTTTATAGGTAATGAAGCCCATAACGCAGCAAGCTACGCTGGATTAAAATTGGACTTACAGACTACTCAAGCAGCAAATGATGTTGTGGATAGCTTGCGGACTACCGGAACATTACCATCGAATTATGTAGATAAGGCCCAAGCTGTTGCTAATGGCTGGAAACCTGGGAAAGCATTGAATAATACAAACCCCGGTGGGCAATTAGGCGG
This sequence comes from Pantoea sp., assembly GCF_032114055.1. Classification (GTDB taxonomy): domain Bacteria; phylum Pseudomonadota; class Gammaproteobacteria; order Enterobacterales; family Enterobacteriaceae; genus Pantoea. Next base: position 245,016 of record NZ_DAMCTB010000005.1, read on the forward strand.
TGATATCTTCGAAAATTCAAATAACCTGTTACCGTCTTCGCCAGGAAGAGTATGGCGCGAGGCTGATATAGGATTGAATAATACGATGTCGAGAAGCAATCAGCCGGGAACAAGGTTGTTATATTCGAGTGATGGGTTGTTGTATATCACTACTGATCACTATGAAACAGCAACATCAATAGGTAAATGGAAGTGAGTAAACGCGAAATTATTTTAGATGGTTTAAACATATATACCGAGTCTGATGTTCATGGTGTTCTATCGGAGAAACTAGATTTTGGTCCCTATTATGGAAGAAATCTTAATGCGCTCTGGGATCGATTAAGCAATGACGTCGAGCGGCCAGTAACGCTGGTATGGACGAACTCAGATACAACCCGACAGCGCTTAGGAGATACGTTTAATCGAATAGTGGAAGTGTTAGAGAGGGTAAGAAAGCAGGATATCGAATTAAACTTCGATGATAAGTTCGATTATATCTTGAAATGATACCGATCCCGGCTCCGCGCCGGGATCGTCGTTTTTACCGGTCAGATCCTAATCTCCGCCTCAATCACCAGCCGCCCGCGCTCGACGGTGACGGTAACCGGCTGGCCGGTGTTAAAGCCGAGATCTTCCAGCCAGCGGCCTTTAATGATCAGCTGCGGCAGCGGGTTAGGCTGGCCTTTATTAGGCCGGTACTCACGTTGTAATAATGCGCCTGCGATTTACCGGCGGCGGATATCGCGCGGACGGAGGGGCAGATAGCGGCGACGAAAGCCGGTAAGGAAGAGCTGGCCCGGAAAGGCGTTAAAGAGCCGGGTAAAGGCGCGCCGGAGGAAGAGTGGGCCGCCTACAACAAAGCGCTGGCCGCGACCGGCAGCTACAGAGCCGCACAGCAGCAGTGGGGCACCGGCAGCGATATCCAGCGGGGTATTCAGGCCGCCACGGCGGCGATTCAGGGTCTGGCGGGGGGCAACCTGGCGCAGGCGGCGAGCGGGGCGGCGGCACCGTACCTGGCGGGGGTCATCCACAGCATGACCACCACGAAGGATGCGAACGGTAAAGACGTGGTGAACGTGCAGGCGAACCTGATGGCGCACGCGGTGGTGGGGGCGGTGACGGCCTACGCGGCGGGCAACAGTGCGGTAGCGGGCGCGTCGGGCGCGGCGATGGGCGAGTACATCGCGCAGCAGATGTATCCGGGCGTTGACCGTAACGACCTGAGTGAAGAGCAGCGCCAGACGATAAGCGCGCTGGGCACGCTGGCGGCGGGCCTTGCAGACGGTGTGACCGGCGACAGCACGGCGGGCGCGGTGGCGGGCGCGCAGGCTGGCAGGAATGCGGTTGAGAATAACTCGCTGTCTGGCCTTGACGGGTTCGGCACTGGCTTCTGGAACAATGTTCAGGCTCAGGGGTCACTGATAAATAATACCAACCTAATAGATGAAAAAGGCAAAGTGCTAAACCCGGCAACGACAGAAGAAATTAAGTATGCCTCTGATAAGCTGGTGACAGGGCAATTACCTGATGGCCAGAATGCGGCAACCGGCTTGTTAACAGCTTGGGGGGCTGGAGCGACCACTGTTGTCGCGCCTGTTCTTTTGCCAACTACAGCAACAGCAGGAAGTGTCATCGGTGCAAGCGCTATCGGTGGTGCGGCTAATGTGTTTAATCAGCTAAATAGTGGAGAACCGTTCAGTGCTACTGATGCACTTATTGCCACAGGTATCAGCGGAGTAACTCAGGGTAAAGGGTTCTGGTTTACGGAAGCAGTAAGTATTACTGGAGCGTATGTGGGAGCTAGCTTGCAGGGAAAAGATGTCGCAGCGCCGATGATCGGAGCAGGTTTGGGAACTCTCGGTGGCGCAACTATAGGTAAAGGAGTGGAGAAGGTGCAGTCCACTATCCCTCAGTTTACGATACCTAAAATAACAGGGGCAGTCGCTGAATCTGCCGGTTCTGAATACCTTGGCAGTTCTGCACAAAGTTTGGCGGAAAAATTTCAAAAAAAATTGGAGAAAAATAATGCCAAATAAAAAATTGAAGCTTTTGGTATTGTTGGTGGTTTTATGGATTATTGGGCTTTCTGTATTTCTTATTGGCGGTAAATTACTTATCTCATTAGCATCCTATTTTTTAGTGGGTGATTTTGATTTTGACAGAAGTGATTTGATAAAAGGTGCTGAAATATCAATTGGCTGTGGGATTATTATCGGCGTGGGTCAGACTCTCATGTCTAAAGAAAAATCAGACTGATTATATCCGGGCGTTGACCGTAACGACCTGAGTGAAGAGCAGCGCCAGACGATAAGCGCGCTGGGCACGCTGGCGGCGGGCCTTGCAGACGGTGTGACCGGCGACAGCACGGCGGGCGCGGTGGCGGGCGCGCAGGCTGGCAGGAATGCGGTTGAGAATAACTCTCTCGCCGATATCGTACAGGCACAGTCTGAAGGTAAAACGCTGGAGCAGAAGGCCGGTGAGTACGTTGAGGCCGAAAACGAACGCTATAAGAAGGCCAACTGCGGCGGCATAAGCGCAGAAGCCTGCTCGGTGAAGATGTACAACGAGCGGCGTGAAGCGCTGAAAGATATGGCGTCAGCGGGTGCAGAGTTTGGCAGCGACTTTATACCTGTTTATGGCGACATCAAGAGCTTTGCGGAAGCGCAGTCGGCTCTTGATTATCTTGCGGCTGCAATCGGTATCATCCCCGGCGCAGGTGATGCGGCAGGAAAGGTCATCAAGGCCGCAGAAACGGTGCTGAAGAAAGGGGATGTGGCTGAAGCGTCGAAGCTGATAAATGAAGGCAGCCAGCAGATCTCAGCGAAAGCTAAAGATGTTCAAGTTTGGTCGGAAACTAAGAAAAAAGAACCTATCTCAAATGCTTATGGTCACTGGGATAAACATAAAAATGAATTCCCTGAGTATCATAATTCCAAAGAATACGTAGAAGCAGCTCACAGTTTTGTTAACAATCCACCTCCAGGAACCCTTACAAGGATTCGGAGTAATGGTGAAACGGTGTATTACAATCCTTCTACTAATACTTTTGCTGTGAAAAGAGTCGATGGAGTCTCTAGGACAATGTTTAAACCAGACCCTGCCGATCATGGGGTCAAAACAAACTTGGATTATTTTAATGCACAATAATAAAGAGCTATATGCTTGCAGAGTCTGTAGAGCCATTCAGACTGATCTACCTTGGGGTGATACAGGTCAGGATGCGAGCTTTAATATATGCGATTGCTGTGGCGTTGAATTTGGTTATGAAGATGCCACCCTATTGGGCCTGAAACGTTATAGAGATAAGTGGTTATCTGACGGAGCTAAATGGAATAATCCGAAATATAGGCCAGAAAACTGGTCCCTGGACGAACAGCTTAAAAATATTCCGATAGAATATCGTTAACAAACAATCCCGGCCTTACGCCGGGATTGTTTGTTACCAGGCAGTTACTTCTTGTCAGCCAGTCGGATGATCAGTTGCCCCGCCTCCAGGATCACTTCGATCTTCTGCCCGGTCTCAAACCCAAACGCTGTCATCCAGTGCCCTTTCAGGGTGATGGACGGTGACGGCAGGTGCTTGATGTGATCCCGGATATACTCCTGTAGCGCCGGGCTTTGGTTAAGACGTGTTGCTAAGAATAACTGGCTGAGCCTTCAGAAAGCCGACAAAAAGAAACAGCTGGAGACGAAGCACGATTACCTGAAACAGAAGTTAACACCGGCTGAAGTGAAAGAACTGGCGACGATTAATCAGACAGATAAAGCGCGTGATGAAGCGATAAAAGCGGTCTGTACGGATGGTAATAAAGGTGGTTAGGCCTGTGGTGCGTTAATTGTTCCGGCGCAGGAAGCATTGAAGAAATACGGTGAAAATGCCACCTAATCATTATTGTACAAAGATTTATACCCACAGGATGTGAAAAATCTGGAAGGTGCTTTGCAGGGACTGGATGCAGGCAGCATCAGCCGCGACCAGGCCATCACAGCAATAGCAAAGGCTTCCGGTGTAAGCTGGGAAACAGCAGCAGGCCGTTATGATACGGCAATACAGACTCAGGAACTGGTTGCTGCTCTGGCTGGTGCATATGGGCTGAAGAGTGTAATTAAGGAACCGACAAAAGAGACTTCAGCTAAACAACAATCTCAGCCTTCAACGGGAAGAACGGTAGAGCCGAATAGAATTGCTGCTGATGAGGAAGCTTCAGGATGGTCACAGTACGATAAATACCGTAATGAAAGTGGAGACTGGAACTGGCCTGCAAAATTAGGTTTTGCCGAAGAACCAGTTAAAACAACGCTTCCTGTAGGCACTCGTTTGGATAGGTATGGAGAACCAAGTGGGTCTTTTCTGGCACCTAAGGGAACGCCTTATGAACAGCGCGCTCTTGCACCCGGAGCTGGCGCAGAGAAATACTATGAATATGAGGTCATTAAGCCTTTGCCAGTCATACAAGGAAAAATAGCCCCTGCTTTTGGTGAAGCTGGAGGAGGCGTTCAGATTCTGCCTAATATGCAAGAGCGTGTGAATGTTGAGTGGCTTCTTAAAAATGAATATATCCGTGAGGTTCACTAATATGCTAAGTATTGAAGAGTTGCAAAAAAAAGTTGATGAACTGGTTTTTAAAGCAGGTCTGCCAAGGCTTTCAGTTAATCTTTGTACAACTCCTGCTGGTGATGGAACTCCTTACATTTCATTTGAAAATGAAATGTATAATTACGTTTTTTCCGAAAGAGGATATGAGTTCTCCAGAAAAATTACAGATTCTACAGATGAGCTCCTTTATTGGATTATGTCAGGGCTTGCTTATAAGATTGCATTTCAATATGAATTAGAAAATCGTATTTCGGGTGAAGATGGAAGGCGTATTGCTTTTCCAAAGTATATTGAACTAATGACGAAAATGAATTTGTCATGGAAATCAAAAGCAGGAGATGAAATTGAAAAAACTCTTGCTGCCAATCCCTACGACGATAGCCTCTACTTATAATTTAACTCAATAAATCCCGGCTATTGAGCCGGGATGGTTTGTCTGCCTATTACACCTCAGCCAGCCTGATGATTAACGGTCCCGGCCCGGTGACCACTTCGATCTTCTGCCAGTTCGAAAAAACCAGCGTTTCCGCCAGCGTCAGTAAGGCGAAGGGCAGCGAGCAGGACAGCGACCGGTACGACTCGAAGCAGCAGCGCGCCAGCGCGGGCGGCAGTTTCACGTTCGGCCCGATGACCGGGTCGGCAAGCATGAACCTGAGCCGGAACAGGATGTAGAGCATCAGCGCCAGTGAAGTGAAAAGCAACTGGCAGGCTGGCAAACCGGCTCATAATTCTGCACACAGGTGCTATGATATTCACCCTGCTTCGGCCAGCCCGGCACAGAGCGTACAAACAGGGAATGACGCATCATGGAAAGTAAAAATCTGGTTGATATTGCGGAAGCATTTCCGCAGCTGCTCATCGATCTGAAATATGCTACCGCTGACAACATAACGGGTCGGCCGATCTATTACGACCCGCGCTGTCTGCTACACACTGATGCGGCTAACGCGCTGGCGAAAAGTATCAGCATTGCAAAGGTGGCTGGCTACAGGTTGCTGGTCCTGGACGCTTACCGGCTACCGTCCGCCCAGGCCGTTCTCTGGGAAGCCTGTCCGGACCCGGCCTATGTCGTGCCACTGTCACGTGGATCAAACCACAGCCGGGGCACGGCAATCGACGTGACGCTGATTGACGAGTATGGCGCGATCGTGGATATGGGAACCGGATTCGATGAGATGAGTGATCACTCTCACCCTTATCATCCTGCCGTCGCGGTTCAGGCACAGCACAACCGGCTGATGCTCAACGCTATTATGCTGGGAGGCGGCTTTACCGGCATTACAACAGAATGGTGGCATTTTGAATTGCCCGGCGCAGAAAGCTATCCGCTGATCGATGGTGTTTTTGGCTGCTATTCCTCACCGCAGGCGGAAAATATCAGCACCTGAATGTCGGACGAATCGCAGTTATTCGCTGTCAGAAACCGTTCAGGATGCACTGATTAATAAAAGGGAATTTAAGCGATGTCAGGCGGGTTAACGCGGAAAATAAATGCGGGAAAAGAGAAATAAGCCGTGGCAGAAGCCACGGCTATCAGATCAGGCAGACTGCCACTCGCTCTCAATATCCGCTTTGGCTTTAGAGAGGATGACTTTGTTGTCGTCTACTTCTTTAACCCAGCTGAATGGAATAATGTGGTGTTTGCCGCCCGCTTCAGGATCGCTTTTTGCCAGTTTAATTTTGTCGTCGCCTTCGAAATGGTCAACAATCCCGACATGTTCGCCATTCACATCTACAACCTGTGCGTGATCTAAAATCTCTGATTTATCTACCATGGTGACTTAATCCTTATATTTGATGAATGCTGTATTTCTCAGACAGAACAAGTCTGGTTGTTAAATGCGGTTTTCGCTAGGTGGTTAACAAAATGAAATATTTGTGTGGTCCGGATCTAATCGTCTCAGGCTTATTTCTTTCAGCATGAACAGTGAAAAGTCAGCAACGCCTGAAACAGAGATTCATCTCACCGACATCACACTCTGCTACAAGAGGCTGCGCTGTCAGGCTCACCTGCGTCAGCAGAGTGATGTCATGCCTTCTGCACAATTAACGCTATGATCATCAGGTCAGTTGTTGCGCGGCAGTGCTGTCTGACTCTGCGCCGGGCTGACTCATTTAACGGAGAGTGACTAATGACGGTCAGTTCAATCATTTCTGAAGGGGGTGTCTGGATTAATCAGCCACCCGTTCACAGTCTGGATGGTGATGTCCTGCAGTTTGAAACGGCGCTGAACAGCGATTTCTGGCAGCGTACCTGGTACGGTTTTGAGCGGCACAGCGGCCACGCCTTTGGCTTTTGGGTCGAAAGCGATTTTACCGTGCAGGTACAGGTGAACGCGGATTTCAGCCAGCTCTACGATCAGGCAGGTCTGTTTATTCAGGACGATGAGACGCACTGGGTAAAAGCGGGCATTGAGTTTAACGATGAGCAGCCTGCCATCGGCTGTGTCGTGACACGCCACGACTCCGACTGGTCTACTGGCGTGTTTCCCGGCGATGCCCGCCAGTTCTGGCTGCGCGCAACGCTGATCAATGCGGCACTGAGAATTCAGTACTCTACGGATGGCGTGACCTGGCCACTGCTACGGCTCTGTTCATGGCCAGGCCGGGTGCGACGTTTTGTCGGCGTGATGGGCTGTTCGCCTGAGCGCGAGGGACTGGCGATTCGCTTCAGCGATTTCACGCTGGGCCCGCCGCTCGGCAAAGCGTTACACGACCTGTCATAACGCTGGCCGCTGATCGCCAATCTGGCAGCAAATGCTTACGGTTTTTCTCCGGTTCCTGGCCCCCGATTGGCTAAGCTCCATAGAGTCACAGAACGGGAATGCAGATGATGATCGTAAGCAGCAGGGTATATCGTCCGGGATGCGCGGGCGAAGAGGTCGGGGTCGACGATATCAGCGAAGTGATCAAAGAGCCGGAGGGGTTTGTCTGGCTCGGACTATGGCAACCCGACGCTGAGTTTATGGCGAAGATAAAAGAGGAGTTCGGCCTGCATGAACTGGCGGTTGAGGACGCGCTGAATGCCCATCAGCGACCCAAAATCGAACAATATGGCGAGTCTCTGTTTATTGTGGTTAAGACGGTGTGTGCCAGAGATGACAACTGTGCGCTGGGCGAAACTCATTTCTTTGTCGGAAAAAACTTTCTGATCACTATCCGTCACGGCGCCTCTGAAAGTTATACGCCGGTGCGGAAACAGGCCGCTGAAAATCCGGCGCTGCTGAAATATGGTCCCGCCTGGCCGCTCTACTGTCTGCTCGATTTTATCGTTGATCGTTATGCCGAGCTTTCCACCTCGCTGAATGAGCGCGTCGGACAGATGGAGAATGAGCTCTTTACCAGCGAATTTGACCGCCAGTCGGTGCAGCAGGTCTACACCATGCGCCGTCATCTGCTGACGCTGCGCAATGCTGCGCAGCCGCTGGAGGAGATCTGTAATCAGCTGATCCACCTGCATGAAGATCTGATCCCGCGGCCGCTGCGCGCCTATATCCGTGACGTGCAGGATCACGCCCGTCATGTGGTGACGGACGCTGAGGATATGCGTGAGATGCTGACCAGCGCCATGCAGGTCAATCTGGCACTGGTGACGGTGCAGCAGAATGAGGTGGTAAAAAAGCTGGCGGGCTGGGGCGCTATTCTGGTGATCCCGACCGTCGTATTCAGTATGTACGGCATGAACTTTGAGCACATGCCGGAACTGAAGTCGCTGTATGGCTATCCGCTGGCGGTAGGACTAACGCTGGTAGCCTGTGGCGGACTCTGGGCCAGGCTGCGTCGCGCCGGCTGGCTGTAGGCGAATCACTATCGTCACCGCGAGGCTGAATTTATTTCCGCCTCGTTTAATCATCTTTTGCTTATTTAAGCGCAGCGGTTTGTGGCGGCAAAAATAATTATTTATCTGCCTGTTCAGAGTGTAATAATTAAAAATCATTCGGACGGGGGGGTATTCTGGCTTTCGCTTCGCTGGCCCTTTGATTATTTATTCACTACGATAATCTGATTGCCTTATTCAGAATAATTATCGCGGCGAATCAATCAGGATGCTGAAACTCTGCACGTGCATCAGACCTCTCTTTTCTGTGATTAGCGATCGTCGGATGGCTGACGGCTACGTCTCTGACAAAGGCAGATGCGCAGCCTGGATCGCTGCGTTTGCGGGGAACGCTCATGATGAATGACAGCGACTGGGTCTTACTACTCGCCCGTGCACAGTTTGCCGTGACTATGGGTATGCATATTACGCTGGCGGCGTTGACGCTGGGCCTTGCGCCATTTCTGGTCTGGTTTGAAGCACGCTGGCTCTGGGGAAAGCAGAAAGCGGCACGGGAGGCACTTCACTTCTGGCTGACGATCTTTTCTCTGACGGTGGCGATTGGCGCGGCCTCCGGTGTGGTGATGGAGTTTCAGTTTGGCACACACTGGGCGCGCTTTTCACATCAGACAGGCGGTGTGATTGGCCCCCTGATGTTTTATGAAGTGCTGATCGCTTTCTTTCTGGAGTCAGCCCTGACGGGAGTCATGCTGTTTGGCTTCAATAAGATCCGGCCAGGCGTTCATTTTGCTGTGACCTGTCTGGTGGCGATTGGTGCGCTGCTTAGCGCGTTCTGGATTCTGGCTGCCAATTCCTGGATGCAGACGCCAGTGGGTTTCCTTCGTAACCCGCAGGGGGTGTTTCTGGTCGAAAACTGGTGGTCAGTTTTACACTCTCCCTCCTTTCCTTGGCGTTTCAATCACATGGTCATGGGCTCGCTGATTGCGGTGGCGGTCATGATGATGGGCGTGGCGGCCTGGCGCCTTCGCCATTTTAGCGGCGAGCCCGCTTCGCGGCTGATGCTCAATAGCGCACTGACTTTTCTGCTGGTCGCCATGCCATTGCAGATCCTGCTTGGCGATCTGCATGGTGAAAACACCCGTGATTATCAGCCTGCTAAACTGGCTGCGATAGAAGGGAGCTGGCTTCCCCCTGCCCGCGGTGACGGGGAGCCGCTGCGCCTGTTTGCGATACCGGATCAGCAGGCGCGGCGTAACCATCTGGAAGTCAGCCTGCCGGACGTGGGTTCACTTTATCTGCGTCATAATCTTTCCGGTCATATCCGCAGCCTGAACGACTTTACGGCAGATGCCATTCCGCCCGTGCTACCGGTTTTTTTCGCCTTTCGCCTGATGGTGGGGCTGGGATTGCTCCTGTTTTTCACCTCCGTCGTGGCCAATTTTCAGCGCTGGCGTGGACGACTGGCGGTGTCATGGCGCTTGCTGCAGTGGCTGACCTGGCTTGCACCTGCGGGCTTTATCGCGCTGCTGTCTGGCTGGGTTGTTACCGAAGTCGGACGTCAGCCATGGACGGTTTATGGCCTGTTACGCACAGCGCAGAGCGTATCACCGCTGCCGCTCAGTACCACGCTCGCTATTTTTGTGGCTGTCCTGCTGATTTACCTTCTGGTTTTCGCGCTCGGTTTGCACTATCTGTTACGCCGGGTTAAAGGTGAATTGCCCTCGGGAAACCCGGTGGTGATTCAGCTGAAAACACCGCATTAGGAATCTGCGATGACCGATCTCTCTGCGTTAGTTATCTCTTTCTCGCTGCTCCTCTATCTGCTTCTGGATGGAACCGATCTGGGGGTGGGAATGCTGTTCTGCTGGTTTCACGATGAGGCACAGCGTGAACTGATGACGCACAGCATCCTGCCCGTCTGGGATGCCAATGAGACCTGGCTGGTGCTGGCGGCAGGGGGGCTACTGGCGCTGTTTCCCCCGGTCTATGCGCTGCTGTTCAGCCAACTGAGTGTGCCGATTTTCGCCATGCTGCTGGCGCTGCTGGTGCGGGCGATGGCACTGGAGTATCGCGCCCAGAGTTCAGCCCGGCTGCGTCCCTGGCTGGATCGCATCATGGTCTGTAGCTCGGCGCTGGCAACCTTTATTCAGGGCTGGTGCGGCGGAATGGTGATCGGCGCACAGCCGCAGAGTGGTCTGCCGGATGGGCTGAGTATGGTTCCGCTAATCAGTGGTGTGGGCCTGCTGGCCATCAATTTACTGCTGGCCTGCTGCTGGATTGGCTGGCGGATTGGCGACAGGATACAGCCGCTGGCGGCAGCACAGAGCTGGCTATGGTGGCTGCTGGCGCTGATCATCTTTCTGGCTGAATGCTATCTCAACGCAGATATCTGGCGGCAAAGCTGGCAGCGGCTACCCGGTCAGGTGGTAATTATAACGATCGTGATGCTCTGGATCGCGTTGCCTGTTGCCCTGTGGCGAGCCCGGCCGCTTATCCAGCTTATCCTCACGCTACTGCTGATTGGCACGGTGTTTACCGGATTGCTGTGTGGTCTCTATCCGTGGCTGGTTCCTCACCATTTCACCCTGAGTGACAGCGCGTCACCGCCGATGACCCAGGGTTTTGTCCTGGTGGGGGCCGTAATTGCCATGCCGCTGACGCTGCTTTATCACAGCTGGTCGTTCTGGATTGAGCGCCGGAAAACATAGTGCCCATGCGCACGGCGTCAGGCCGCGCGTCATCGCAGCAATTGCCCTGACCGGAGAGATCATATCGTGAAAAAAGATTGTTCAGTGAGCCGGGGTTATCCAGTAAAAGAAAACCTTCTGTGGGTCCGTCGGGAATGGCGCATTCAACGGGCAGGGGAGTGTCTGTTAATCGTGCTGGTGCTGCTGGGAGCCTGCGGACTCTTCTCTAAAGGGATCCTGAGCGACAGTCGCACCCGTTCAGCGGATGGCAGCATTCAGGTGGCGTATGAGCGGTTTGGCCGCGTTGAAAGCAATATGGATATGCGTATTCGCTATCATGCACCTGCGGGGGACCGTTTTTTCACTATTACGCTCGGCGGCGGAGCACTGGAGAAGCTGGAAATCCAGACGCTGCAGCCTCAGCCGCAGGTGGCGGAGACGATCGGCAGCGATCTGCGGCTGACCTTTTCTGCCGCAAATACCGGCCCGGATCACGCGATCTGGATCGGGTTACAGCCACGCAGTGCGGGCCGCATTCACGTAGCCATTCATGGCGGCAACGCATCGCAGGTTCATTTTACGCAATGGGTCTATCCCTGACCGGGGCACATTATGGAAACAGTATTACGGGCGGCAGCTATCTATCTGGTACTGATGGTGGTGTTCAAAATTGCGGGCAGACGTACGCTGCTGCAGATGACCTCATTTGACCTGATTCTGCTGCTCATCATCAGTGAAGCGACCCAGCAGGCGCTGCTGGGCGACGATTTCTCAGTCACCGGCGCGACGCTGACCATCATTACGCTGGTGACGATCGACATTGTGCTGGGCAAAGTAAAAAATCGTTTTCCGGTGGTGGAGCAGATGCTCGATGGCGGCCCGGTGATTCTGGTGGAGCATGGCAATATGCTGACCGACCGCATGAAGATGACAGGTGTCAGTGCAGACGATGTGCTGGAAGCGGCGCGCTCCGGTCCAGGGCTGGAGCGGTTCGACCAGATTAAATATGCGGTGCTGGAGATAAATGGTCACATCTCAATTATTCCCCGCCCGGATGCGTAGCCGCGAGCGCGGAACCCTGTCCCGGATTGCCATCTTCTGCGATTGCCTTGCGGCGCTGTAAGTTTTCCTGGTGATTCTGCGAATGTGCGCCAGGATTAATAAACCACCCACGCAACTTATCTGAGCTGGCCTGACACTCAATCAGGGTTATGCTTCATAGTCAGGTTTATGTGAATGAATTTAATCGTTTTACCTTTTATCCCGTCACCGGCTGGCACATCGGGCCTCTGAACAATCATCAGGCACTGGTATTGCAGTTTGGCTATGTCGATCCAGACGCACCGGATGCGCAGGCGCCGCAGGAATCACGCTTTTTTGGCCTGACTCTGGATATGGCCAGAGCCCTGGTCAGCCATCTCTCCGAACAGATTGCCTCTGCGGAAAACGACGCCAGTCCCGCCTCCAGACAATAACGGTCAGACAGAACGTCCGATGTCCTACCGCCATGCAATTGTGCGTTCTGTTCCCTGTCCGGCGCGGCATCGTTGCGTATGCCGCTTCAGCCGGCTTTAACCATGACGCGCTTTACCGTTCCGCCGTTGCCGCAGAGGGCGGCTGTCCAGTGTCTGCCGATCCGGTGCCGCATCCTTCTTAGCGGGCGCAGCAAATTTTTGTGCCGTTCTGCTGTCCAGACCGGTTAACGGAAAGGCCGATGGGGCAGGGCGTCAGGTGCTGAAGGGCCGCCCTTCTGTTGCCTGACCTGAACAGCCAGCCCCATCGTCTACACTGCTAAAAGAACAACCCACGTTAAGGCGACGCGATGACAGAACACGAATTCAGAAATTTATTAGCTGAACAGGGCTTTGACCCGCCGCTGCTGGTGGAGCGCGCAGCCTCCACTGAGCTGGACAATCACGTTCATCCCTTCGAAGCGCTGGCACTGATTCTGAGTGGCGATATCACCATCAGCACTGAACAGGGCGAGAGTACCTATCACCCGGGTGAGACTTTTCACCTGCAGCCAAATGAGTTGCACCGTGAGGCGTTCGGCCCTCAGGGTGTACGCTATCTGGCAGGACGTAAATATGAGTAACTGGCTTTCAGCATGAGAGATGTCGAGGATCTTTTTACCCGCCTGGCGCGTTCGCCGTTTCGCCAGCGTTTTCGTCTGGGACGGACTGAATTTGATTATGCATCCGGCAAAGATGAGGCAGTCTTACGCCAGCACGCGGCCGGATTTGTGGCACAACGTCTGGCGCCAGCCGAACCGGAAAATGACGGCCGGCAGACACCGATGCGCGGTCACCCGGTGTTTATCGCGCAGCACGCGACGGCGACCTGCTGTCGCGGCTGTCTGAGCAAATGGCACCACATTGACCAGCATCAGCCACTCAGCGCGGAACAGCAGGCTTATGTGGTCGCGGTGCTGCTGCAGTGGATTCATCAGCAGCTGCAGAAACCGGCGCCGCCCGCTCGTGTGCGTCGCACTAAACCAGAACAGGACGACGACCCGCAGCTCGCCCTGTGGTAATGAACAAAAAAGCTACAGCCAGCGGCTTTTTCTGGTGAAAACTGGCCCTTTTTCATTCCTGGTTTATTCTTAAATCTTTCCTGGAAACGCTATGCCAGGATTAAAATCTACACGGCAACAATGAATACAGAGGGAATTATGAAGAAATCAATTATTGCACTGTCTGCTATTTTACTGGCTTCGCCGGTTTTTGCTGCTACCACCACAGACAACACCGTTGCGGAAGCGCATAAAGGCGCAGACACCGCAAAAGAAAAGCTGCACAAAGCGCAGCACGAAGGCCAGGAGATGAAGCTGAAATCTGAGCACGCTGCCGAAGGCAAAAGCCACACGACCGGCAGCAAAATCACTGAAGGCGCTCAGGAAGGCTGGAACAAAACCAAAGAAGGCACCGAGAAAGGCTGGGATAAAACCAGGCAGGGTGCTGAAGAGCTGAAAAACAAAGCGACCAACTGATTCGCTGCTGTTTTCAGACAAGAAAAAACCCACCTGCTGGTGGGTTTTTTTATGCCAGTTGCGCATTACGCTTTATTTTCCGCCGCCTTACTTTCTGCGGCCTCTCTTTCCGCTGCCGCTAACGCCGAGACTTTAATCTCAGCCTCAGCAGCAGCGTCTGCGGCAGCGGAAGCCGCTTCAGCCGCCGCCTCTGCGGCAGTTTCAGATTGCTTCTTGCCTTCCTCGATCACTTCTTCATCAATGACTTCAATATTTTCGCGGTTATCGCGGCCGGAAAGCAGATTCCAGCAGGCAATAAACAGGGCCGCAATGACCGGTCCAATTACAAAACCGTTGATGCCGTAGATCTCCATGCCCCCCAGAGTGGCGATCAGGATCATATAATCGGGCATCTTGGTGTCTTTGCCGACCAGCAGCGGACGCAGAATGTTATCGACCAGGCCCACAATCACCACGAAGAAACCGACCAGGAACAGCCCTTTCCAGACGGCACCGGTGGCAAAGAAGAAGATCGCGGCAGGCACCCAGATGATGGCTGAACCAACCGCCGGAATCAGTGAGAGGAATGCCATCAGGGCACCCCACAGCAGACTGCCGTCAATATCGGTAAACCAGAACGCCAGCCCGCCGAGAATACCCTGAACGATACCGACCACCACCGTGCCTTTCACTGTCGCACGGGCTACAGCGGCAAACTTCACCAGCAGGTGGTGTTTTACGTAGGTCGAAAGCGGCAACGCTTCCAGAATCAGATGCACCAGATAGGAGCCGTCTTTCAGCAGGAAGAACAGCAGATAGAGCATCACGCCAAAGCCGATAGTAAAGCTGAAGGTCCCTTTACCAATGACAAAGGCGCTGCCTGCGACATACTGACCGCCTTTCAGGGCAAACGAGGAGAGCTTCTGCTGAATCTCTGCGGTGCTGTCCAGATTATTTTCAGCCAGATAGTGTTTCGCCCACCGGGGCAGGTGCTGCAGCAGATCGGCGAAAACCGCCGGGAACTGGGCTGAGTTGGTCTGGAGTTTGTGATAGACCGCGTTGGTTTCAACCACCAGCGATGAGGCGATAATGGCCAGCGGCGTAAACACGATCAGGCAGATAAAGAGCAGCGTGATCAGCGCGGCCAGGCCATTACGATCGCCCATGCGGGTCCGCAGGATCGTTTTCAGCGGGTGGAAAATGACCGCCAGAATCGCCGCCCAGAGGATCGGGGAGAAATAGGGCGAAAGCACATCAAAGAAAGCGACGGTGGCGACCGCCAGAATTAAAAGGAAAAACCCGATGTTCAATCCTTTAAAACGCATTGAAAAACCTCATCTGAAACATGCTCTGATAAAACTGATGCGCGACTGGTCACGGTCTGGACGGGCTCAGGCCACGGCTTTATCGCAGATTGGCGTCCAGAGTTAACCGTAAATACGCTGCCGTTTACAGCGTCGTACTGACTAACAGGTTGAAAGATCAGGCAGAAAGCGTGAACGTGCCGTGCGCGTTCGCTGCATGACTTTCGGCGGGTAACAGACGGCGACAGGCTGCCGTGCGCTGAATCCTACATTAGCGTAGCGGTTTCGACCATTATTGGTAGTTCAGAGCCTCATGATCTCTGCGGAGGCTGCCGATAATCCGGTTAACCGGACAAAAAACAGGCAGTGAAACATGAATACACAACGCGTCATCCTGCTGCTGGCGCTGGTCGTCACCGGCTGCGCCACCAAGCACTATCCGCAGTCGGCGACGGTCACGCCAGAAGAGTCAGCGATGCTGAGCTGCAGCGCGCTGGATCAGGAGCTGATCAGAGCACACAACGTAGAGCATGATATTGAACAGACCGGCCAGTTTGATGCACTGACCGTACTGGGCTTTGTCGGTGATTTCGGGCTGGGCAATGGCATTGCGAAATACAGTGCCAGCCAGAAAGCCGAGCGGCGGCTGACCCAGCTGCAGTCGCTGAAAGCCGCAAAATGCAGCCAGCGGCTTTCATAGCAGACTGTGCCAGGTCAGCCAGGCATCTGTTTGCTGAGATGCTGCTGCCGGACATTCTCCGCGGCGCGTTTACCGGCCAGGAAGGCGTGGTCGGAATTGTAGTACTCCCACTCACTGTAGCGGCCTGACAGATGAATATCCTGCGTCAGGAGCCACTGGCGAATCAGTGCGACGTTATCGCTGCGCGCATGGTCGTAGACCACGTAAGCGTAGGGCATATCAACCTCGGAGGCGCAGAGCAGTGGATCCTCAGCGGTTATCATGCCGACCCGGATGCAATCCTGACGGCAGCGCTCGATCAGCGCATCGCCTGTCAGTGGCAGCGGATGGGCGGCGTTATAGGTAATTTCACAGGTTAAGCCAAAACCGCCGGGTGGATTGCAATGCGGGCTGGCATTCCCCTGCACAAAAATGCGATGAAACAGCGTATCGCCAGGGTAGTAAATCCAGTGTTTTTCGGTCAGGTCTGCCCGACCAATCCCCAGATTTACGCAGCGCACAGAGACAAACTGAAGCTGTTGTGCCGCCTGTTGCACCTTCTCCGGCACCTCGTCGCCCATCAGTTTAATCAGCTCCGGGAGCGGCATAGTGCTGATCAGCTGTTCGTAGCGGTAGTGCCGGCCATCCGCCAGCAGCGCGACATGCGCCTGGGGATAGAGGCGGGTCAGGCTGGCATCCGTTTCCAGCGTACATTTCAGATGCGGTAAAAAGCCGGACATCAGTGCCTGGAAGCCACCGCGGAGTGGATAGCCAAAACGCGCGTTCGGGCCGACGGGCTTCGCCAGCGGTTGCAGCGCCCCGTCAATGATCTGCGCCAGATCAGGCAGGGGGACGCGTCCGCCCAGCCACGACGTTTCCATGTCGGTCAGTGGCACTTTCCACAGTTTCTGGTTGTAGGGCAGGGCGAAGTGACGCGCGATACCTTTGCCCCAGGTTCGCATGATGAAGTGCTGGAAATCCTCATCGCCAGCGACGTCGCCCGTGCTGCTGCCCTCATCGGGAATTACGCCATCAGCGCAGCAATCCCGCCGCGTCCGGGTCCGGTCCAGCGGTGTGGCGGTAGACGTTGTTTCACCGTAACGCGCCTCGATAGCCCCCAGCACGCACTCTTTGACGACCCCGACGGGCAAGCCATGCAGTGCGGACTGGAAAGGATAACGGGTATAAATCCCGTCGCTATAAACCCAGGCTTCACGATCCTGCCAGTGCAGATTATCGCCCAGCAGCATCTCATAAAGCCCTAATACATAGGGGTCCTGCGAGAACATGATGTGACCGGCATAATCGAAGGTGAATCCCCGATCGTTAATGGATCGGCACCAGCCACCGGGTGTGCCATTTTTCTCCAGCAGCACTGCGCCTTCGCCATAGTGATAACCGGCACTCAGTCCGGTCGGCCCCGCGCCGACAATCAGACAGGGTACCGCTTCACTTTCCAGCATTGCGGGCGTCAGCAGCGTAACGTTTCCCTGCAGCCCTGCCGGACCCGACGCCTCGGCAACGGGCTGACGCTGCGTCAGCGCCTGCTGAATCAGCCTGTGGATCTGCTCTGCGGTGCGATCCCACGAGGTGGCATCCACTTTTTCCTGCATCCGGCCTGCCAGTACCCGCCGTTCTGCAGCACTCATCGCCATCGCCTGTTCACAGGCGGTGATAAAGTCAGCGTGGGTCTCTGCCACCGCCACCTCCTCTGCGTAGTGGCGTGCCACATCAACAATGGCGGTACTGACAATCGGCAGTTGCGCCGCCATATACTCCAGCACCTTGGTTGGCGAGATATAGCGGGTCGAGGCATTAATGGCAAATGGCATCAGGCAGACATCCCAGCCTGCCAGAAACTGCGGCAGCGCCTGGTAAGGTTGCTGGCCGAGCCAGTGAATATTATCGCGCTGTGGCAGGCTGGCAGGATCGATTTTCACCACCGGCCCGACCATCACAATCTGCCATTCCGGATGACTGTCTGCCAGCGCCGCAATCAGCGGCAGGTCGATGCGCTCATCCAGCACGCCGTAATACCCCAGACGCCGCGCCGGAATGGTATCCTGCAGCGGATGATGGTTACTGCGGTCGCGCGCCTGCTCAAAATGGATTGCATCAACGCTGCTGGGGAAGCAGTAAACCTGCGGATGTTTATCGCGTTTAGCTTCATAGAGGCTGGTGCCGCCAGTGAAAACCAGACTGGCGCGTGCCATCAGCGCCGATTCACGCTGCTGGAGTTGACGGGGCGCATTCCGGAAGGCGGAAAGCTCATCCATACAGTCATAAATCACCAGTGCCGGATCAAACGGTGTAAGCAACGGCAGCGCCATCGGCGTATAGAACCAGATTAACGGCTGTTCACCCTCCTCCAGCAGTGGCGTCAGCAGCAACAGTAGCGGGGCGATCTGGCTGTCATGAAAACCGGGTGCGTCGCTATCCGTATGCGGCTGGATCACCGTGATATTAGCAGCAGGTGAACTCTGATGCAGGCCCGGCGGCCCCGCCTGCCAGACCGGCTCCTCAATAAATATCACGCGATAGTGCTGCGCCAGCCGTGTCAGTAACTGCTGCGGCCGCTGGAAAACAAATCCCCAGCGCAGATGGCTGAATACAAGCAGAACAGGTGGCTTCATAGTGTGCTCCTGACGTTGATGGTGTTGAGCGTGGATGTGCTGTAAAAAGCGTTGCGACTGACGGAGTGCCTCAGCATAGGGCTGCTGCAACTGGCGGGCGTAAGGATCCGGCCCCAGCCGATCGAGATCCCATAATCCGCTGCGGGTCCAGAAGGTCGTTTCTTCCCATAACGGGCGGTCGAGGATCGGATAGAGGCAGATGCCGAGTAGCTCAACGCCTGCCAGCTGGGCCTGCGCAACCTCTGCTGCAATGTCACGAATCCAGGCTCCGCGTCCACTGCCGACGTGGCTCGTTTCAGCCAGCAGCAGCGGTCGCTGGTAACGCTGCCAGACCTGCTGCAGCATCAGATGCAGCGGCTGGCGGCGAGCGTCGCCCAGATGCCAGTAGAGCCGCCGGTTTGAGCCCTGCTCCCACTGGTTGTCGTGGTAGTAATTAACGCCGACCAGGTCGAGATAGCGGGGGACGCCGCCCAGTTCCGGATTGCGTCGGCCGCTCAGCATGTCCCACGCCTGATACTGGGTATCGCACAGCGCGCGCGCCACATCGGATCCGGCAGGATCGGCGGGATCGGGTGCAATATGAATCAGCGGATCGCAGTGCAGCAGACGCGCACGCGGATCCGCCAGCCAGATCGCATCACAGGCGGCCAGCGTCGCGCGTACCAGCTGCTGTTTGGCGGCATCCGCCGGATCCGTCTCCGGAACGTCGTCACAGGCGAACAGCCCGACCGAGATGCCCCAGCTGACAAACGAGATCTCATTCATCGGCGAATAGACCGGTGGCTGCCGATATAAGGGGGCCAGAAAGCGGGCCAGTGCACCGCAGAAAGCGGCGAAACGGCTGACAAAATCGCGATCAAACAGGCTGAGGCCCTCAGGCCAGCCGTAGTGACAGATCGTCCAGCTCAGCTGGATGCCCTGCTGCTCTGCGGCCTGCATCCGGGCGGCAACGGAGGAGAAGTCGTAGAGGCCATCGCGCTCACACAACCGCCAGCCCACGCTTTCGCGCACGGTGCGAAGTGAGAAGGGTGCCAGTGCGGCATAATCTTCTGCTGCCCGCGCCTGATGCTGATTGAGCGCGTTCATGGATAGCGCAAGACCCGCCGGATTAATGTGATCCGCGCCTTCGTAACCGGCCTGCCAGAAACTGGAAAAGGGCGTCATGGCATCTCCCGAAAAAAGCCAACAGGATCCCCGCTGACGAGCCGTTGCAGAACGGGTCAGGGAGTTGAGTATGCAAAGCAGACTGGCCGCTCTGAACGGACGGGCGATCCTTGCCATAAGCCACAGTGAGTCCTGTGGAAAATGCACGAATGAGATAGCAGATGTTAAATGGACACGCTATCGGCAGGAAAAGGCTGAGTTTCCGGGCGGCTAACCGGTTTCAGGAAGCCTTACCGGAAAGTATAGGCTGAGAAAGTTGCATGACAAGGCATTGAAGTGAAAAGAAAAAAAACGAAGCGGCAAAAATAATCCAGCCAAAATCAGGCGGATCTGTACTCTTTTTTCCAGAAAACGGAATAAGCGCAGCGTAAATCCATCTGAGCCTGTTTTCAGCTTTATTAACCTTTTCCTCTACATGCGGGCAGGTCAGACTTACCGTCTTCAGCTCTGCTGCTTCGCTTGCCTTTTATCCGGCCGACGCCAGAATTGATTTATCACTGGCCTGAATCGCCGAATCATCAACAAGCCTGTGAAGAGGCGCTTATTACAGGACGTTTAGCAGACTATGTTCTCATTTGACTGGCATCGATTTTTACTTAATGACCAACCGGCCACCTTTCTGTTTGAGGTGATGGCGCGGGTCCTGATCGCTTATCTGGTGGTCTTTACCTTTCTGAAAGTGTCCGGCCGGCGCGGTGTGCGTCAGCTGTCGCTGTTTGAACTGGTCGTGATTCTGACGCTGGGGTCGGCATCCGGTGACGTAACGTTTTACGACGATGTACCGGTGCTGCCGGTCATCATGGTGTTTGTGGTGCTGCTGGCGCTGTACCGGCTGACGACCTGGCTGACGGCACACAGCCCGCGCTTTTCCCGGCTGATTCAGGGCGACGTTATTACCCTGATTCAGGAAGGCGTGTATGTGCTGGAGAGTCTGGACCGGCTCAATATTTCCGAAGATGAGTTTTATATGGAGCTGCGTCAGAGCGGCGTTGAGCATCTGGGCCAGATCCGGCTGGCGCTGGTCGAGGTTGATGGTCAGCTCAGCCTCTACTTTTATGACGATGACGAAATGCGCGCCGGATTAAGTGTGCTGCCTCCCGCGCACCGGCAGGATTACAGCCGCGTGCCGCACAGCGCACTCTACGCCTGTACCCGTTGTGGCATGACGCAAAGGATTGAGGCGCAGCAGCAGGCCGTCTGTCCGCGCTGTCAGCGACAGCGCTGGTCTGCGGCACTAAGCGTACGCCGTCTGCATTAAGGAGCAGCCCGCGTCCCGTTAACTGCTGTTAAATACGTCGCAGTCTGTTGCTGCTCCCCACATAACTTTGCCTGTTACTGACAGAAAACGAAAACCTTTCGGGCAGGATAACCGCACCGTTTCTGCTGAGGTGTGCGTATGAAAGTGAGGCTGGCCAGTGCATTACTGTTTTTATTTCTTTCCTGTGGCGCATTTGCACAACAGGTGATCGGTGAAAGTCATCCGCACTTGCGCAGTGCGCGATGGCTGGAGCAGGGGAGTCAGGTAGATACGGCGGACTCGCCGGATGAACATCTGCTGGAAAGGCGGGAGTGGCGAAGCAGCCTGCAACGCAGGCCGTCCTGAATCCGGTTCCCGGCAGAGAGGTCTGCCGGGAATGCCGGCGCGACGCTGGCGCGCCTGAAGCGCTGATATTATATCGTCGCCTGGGTGGCGGCCATGCCGGGAACCAGAATGATCTTGCGGCACTCCTCTTCACGTTTGGCGAAAATGTCATAGCCACGAGCGGCATCTTCCAGCGGCAGATGGTGGGTGACAATCTCCTCTGGCGTCAGATGCCCCTGCTCGATCAGCGTCAGCAGGTCAGGCAGATAAGCGTGAACGTGCGTCTGCCCCATCTTAAAGGTCAGCCCTTTGTCGAAGGCATCACCAAACAGGAAGCCGTGAATAAATCCGGCATAAACACCCGGTACGCTGACGATACCGCCACGACGTACCGCGGCAATACACTGACGCAGCGCCTTGCCGCTGCTGCCCTCCAGTTTGAGGTTGGTGAGCACCGTCTCCGTCAGGCTGCCTTTTGCCTCGAACCCGACGGCGTCGATCACCGCATCCACACCCCGGTTGCCAGTGCTGTGTTCGATGATCCAGCCAGCCGGATCGTCAATGTCGTCGAAGTTAATCGGGATGACACCGTAGCGTTCGCGGGCAAAGTCCAGACGGTAGTTATTGTGGTCAATCATGAAAATCTGTTCGGCACCCTGCTGACGGGCGCAGGCGGCACTCAGCAGGCCCACTGGCCCCGCCCCGAAAATCGCCAGGCTGGAGCCTGGTTTCACTTCGGCATTTTTTACCGCCTGCCAGGCCGTAGGCAGAATGTCTGACAGGAACAGCACTTTCTCATCTGACAACACCGACGGCACCTTAAACGGGCCGGTATTAGCCTTCGGCACCCGTACATACTCTGCCTGGCCGCCGGGCACGCCGCCATAAAGCTTACTGAAGCCAAACAGCGCCGCAGGTGGCGTAATGTTTTTGCGGTTCAGGATCGCGCCCCGACCGCTGTTGGTATTTTCGCAGGCAGCATACTGATTCAGCAGACAGAAAAAACAGTCACCACAGGCGATAACGAATGGAATCACCACCCGATCGCCTTTGGCCACGGCTGTCACGGCGCTGCCGGTCTCAACCACTTCACCCATAAATTCATGACCAAAGATATCACCATGCCCGGTTCCGGGAATCTTGCCCCGATAGAGGTGCAGATCGGAGCCGCAAATCGCGGTGGCGGTGACGCGCAGAATAATATCATCTGCGGCTTCCAGCCCCGGGTCCGGTACGTTATCCACGCTGACTTTATGCGGGCCGTGATAGGTTAATGCTTTCATCTGTTTATCTCCTGCTGATAGGGGAACGGCGGTCAGACCGGAGGAGCTGACCGCCGGCGGGGAAGCGTCAGGCAACCTGAAATTGAAACCTGCCTGAAGTGTAGTAACCCTTTACAGAGTAAGCAGAGCGGTATCGGGCCGGACGGTTTCAGCCGGGCTGGCAGGGCGGATGCACCTGACTGGTGGTCGCTGCCACGGTGGGGACGTCGGGCTGCCAGTGCCTCAGGTCGGCCAGCGCCCGCCGGTAGTCCGTGTCGATCTGAGCCGGAACCTGTTCGAGGTAGTGATACGCGTGTGCCCGCGTTTCCCCCGTAAGCTGTTGCAGATAGTGACGGGCATCATTCAGCGTCGGGATATGGCCCTCAACGCCCGCCATCCGTGCAGGCAGGCCGGTCCAGATCAGACCTTCAATGCCCTTTGCCTGCGCCCATGCCGCCAGCGGCCCGGCGGCGGTGTCGGTCACGGTCATCATGCCAATGCCGTCGACGCGACTGTCTGGAATCGCCTCACGAATGCGCAGGGCACGGCAGGCGCTTTCCAGCGATGCGGTGTTCAGCCACGCCCAGAGCACCGGCACCGGACGGGCATTGAGGCAGATGGCTGTCGAGAGTTCGCCGCCATCTGCGATACGCACGAATTCAATCGGTACAGCAGGACCATCATGGTGCCACTGGCTGGCTACCGGCAGTGCGCCGGTTTTCCAGATCAACGAGCCCCATCCAAGGCAGGCAATTTTCATTCTTTTCTCCTGAGTACCGGCAGGCGTTATCGCGACGCCGTTCGTTAAAGCGTAGACCGTTGCGCTAATCCGTTACAGGGATCGCTTTTTCAGGACGGAAATTCCTCGGCAAAGATGGCATGATTGCCGCGCGTGACGCTGCACAACCTGACGATTTTTTCAGCAATGTATGCGTGTTTATCAGCACGGCTTGAACTTTTATCGTCAGGTAGTGTAAAAAGTGGCGCACGCAAACGATTACCTATGCGCGGAGGAGCAGTCAGCATCACGGCTGATTTCTCTGGTGGCAGCTGCGGCGCACGGCAGGGGGAGATGACCTGCCTGACGCCTCAGGTTACTGGCGGCTTTTAATACGGAATATCTGATGAAAACCACGCAAACTGGCACGCTGGGCGTGCCTGAAAGGGGCGTCGATACAGAATGGCGTAAAACAGACACCATGTGGATGCTGGGCCTGTATGGCACCGCAATAGGCGCGGGTGTGCTGTTTCTGCCCATTAATGCGGGTGTCGGTGGACTGGTTCCGTTGATTATTATGGCAATACTGGCGTTTCCGCTGACCTTTTACGCGCATCGCGCCCTGACACGGTTTGTCCTCTCTGGTAAAAATCCCGCTGGTGACATCACGGAAGTCGTCGAGGAGCATTTTGGCGTCGGCGCGGGCAAAGTCATTACGCTGCTCTATTTCTTCGCTATTTACCCAATCCTGCTGATGTACAGTGTGGCGATTACCAACACGGTAGAGAGCCTGATGGTCAACCAGCTCGGTCTGGTGCCGCCGCCTCGCGCGCTGCTATCGCTGCTGCTGATTGTCGGATTGATGACTATCGTGCGGTTTGGCGAAAAGATGATCGTCAAAGCAATGAGCGTGCTGGTTTACCCTTTTGTCGCGGTACTGATGCTGATGGCCTGCTACCTGATCCCGCACTGGCACGGCGCGGCGTTCTCTACGCTCAACATTCAGCCTGCGGGCAGCAGCCTGTGGATGACGCTGTGGCTGGCAATCCCGGTGATGGTCTTTTCATTTAATCATTCACCTATTATCTCTTCTTTTGCGCTGGCAAAGCGTGAAGAGTATGGCGACGCCGCAGAGAAAAAATGTTCACGGATTCTGGCCTGCTCGCATCTGATGATGGTGGTCACGGTGATGTTCTTTGTATTCAGCTGCGTGCTGAGCCTGTCACCGGCAGATCTGCAGGCGGCCAAGGCGCAGAACATCACCATCCTCTCCTATCTGGCCAACCATTTTCAGGTGCCGATGATCGCCTGGCTCGGGCCGCTGATTGCTATCGTGGCGATCACCAAATCGTTCCTGGGTCACTACCTGGGTGCGCGTGAAGGGTTTAACGGCATGATGAACAAGGCGCTGCGCAGCCGGGGCAAAAGCCTCGCGCCCGCACGACTGAATCGCCTGACGACTCTCTTTATGCTGCTGACCACCTGGCTGGTCGCGACGCTGGACCCGAATATTCTCGGCATGATTGAAACGCTTGGCGGACCGGTCATCGCCATGATCCTGTTCCTGATGCCCATGTATGCCATTCAGAAAGTCCCGGCAATGCGGCAGTACAGCGGCAAAATCAGCAACCTGTTTGTGGTGCTGATTGGGCTGGTTGCGATCTCCGCCATTTTCTATTCACTGGTGAAGTAATCCGAATGGCACATCTCCCCGAACCGGGATGTGCCTGCTGCCTTTCCTCCGACTTTCCTCTTCTTGCCCTGACCGGTTGGAGGCGGGCAGCAGGGCATGCCTTTCAGACGCATCTGGTCAGCAATAGTTACATTTCCTGCCGTTTCACATGGTAAAGTAAACGCGAATAATTATTATTTCTTTGAAGGACAGGAGAAACATGAAACTCGGGATTGCTGCTGCCACCACGCTTTTACTCTCTGCCACCTGTGCCGCAACCACCTATCCGGTCACGGTGACCGACATGGATGGTCAGAAAATTACGCTGCAGAAGGAGCCACAGCATGTGATTTTGCAGGATGGCCGCGACGTGATGGCGCTGGCATTACTGGATAGACACAATCCGTTTCAGCGGGTCGTGGCCTGGAACAATCTGCCGAAGAAGCAGGATACCCAGACCTGGGATCTGCTCAAGCAGCGCTGGCCGCAGGCGACATCAATTGTGGATATGGGCTTCAACGATCAGGGACAGGTGAACCTGGAGAGTGTGCTGGCGAAACAGCCGGATCTGATGATTGCGCAGCTGCGTGCGAAACCGGCGCTGGCCCAGTCGGGCGTGCTTGCCACCCTGAAAAATCTCCACATCCCGGTGCTGTTCCTGGATGATGAGCTTCATCCGAAAGAGAACACGCTGAAGAGCGTGAAGGTGCTGGGCACCGTGCTGAACCGTGAAGCCGAGGCGAAAGAGTACGCTGATTTTTACCAGCAGCGCTGGGAGATGCTTCAGCAGAAGATTGCAGGTGTGTCACACAAGCTAACGGTCTTTATTGAACCCATTGCCGGTAACAGCGACAGCTGCTGCTTTACTCACGGTCACAACGGCTGGGGCGCGCTGGTGGAAGCGGTCGGCGGAAAAAATATCGGCTCTTCGCTGCTGCCCGGCAGTTCAGGCTTTGTGTCGCTGGAAAAGATTATTGCCATGAAGCCGGATGTCTACATCATGACCGGTTCTAAGCGTCCGAACAGCAACGTGCTGCCGTTTGGCTATGGTGCCAGTCAGAGCGATATCACTGCCACCTTTAACCGCCTGCAGAGCCGCACCGGGGTGGCGCAGATTGAACCGGTGAAACAGAAACGGGTCTATGGTGTTTACCACCATTTCTATAATCATCCCTACAACATCATTGGCATGGAAATTCTGGCAAAAGATCTCTATCCGGAGAGCTTCCGGGATCTCGATCCTGCCGCCGATTACCATCACATCGTGACACGCTTTACGGGATTACCGGATGCGCCAGTGATCCTCAGTACCCCCTGAGTGAAACGCGTATAGTAGCCTGATGCGTTTCAGCGTGATCGGCCGGGCGGAGGCCTCTCTGTCCGGCTGGTGACCCTGTTGGCGTTAACGGGCGTGGCCGATGTTAAGAAAACGATAAGTAAGCGTAATTCTGTGTAAGTTGCTGGTTTTTAAGATTATTACCGATGATTAACGCATCAGGGATTGCCATGATGCCGCTGAACGGTGCCTGAATCGCCGTTATTCCGGAGGCAAGACCATGAAAAGAACAACGTTAACGCTTATCGCTTCGCTTTTGACATGCAGCACACTTTTTTCTCAGGCTACATGGGCGGACGGGCATCCTATGCCGGTGCCGCCTCAAAACAGTGACCGCGGTCCGGACAGTCACGATCACAATCCAAATCGCGGCCGCGACAATCCGGGCCATGGCGACAGAAAACTGCATGACCAGGGCCGGGAACACCATGAAGATCACAGCCGTCGCAACAGAGACCATGCGCGTGATCATTTTGCCTGGCAGGGAGATGACTTCCGTCGCGGTCATCCGGTTCCGCCGGAATATCGCGGCGACCGTTACCGCGTAGCCGACTGGCATGAACGCGGCCTGCGTGAACCGCCGCGCGGTTATCACTGGGCAGACATTGACGGTAACTATGTGCTGATTGCGGCCGCAACCGGTGTCATTACCGCTCTGGTGCTGAACAGCGCCATGAACTGATCCTCCCGGGATGGCGTCGGCCATCCCGCTTTCTTTCCGTTTTGCTGCCCCAGCGTCTATCCTGAGATTCCATGCTGAACATTCCCTGTGTAAGGAGTCATGATGACGACGGTTAAGATGGTGGCGGTAGATATGGACGGCACCTTTCTGGACGATAGCAAGCAGTACAACCGATCCCGCTTTCTCGCCTGCTATCAGCAACTCATCGCCCGTGACATCAGATTTGTGGTGGCCAGCGGCAACCAGTACTACCAGCTCAAATCATTCTTCCCGGAGATTGCTGGCGAGATCGCCTTTGTCGCAGAGAACGGTGCCTGGATTATTGACCGTGATGAGGAGCTGTTTTGCGGTGCCTTTGAACGCCGCGATGTAGAGGCCGTGATCGCTACACTGCAGAACGGTGACTACCCGGGCCTGCGCTACCTGCTGTGCGGCCGGGAGAGTGCTTACTACTTCGAGGGTATGGACGAAACGTGGCTGCAAAAGATGCGGCATTACTGCCACCGCCTGAAACCGATTAACCGGCTGGATGAGGTGCAGGATGACCGGCTGTTTAAGTTCGCGCTGAACCTCTCTGATGACTTTATTGAGCCCCTGATGGCAGATATTGAGCGGCTGCATCAGGGTCGCGTGGCCGCAACCTCAAGCGGTCACGGTTCGGTGGATCTGATCGTGCCCGGAAACCATAAGGCGCATGGTCTGGACCTGCTGGCCCGGCGCTGGGGGATTTCACATGACCAGGTGCTGGCCTTTGGCGACGGAGGCAACGATCTGGAAATGCTCAGGCAGTCCGGCTTCAGTTTTGCGATGGCGAACGCGCCGGAGCGGGTGAAGCAGGCGGCACGCTATGCGGCTCCCTCAAACAACGAACAGGGCGTGCTGCAGGTGATTGAGCAGATGCTGGCAGGCAGCGGGCCCTTCAGCACCGCATCGGCTTAGCTGAGCGGTAAACTGCAGCGCCGCTCAGCCAGAAAACCGCCTGCGATGACGCCCGGCGGGTGAGGCCGCTGGGGTTACGCTGTTACCGGCCAGGCCTGCACGAGCATTCTCTGCATCTGCTCATGGCTGTAATTTACCAGTGAGTTTTTGCTGTTGGCACGCGCCAGAATCCACGCGATTTCCGTATGGCTCAGTGGCGGTCCATTCTGCCAGAATGGATCAATCGCCTGCTGCTGCAGCCACTGCTTAAGAAACTGTGCTGGCGAGTTTGTGGGTTCGTTAAAGAGCTGTGCATGCAACGCCTCCATCAGCTGGTTCTGTAGCGGATGCTCGCTGTCGGCTAAAAGATCCAGGAACGGGAACAGCAGACGGCCGCACACTTCACCATGATGAAACGCTTTGATCGCCCCCAGCTCACCGGCGATACCGTGGATCACCCCCAACCCGGCGCTGCTGAGACTGGCACCGCCCAGCCAGGAAGCCATCATCATCGCTTCCCGGGCCCGATCGCCTTCGTCATCCTCCCGGTTCAGGCCAGGCCAGGCCTGAATAAACTGACGCAAGCCCGTCAGCGCCAGCTGGCGAGTGAAGAGATTCCCTTTGCTGGAGAGATAAGCTTCAAACAGATGGGTAAAGGCATCAATACCGCAGGTTGCCAGCACCCGATCCGGCGCGCCTTTCAGCAGGTCAGGATCGAGAATCGCGACCTCCGGCACAAAGACCGGATGGCGCAGCGACGCTTTGATCTGAATATCGCGCTGATCGGTAACGACCGCATTCTGGGTGACTTCACTACCGGTTCCGGCGGTGGTCGGAATGGCGATCAGCGGCAAGGTGATTGGCTGAACCGCCGTGTCACCCACTTTTTCCAGATAGCGGGCGACAGGTAACGGATGCTGCACCATCGCGCTGAAAGCTTTCGCCGCATCCAGCACGCTCCCTCCACCAATTGCGACTACCCGATCGACATGACCGCGCCAGCGCGCCACCCAGCTATCAATCTCGGCGGGGGAGGCTTCATGACTGACGATCTCATATCCGATGATGTGGTCGTTGAGTCCGGCTTTCAGCCGGGCATAGGCCGGGCCCTGCAGAAAAGAGTGCCCGCAAAACAGCAGCGTAGGCTGCGGACGGGCGGCCAGCAGCGGCACCAGTTTATCCAGGCTCCCGCGGCCAAAGAGGGTTCGTTGATTACTGTACAGCTCACTCAGATTCTCACTCACCAGCGCATCCTTTATCTGTTTCGCTAAAATCTGAGTGTAACGAAAAGCGCCAGACAGGCAGTGGCAAACTTTCTGATAACGTACCGGCAAAAAGTTGATCACCTTCGCAAAACAGAAATTCACCCCGGTGGAGTGGTGCTTTCACGCGGATGTTACCCTTAACATGTTATCGGTAACAGCGTTTGTCGGAATGTGTAAACGTTTTTCAGACGCTCTGTTTTGTCGCCTTTCGGGGCTCATGATAATAACCGACATCGAATGCTGTTCGGTGCACAAGGTGGAGAAAAGCTATGCCATTACTCTATGTGGCGATCGGCGTCGCGTTACTGCTGCTGCTGATGATTCGCTTTAAGCTCAATGGATTTATCGCGCTGATTCTGGTGGCGCTGGCGGTCGGTGTGATGCAGGGCATGCCGGTAAATAAAGTGATTACCTCGATCAAAGCGGGGGTTGGCGGCACGCTGGGCAGCCTGGCGCTGATCATGGGCTTTGGTGCCATGCTCGGTAAGCTGCTGGCCGACTGCGGCGGGGCGCAGCGTATTGCGACCACCCTGATTGAAAAATTCGGTACGAAACATATCCAGTGGGCGCTGGTGCTGACCGGTTTTATTGTCGGTTTCGCGCTGTTCTATGAAGTTGGCTTTGTGCTGATGCTGCCGCTGGTGTTCAGCGTGGCGGCCTCGGCGCGCGTGCCGCTGCTCTACGTTGGGGTGCCCATGGCGGCTGCCCTCTCCGTGACGCACGGCTTCCTGCCGCCGCATCCGGGTCCGACCGCCATTGCTACGCTCTTTAATGCCGACATGGGGAAAACACTGCTGTTCGGCACGCTGCTGGGCATTCCGACAGTGATTCTGGCCGGACCGGTCTACGCCCGTTTCCTGAAGAACATCGACAAACCGATTCCTCAGGGCCTCTATAACCCGAAAACCTTTACCGAAGCGGAAATGCCCGGGTTTGGTGTCAGCGTCTGGACGGCGCTGGTGCCGGTGGTACTGATGGCGCTGCGTGCCGTGGCGGAGATGCTGCTACCTAAGGGCCATGCACTGCTGCCTTACGCAGAGTTCTTTGGTGATCCGGTGATGGCCACGCTGATTGCCGTGCTGATTGCGATCTTCACGTTTGGCCTCAACCGCGGCCGCTCGATGGAACAGGTCATGGATACTCTGACAGATTCCATCAAAATTATCGCCATGATGCTGTTGATCATCGGCGGTGGCGGGGCCTTTAAACAGGTGCTGGTTGACAGTGGCGTGGATAAATATATCGCCAGCATGATGCACTCGACGCAGCTTTCGCCAATTTTCATGGCCTGGTCTATTGCTGCAGTATTGCGTATCGCACTCGGTTCGGCGACGGTCGCAGCGATCACCGCTGGTGGGATTGTGGCTCCGCTAATTGTCACCAGTGGTGCCAGTCCGGAACTGATGGTCATCGCGGTGGGATCGGGTAGCGTGATCTTCTCTCACGTCAATGATCCGGGATTCTGGTTATTTAAAGAGTATTTCAACCTGACAATTGGCGAAACGATCCGCTCCTGGTCAGCGCTGGAAACCATTATCTCGGTGTGTGGACTGGTGGGCTGCCTGCTGCTTTCGTGGATGATTTAATCGCGGGCGGTCCGCGCGCGTGGCCGGGAGACAGATACATCCGGTCGGGCCGAGAGGGGCCATAACATCTGCAGGACAGACAGATAAAACGGGCCGCATCGTGCGGCCCGGCATCGCTTTCGGCCTCAACAAGCCGTCTTAGTGAGAGGGGCCAAAACCGGCTTTCACCATCTCTTCGCGCAGCGCACGCGCTATCTCGCGGTTGCCACCGGTGACCGGATAGATCACATTATTGACCACATCATCAAGGTAATGCTCATCAAACTCCTGCATCGTGAGTTGAGTGCCGCCTTCGTCGTTGATGGCGAAAGAACCTTTGATGTGATTACCGCTGTTTTTTGCCTTGAGGCTATAGCGGCCCATGCTGGTATTAATCGTGCTCATAAGATCTCCTCGCGACTCATTTCAATCTCATTACTGTTGAAGGCTGCCTTGCCGCCTAAATTTTAGCCAGGAGTTGCCTGGTAAACGAAAAAGTCGTGCCACTAAAAGGTAGTGTTGCGATCCTAATCTCAGAACAGGAATAAAAGCGAAAATTGCTGAACTTATGAACAGTTGAGCCTTAAGTGAAGCGGTATAAGATATTTTTCTGTCTATACTGCTTACAGGAAACGTGTTTAACCGATGAGGGGCAAAGGAAATGAAAATTATTCTGTGGATTATCGCAATCATCTTTATTGTAGGCTTGCTGACCCTGACCGGGGTATTCAAACTGATTTTCTGATGGCAGAAAGCTGAGACAGTCTCTGTAGCGGGTACCTAATCAGGTGCCCGCAATGTTTTATGGCTGGCCAGCAGACACTGAGAAATAGGATCCATTGGTGTATCAGGCAGCAGATCCTGCAGACCCAGCGGCTTTTGACAGCACGCACAGCAGGCGCCATGGAAGTTATGTCTGTTCTTGCTGAAATCCGTGAAAACAAACCGGGCGCTCCCACACTGCGTACAGCGTATCTTCATCACCATTCTGTTTCTTTCCCTTCCAGTTAACGTACCTATTCGGATTGCCTCTGTCTGACCGGTTAAGCGGGCGTTATCTATTACCAGGCAATATTATTTCGTGCTGCGACGAGAAACGTAATTTTTTCTGGCCCGCAGTTTTTGTTGCCAAATGCGAATCTGACCGCTAAAAGACGTTTCCCTGATGTCGATCAATGTTTGCCCTGTGATGGCTAAAATATCCACGAATAGCGCGTTATTACTGGAATTAACGATACAACTGGTTCATTTTTGTCCGGACAGACGTGACTCTGTTATGAGATAAATCGGGGGCAGGCGCATGTTTTTTGATCTTTCGTGCTATGGCAGGTGGCTCAGGCGAAAAAAACTGACGTGAGTGTGGCGACAAATGCCCTGGCGGGCGCTGAAAATTCGCGGAACAGTCCACCGAAAGCGGCAATTCTCTTTAATAAGAATTTTCTTTTTATCAGTAATGCTGCGTAAGTATCAAAACGAAAAAGCATTGTTTTTCCAGCGAGTTAGCGGGCAGGCCAGTTTAGTCATCCGCTTTCTCTTTTGTACCAATACGCAAGCCGAAAAGCAGGAAAGTGTGATGTGTGCACAGAAAGTCGATATTTATCACTTTTTCATCAAATCGGACTGGACAAATCCCTCCGCAATTGCTGTACTAGAGCCCGACACAGTTTAGTGTCCATTTTTCATGTAAAGGTAATATAGATGTCTAAGATCAAAGGTAACGTTAAGTGGTTTAATGAATCTAAAGGATTCGGTTTCATTACTCCTGAAGATGGCAGCAAAGATGTATTCGTACACTTCTCTGCAATCCAGAGCAACGGCTTCAAAACTCTGGCTGAAGGTCAGCGCGTTGAGTTTGAAATCACCGACGGCGCGAAAGGCCCATCTGCTGCTAACGTTATCAGCCTGTAAGTTAACAGTCAGAATTCTAAAAACCCGCCTTATGGCGGGTTTTTTTATGCCTCCAGTCCGCCGGCGCGCTTCACGCCAAACTTCCTGTCGCGGCAAGGCGCAGCACAAACTGCGCGACGCCTCACAATAAATCCTCGTAACATATTTATAACAAACTGAAATGCAGCTTTTTCGCGGACAACGCTATATAACTGTGCGACAGAACCCGGTATGAGGAGGCAGGATGAAGATACGACAGGCTGAGTTGAAAGACAGTTTTGCACTGAGCGCCTTGCTGAGCGAATTAGGCTATAAGGGCACCGAAAGCTTTATCGAACAGCGGCTGGCACAATTGTGCAGCGATCCCAGTGAAGCGTTGCTGGTGGCGGAGCATGGCAGCCAGGTACTTGGTTTTCTGTCGCTGCATTTTATTCCTCAGCTGGCTCTGGCGGGTGATTTTGCCCGTATCAGCTATTTTTGTATCGCAGAAGGGGAACGCAGCAAAGGCGTGGGTCAGCAGCTGATTCAGCATGCCGAAACGCTGGCGGCGCAGCGCGGCTGCGATCGTATGGAAGTTCATTGTCATCAGTCACGCCTTAAGGCCAATCAGTTTTACGCCCGTGAAGGCTACAGTGAATCCCCCTGTTATCTCGTCAAAGCCCTGTAGCTTGCTCGGAAAGATCGCAGAAGAATGGCCCGCTTCTCTCTGTCTGCCCTGACAACCGCAGGCTGGGGCTGCCGCTCACTGCACTGCTGAGCCGCATCTCAGCCGTTTATGTTCTCCGGATGGCGTTCCGCCAGCAGAAACCCTCTGCGGCGTGCTTTATCCCTGAACGCTGCCAGCGGCTGCAGAAAGAGGATCGGCGCAGGCACAGGCTGCTGCGGCAGCAGAGTGGCCATGGAGGAGCGGACTGACCGCAGCCAGAAAGATCGTGTACAGGCGGGATGCTGGCTGCTGTCAACCATTTACCTTTCATCAGACCAGCAACGACGTTACCGGATGCTATGGGAGAAGAGAACAATGAAAGTTGGCCTGGGGCAGTTTGCGGTGAGCCGTGAATGGCAGGAGAACGCCACGCTTTGTCTGGATTTAATGCAGCGCGCGGCAGAAAGCGATGCCGATCTGCTGGTGCTGCCCGAAGCCGTGCTGGCCCGTGATAACAGCGATCCCGATTTTGTGATTCAGGCGGCACAGCCGCTGGATGGTCCTTTTCTGAGCCAGTTGCTCGCCGCCAGTCAGCATAATGCGCTGACTACCATCATGAGCGTACATGTTCCCTCCGTTCAGCAGAAAGTGCTTAATGTGCTGGTGGCTATCCGCAGCGGAAAAATCATTGCCGCCTATGAAAAGCTCCATCTCTACGATGCTTTCGCGATGCAGGAGTCTCAGCGCGTCAATCCGGGCCATGCCGTCCCGCCACTGATTGAGGTCGCAGGCATGAAGGTCGGTCTGATGACCTGCTATGACGTGCGCTTTCCGGAGCTGGCACGGAGGCTGGCACTGGATGGCGCAGACGTGCTGGTACTGCCCGCCGCCTGGGTTAGAGGTCCACTGAAAGAGATGCACTGGGCGCTGCTGACCCGCGCCCGTGCGCTGGAGAATACCTGCTACATGGTGGCGGTGGGAGAATGTGGTCCACGCAACATCGGCAACAGTCTGGTCGTCGATCCGCTGGGCGTGGTGGTGGCGAATGCGGCAGAAGCGCCTGCACTCCTGTTTGCTGAAATCGATCCGGAACGCGTTGCCTATGCGCGTCGGGTTCTGCCGGTGCTGGAGAACCGGCGCTTTGCGCGTCCTGAACTCAACGGTTCGTGATAAAGCCTGTCAGATGCGGAAACAGATGATACACTTCTGACGCCTGATGCCACCTATGCGGTCGCCTGATGGGTCGGGGGAGGGCGTGGCCTCTGTCGGCCTGACGATGCCCGGCGTGGTGCTGGCGATCTTACTCTGTTACAGATTGCAGTTGTCGCCACAGGCGAACTGCGCGTAAATAACAGTCACCGTGATTCGATATAATTGAAAGGTTAAATATGGAAGGTATCAGTATTGCCAAGCTGCTGATTATCGGTGCGCTTATCGTACTGCTTTTTGGTACTAACAAGCTGCGCTCACTGGGTGGCGATCTGGGCTCTGCCATCAAGGGCTTTAAGAAAGCTATGAAAGATGAAGACACCAGTTCGACCCGAACGACAGCGGATGACGTGCCGGCAGAGCGCGTTGTTCACAAAGATTAAGCGGTTATTGGCAGCAAATAACTGTTACTTTTTATGTCAGGCACATAAAAAAACCAGACCGCACAGTCTGGTTTTTTGTTTTGGGCATCCTGAAGGGCGAACTTATTTCACTTCTTCGCCTTTAGCCTGCATATCGGCATGATAGGACGAGCGGACAAACGGACCGCATGCGGCATGGGTAAAGCCCATCGCCATCGCCTCTTCTTTCATCTCATCAAACTCTGCCGGGCTGACGTAGCGCTGAACCGGCAGGTGATGACGGCTGGGCTGCAGATACTGTCCCAGCGTCAGCATGGTGACGCCATGACGACGCAGATCGCGCATCACCTCGATAATTTCGGCATTCGTTTCGCCCAGACCCACCATCAGACCTGATTTGGTCGGGATATCCGGATGCGCTTCTTTAAAACGCTCCAGCAGCTTCAGTGACCACTCGTAGTTCGCGCCCGGACGTACCTGACGATAAACGCGCGGAACGTTTTCCAGATTGTGGTTAAACACATCTGGTGGGGTCGCGGTGAGGATGTCCAGCGCACGATCCATACGGCCACGGAAGTCCGGTACCAGCGTTTCGATTTTAATGGTGGGATTCTTTTCGCGGATCGCGCTGATGCAGTCGGCAAAGTGCTGCGCACCGCCGTCTCGCAGATCGTCGCGGTCAACCGAAGTAATCACTACGTAACGCAGGCCCATATCAGCGATGGTCTGCGCCAGCTTCATAGGTTCATTGGCATCCGGCGCGTTAGGACGACCGTGCGCTACATCACAGAATGGGCAGCGACGGGTGCAGATTGCGCCAAGGATCATAAACGTGGCGGTGCCGTGGTTGAAGCATTCTGCGAGATTAGGGCAGGATGCCTCTTCACACACTGAGTGCAGCCCGTTTTTACGCATTGCGGCTTTGATGCCCTGAATACGACTGGAGTCAGCGGGCAGCTTGATTTTCATCCATTCCGGCTTACGCAACATCTCCTGCCGTTCAACAGCCACGGTTTTCACCGGGATCAGCGCCATTTTGTCTGCGTCACGATATTTGACGCCGCGTTCCATCTGAATTGGTTTACTCATAAATCAGCGGGTTCCGGTCGGATTGCGATTTGAAAGCGTTCCCGCTCAAACCGGGAAGGAGGCTTTCAACTTTATTTGAAAAAAGTGCAAAAATTATATCATCTCATCGTCTGCGAAGCAGCCACCCTCGGCGCAGATAAGTTACATATTTGTAAATCCGCACGCTGCGCTAAGGCTTAACAGGCAAATCGCCAGCGACCCATTCAACATTTTCATAACCTGCCAGTCGCGCAAACGCGCTGACCAGCAGTGGCTGTACCTGAGCGGTGGTCACGTCAGGCTGAAAGTGTTTCAGCTGGGTCATGCTCATTCCGGCATAGCCGCAGGGATTAATGCGCAGGAAGGGCGTGAGATCCATCGCCACATTCAGCGCCAGACCATGAAACGAGCAGCCTTTGCGGATACGTAAGCCCAGAGAGCAGATCTTCTCTTCACCGACATAGACGCCGGGCGCATCGGCGCGGGCCCGGGCGCTGACGCCGAAATCCGCCAGCGTGGCAATGACCGTCTCTTCCAGAATAGTCACCAGCTGGCGGACGCCGAGCTTTCGGCGTTTGACGTCGATTAATACGTACATCACCTGCTGACCAGGACCGTGATAGGTGACCTGGCCGCCACGGTCACTCTGCACCACCGGAATGTCACCCGGCATCAGCAGGTGCTCTGCTTTCCCCGCCTGGCCCTGGGTAAAGACCGGAGGATGTTCGACCAGCCAGATTTCATCACGACTGTGTTCGTCGCGCTGGTCCGTATAGGCATGCATGGCATCGGAGGCGACTTGCCAGTCACACAAACCTGACTGGCGGACGAGAAGAGTTTCAGATGACAAAACAGGCGTCCGTTAAAAGAGATACGCTAAGGAGAATGTCGGCAAAGCGTCAGGCAGAGGCGTCTTGCCGACCCGTCAGTTACAGAACCATCCGCACAATTTCGATTTTGCCCAGCTCTTCATACAGGCGTTCAACCTGTTCGATATGGGTGGCGGTGATAGTGATGTTAACGGAGTGATAGTTGCCTTTGCTGCTCGGCTTAACTTCAGGGCTGTAGTCGCCGGGCGCATGGCGTTGCACCACTTCAACCACTTGATCAACCAGCTCCGGTTGCGCCAGACCCATCACTTTATAGGTAAAGGGGGTAGGAAATTCGAGCAGTTCATTCAGTTTGGTTTTCATATTTACTCCGGTGCATAAAAAACAGGCTCCCGCCTGAGCGGGAGCATCATAATAGCTGGTAATGGGGGCGATGGGGTGATTTTTCAATCACCCGCCACGCTTAACCGAACCAGTGATGGAACATCAGTTTGATGTAATCCACGATACGGCCAAAGAAACCGCCTTCCGAAACTTCGTTCAGCACCACCAGCGGACGCTGCTCGATAGTCTTGCCATCCAGCTGGAAGTTGATGCTGCCAACCACCTGGTTTTTCTTCAGCGGCGCATGCAGTTCTGTATTGGTCAGCACATAGCTGGCTTTCAGATCTTTCATCCGGCCACGGGGAATGGTCAGGTAAGCATCTTTTTCCACACCCAGCTGTACATGGTCGTTATCGCCAAACCAGACCGGCTCAGAAGCAAACTCTTTGCCTGCTTTCAGTGGCGCAACGGTTTCAAAGAAACGGAAGCCCCAGGTCAGCAGTTTCTTACTTTCGGTTTCACGGCCTTTGAAGGTATGGCCGCCCATGACGGCAGAAATCAGGCGCATCTGGCCTTCCGTCGCGGAGGCCACCAGGTTATACCCCGCAGAGTTAGTATGACCGGTTTTAATGCCATCCACATTCAGGCTGGTGTCCCACAGCAGACCATTACGGTTCATCTGACGGATGTTATTGAAGGTAAATTCCTTCTCTTTATAGATGGCGTACTCATCCGGCACATCGCGGATCAGCGCCTGACCAATCAGCGCCATGTCGCGCGCGGAGCTGTACTGCCCTTCAGCATCCAGACCATGGACGGTGCCAAAGTGAGTATTCTGCAGGCCAATCGCTTTGACATAATTGTTCATCAGGTTAACGAACGCATCCTGACTGCCAGCGACATAGTCAGCCATGGCAACACAGGCATCGTTACCGGACTGCAGCACGATCCCACGCGTCAGCTGAGAAACCGGCACACGGTCACCAGGCTTCAGGAACATCAGCGAGGAGCCCTTGAATACCGGGTTGCCGGTCGCCCAGGCATCCTGACCCACGGTGACCATATCGTCCTGATGAATTTTTCCCGCTTTTACAGCCTGACCAATGACATAGCTGGTCATCATCTTGGTCAGACTGGCAGGATCGCGGCGTGCATCGGCGTTTTTCTCAGCCAGCACTTTGCCTGAGTTGTAGTCGATCAGGACATACGCTTCGGCATCAATGTCCGGTACGCCCGGAATCATGGTTTTGAGATTGACGTCATCAGCAATAGCAGCATGGCTGAGAGAGAAGGCGATCAGTGATCCCACTGTCAGGCGTTTCAGCAAACGAGATGATTTCAGCGTGTTCATGTGTAGGACTACAACATCCGTGAGTTTAAGGTTAAAAATGTCACTCATCATACCCAATGCCAGATCATCTGACACCGGGCATGATGATTGGGTTGTTAGCAGACGTAACCTGCAGCGGTCTGATTAACGACTCAGCGACGCGTATTCGTAATAAATGAGGCGGTCTGCCCCTCACTGCTCAGACGCTGTTGCAGCGCAGCCGCTTCAGCGCGGGAGGCATAGCCGCCGAGCTGAACGCGATAGACATTGTTGCCCGCGGCTTCAACTTTGCCCGGGACGCCGTAACGCTGGCTCAGGCTTTTCATCATCTGACGCGCACGGGCAGGATCGTTCAGCGCACCCACCTGCACCACATAGCCTGCGGCTTCACCGCTGCTGGCAGCGGGGGCCGCCGCCGCCGCAGGTGCCGCGACAGCCGCGGGTGTCGCCACGGCGGCAGGGGACGCCGCAGGGGGCTCGCTGCCTTCCAGTACGCCATTCGCTAAGGGCTGAGGCGCGCCAAGGAAGCCGCTGCTCTGAACCGGAGCACCCATGTTGTCACTGCTCTTCAGCGTGCTGTTGCTGATGGCATCGACATTCTGGGCAGGCGGCTCAGCGGTGGCCGCGCTGCCGCCGTTCATCACGTTACCCCCGCTCAGATCCGGACGAGACGGCAGTGCGTAGCTCTGTTTAGCAACCACAGTGCCAATGGTGCCCGGGCCGGAGAGCGTGCCGTCAGGCGCGACCTTGATATAGTCGACCCGGACCCGTGAATTGTTGGAAATGTTCAGACGGTCACCCGCCGCCCGCGACAGGTCGATAATGCGACCAGGCGTATAGGGCCCACGATCGTTTACGCGGACTACAATCTGACGGCCATTTGCCATGTTCGTCACCCGCACATAGCTCGGCAGCGGCAGCGTAGGGTGAGCGGCAGTCAGAGCATCGGGATCGTAGCTTTCACCGGTGGCGGTGCGGTTGCCCTGTGCCTCTTCGCCATACCAGGCCGCGATGCCGATTTCGCTATAGTTCGAGGGATCTTTAATAATGCGATAATTTTTGCCGTTAACGCTGTAATCCTGGCTGGTCCCCGGATTAACCGGTTCATAGCGTGGCTCCACGCCTGGAATCTCCACGACCGGCCCATTATAAGCCGGTTGCGGCGGTGCCGTATTTTGGGGTTCTGGCGTGGTACAGGCCGCCAGAACCAGTGATGCCAGTGCAACGCCAAGCCATTCCTTACGCATCTGCAGCCTCTTAAACACTTTTAGATAACATTTTTCGGTGGGTGTGGATCGACATCACAATGCCAAATCCTGCCATAAGCACGATCAGCGCGGAGCCGCCATAACTGACCAGCGGCAGCGGTACGCCGACCACCGGTAAGATACCACTAACCATGCCAATGTTAACGAAAACATAAACGAATAAAATCAGCATCAAACCGCCTGCCATGACCCGGCCAAAGGTGGTCTGCGCGCGGGCAGCCACCACTAATCCGCGCATAATCAGCAGCAGATAAAGGGCCAGCAGCAACAGAACACCCACCAGCCCTAACTCTTCGGCCAGAACCGCGAAGATAAAGTCGGTGTGACGTTCCGGTAAGAACTCCAGCTGAGACTGGGTGCCCTGCAGCCAGCCTTTGCCGCGCAGCCCCCCTGAGCCGATGGCAATCTTCGACTGGATAATGTGGTAACCGGCTCCCAGCGGGTCCGTTTCCGGATCGAGCAGCATCATCACGCGGTCACGCTGATAATCATGCATCAGGAAGAACCACAGAATCGGAATAAAAGCCGCCACAAGCAGGACCGCCACGCCAATCAGTTTCCAGCTCATGCCGGAGAGGAACAGGACAAAAAGGCCTGAAGCAGCAATCAGTATCGACGTACCCAGATCGGGCTGCGCCGCTACCAGCAGGGTAGGGACAAAGATCAGCACCAGGGCAATACCGGTGTTTTTCAGCGTCGGCGGACAGACATCACGGTTGATAAAGCGCGCCACCATCAGCGGCACGGCAATTTTGGCAATCTCCGAAGGCTGGAAACGGACGAAGCCGAGATCGAGCCAGCGCTGTGCGCCTTTACTGATCTGCCCAAAGGCATCGACCGCTACCAGCAGGATAACGCAGACAATATAAAGATAGGGTGCCCAGCCTTCGTAGACGCGCGGTGGCACCTGCGCCAGCACAATCATAATCACCAGACCCATCGCGATCTGGCCCAGCTTGCGCTCCATCATGCCAGGGTCCTGACCACTGGCACTCCAGATCACCACGGCGCTGTAGGTCAGCAGGCCGAGAATGATCAGCATAAACAGCGGATCGATGTGGATACGCATCCAGATCGATCGTTTCTGCGGACTATCTTGCATCGACATGTTTATTCACCTTCATAACCGGGCGGCACAGGTGCGGCGTCCGGCAGGACTGTATTGTTATCACCCAGCATGATGTGATCCAGAATCTGGCGCATAACGGTGCCGACCGCCGGACCGGCGCCCCCGTTTTCCAGGATAATGGTCACTGCGACCCGAGGCTTATCAAAAGGTGCAAACGCGGTCATCAGTTTATGGTCGCGTAATCGTTCAGCAATCCTGTGCGCGTTATAGGTTTCGTTCTCTTTCAGGCCAAAGACCTGCGCCGTACCGGACTTTGCGGCGATTTTATAGGGCGCATCAGCAAAACTCTTATGTGCGGTTCCGTTGGGCCGGTTTGCCACGCCATACATGCCATCTTTGGCGATTTCCCAGAAGCCGGAGTGAATGTCGCCGATCGGGGCTTCAGGCGGCTGGCGATAGGGCACCAGAGTGCGGCCTTCGCGGGTGGCCCGCAGGATATGCGGCACTTTGACCACGCCATCGTTGATCAGGATCATCATCGCTTTGTTCATCTGCAGCGGTGTGGCTGTCCAGTAACCCTGGCCGATGCCCACCGGAATGGTGTCACCCTGATACCATGG
The DNA here is from genome assembly GCF_032114055.1 of Pantoea sp. Classification (GTDB taxonomy): domain Bacteria; phylum Pseudomonadota; class Gammaproteobacteria; order Enterobacterales; family Enterobacteriaceae; genus Pantoea. The sequence continues at coordinate 286,421 of NZ_DAMCTB010000005.1, forward strand.
CTTTTTGAAACGTCTCATCTTCCAGTCGCGTGTCGGCATGTTACCGGCACTCTCCTGCGGCAAATCGATGCCGGTCCGGCTGCCATAACCGAATTTATTCATCCACTCCGACAGACGGTCGATGCCCATGTCATAGGCGACCTGATAAAAGAAGGTATCGGCAGACTCTTCGAGCGCCTTGGTCACGTTCAGACGACCGTGGCCCCATTTTTTCCAGTCGCGGAACCGTTTTTCAGAGCCCGGCAACTGCCACCAGCCGGGATCGAACAGACTGGTATTACGGTTAATGACGCCTGCGCTCATGGCGGAGACGGCGACATAGGGTTTTACCGTCGAGGCGGGTGGGTAGGCGGCCTGAATCGCGCGGTTATAGAGCGGACGGTTTTCATCTTCCAGCAGGCCGCGGTAATCCTTACTGGAGATACCGTCGACAAATAAATTAGCATCATAGCTGGGCGTGGACACCATCGCGAGGATTTCACCGGTGCGCGGATCGCTGACGACTACGGCCGCGCGACTGCCCGCCAGCAGCGTTTCAATATATTGCTGCAGTTTCAGGTCGATCGTCAGATAGATGTCGCGGCCAGCCTGCGGCGACTCCTCATGCAGCTGACGGATCACACGCCCACGGTTATTGACCTCCACCTCTTCAAAACCGGTTTTTCCGTGCAGCAAATCCTCGTAATAGGCTTCAATCCCGAGCTTGCCAATATCATGGGTGTCGGCATAGTTGGCGAGCTTGCCCTCTTTGTCGAGGCGGGCCACATCGCGGTCATTGATCTTAGAGACGTAGCCGACCACATGGGTCAGCGTCGCGCCGTAAGGGTAGTAGCGGCGCTGATAGCCTCTGACTTCCACGCCGGGGAAACGGTACTGATTGACCGCAAAACGCGCCACCTGAACCTCATTCAGGCCCGACTTTATCGGAATTGACGTAAAGCGGGGCGCACGCTTGCGCTCTTTCTGGAAATTCTCGAGGTCATCATCCGTCAGCTCCAGAATCGGCCGCAGATTTTGCAGCGTCTCCTGCAGGTTATCGACTTTCTGCGGAACCAGCTCGGCCCGATAAATGGTGCGGTTCAGCGCCAGCGGCGTGCCGGTACGATCGTAAATAATGCCGCGACTGGGGGCGACAGGCACCAGTTTGATCCGGTTCTGATTGGAGCGGGTGCTGTAATCCTCAAAGCGAAGGATCTGCAGATGATAGAGGTTAACGACCAGGATTGAAGAGAGCAGTAAGATGCCGACAAAGGCGATAAATGCCCGACGGACAAAGAGTTTCTGTTCGGCGCTGTAATCGCGAAAGGCGTTGCTTTGTAATTTCATCCGCTACTTGTCATGTCTGAAGTGGGCTGATCGGTCATTCACGATGATAAGGATGATTTGTCGTGACACTCCAGGCGCGATAGAGACTTTCCGCGACCAGCACGCGCACCAGCGGATGGGGCAACGTCAATGCTGACAGGGACCAGCTCTGTTCTGCTGCTGCTTTACAGGCAGGGGCCAGGCCTTCAGGCCCGCCAATCAGCAGGCTGACATCGCGACCATCCAGCTTCCAGCGTTCAAGCTGCTGTGCCAGCTGCGGGGTTTCCCACGGATGTCCGGGAATATCCAGCGTCACGATGCGATTGCCTTTGCCGACCGCTGCTAACATCGCGTCGCCCTCTTTTTCAAGAATGCGTCTGATGTCGGCATTTTTGCCGCGTTTACCCGCGGTCACTTCAGTCAGCTCAAGCGGCATATCTTTCGGGAAGCGGCGCAGATACTCCATGAAACCGGTTTGCACCCAGTCGGGCATTTTCGTGCCGACGGCAACAAGTTGCAGTTTCACCGATTAGCTCCAGAGTTTTTCCAGCTCATACAGCTGGCGACTCTCTTCCTGCATCACATGCACGATCACATCACCGAGATCAACCACGACCCAGTCTGCTGCGCTTTTGCCTTCGATGCCCAGTGGCATCAGGCCCGCTAAACGGGATTCCTGCTCAACGTGTTCTGCGATAGAGGTCACATGACGCGTCGAGGTCCCGGTGCAGATGATCATGAAGTCGGTGATGCTGGATTTGCCCTGAACGTCGATGGTGACAATGTCCTGGCCTTTGAGATCATCAATCTTATCAATAACGAACTCTTGGAGTGCTTTACCTTGCAAAAGGTTCCCCTTGAAATCTGGTAGTAACGAGCCGGCTGTAAGCCCGGAGAGTGCAGCCAAAAAATTAAGCGGCGTAGTATAGCATGCCTGGATCAGTCGCGATATAAGCCTTCGCGGTCGATATAATCGATAACCGACGCCGGCAGCAGATCGCCACAGGGCTGGTTCTGATGGCGGCGACGGCGAATTTCGGTCGCCGAAATGTCATAGAGCGGGGTGTCCGCCAGCCAGATATGGCCCGCGGGTTGTTCATGCAGCTGCCGGATATCGCGGGTGACATGGCGGCCGAGCCAGTGCTGCATCTCCGGCGTGTCGAACCGGGTCGGGTAGCCGGGGCGCTGGCAGACCAGCAGGTGGCAGAGCGACAGCAGATCCTGCCAGCGATGCCATTTTGCCAGGCTGAGCAGCGAATCCTGACCGATGATAAACCCCAATGGCTGCTGCGCACCGCGCTCCGCGCGCCAGCTCTCTAACGTCGTTACCGTCCAGGAGGGGGTATCACGCTGCAGCTCGCGGGTGTCGACGTCAAACAGGGGTAAATCGCGGATAGCGCAGCGCAGCATCGCCACTCGCTGAGCCGCCGTCGCTTCCGGCTGCGGACGATGCGGCGGCACATTATTGGGCAGCAGCGTCACACGCTGCAAGCCGGTTTGCTGCGCCAGCGACTCGACCGGGCGCAGATGGCCAAAATGGATAGGATCGAAGGTGCCGCCAAACAGCGCGTGTAACTCAGACATGCGCAAAGCTCGTCGGAAAAGCACGACTGCTGAGCAGTAGCGTCAGCGTCTGTAGCTGCGGCCACACCGACTGGCCGTAATCCTGCTTCAGGGTGATTTCAATCTGACTCAGCAGATGGATAGCGCGTTGCAGACGCGCACTGTCCAGGCGTTGCAGGGCTTCCGTGAACAGGGGGCGGCGATTCTGCCAGATACGCTGCTGATCCATCAGCGTGCGCAGCGGCTGTTCATGCTGATGGCGTTGCAGATGCAGCAGCGTCAGCAGATCGCGCTGCAGTGTGCGCAGCAGAATGACAACTTCGCTTTCCTCTTTCTCCAGCTGGTGCAGGATATGCAGAGCGCGACGGCTTTTGCCGGCCAGCAGCGCATCGGCCCAGTGAAACGGTGTGAAGTGTGCCGCATCGCTGACCGCCTCTTCAACCCGGGGCAGGGTCAGTTTACCATCGGGCCATTGCAGCGAGAGACGCTCCAGCGCCTGGGCCAGGGCCAGCAGATTACCTTCATAGCAGTAACAGAGCAGCTGAATAGCCGCATCATCGACCGAGAGTTTCTGCGCCTTAGCCCGATTGGCGACCCAGCGAGGCAGCTGCGCCTGTTCCGGTGTCTGGCAGGGCACCAGTACAGCGGAGACGGATAACGCTTTAAACCAGGCGCTGTTCTCCTGCGCTTTGGTGAGTTTCGGCATCCGGCAGATCAGCAGAATATCGGCGTGCAGCAGTTGAGCGAGCTTAACCAGCTGCTCGGCCATCGCGGCGTTGGGGCCATTATCGGGAAACTGCAGCGTCAGGGTCTGACGCTGGGCAAACAGACTCAGCGACTGGCAGCTGACGAACAGGCTCTCCCAGTCGGTCTGGGCATCCAGAGTAAAGCTGAAATGCTCTTCAAATCCCTGCGCGGTAGCGGCGCTGCGGATGGCATCTGAACTTTCCTGCAACAGCAGCGGTTCATTGCCCGCTAACAAATAACAGGCGCGCAGCCCCTCACGGAGCTGCGCGCTGAGTTGCTCAGGATAAATCCTGATCATTGCAGGCTGGTAGCTGAAGACGAAGATGCTTCCTGCGAGCGCTGACCCGGCACCGGAATCACGCTTGCCGGTAAGGTCGCTTTGCTGTTCATCTGCGCAGCATGCACGGTCAGAAGCTTACGCACCAGCTGCTCAGCAGCGCGCTGACGCATTTCCTGCATAATCAGCTCCTGCTCAGCATCTTTTGCCAGCGCCGCATTCGGGTTATCGAAGAACGAACGATAGACCGTGGTGCTGATGGGGTAGAGGCCTTTACCTGGCAGCAGAACCTGCGCCGTCAGCGTCATAACCATCTGATATTCAGCAGAGGTGCCGCTGATAAAGACCGAGGCCGTGTTACGCCCCTGCGCTTCAGGGCCCAGACGCAGCGTCGGAATATCGATACGATTCTGCTTGCTGTCCTCAACAATGGTGACATTGTTGATACGCAGCTGCTGACGCACCGTGCGCGCCAGCGGGCCATAAGGATCGCCGGATGAAACAATCAGCGTTTTCAGTTCGCTGGGCACCTGCGTGGTGCCGCGCGGATGAAAACCACAGCCAGCGGTGATCACCACCGCCAGCATGACAAACAGCCTGATAATCGGATGTCGCACAGTTCCTCCTGAACTTAACCTACGACAAGGTTAAGCAGTTTGCCCGGTACATAAATGACTTTACGAATAGTCACGCCGTCCAGATATTTCGCCACCAGATGCTCCTGCGCAGCGCGTGCCTGAACCTGTTCCTGAGTGGCATCGGCAGGTACGGTAATCTTGCCGCGCACTTTACCGTTAACCTGCACCACGACCAGCAGTGAATCTTCAACCATAGCGGCTTCATCCGCAACCGGCCAGCTCGCGTCGTCGATGGTGCCTTCACCACCCAGCGTCTGCCACAGCACATAGCTGGCATGCGGGGTAAATGGATAGAGCAGACGCACAACGGCCAGCAACGCTTCCTGCATCAGGGCGCGATCCTGCTCGCTCTCCTGCGGGGCACGGGTCAGCTTGTTCATCAGTTCCATAATCGCCGCAATCGCGGTATTGAAAGTCTGACGACGGCCAATGTCATCCGCGACTTTGGCGATGGTTTTGTGCAGGTCGCGACGCAGCGATTTCTGCTCATCGTTCAGGCTGTTGATATCCAGCGCCACGGTCGCACCCTGCTGGGTGTGTTCGTAGATCAGCTTCCAGACACGTTTCAGGAAGCGGTTCGCCCCTTCCACGCCCGACTCCTGCCACTCCAGCGTCATATCTGCCGGTGACGCAAACATCATAAACAGACGCACAGTGTCTGCGCCGTAACGCTCAACCATCAGCTGCGGGTCGATGCCGTTGTTTTTCGACTTCGACATTTTGCTCATGCCTGCGTAAACCACGTCGCGGCCCTGGTTGTCGGTCGCTTTTACAATGCGGCCTTTCTCGTCACGCTCGACCTCAACGTCAACCGGTGAGACCCAGTTGCGTTCGCCGTTGGCTCCCGCGTAGTAGAAGGCATCAGCCAGTACCATGCCCTGACACAGCAGACGTTTAGCCGGCTCGTTTGAGTTCACCAGGCCTGCGTCACGCAGCAGCTTGTGGAAGAAGCGGAAGTACATCAGGTGCATGATGGCGTGTTCGATCCCGCCGACATACTGATCGACCGGCAGCCAGTAGTTGGCCGCAGCCGGATCCAGCATGCCATCCTTGTAGCTGGCGCAGGTGTAGCGCGCGTAGTACCAGGAGGACTCCATAAAGGTGTCGAAGGTGTCCGTTTCACGCAGAGCAGGCTGCCCGTTGACCGTGGTCTTGGCCCACTCCGGGTCCGCTTTAATCGGACTGGTAATGCCATCCATCACCACATCTTCCGGCAGGATCACCGGCAGCTGATCGTCCGGCGCTGGCATCACGGTGCCATCTTCCAGTGTCACCATCGGGATAGGCGCGCCCCAGTAACGCTGACGGGAAACGCCCCAGTCGCGCAGGCGATAGTTAACTTTGCGTACACCCACGCCTTTGGCTGCCAGAGCGTCGGCGATAGCGTTGAAACCTGCTGTGTGGTCCAGTCCGTTGAACTCACCGGAGTTGAACAGTGCGCCTTTGTCGGTCATCGCCGCGGTGCTGACGTCAGGGATAGAGCCATCCAGGTTGAGGACGACCGGCTTAATCGGCAGATCATATTTTGTCGCAAACTCCCAGTCGCGCTGGTCGTGCGCCGGAACGGCCATCACCGCACCCGTGCCATACTCCATCAGTACAAAGTTGGCCACCCAGACCGGAAGCTGTTCGCCGGTCAGCGGATGCGTTACCGCCAGGCCGGTGGCCATGCCTTTCTTCTCCATGGTGGCCATATCGGCTTCGGCCACTTTGGTATTGCGGCATTCAGCAATAAAGTCAGCCAGCGCAGGGTTGTTCACCGATGCCTGGGTCGCCAGCGGGTGACCGGCAGCTACGGCCACATAGGTCGCACCGATAAAAGTGTCCGGACGGGTGGTATAGACAGTGACCTGCTCTTCGCTGTGGGCGACGTCGAAGGTGATCTCGACGCCTTCGGAGCGGCCGATCCAGTTACGCTGCATGGTTTTAACCTGTTCAGGCCACTCTTCCAGCGTATCCAGATCGTTCAGCAGCTCTTCCGCGTAATCGGTGATTTTGATAAACCACTGTGGGATCTCTTTGCGTTCAACTTTGCTGTCGCAGCGCCAGCAGCAGCCATCGATGACCTGCTCGTTCGCCAGTACCGTCTGATCGTTCGGGCACCAGTTCACGGCGGAGGTTTTTTTATAGACCAGGCCTTTTTCATAGAGTCTGGCAAAGAACCACTGCTCCCAGCGATAGTACTCTGGCTGGCAGGTCGCCAGTTCACGACTCCAGTCATAGCCAAAGCCCAGCAGTTTGAGCTGGTTCTTCATGTAGGCGATGTTGTCGTAGGTCCATGGCGCCGGCGCAGTGTTGTTTTTAACCGCCGCGCCCTCGGCAGGCAGGCCAAATGCATCCCAGCCAATAGGCTGAAGTACGTTTTTGCCGAGCATGCGCTGATAACGCGCGATTACGTCGCCGATAGTGTAGTTACGAACGTGACCCATGTGCAGGCGGCCAGAAGGATAGGGCAGCATGGAGAGGCAGTAATACTTCTCTTTCCCTTCCTGCTCAGTCACTTTAAACGTTTCGTTTTCATCCCAGTGCTGCTGCACACGGGATTCAATTTCTTCCGGGCGGTATTGCTCTTGCATGGCTGCCTGTGGTCCTTTGTGAATAACATTTTTCTGGCTCTAAGATCCGCATAGCATACCCATAAGGCCGCATCTCAACAACACTTCCCACTTTGGCTGCGACGATTTCTGCGGAAAGCGTCAGCGCTCTCACTCTTTTGTAATTCACTGTACAGACGACGCGGCAACCGCCGCATTGCGACTAAACTTACTTCAGCGAGGGTCTGCATAAAGGAGAATAAAATGAATAACGTGGCTCAGGAGTATCGCGAGTCGTTGGCCGTGTTGACCGAACGTCTTCGTCAGGGCGACCGTAACCTTGATGAGCTGATTGCCGAACGGCGACGCCAGCTGCTGGCGCGTGAAGCGTTAACAGAAGAGGAAATTGATCAGGCGCTGCGTTCCGTACGCCGTGACCTGGGGGAGTTTGCACGCAGTTATAGCGATGTCGAAGAGCCGGTGGCGGATTCGCTGTTTATGCGTATTGTCCGCGAAAGCGTCTGGAAAGAGCTGGCGGATATTACCGATAAAAGTCAGCTGGAGTGGCGCGAGGTTTTTCAGGATTTGCATCACCACGGCGTTTATCAGAGTGGCGAGGTAGTCGGGCTGGGCAATCTGGTGTGCGAAAAGTGCCAGTTTACCCGCGCTATCTACACGCCAGAAACCCTGTCACGCTGTCCGGAGTGCGGCCACGATCAGTTCCAGCGTCAGCCGTTTGAACCCTGACAGGATTGGGTGAACGAAAAGAAGCGGGTCACATCGTGTGACCCGCCTGTTACCTGGATTAGTGCAGGATTTTAGCGAGGAACTCTTTCGCGCGGTCAGACTGCGGGTGATTAAAGAAGTCATCCTTGTTGGTGTCTTCGATAATTTTCCCCTCGTCCATGAAAATGACGCGGTTAGCCACTTTGCGGGCGAAGCCCATCTCATGTGTTACCACCATCATCGTCATGCCTTCCTGTGCGAGCTCAACCATGACATCCAGCACTTCATTGATCATCTCCGGATCCAGTGCTGAAGTCGGCTCATCGAACAGCATCGCGATGGGATCCATACAGAGCGCACGCGCAATCGCTACACGCTGCTGCTGACCGCCTGAAAGCTGTCCAGGAAACTTCTCCGCATGCGCCGCCAGACCTACGCGCTTCAGCAGTTTCAGCCCTTTATCACGCGCGGCCGCCTTATCGCGCTTCAGCACTTTTACCTGCGCCAGCACCAGATTATTGATAATGCTTAGATGCGGGAACAGCTCGAAGTGCTGGAAAACCATGCCAACCTGGCTGCGAAGCTGCGCCAGATTGGTTTTTTTATTGTTCACCTCGGTGCCGTTGACGGCAATCACACCCTGCTGAATCGGCTCAAGGCCGTTCACCGTTTTAATCAGCGTTGACTTACCGGAACCAGACGGTCCGCATACCACCACCACTTCACCGGTTTTGACCTCGGTTGAGCAGTCGGTCAGCACCTGAAAGTGACCATACCACTTAGAAACGTTTTTCAGGCTAATCATTTAAACCGTCCTTTTTCTTTTGAGATAGCTGACCAGCAACGAGGCACTCAGGCTGATAACGAAGTAGACCAGACCGGCAAACAGAACCATTTCAACCTGGGTTCCGTCGCGCTCACCGATAGTCGACGCGGTGCGGAAGAAGTCGGCCAGGCTTAAGACATAGACCAGTGAGGTATCCTGGAACAGAACGATACCCTGAGTCAGTAACAGTGGAACCATGGCGCGGAACGCCTGCGGCAGAATGATCAGTCGCATCGACTGCCAGGGCGTCATGCCCAGCGCCAGCGCCGCGTTACCCTGTCCACGCGAGATACTGATGATGCCCGCACGGATAATTTCCGAGTAGTAGGCGGCTTCAAACAGCGAGAAAGCGACCATAGCGGAAATCAGGCGGATATCAGTCTTCGGCGACAGCCCCAGCACCTGCTGCAGAAAGCTCGGCACCACCAGATAGAACCACAGCAGCACCATCACCAGCGGTACCGAGCGGAACAGGTTGACATAAATTTTAGCGAACCAGCTGACGGGCTTGATGCTCGACAGACGCATCACCGCCAGCAGGGTGCCCCACAGAATGCCGAATACCACGGCGGTAAGGGTGATCTTAAAGGTGATCACCAGGCCGTTAAGCAGATAGGGCATGCTGGGTGCAATGGAACTCCAGTCAAACTCGTACATCACTTGCCTCCCGCATTGCCTGGCAGCCGGACTTTGCGTTCGACCAGACTCATTAAGAACATAATCACCAGGTTGATGGCGATATAGGCCAGCGTTATGGCAGTAAAGGACTCATAAGCGTGAGCAGAGTAGTCGAGCAGTTTGCCCGCCTGCGCCGCCATATCGACCAGACCAATGGTGGAGGCGATCGCGGAGTTCTTCACCAGGTTGAGCATCTCCGACGTCATCGGCGGCACAATCACGCGATAGGCATTCGGCAGCAGCACATAGCGATAGGTCTGTGGCAGGGTTAAGCCCATCGCCAGCCCGGCATTCTTCTGACCCGCAGGCAGTGACTGAATGGCTGCGCGCACCTGCTCGCAGACGCGGGCAGCGGTAAACAGACCCAGGCAGATCATTGAGGAGAGGAAGAACTGAATATTGGGGTCCAGCTCAGACTTAAACCACATGCCCAGCTTTTCGCCCACCAGCTCGGGCGCGACCAGATACCAGAAGAAGAACTGGACGATCAGCGGGATGTTACGAAACAGTTCCACATAGCAGGTGCCAATGGTGGAAAGCAGGCGATTTGGCACCGTGCGAAGAATGCCAAAAAATGAACCTACGCAGAAGGCGATAATCCAGGCACAGCAGGAGACCGCAATCGTCACCTGAAAACCGGACCACAGCCAGCCAAGGTAGGTCGTATTACCGAACGGGGCCTGTTCGAGGAAAATGCCCCAGTTCCAATCGATACCCATAACGAGCTCCGGAAAAAAAGGGTAGCTAAGCTACCCTGAAGATTGATGAACGGCGTTTTATTACCTGATTCAGGGGAACGACCCGAATCAGTCTGTCTGTCCATGCCGTGGTTTCAGCAATCGAGAGGGCAGCCAGGCCACCCTTGTTATACCCGTTGTCTTTCAGGCTGCGTCTGGCCGGGTTCACTCATCCGACGCAATGACCTGGGTCACGCGTCGGGATTCATGCGCCGGCCTGCAGGCAATCTGAAATCCATTGAGTATTTTTTTTGTTAATTCAGTGCCTTGTCATTTGGCGTTTTGAACAGGGCTTTCATGTCGTCAGACAGTTCAAAGTTCATGTTCAGGTTCTTAGGCGGAATCGGCTGCTTAAACCAGGTATCGAACCATTTTTCAGCCTGGCCGGAAGTCTGCGCTTTAGCGATAGTTTCATCTACCAGCGTTTTAAACTGTGGATCGTCTTTACGCAGCATGCAGCCATAAGCTTCTTTCGACTGTGGCGTACCCACGATCTCCCAGTTGTCCGGCTTTTTGGCTTTGGCGCGTTCGCCGGCCAGCAGGGCATCATCCATCATAAAGGCCACGGCACGACCGGTTTCCAGCGTACGGAATGAGTCACCGTGGTCTTTTGCGCTGATAATGCGCATATCCATTTTCTGCTCATCATTCAGTTTGTGCAGCAGCACTTCAGACGTGGTGCCGGACGTCACGACCACAGTTTTGCCTTTCAGATCAGCGAAATCTTTGATCGGGCCCCCTTTCTTCACCAGCAGACGGGTGCCGATGACAAAGATGGTGTCAGAGAAGGCGGCCTGTTTCTGGCGCTCGAGGTTATTCGTTGTCGAACCACACTCAAAATCGTAGGTGCCGTTTTGCAGCAGCGGAATACGGTTCTGCGAGGTAATCGGGATCATCTTGACCTGCAGGTCAGGCTTATTCAGCTTCGCTTTGATGGCGTCCACGATCGCGTTGGAGTAAGCCTGCGAATAGCCGACGACTTTTTGCTGGTTGTCATAATAAGAGAAGGGAACTGATGATTCGCGATGCCCGACCACAATGACACCATTGTCATTGATCTTCTTCAGAGTGCCGCTGAGATCTTCCGCCTGGGCCGCTCCCGCCGCTGCGCCGATCAGCAGAAGAGATAATGCCACTTTGCGTAGTTGCATGTTCCAACTCCTTAGTATGGAAAAGGCACAGGTTATAACCTGCGCTGATTATGATGTTGTGTCTGTTTTGCTGCACTTCTGCTCATAGCGCGGTTTTAATCGCCGCAGATGAGGTATTAACATAACGGATTGTTAACGCAATGAAACAAAAAAGTTTCTTTTTTGCGAGGTCATTCGCACCAAAAAAAGGCATTTTTCTCTTACTGCCCGTTAAGGGTGCAGCAGATATGACTGTATTGGTGCAACCGGTCAGGCGTCAGTGCCTGCCATCCGCCGTATAGCGAAAAACAGTGAAATATTTAGCAATCATCGTGCCAGAAAGCGATGCAGCCCGGAAAAGACAGCAGAGTCTGCGGTCGGAAAAGCAGGATATATCGGGAAGTAAAAAAGCGGTGCCTCACAAACAGGTAAGCCCGGTAGGGATGAATCTGGCTGCAGGGCCGGGGGTTGAACGCGCAGCAGAGTCCCGCACGCGCATAGGAGGGTTACGCCCTCGGTTGGCGTCACCTTGCGGGTCAGCACGTCGCGGGTGAACTGCGGCAGGCATCCCCTCGGTATCGCCCTGCGCGTTAACCACAGCCGTTACGCCGTTGCTGGTGCTGATGCTGCGCAGGGGGCACGGGCAGAGAGGAAAAGTGCTTCGTGCTATGGACAACAGCGGCGGACGCGTTTTTGAACACCGCAACGCATTGGTCCGGCAGCGGGCGCACCTCAGAGATAAGAAGCGTAATGCGCGGGAAAGGTTTGCCAGGGATAAGAAGCGTAATGCGCCGGACAGGTATGTCAGGGATAGCCGTTATTACCTTTTCCGCGCTGATGAGATGGGCTTCGCCGGCTGCATTGCACAGCCGGCTTCGAATCTGACCCGTTAGCGGCGCCTGCGCAGCAGGGCAACCAGCGCCGCCAGCAGCGTCAGTGACCATACCGGCCAGAGTCCCGCGCGCGCATAGGGGGTTACGCCTTCGGTTGGCGTAACCTTACGGGTCAGCACGTCGCGGGTGAACTGTGGCAGCATTGCCTCAGTATCGCCCTGCGCGTTGACTACCGCGGTTACACCGTTGTTGGTGCTGCGTAATAGCGGACGACCCAGTTCCAGCGCCCGCATTCTTGCCATCTGGTAGTGCTGCCACGGGCCGATTGAATGACCAAACCAGGCATCGTTTGAGACGGTCAGCAGGAAGCTGGTGTCAGGCCGGAAGTTAGCCCGGACCTGTTCACCCAGTACGATCTCATAACAGATAGCGCTGGTCAGGTTATAGCCTGCAACGCGAAGCTGTGGCTGAAGATAGTTACCCCGACTGAAGGCGGACATCGGCAGATCAAAGAACGGGGCTAGCGGACGCAGCAGATCGGCCAGCGGCACAAATTCGCCAAATGGCACCAGATGGTTTTTCTGGTAACGATTGTCGCTGAAGTAGTTATAAGGCGTCTTACTGCCCAGCACGATAACGGTGTTGTAATCGTGATAACGGTTCTGCTCCAGCCGGGAATCGACAATACCCGTGACCAGCGAACTGCCGCCCGCGCGCAGGTCGTCATCCAGCGAACGCAGAAACGGCTGCTGATTGCTCTCCAGATCGGTAATTGCCGACTCTGGCCAGATGATCATTGGCGCTTTGCCAATCAGTGGCTGGCTCAGACCCGTATAAATCTGCAGAGTATTGCGCAGCTGCTGCGGGTCCCACTTCATCGATTGCGGGATATTGCCCTGCACCAGCGCCACCTCGACAGCACGTCCGGGTAGCGGCTGAACCCACTGGATGTAGCGTAACGGCCACGGCAGCGCCAGCAGCAGCAGCGCGGCGACCAGACTTCTGAGGTTGCGCTGCTGCAGGGCATACGCCAGCAGGCCCGCGACCACCATCAGCAGAAACGTCAGGGTCTCTACCCCCGCCAGCGGCGCGAGGCCTTTTAGCGGACCGTCGATCTGACTGTAACCAAACTGCAGCCACGGAAAGCCGGTCAGCACCCAGCCGCGCAGGAACTCGGTGATCTGCCACAGTGCCGGTGCCGCCAGCGCCAGACGCCACAGCGTCGTGCGCGGCCACAGGCGGTTCAGGATGCCGGCAAACAGCGCCGGATAGAGGGACAGATAGGCCGCCAGCAGCGCCACGATAAAGACATTAACCGGCCCGGGCATGCCGCCGAAGGTGGCGACACTGACATAGACCCAGTTGATGCCGGTGCCGAACAGTCCCACGCCCCAGAAAAAGCCGATGGCCGTGGCCTGCGGACTGGAACGGTTCAGGGTCAGCAGCTGCAACCCGCACAGCGAAAGCAGGGCGGCGGGCCAGAAATCATAGGGGGAGAAGGCAAGGGTGCCTGCGGCACCCGTTAATACAGCCAGCAGCAGGCGAACCCGCTGGCGCAGGTAGAGTGAGGCTAAAGCCATAGACTTATTCGTCTTCCAGTTGAGGTTGTGGCGAATTTTCCGGAATAGTCACGTGCACCTGGATGATACGGCGGCTGTCCGCCATCGCCACCTTGAACTGGTACCCCTCAATCTCGATGTTTTCACCGCGAGCGGGCAGATGGCCGAAGCCCTGCATCACCAGACCACCAATGGTGTCGACCTCATCATCACTGAACTGCGTGCCGAACACCTCATTGAAATCTTCAATGGCGGTCAGGGCGCGCACTGTGAAGGTGTGGCGGTTGAGCTGGCGGATATCACGATCTTCTTCATCGTCATACTCATCTTCGATTTCACCGACAATCAGCTCCAGGATGTCTTCGATGGTCACCAGACCGGAGACACCGCCAAACTCATCAATCACGATTGCCATGTGGTAACGCTGTGAACGAAACTCTTTCAGCATCCGATCAACACGCTTACTTTCCGGCACCACGACGGCGGGACGCAGCACTTTTTCAATGCTGAAAGGCTCAGACTCGCTGCTCATAAACGGCAGCAGATCTTTTGCCATCAGAATCCCTTCCACATGATCTTTATCTTCACTGATCACTGGGAAGCGGGAGTGAGCGGAGTCGATAATGACCTCCAGGCACTCTTCGAGATTCTGATTCCGTTTCAGGGTAATCATCTGCGAGCGCGGGATCATGATGTCACGCACACGCTGCTCCGCAATATCCAGTACCCCTTCGAGCATATCGCGGGTGTCCTGGTCAATCAGCTCTTTATGATTTGAGTCGCGGATCAGCTCCAGTAGCTCATCACGGTTTTTGGGTTCACCGTGAAAAAGCTGGTTAATCAACAGGGAAAAAAATCCCTTTTTACTACTGGGTGCATCGCTGTTTTGAGAATGGTCGTCGCTCATGGCGGTTTTTAAAGATCTCTCTGGTGAGGAAAGGGGGCTGTCAGTCACCGGGACCGACAGCCGGATGGCCTGTGTTCAGTACTCAGGCGTCGTCTTTCTCCGAAATGTACGGATCAGGATAACCGAGAGCAAGCATTATCTCGGTCTCCAGGCCTTCCATCTCGTCGGCTTCGTCGTCGTCGATATGGTCGTAACCCAGCAGATGCAGCGTGCCGTGTACCACCATGTGCGCCCAGTGGGCTTCGACGTGCTTACCCTGTTCGGCAGCTTCCTGCTCCACGACCTGTCGGCAGATGATCAGGTCGCCCAGCAGAGGCAGCTCAACCCCGGGCGGTGCTTCAAACGGGAAAGAGAGGACGTTAGTCGGTTTATCTTTGCCACGGTAAGTCAGGTTCAGTTCATGGCTTTCCGCTTCATCCACCAGACGCACGGTTACTTCGCTTTCGGGCTGGAAAGGGGTGACAGCCGCGGTCAGCCAGCGGTGAAACTGGCTTTCATCTGGCAGGTCAGCGCTGTTTTCACAGGCGACCTGCAGGTCGAGAATGACCTCGCTCATTTGTTCTCCTGCGGGGCGCTCTGTGCCGCCAGCGCTTCGCGTTTACGTTCTTCGGCCTGCTGATCACGGCGGGTCTGATCGGCCGCTTCCCAGGCTTCATAGGCGTTGACTATGCGGGCAACGACCGGGTGACGCACCACGTCTTCACTATGGAAGAAGTTGAAGCTGATCTCTTCAACGTCCGCCAGCACCTCAATAGCGTGTCGCAGCCCCGATTTAACGTGACGCGGCAGGTCAATCTGGGTGACGTCGCCAGTGATGACCGCTTTGGAGTTAAAGCCAATACGCGTCAGGAACATCTTCATCTGCTCGATAGTGGTGTTCTGGCTCTCATCGAGGATGATGAACGCGTCGTTCAGCGTACGGCCGCGCATATAGGCCAGCGGCGCCACTTCAATAACGTTGCGCTCCATCAGCTTCTCGACCCGCTCGAAGCCCAGCATTTCAAACAGCGCATCGTAGAGCGGACGCAGATAGGGATCGACCTTCTGACTCAGATCGCCCGGCAGGAAGCCGAGCTTTTCGCCCGCCTCGACTGCAGGACGGGTCAGCAAAATACGGCGGATCTCCTGACGTTCCAGCGCGTCCACGGCCGCTGCAACCGCCAGATAGGTTTTACCGGTCCCCGCCGGGCCAACGCCGAAGGTAATGTCGTGGTCGAGCACATTCGCAATGTACTGAGCCTGATTCGGCGTGCGTGGCTTTATCACGCCGCGTTTGGTCTTAATGTTGACCGCTTTACCGTACTCCGGCACGCTCTCGGCGGTCTGCTCCAGCACACGGCTCTCTTTGATTGCCAGATGAATCTGGTCAGGCTCGATATCCGGGATTTCACCGCGCACAGGGGCAGTGTCGACATACAGGGTTTTCAGAATATCGGCTGCGGCATTGACGCTGAGCACACGTCCCACCAGCTTAAAGACATTGTCGCGACGGTTGATTTCAATACCCAGACGACGCTCAAGCTGTTTCACATTGTCGTCAAAAGGCCCGCACAGGCTCATCAGACGACGGTTATCAGCCGGTTCAAGGGCGATTTCACGAGTTTCGATATTCAAACGAATCCTTTGGGTCCCTCAGGGCCAGTTAGGGGATGAGTCTGACGCATCGCGGGTCTTAACCGGATGCACCATAACGAAATTATTTATGCCGTAACGCCGGGGCGCAAGCTTAAGGAGAGATATTTGGGCAACACGTCCGGAAACCAAGTGGTGCAGAGTGAAACTGGCGGCAACGCGATGCGCGCTGCCGCACAGTAAAGCCGGTATCACGGCTGGAAGAGGGCGACGCCGATGTCGTTTTCTTTGCGGGTACGGGCAATTACCGACGCCGGGCTCTGTGCCATGCGCAGTCCCATCTCCTCTTCGGTTCTGACCAGCCGGCCGCGCAGGGAGTTGGTGTAGACATCAACAATCTCCACATCCACAAAACGGCCGATCATCTCAGGCGAGCCTTCAAAGTTGACCACGCGGTTGTTTTCGGTGCGGCCGGAGACTTCCATAACGTTCTTGCGGGAGATGCCTTCCACCAGAATACGCTGCACGGTGCCGAGCATACGGCGACTGATCGCCTGCGCCTGCTGGTTGATTCGCTCCTGCAGGATCCACAGACGCTGCTTTTTCTCTTCTTCGCTGACATCATCCGGCAGGTCAGCGGCTGGCGTGCCGGGACGGGCCGAGTAAACAAAGCTGAAGCTGACGTCGAAATTAATCTCGCCGATAAGCTTCATGGTCTGCTCAAAATCCTGCTGGGTTTCACCCGGGAAACCGATGATGAAGTCGGAGCTGATCTCAATATCCGGCCGCGCCGCGCGCAGCTTGCGGATTATCGCCTTATACTCCAGCGCGGTATGTGCACGCTTCATCAGCGTCAGAATGCGGTCTGAACCACTCTGCACCGGCAGATGCAGGAAGCTCACCAGTTCCGGCGTATCACGATAAACATCAATAATGTCATCGGTGAACTCAATCGGGTGGCTGGTGGTGAAACGAATACGGTCGATACCGTCAATCGCGGCGACCAGACGCAGCAGTTCTGCGAAGGTACAGATCTCCCCATCAAAGGTGGCGCCGCGATAAGCGTTGACGTTCTGACCTAACAGGTTAACTTCGCGTACACCCTGCGCCGCCAGCTGCGCAATCTCCAGCAGAATATCGTCGCTGGGACGGCTCACCTCTTCGCCACGGGTGTAGGGCACCACGCAGAACGTACAATATTTGTTGCAGCCTTCCATGATTGATACGAAGGCGGTCGGGCCTTCCGCCCGTGGCTCCGGCAGACGGTCAAATTTTTCGATTTCCGGGAAGCTGATATCCACCACCGGGCTTTTGCTGCCACGCACGGTGTTGATCATTTCCGGCAGGCGGTGGAGAGTCTGTGGACCAAACACAATATCCACGCAGGGCGCACGCTGGCGGATGTGGTCGCCCTCCTGTGAGGCAACGCAGCCGCCTACACCGATAATCACATCCGGGTTACGCTCTTTCAGTTTTCGCCAGCGTCCCAGCAGGTGGAACACTTTTTCCTGCGCCTTCTCGCGAATAGAGCAGGTGTTGAGCAGCAGAATATCCGCCTCTTCAGGGACCTCGGTCAGCGTATAGCCGTGCGTACTGTTCAGCAGATCAGACATCTTGGATGAATCATATTCATTCATCTGACATCCCCAGGTTTTGATATGCAGTTTTTTTGTCATCGCGCTAGCCATTGATTCAGTGCAGTGAAGTGCGGGGCGCACATTGTAATGCTTTGATGCTGTGGTGACCAGCCCAAGGGCTTTTCTGCCAGCACTCGGGTTTTCCGGTACACTTTGCTTTATTCAGACCCGTATTGCGCTGGCGGTCGGGCTTAAGAGAGGGACATTAGCAATGCAGGATAATCAGTTTGATGTGGTGATTGTCGGCGGTGGCATGGTCGGTGCCGCGCTGGCCTGTGGACTGACACAGCAACATTTTCGCGTGGCAGTGGTTGAACGGGCCGAACCCGCCCCTTTCGATCCAGAGAGCGATGCCGATCTGCGAATTTCGGCGATTGGCTCGGCTTCGGTGGCGCTACTGAAGCAACTTAACATCTGGTCCCGGGTTGAGGCGATGCGCAGTGCGCCCTATCGCA
This sequence comes from Pantoea sp., assembly GCF_032114055.1. Lineage (GTDB taxonomy): Bacteria > Pseudomonadota > Gammaproteobacteria > Enterobacterales > Enterobacteriaceae > Pantoea. The sequence continues at coordinate 304,545 of NZ_DAMCTB010000005.1, forward strand.
AACTGGAAACCTGGGAGTGGCAGACGGCGCAGGTGAGTTTTGATGCAGCCTCGCTGGGACTGCCCGAGCTGGGCTTTATGGTGGAGAACAGTGTGCTCCAGCGGGCGCTATGGGAAGAGATGCAGTCGCTGGGCGTGACCTGCTACTGCCCGACTACGCTGGAAAACCTGCAGCCTGAAAATGGCGGCTGGCGGCTGGATCTCAGCGATAACGTGGTGCTGCATACCCGTCTGGTGGTCGGCGCCGATGGGGCAAACTCTCAGGTTCGCCAGATGGCCGGCATCGGCATTCATGGCTGGAGCTACGCGCAGTCCTGCCTGCTGATCAGCGTGACCTGCGAACACCCGGCAGGCGACGCCACCTGGCAGCACTTTACGCCTCAGGGGCCGCGCGCCTTTTTGCCGCTGTATGACAACCGGGCCTCGCTGGTCTGGTATGACGCGCCTGCCAGAGTCCGTCAGCTGCAGGCGATGCCGCTGGCCCAGCTGGAAAAAGAGATTGTCACGCATTTCCCGGCGCGGCTGGGGCGCTTCAAAGCGCATGCGGCGGGAGGCTTTCCACTGGTACGGCGGCATGCTTCACAGTATGTCCTGCCAGGCCTGGCGCTGGTCGGTGATGCGGCCCATACCATCAACCCGCTGGCCGGACAGGGCGTGAACCTGGGCTACCGTGATGTTGATGCCCTGATTGATGTGCTGGTCAGCGCACGCAGCAGGGCGGAGGACTGGGCCGCCGAACGGGTGCTGCAGCGCTATCACCGCCAGCGACGTAAAGACAATATGCTGATGCAGGGGGGAATGGATCTGTTTTACTTTGCCTTCAGTAACCAGCTTGCGCCGCTGCGGTTTGCGCGGAACCTCGGACTGATCGCGGCAGAACACTCTGGCGTGCTGAAACGGCAGGTATTGCGTTACGCGCTGGGATTGTAAGGCGGGCTCAGGCTCGCCGCAGGGCGGGCCTGAATCAGAGATCAGTTCTCAAAGGCACAAAAACAACAAAGCCCGCAAAAGCGGGCTATGTTGTGCAATTTGGCTGGGGTGCAGGGATTCGAACCCCGGAATGCTGGTATCAGAAACCAGTGCCTTACCGCTTGGCGACACCCCAATAGGTGTTAATCAAATTGTCTTTGTATGGCTGGGGTGCAGGGATTCGAACCCCGGAATGCTGGTATCAGAAACCAGTGCCT
>NZ_DAMCTB010000005.1:305830-305910 GCF_032114055.1 Pantoea sp.
TACCGCTTGGCGACACCCCAATTATATGGTGGCTACGACGGGAATCGAACCTGTGACCCCAGCATTATGAGTGCTGTGCT
>NZ_DAMCTB010000005.1:306010-354235 GCF_032114055.1 Pantoea sp.
CCTGTGACCCCAGCATTATGAGTGCTGTGCTCTAACCAGCTGAGCTACGTAGCCATCTTTTTTTCGCGTTACCTTCATCGGCGTTGCGGGGCGCATTATGCGGAGTTGACCTGACAGCGTCAACCATTTTTTTAACGATTTTTGCCAGATAATCGCTGTTTGACTGGCTTATAACCAGCCTGGGTGTTTATTCGGCAATTTTCCAGTGAATACAATGCCGATCGTCAAAAAAAATGGGCCGCAGCGGGCCCATTCTGACGTCTTTCTGTTTGCTTATTTATAGGCGGACTGATGCACACCGACCGCACGGCCTGATGGGTCATCCATGTTTTTAAACGCTTCGTCCCATTCAATCGCTTTAGCAGACGAACAGGCCACCGATGGGCCGCCCGGTACACACTCTGCCGCGCTGGCTAACGGGAACAGCTCTTCGAAAATCTCACGGTAGAGATAGGCTTCTTTCGAACCCGGCGTGTTGAACGGGAAGCGGAAATGGGCGGTCGCCAGCTGCTGGTCGCTGATTTGCTTCGCGGCCACTTCTTTCAGGGAGTCGATCCAGCTGTAGCCCACGCCATCCGAGAACTGCTCTTTCTGTCGCCACGCCACGCTCTCTGGCAGATAAGAGGAGAAACATTCACGCAGAATGTGCTTCTCCATTTTGCCGTTGCTGCCGCACATCTTATCGGCCGGGTTGATACGCATCGCCACATCCAGGAATTTTTTATCCAGGAACGGCACGCGCGCTTCCACACCCCAGGCGGACATCGCCTTGTTGGCACGGGCGCAGTCAAACATGTGCAGCGCCTGCAGTTTGCGCACGTTTTCTTCGTGAAACTCTTTGGCATTCGGCGCTTTATGGAAGTAGAGATAGCCACCAAATACTTCGTCTGCGCCTTCGCCCGACAGCACCATCTTGATGCCCATCGCCTTGATCTTACGTGACATCAGGTACATCGGTGTCGATGCCCGGATGGTGGTGACGTCATAGGTCTCGATGTGGTAGATCACATCGCGAATCGCATCCAGACCTTCCTGAACGGTGAAATGAATTTCATGGTGAACGGTGCCCAGATGCTCCGCCACAGATTTCGCCGCTTTCAGATCGGGTGAACCTTCCAGTCCGACCGCGAAAGAGTGCAGCTGAGGCCACCACGCATCACTTTTATCCTGATCTTCAACGCGCTTAGCGGCGAAACGCTTGGTCACGGCAGAGATGATCGAGGAGTCCAGACCGCCCGACAGCAGTACGCCGTAAGGCACATCGGACATCAGGTGGCTCTTCACCGACTCTTCCAGCGCATGTTTCAGACCGGCGGCGTCGGTGGTGTTGTGCTCAACGTTTTTGTATTCCATCCAGTCACGCTGCCAGTAACGACGGATTTCGCCATCGGTGCTGGAGAGGTAGCTTCCCGGCGGAAACTCTTTGATGGAACGGCAGACCGGCACCAGGGCTTTCATCTCTGACGCGACATAGAGGTTGCCGTGCTCATCGTTGCCCATATAGAGCGGAATGATGCCGATATGGTCGCGACCAATCAGATAGGTCTGTTTCACGCTGTCATAGAGGATAAAAGCGAACATGCCTTCCAGCTCGTCGAGGAAATCGACACCTTTTTCCTGATAAAGCGCCAGGATCACTTCACAGTCAGAACCGGTCTGGAACGCGTAGCGATCGCTGAGTTCTGCGCGCAGCGCCTGATGGTTGTAGATCTCACCGTTAACCGCCAGTACGTGGGTGTGGTCAGCGTTATAGAGCGGCTGTGCGCCGTTGTTAACGTCAACAATTGAGAGACGTTCATGCGCCAGAATAGCATGGTCATCGGCGTAGACGCCTGACCAGTCCGGGCCGCGATGACGCATTAAGCGTGAACACTCCAGCGCTTTCTTGCGCAGCTCAACAGGATCGCTTTTCAGATCCAGCACACCAAAGATTGAACACATAACTGACTCCTGATCTCGCCTTACGGCGATGTTATCTTTTACCGTTTGTCCGGCAGCCTGACGCTGCGTGATACATAAGAAAATGCGCTATTTGGTGTGATCAATGCAAGAGGAATCGTGATTTACTGATAAAAATATTGTTAGCATGGCGCAAAATTTGAATAAACCATAATTAAATGCCTTTTTTATTATCGAATCGTCAGTGTGCTGGCATTTTTTGCGCAAAAAACAGGCGGAAAAAGGGGGCAGAAAAGGAGAAAAAGGGGAGACGCATCACATCACAATCAGATGCGCCATAAGTAAAAGGAATCAGAACAGGTCAATATCGGCGACAGAAGGGTAGATCCAGTCCGGCCGGAACGGCATGGCGTCAATATCGCTCAGCGTCGAGACGCCTGACAGCACCAGTACCGTCTCCAGACCGGCCTGGAACCCGGCGAGAATATCCGTGCGCAGATTGTCCCCGACGATGACCGTCTCTTCGGAGTGGGCCTGCATTTTGTTCAGCGCGGCGCGCATGATATAGGGGCTGGGTTTGCCGACCACGAACGGGCTGCGGCCCGATATTTTCTCGATACCCGCACAAAGTGCGCCACAGGCGGGGATAAACCCGCGCGCGTGGGTGTCCGGGTTGGTGGCGATAAAGCGGGCGCCGCTGGCCACAAAAAAGGCCGCTTTATGCATCATGTCCCAGTTGAACGAGCGCGTTTCGCCCACAATCACAAAATCGGGATTCACATCGGTAATGGTAAAGCCGGCTTTATAGAGTTCATGAATCAGCGCACCTTCACCAATCACATAGGCCTTTTTGCCCTCCTGACGGCGCAGGAAGTCGGCGGTAGCCATAGCGGAGGTGTAGAAAACGGATTCCGGCACGTCGACGCCCGCCGAAGCAAAACGATTCGCTAAATCCTGCTCGGTTTGCGAGGGATAGTTCGTCAGCACCACCAGCGGCATCTCTTTGGCCAGAATACGCTGTAAAAACTCCTGTGCGCCGGGAACGGCCGTGTTGTCGTGCATCAGCACGCCATCGATATCACAAATTACGCTTTTAATGGTCATAGTCAGATCCGATGTGGCCCGCCACAGCAGCGGGTGAGCTTAGTCTTCCAGAAGATGTTGCAGCAGAATGCCGTTAAGCATGGCACGTTTAGCCAGCGCAAACGCGCCAATTGCCGAGCGATGATCGAGGGTGGAGCGCACGACGGGCAGATTCTTACGGAACGCCGCCAGGGCCTGGGTGTTGATACAACCCTCAATGGCGGGCAGCAGCACTTTTTCAGCCTCGGTGATCTCACCTGCCAGCACCACTTTTTGTGGATTGAACAGGTTGATGGCAATCGCGATCGCTTTGCCAAGATAGCGGCCAACGTGCTCAACCACTTCGCAGGCCAGCGCATCGCCCTGATTGGCCGCTTTGCAGATATGGGCCATCTGGCACGCTTCCAGCGTCAGCACGCTGGGATAGCCCTGATTCAGCAGATGCCGTACCCGATTCTCAATGGCACCATTAGCCGCAATCGTTTCAAGACAGCCAAAGTTGCCACAGTGGCAGCGCTCGCCGAGGGGATCGACCTGAATATGGCCGATCTCGCCCACGTTACCGTTGCTGCCGAGAAAAATATGGCCATTGGCAATAATGCCCGCCCCGGTGCCGCGATGTAAGCGCACCAGAATCGAGTCCGCACAGTCGCGGCTTGCACCGAAGTAGTGCTCGGCCAGCGCCAGGCTGCGAATATCGTGACCGACAAAGCTGGTAACGTTAAACCGTTTCTGCAGGCTGGCGACGAGCGGCCAGTGGCTGACCGCAATATGTGGCATGTAGCGGATCACGCCATTTACCGGATCAACCAGGCCGGGCAGGATGACCGAAATCGCGATTAATTCACGGATTTTCCGCTGGTGCTGCTCAGTAAAGCTGGCAATAGCGTTGAACAGCGCATGTTCCAGCGTCTCCTGAGTGCGTTCCGGCAGAGCATAATCTTCCTGCGCCAGCGATTTACCGCCCAGATCGAACAGGGTCAGGGTCGCATCGTAGCGTCCGAGCCGGACGCCGATGGTGTGAAAATGGCGGGTTTCAGTAATGATTGAGATGGCGCGTCGACCGCCGGTAGACGCCTGCTGGTCTACCTCTTTGATCAGGCCGCGCTCGATTAACTGGCGGGTAATTTTTGTGACGCTGGCGGGCGCGAGCTGGCTGAATTCGGCAATCTGAATGCGCGATATCGGCCCCTGCTGGTCAATCAGCCGATAAACCGCTGCGCTATTAAGTTGCTTAACAAGATCGACATTTCCTATTTGTGACTGGCCGCCAGTGGTCATTCAGTGCTTACTCGCTCAGGACGTCGTCTCCGTTGACAAACGTCTTAATGATTTTAAAGTCGCGCGTAAACACAGTCAGGTTCGCGATTTTTCCTGCTTCGATCGAGCCCAACTGCCTTTCCACGCCCATCGCCCGTGCCGGGTAGAGTGTTGCCATGCGTAACGCTTCATCCAGTGCGATACCCACATGTTCAACGCTGTTCTGTACGGCTTCTATCATCGTCAGGGCAGAACCGCTCAGTGTGCCGTTCTCGTCAACACAGAGCCCGTCACGATAGTAGATTGTTTTGCCTGCAAAAATAAACTCGCTGATGGCGGCGCCTGCGGGTGCGGTGGCATCGGTTACCAGCACCAGTTTGTCACCTTTAATGCGCTTTGCATTGCGCACGTTAGCGTAATGTACATGTAAACCATCTGCAATGATGCCGCAGTATACATCAGGCGCATCAAACAGCGCACCGATCAGGCCCGGTTCGCGTCCGGCAAAGGCGGGCATCGCATTATAGAGATGCGTGGCGAACCGGATCCCCGCAGAAAAACCTGCTTTCGCCTCCTCATAGGTCGCATTTGAGTGGCCAGCTGAAACAATGATTCCGGCGTCGGTCAGCTGACGAATCACTTCGCTGCCGGCATTCTCGGGCGCCAGAGTCACTTTAGTGATGACGTCCGCATTGGCGCAGAGGTAGTCCACCATCTCTGCATCGGGCAGGCGAATCAGCGCCGGATCGTGTGTGCCTTTTTTTGCCTTGCTCAGCCAGGGACCTTCCAGATGCAGGCCCAGCGCCTGATGCTGATGTTTCTGCAGATAGGCCCGCATGGTTTCAATCGCCCGTTTCATCAGGGCGTCGCTGCTGGTGATGAGCGTGGGTAAAAAGCTGGTGCAGCCGGACTTCTCATTCGCGCGCTGCATCGTTTCCAGTGTTTCTATGCTGAGTGCCTCAAGGCTGTCATTAAACTGTACACCGCCGCAGCCATTGAGCTGGAGATCGATAAAGCCAGGCGCAATCATCGCACCTGCCATATCCCGCTGCTCAACCGTGGCCGGGAGCGCCTCGCGCGGGCAGACGCGCGCAATCCGTCCGTCAGCAATCACGATCGCGTGATTATCCAGAACCTCGTGGCCGCTGTAGATTCGACCGTTTACTAATGCGTACATCTCTTTTCTCCCGTCCAGGCCTGCCGTCACTCAGGGTAACAGCAGGGTATGGCAATGTTCTGTTACACGCCTTTCATATTTTCCGCTTCCATTTCGCGGAAATATTTCACGGTTTTCACTTTCAGTTCCATGGTGGCGGGTTCATCACACACCACCACCGATTTTGCGTGAAGCTGCAGACAACTGATGGTCCACATGTGGTTGACGTTGCCTTCGACCGCCGCCTGCAGGGCCTGCGCTTTCACATGGCCGGTCACCAGAATCATCACTTCTTCGGCATCCAGCAGCGTGCCGACGCCCACCGTCAGCGCATATTTAGGCACCTGATCAACGTCGCCGTTGAAGAAGCGAGAGTTCGCCACGCGGGTGTCATGGGTCAGCGTTTTAATGCGGGTGCGGGAAGCCAGCGACGAAGCCGGTTCGTTAAAGGCGATATGGCCATCATTGCCGACACCGCCCATAAACAGGTGTATTTTACCCAGCGCGCGAATTTTCTCTTCGTACTGGCGACATTCTGCGTCAATATCGGGTGCATTACCATTCAGCAGGTTGATATTTTCCGGTTGAATATCAACATGATCGAAGAAGTTGCGATACATGAAGCTGTGATAACTTTCCGGGTGCTCTTTTGGCAGGCCAACATATTCATCCATATTGAACGTGACGACATGTTTAAAACTGACCTGGCCCGTTTTGTGCATATCGATCAGGTGTTTGTACGCCTCCAGTGGCGTACCGCCAGTCGGCAGCCCCAGAACAAACGGCCTGTCCGCGGTCGGGTTAAATGCGTTGATGCGGTTAACGATGTGTCGGGCAGCCCATTTGCCTACCTGAGTCGGGGTCGCTAAAGGAATCAGTCTCATATTTCACCTCAATTGAAATCAGTAAAGGGAGTGCTAAGCCGTTGCGTTATCTGTCAGCCCGAACCGGAGGCTTATTCTCGCGACGACGCATGCAGAATTCAATATTTTGAATGATAAAATAAGTTCGCGGACATGACTACATGTTGACGGGATATGCAATGTTTTTTAGTGATAAAAATCACACTTAACGGGGTTTTAATTTGCGAGGCGAATTAATTTATCAGTACACTTCGCAGCGTGATATGAAGTGGTTAAACGATCTTTGCAGCTGACATAACAACATTAAGCGGCGCAAAGCGACAAGTCAGGTCCATAGGGGGAAGGGGTTATGCTAGGTTACTTACAGAAGGTGGGGCGTGCACTGATGGTGCCGGTAGCAACCCTGCCAGCAGCAGCAATTCTGATGGGGGTCGGTTACTGGATTGACCCTGATAGCTGGGGCGCAGGTAATGCACTGGCCGCGTTGCTGATTAAATCCGGTTCGGCAATTATTGACCACATGTCAGTGCTGTTTGCGATCGGTATCGCCTACGGCATGTCAAAAGACAAAGATGGTGCCGCCGCACTGTCTGGCTTTGTGGGCTTTCTGGTCGTCACTACGCTCTGCTCACCCGCAGCGGTGTCAATGATCCAGAAAATGCCTTTAGATCAGGTGCCTGCTGCTTTTAACAAAATCGATAACCAGTTTGTCGGCATTCTGGTCGGGATTTTGTCAGCAGAGGTTTATAACCGCTTCAGCCATGTCGAACTGCCAAAGGCGCTCTCCTTCTTTAGCGGACGCCGGCTGGTGCCGATCCTGGTCTCATTTTTGATGATCCTGGTCGCCTTTATCCTGATGTACATCTGGCCGGTTATCTTTAATGGTCTGGTCGGCTTTGGTGAACATATCCAGAAACTCGGCTCTGCCGGAGCGGGTATCTACGCCTTCTTTAACCGTCTGCTGATTCCGGTAGGTCTGCATCACGCCCTGAATTCGGTGTTCTGGTTTGATGTCGCGGGGATTAATGACATCCCTAAATTCCTGGGCGGCGCTCAATCCCTGGCTAACGGCTCGGCAACGGTCGGCATTACCGGCCGTTATCAGGCGGGCTTCTTCCCGATTATGATGTTTGGTCTGCCAGGTGCCGCGCTGGCTATTTATCACTGCGCGCGCCCTGAAAACCGTGTCAAAGTCGGAAGTATTATGCTGGCTGCGGCCTTTGCAGCCTTCTTTACCGGCATCACCGAACCGCTGGAGTTCTCCTTCATGTTCGTGGCCCCGGTACTTTATCTGATTCATGCGGTGCTGACCGGAATCTCCGTCTTCATTGCTGCCAGCATGCACTGGATCGCCGGATTTGGTTTCAGCGCCGGGCTGGTGGATATGGTGCTGTCGACCCGTAACCCGCTGGCGACCCACTGGTACATGCTGATCCCGCAGGGGCTGGTATTCTTCGCCCTCTACTATGTCGTTTTCCGCTTTACCATCAAGAAATTCAACCTGATGACGCCGGGCCGTGAGCTGGCGGTAGCGGGTGACGAAAGTGATGGCTATGACGTCAATGTCGACAACACGGATAATGGTGAAACGGCAACGGAATCTCTGGCGCGTCGCTACATCGGTGCGGTGGGGGGATCGACGAATTTAACCGGTATCGACGCCTGTATTACCCGTCTGCGTCTTAACGTGAACGATTCCGCCCAGGTGAATGAGGGTGTTGCGAAACGTCTCGGGGCATCTGGCGTGATCCGTCTCAATAAACAGAACGTGCAGATCATCGTCGGCACCCAGGCAGAAAGCATCGCGTCCGCTATGAAAAAAGTCCTGACCAAAGGGCCGGTTGCGGCCGCTGCCGCCGGCAGTGCACCAGCCGGGCCAGACGTTAAGCATCAGGCGGTACCGGACAGTGAGAAGCGGGTTATCGCCACCCTGCTGGCGCCGGTCTCTGGTGAAGTCGTGGCGCTGGAAGCCGTGCCGGATGAAGCCTTTGCCAGCAAAGCGGTAGGTGATGGTCTGGCGATCAAACCCAGCGACAAGCGTGTCGTGGCGCCGATTGCGGGCACAGTGGTGAAAATCTTTAATACCAATCACGCTTTCTGCCTGGAAACGGACAGTGGCGTGGAGATTGTGGTGCACATGGGGCTGGATACCGTTGCGCTGGACGGCAAAGGCTTTACCCGTCTGGTGGAAGAGGGGGCCAGTGTGGTCGCCGGTCAGCCTGTGCTGGAGATGGACCTTGATTTCCTTAACGCCAACGCACGCTCAATGATGAGTCCGGTCGTGGTCAGCAACAGCGATGATTTCGCCGGTCTGACGCTGCTGGCTCAGGGGCAGGTGGTGGCGGGTGTCACTCCGCTCTACGAAGTGAAAGGTTAATCCCCGCAACAGAACGTCACAGGCAGGAAGCGATTCCTGCCTTTTTTGTTTTAAAGGCTTAACAAACGGTTGTTTCCCTCAGACGCTTTGTGGATCATACTCCGTTACTTCGTGGTACAAATCACCCGTTATTCGTATTGAGGATTTTTGAGATGAGTGAGGCTGAAGCCCGCCCAACTAACTTTATTCGTCAGATCATCGACGAAGATTTGGCGAGCGGTAAGCACAACAGCGTGCATACCCGTTTTCCGCCAGAGCCCAATGGCTATCTGCATATTGGTCATGCGAAATCGATCTGTCTGAATTTTGGCATTGCCCAGGATTATCAGGGGCAATGCAACCTGCGTTTTGACGATACCAATCCGGTCAAAGAAGATATCGAGTTCGTTGAATCCATTAAGCGTGACGTCCAGTGGCTGGGTTTTGAGTGGAGTGGTGAAGTCCGTTACTCATCAGACTATTTTGATCAGCTTTATCACTACGCTGTTGAGCTGATCGCTAAAGGGCTCGCTTACGTCGATGAACTGAGTCCGGACCAGATCCGTGAATATCGCGGTACCCTGAAAGAGCCGGGCAAAAACAGCCCTTATCGCGATCGCAGCGTGGAAGAGAACCTGGCGCTGTTTGAAAAGATGCGTAACGGTGAGTTCGCTGAAGGGACTGCCTGCCTGCGCGCCAGAATCGACATGGCTTCAAACTTCATTGTGATGCGCGATCCGGTGCTCTACCGTATCAAATTCGCGGAACACCACCAGACGGGTAATAAGTGGTGTATCTACCCGATGTATGACTTTACCCATTGCATCTCCGATGCGCTGGAAGGCATTACTCACTCGCTCTGTACGCTGGAGTTCCAGGACAACCGTCGTCTCTACGACTGGGTGCTGGACAACATTACTATTCCGGTCCATCCCCGTCAGTATGAGTTCTCACGCCTGAATCTTGAGTATGCGGTGATGTCCAAACGCAAACTGACTCAGCTGGTGACCGAGAAGCATGTTGAAGGCTGGGATGACCCGCGTATGCTGACCGTCTCAGGTCTGCGTCGCCGGGGGTATACCGCAGCCTCTATCCGTGAGTTCTGCCGCCGCATTGGCGTCACTAAACAGGATAACATCGTGGAGATGGCATCGCTGGAGTCGTGCATCCGCGATGATCTCAACGAGAACGCACCACGCGCCATGGCCGTGCTGGATCCACTTAAAATCGTGATCGAGAATCTGCCAGCGGGTTACAACGAAAACATCACCATGCCAAATCACCCCGGTAAGCCGGAGATGGGCACGCGTGAGGTACCGTTCAGCCGTGAAATCTGGATCGATCGGGCAGATTTTCGTGAAGAGGCGAACAAGCAGTACAAACGTCTGGTGCTGGGCAAAGAGGTCCGACTGCGCAACGCCTATGTGATTCGTGCTGAGCGCGTTGCCAAAGATGAAGCGGGTAATATTACCTGCATCTACTGCACCAGCGATGTTGATACGCTGAGTAAAGATCCGGCGGATGGCCGCAAGGTAAAAGGGGTGATTCATTGGGTGTCTGCGGATCATGCGCAGCCTGCAGAGTTCCGCCTGTATGACCGTCTGTTCAGTGTGCCAAATCCGGGCGCGGCAGAGGACTTCCTGGCGGTCATCAACCCTGAGTCGCTGACCATCAAAAATGGCTTCGTCGAGCCGGGCCTGCGCGATGCGGAACCGGGTGTACCGTTCCAGTTCGAACGCGAAGGGTATTTCTGCGCCGACAGCATTTACTCTAAGCCGTCGCAGCTGGTATTTAACCGTACCGTCGGGCTTCGCGATACCTGGGCAAAAATCGGCGAATAAAACGTTCCGGAACCGACCCCATAAAATGGTAAAAGGGCGATTTTTCGCCCTTTTTTATTTCTCCGATTTTCAACATTACCGACGTTTATGCTTTGTTAAGAGGAATTGCGTCAGTACCCGCCGTGAGAGTTATCCGAGTTTAAAAAAATTAATCAATTTCAGAGTGTGAATTAGCGACTTTCAGGTAGGCTATGCGCTTTTAGAGGCCGCAAAGCGGGTTACAGAAGGAAAAAAAATGAACGCTCTCGCCCAGGAAGCCAGACACAGTGTCGTCGTTTTACATCAGCTCATTGAACGTATTTTTAATCAGGCAGCCGGATCAGATGACAGTTTTGAGCTGCTGATGTCCTATTTCCATCCCGAATTTCGTATGGTGACGCCAAAGGGTAAAGAGTATAACCTCAACGACGTTGAGGATCTTTTCCGGCAGTTGCAGGGCCAGCGGGAAGGGATGCGCATCGCCACCTGCGAGCATGTGATCCTTTCGCATCATGAAAAAGAGATCACGGTGCAGTATCGCGAGATGCAGATGCTGAACGGCAATAATCAGAGCCGTATCTCACTGGCCATTCTGGACTGCAGCAGTACGATTCCGCGCTGGCGTTATCTGCAGGAAACGCTGGTCGCCTGATATCGCAACAGAACGGACGAAAAAAAACCGGTGCATTCACCGGTTTTTTTATTTCAAATCACACCAGAATTACTGGTCGTGCAGGTTTTCGTTTTCCCGGCAGTCGCCCACTGTGCAATGGCCATAGAGATAAAGGCTGTGGTTGGTCAGCTTAATGCCATGGCGGGTTGCAATTTCACGCTGACGCGTTTCGATTGACTCATCGCTGAACTCAATAACCTTGCCGCAATCCAGGCAGATCAGGTGATCGTGGTGATGCTGCTGCGTCAGTTCGAAGACAGATTTACCGCCTTCAAAATTATGGCGCGTGACAATGCCTGCATCATCAAACTGGTTCAGAACACGATAGACGGTAGCCAGACCAATTTCTTCGCCGATGTCGATCAGGCGTTTGTACAAATCTTCCGCACTGACGTGATGGCACTCAGGTTCCTGAAGCACTTCCAGAATTTTCAGTCTGGGCAGCGTCACTTTCAGGCCAGCCTTCTTTAATGCGGTGTTGTTGTCAGTCATGCGGATTTTGTCCTGTTACTAATATCACTTTTTGTGGCTTGTCGCCCTGAATGTCGATCTGTGCTTATTCTCATTTGCGTCTCATTATAGAGCTGAAGCGATGAAATGAAAACCAGAGGGCGTGCCTGAATCGTCGTGGGCTAAAGGGGATGCGTCACCGGGCCGGGGAGGATTCTGGCAGAGTCTGTCTGACCATCGCTTCATCTTCATGCCTGAGAAAATACGCGGAAGATCGATGCGGGTATTCTACAGATTAAACGGAGAAAGTTAAAAAAATGTGGCTATTATTTCTATAGGAATTTCCATTGCCTCAATGTGAGCTGGCGCTCACATTGAGGCATGCAGGATCAGGCTTCCAGAATCTCTTTCAGCTGCAGCTCATCGAAAATCTGCTTAACCCACTGCTCAACGCGCTGGCTGGTCAGTTCCGGCTGGCGGTCTTCATCAATAGCCAGACCCAGGAAGTGCTTATCATCAGCCAGACCTTTTGAGGCTTCAAAGTGGTAGCCTTCGGTCGGCCAGTGGCCAACAATGACCGCACCATGGGGCTCAATGATGTCGCGAATCGTACCCATCGCGTCACAGAAGTACTCTGCATAATCTTCCTGGTCGCCGCAGCCGAACAGCGCAACCAGTTTACCGTTGAAATCGATCTCTTCCAGCGTCGGGAAGAAGTCATCCCAGTCACACTGCGCTTCACCGTAATACCAGGTCGGAATACCCAGCAACAGGATATCAAACGCTTCCAGATCTTCTTTTGTGCTTTTCGCGATGTCATGCACTTCTGCAACGTCTTTACCCAGCTGTTTCTGGATCATTTTTGCAATGTTTTCGGTGTTGCCGGTATCGCTGCCAAAGAAGATGCCTACGAGTGCCATGAGTAAAATAACCTCTTAAATCCTGATGATGAGATGTGTGCCAAAGCACAATTCAGCAAATAATAGCAGACGAGACAAACCCGCGGAACGGTTAAAGCCTCGACATTTGCTCCTGCGTGCGATTCGCCCGCGTTAATCCAGTTTGAGCTGGGCCAGCAGCATCTGTTCGATCAGTTCGCTGCGGCTGAGGTTGCGCTGTTCTGCCAGCGTATTGAGCGCATCGACGGCTTCGCTGTTCATTTTCAGCTCGACACGACGAAGCCCGCGTCCTTTATCGCGTTTCAGTTGATTACGCTTGTTGATGCGCAACTGCTCATCACGCGAAAGCGGACTGGTTTTGGGTCGACCCGGGCGGCGCTCATCAGCAAAGAGATCGAGCGTCGTACGGTCAGTCTGTTCTTTTGCCATGGCTTAGTAAAACTGAATGGGTGCGGGTGTCAGATACTCACCGCGCAGATTATAAATTATTGGCCGCTGCCGCAGAAAAACTGACCTGCGGCAAAATTTTAGCGCGACATCATACTTCACGCTTACGCCCGACGCCAATCCTAAACCTTTACCGCCATCTGTTTGCTTTTAAAGCGCAAAAAATCGGCGAACCGTGCGCAGAACAGCATCAGGTTTTTCCGCATGAACCCAGTGGCCTGCGCCACCGATGACGTGCGCCTGCGCGGCCGGAAACTGCTGAAGCAGGGCATCACGATAGCGATTGTCCAGATAGCTGGAGTTTCCGCCGCGAATAAACAGCGCCGGATGCGACCACGCGGGCACCGGCTGCCAGCCAGAAATCGTTGTGTAGTTGTCCCACAACACCGGCACGTTAAAGCGCCATTCGCCCTCGTGAAACGACTTCAGCAGGAACTGGATGACACCCTCTTCGTCAATCAGCGTACGCATGATGCGCGCCGCCTCGCTGCGCAGAGAGACGCCCGCGGCTGTCACCGCACGGATAGCGGCAAAGATGTCATCGTGGCGGCGGGTCTGATAATCCACCGGTGCGATGTCGATCATTACCAGTCGTTCAATGCGGTCTGGTATTAATGCGCTCATCGTCATGGCGATTTTGCCGCCCATTGAATGACCGATCACGGCGACGCGGTCAATGCCATGGGCATCCAGCGTGTCGACCATATCCTGCGCCATTACAGCGTAGTTCATCTCGTCGGAACGGGGCGAAAGTCCATGGTTACGGACATCGGCCTGCAGCAGCGGACCGGCATCTTTCAGTCCGCGCGCCAGCAGGCCCAGGTTATCCAGACTGCCAAACAGACCGTGAATAAGCAGAATGGGCAGGGAATCAGCAGAGGATTGTTCAGTTTGCAGACGGGCGTTCAAAATCATAGCAAAGTTCTTAAGTTTGAGACCTGAGCTTAGGTTATCATGGTTTCACCTTTTCAGGCGCGCCGGTTCCGGCGGCATTAGGACATATTCTGACTTTTGCCCGTAAACCGTTTGATTACTAACAACCCGCCTGAATTTAACTTTATAATCCTGATGTTAGAACCCGCACATCCGTTGAATCGCCTGGCTATACTCAGGGCTTTTCAGGAAACAGGTGGTTCTGTCATGAGAAAGAACCGTACGGAATAAGATGAAAACGATCGAAGTTGACGAAGAGCTCTACCGGTATATCGCCAGCCACACGCAACATATTGGTGAAAGCGCATCCGACATTCTGCGCCGCATGCTGAAGTTCACAGCCGGTCAGACGGTCAGTGCCTCGCCTGCGCAGGCCGTTTCACAAGATGCAGCGAAAGAGTCTCAGCCTGTGTCTGTGGGATCGCGCCCGCAGGATCGTGTTCGCGCGATGCGTGAGCTGCTGCTCTCCGATGAATATGCGGAGCAGAAGCGGGCGGTGAATCGCTTTATGCTTGTCCTGTCAACGCTCTATCGTCTCGACACCACAGCCTTTGCTGAAGCCACTGCCTCTCTGCAGGGCCGCACCCGCGTCTACTTTGCAGGTGACGAGCATACGCTGTTACAGAATGGCACCCATACTAAGCCGAAGCATGTGCCCGGCACACCGTACTGGGTTATCACCAATACCAACACGGGTCGTAAATGCAGCATGATTGAACACATCATGCTCTCGATGCAGTTCCCGGCGGAACTGACCGAGAAAGTTTGCGGCACCCTCTAAAAACATAAGCGTCAGGGAGCAGCGCCAATGGCCAATCACCCACGTGCCGGGCAACCCGCCCAGCAGAGCGATTTGATTAATGTTGCACAGTTAACGTCACAATATTATGTCCTGAAGCCCGATGTGGCGAACCCGGAACATGCGGTGAAGTTTGGCACCTCTGGCCATCGCGGCAGCGCAGGGCGTCAGAGCTTCAATGAGATGCACATTCTGGCGATCGCGCAGGCCATTGCCGAAGAGCGTAAGAAGAATGGCATTACCGGACCCTGCTACGTCGGTAAAGACACCCATGCGCTGTCAGAACCGGCCATGCTGTCGGTGCTGGAAGTGCTGGCGGCCAACGGCGTCGATGTGATTGTGCAGCAGGACAATGGCTATACGCCGACCCCTGCGATCTCGAATGCGATTCTTGAGCACAACAAAGCGGGTGGCGCGCTGGCTGATGGCATCGTCATTACGCCGTCACACAACCCACCGGAAGATGGCGGCATTAAGTACAACCCACCGAATGGCGGCCCGGCTGACACCAATGTCACGAAAGTCGTGGAAGATCGCGCGAATCAGCTGATGAAAGCGGGACTGCAGGAGGTGAAACGTCTGCCACTGGAGCAGGCGCTGGCCAGCGGTCATGTGGTCGAGAAAGATCTGATCCAGCCTTATGTTGAAGGTCTGGCGGAGATCATCGACTTCCCGGCAATTCAGAAAGCCGGTCTGAAGCTGGGCGTTGACCCTCTTGGTGGTTCGGGTATTGCCTACTGGCAGCGTATTGCCGAGCACTACAAGCTGGATCTGACGCTGGTGAATGATGCGGTCGATCAAACCTTCCGCTTTATGCACCTGGATAAAGATGGCGTCGTGCGTATGGACTGCTCCTCCGAGAGCGCCATGGCCGGCTTGCTGGCGTACCGTGACAAGTTTGATCTGGCATTCGGTAACGATCCCGATTATGACCGTCACGGCATCGTAACCCCGGCGGGTCTGATGAATCCAAACCACTACCTGGCCGTGGCGATCAATTACCTGTTCCAGCACCGTCCACAGTGGGGCCAGGATGTTGCCGTCGGCAAAACGCTGGTGTCCAGCGCCATGATTGACCGTGTGGTCAACGACATTGGCCGTAAGCTGGTCGAAGTCCCGGTTGGCTTCAAGTGGTTCGTTGATGGCCTGTATGACGGCAGCTTCGGTTTCGGTGGCGAAGAGAGCGCAGGCGCCTCCTTCCTGCGCTTCGACGGCACGCCGTGGTCAACCGACAAAGATGGCATCATCATGTGTCTGCTGGCGGCGGAAATTACAGCGGTTACCGGTAAAAATCCGCAGGAGCACTACGACGAACTGGCCGCGCGCTTTGGCGCACCGAGCTACAATCGTCTGCAGGCGTCAGCGACCTCTGCGCAGAAAGCCGCGCTGTCGAAGCTGTCACCGGAGATGGTGAGCGCGGATACCCTGGCGGGCGATCCTATCACCGCACGTCTGACTGCGGCGCCGGGTAACGGTGCTTCGATTGGCGGCCTGAAAGTGATGACGGAAAATGGCTGGTTTGCTGCCCGTCCGTCAGGTACTGAAGACGCTTATAAGATCTACTGTGAAAGCTTCCTGGGCGCGGAACATCGCGCGCAGATCGAGAAAGAAGCGGTGGAAATCGTCAGTGAAGTGCTGAAAAACGCCTGATTGGTCGGGCAGAAAAAAGGCGCCTCGGGCGCCTTTTTTTATGGCTTACAGCGGCGCATCAGGCTTCAGACAGATAAACGCCTGGCCGGACAAGTCAGGCTGCAACCAACTGAATTAATGTACATTTTTACAGTCTTGCCGGTCCCCTGAGCGAACCCGGTGTCACCGCGAACCAGTCTGAACCTTAACCCACTCCGGCGCCTCTGGCACCTGAGTCAGGGCATAAAACGATAACCAATGCCGGTTTCGGTCAGCAGATGGGCGGGCTGGGTCGGATTCGCTTCCAGTTTCTGCCGCAAATGTCCCATATAGATCCGAAGATAGTGGCTGTGCTCGACTGCATTGGGCCCCCAGACCTGGCTCAGCAGCTGCCGCTGTGTCAGCACCTTTCCGGCGTTGTTAAGCAGAATGCTCAACAGGCGAAACTCGATTGGCGTGAGATGAATCTCACTGTCGCCACGCTGTACCCGGCGCGCCGCGAGATCGACGCTGACGTCGGCAAAATGGATTCTGGCATCCGGCTGCGGGCGGCTGTGGCGGCGTAACGCGACCCGGACGCGCGCCAGCAGTTCACCAATGCCAAAAGGTTTGGTCAGATAGTCATCCGCTCCCGCATCCAGCGCAGCGATTTTGTCCTGCTCATCACTGCGCGCCGACAGTACGATGACCGGTATCGCGCTCCACTGGCGCAGATCACGAATAAACGCGGTCCCATCTCCATCCGGCAGGCCAAGATCGAGGATCACCAAATCGGGCTTACGGGTCGCCGCTTCGATCAGCCCGCGCTGCAGCGTTTCGGCATCTGCCACTCTGAGATCTTCATTTTCCAGTGCCAGCCGGACAAAGCGGCGGATCTCTTTCTCATCTTCAACGATTAAAACCGTAGCCACGCATTACCTGCCTTAGGTGGAGAGCGAAGCGTTACTCTACCAATATTTCAGGCTGTCGTCCGCGTACTTAGTGCCGCAGCGTTTAAACCCCGCTGTAACCTGGCGATAACCTGTTTCTGACATAACAACATGTGCATTCAGAAAGAGTAAAAAGAGCAGAAAAGAAGTGGTCAGAGGAGTAGAAGAATTGCACAATCTGGCGTAAAATCAGACACAGATCACATTCACAGACTTATCATTGCCGGGAGGAGAAACCATGTATCAGGCTTATCCACGTTACAAAATTATCGTACGGCGTACGCTGGTCATTCTTCTCGGCGTATCAGCCCTGCCGGTGATGGCGTTCCGTCAGGACAGGGCACGTTTTTACAGTTATCTGCATCGCATCTGGTGCAAAACCAGCGCCAAACCGGTCTGGCTGGCACAATCTGAAGCTGGCGGTGGGGCGTTCTGGTAATCAGCCCGTCTGCGAGAGAAGCCTGGTCTGCTGGCCAGGCTTTTTGTTTGCGTTTTTTCTGAGAATAAGCGATACGGATCTGCGTATTCAGACTTTATTCCTGTCACTTTTGCGCTACACTTAAACCTCTACAAGATTTTGGAGGTTGTACAAGTATGGGCAAAAAAATCCCCGTTGGAATCAGTGCATGCCTGCTCGGCGACAGCGTCAGGTTTGATGGTGGCCATAAACGTCTTACTTTTGCGACTCAGGATCTTACCCCATTTGTGCGCTTCGAACCGATCTGCCCGGAAATGGCGATCGGTCTGCCTACACCGCGTCCGGCGTTACGGCTGGTAAAACAGGATGACGACGAACTGCATCTCTGTTTCAGTAAAGATGGCGGTGAAGAGGTGACAAAAGAGATGCGTGCCTGGTCTGCCGAACGGGTGAAATCGCTACACCATCTCTCTGGCTATATTCTGTGTGCGAAATCCCCCAGCTGTGGCATGGAGCGGGTGCGGGTTTACGAGCCTGATAACAACAATAACCGCAAAGTCGGCACCGGCATTTTTGCGGAATTTCTCCAGCGTGAGATGCCCTGGTTGCCGCTGGAAGAAGATGGCCGTCTGCACGATCCCGCACTGCGTGAGAACTTCATTGGCCGCATCTGCGCGCTGCATGAGTTTAATGAAATGTGGGAAAGCGGCCTGACCCGTCACAAACTGATCGCCTTTCACAGCCGCTATAAACTGATGATGCTGGCGCACTCCCAGGAAAAATATCGTGAACTGGGGCCCTTTGTCGCGTCGATGAGCCAGTGGGAGTCACTGGATGCTTTCGCCTTTGAGTATCGCAACCGCATGATGGCACTGATGTCCCGACCGGCTTCACGTCGTAACCATACCAACGTACTGATGCATGTGCAGGGCTACTTCCGCCGTCAGCTCAGTTCACCCCAGCGTCAGGAACTGGCAACGCTGATTGACCGCTATCGTCAGGGAACGCAGCCGCTGCTTGTGCCAATCACGATCCTCAAGCACTACATGGCGGAGTTTCCGCACCCCTGGCTGGCCCAGCAACGCTATTTTGACCCTTATCCCGAAGCTTTGCGCTTACGCTATGGACAGTAATTCAGGAGGCGTATGACCACCCATCTGGTCTGGCTGCGTAACGATCTACGCATTAATGATAATCTTGCGCTGCACGCCGCCTGCCGGGACAGCAAGGCAAAGGTGATGGCGCTTTTTCTTGCCACGCCCGAGCAATGGCAACAGCATGACATGTCGCCAAAACAGGCCGCATTCATTCATGCCAGCCTGACAGCCGTGCAGGGCGCACTGGCAGAACGCGGTATCGAACTGCATTACAAGGCGTGTAAAACCTTTGGTGACAGCGTCGATGCGCTGGTGAAGTTCTGCGACCAGCATAAGGTCGACCAGCTCTTCTACAACTATCAGTATGAAGTGAACGAGCGGGAGCGCGACGCGGAGGCCGAAAAACGGCTCAACGCTGCCGGTGTCACCTGCCAGGGCTTCGACGACAGTCTGCTGCTACCACCTGGCAGTGTGCAGAGCGGCGATCGCTCGATGTACAAGGTCTTTACGCCGTTCAGCAAAGCCTTCGTCCGCCGGTTACAGCAGGGACTGCCGGAGTGCGTGCCTGCGCCGAAAGCGCGCGAGGGCGCACCCCTGAAAACCACCCGGATCCCGGCCTTTGAGTGCCCCAGTGAAGCGTTTGATGAAAAACTGTTTCCGGCAGGCGAAGAGGCTGCGCTGAAAAAGCTGCGCCATTTCGCGGGTAAGCCGGTGGTCGATTATCCCGCTAAGCGCGACCAGCCCGCGCTGGACGCCACCAGTCGCCTGTCTGTCTATCTGTCGACTGGCGTACTGTCGCCTCGCCAGTGTCTGCATCGTGTTCTGCACGAACATCCTGATGCACTGGAGAACGGCAAGGCGTTTACCTGGCTTAACGAGCTGATCTGGCGTGAGTTTTACCGTCATCTGCTGGTGGCTTACCCATCGCTCTGCCGCCATCAGCCGTTTGTTGACTGGACGCGCAACGTCGGGTGGCAGAAAAACAAGGCTCACTTTGATGCCTGGAAAGCAGGTAAAACCGGCTTTCCGATTGTGGATGCGGCCATGCGTCAGATGAACCAGATCGGCTGGATGCACAATCGTCTGCGAATGATTACGGCCAGTTTCCTGGTCAAGGACCTGCTCATCGACTGGCGCGAAGGCGAACGCTACTTCATGCAGCAGCTGATTGATGGCGATCTGGCCGCAAACAACGGTGGCTGGCAGTGGGCCGCCTCGACCGGCACGGACGCGGCACCCTATTTCCGTATCTTCAATCCGACCACCCAGGGCGAACGTTTTGATCCGCAGGGTGAGTTTATCCGTCAATACCTGCCGGAGCTGGCCGACGTTCCCGACAGCGATATTCACCAGCCGCATCAGTGGGCGGAGAAGCACAAGAAGAAACTCGATTATCCGGCACCAATCGTGGATCATAAGGCGGCACGTAAAAAGACATTAGACGCCTTTGAGCGCGCCAAAAGCGACGCCTGAGGCTTCGAAGGAGCCTGTATGAACCATTACGAACTTGAGAGGCTGATCAATCAGCATCTCGACAGCCACAGCTTCAGCGATTATGCGCCCAACGGGCTGCAGGTCGAGGGACGCAGTGAGATCAAAACCGTTATTACCGGCGTGACCGCCTGCCAGGCGCTGCTGGATGAAGCGGTGGCCCGTCAGGCCGATGCGATCATCGTGCATCACGGTTATTTCTGGAAGAGTGAGCCTGCGGTAATAAAAGGCATGAAACGCCGTCGCCTGCAGACTCTGCTGGCTAACGACATCAATCTCTACGGCTGGCACCTGCCGCTTGACGCGCATCCTGAACTGGGCAACAACGCTCAGCTGGCAAAGCTGCTGGAGATTGACGTCCGGGGTGAGGTGATGCCGCTGGTGTTCCACGGTGAGCTGGCTGAGCCGATCTCTGGCGAGCAGCTGGCCCGCCGCATCGCCGATCGGCTGGGTCGCGAGCCGCTGCATTGCGGTGACAACGCGCCTGCGCTGATTCGTCGCATTGCCTGGTGCAGTGGAGGCGGGCAGGGCTTTATCGACCAGGCCGCCGCGGCGGGCGTCGACGCCTATATTACCGGCGAGGTTTCTGAACAGACGATTCACAGTGCGCGCGAGCAGGGGATTCACTTCTTTGCCGCAGGCCATCACGCTACCGAACGGGGCGGCGTGAAAGCGCTGGGCGACTGGCTGTCACAGCATCACGATCTGGACGTCACCTTCATCGATATCCCTAACCCTGCCTGACGCTCTTCCCGGTCCTGCGCGCCAGCGCAGGACTGAAATCGGTTGACACATCTCTGTCACTTTCGCATAACTGTTTGCTTTAAGTAGATAAGCAAGGGGCCGATCCGGGTATCGGATGTGATCGCCCTGGCGCGATTTCAACCAGGCGGGAGGTAGCTGTTGCAACGAGCACGATGTTATTTATTGGGTGAACGCGCTGTCGTGCTGGAGCTGGAACCGCCGGTCTCGCTGGAGAGCCAGCAGCGTATCTGGGGGCTGAACCAGCGGCTGCAATCGTCTGACAGCGTGCTGGAGGTGATCCCCGGCATGAACAACATCACCCTGATCCTGCGTGACCCGCAGCAGAATGCCCTGGACGCCATTGAACGGCTGCAGCGCTGGTGGGAAGAGAGCGACGCGCAGCTGCCAGAGTCACGTGAGGTCGCGATTCCGGTGATCTACGGCGGCGAGGCGGGGCCCGATCTCGCGGTTGTGGCGGAACAGGCCAGGCTGACGCCCGGCCAGGTCGTTGAGCTGCACAGCAGCAGCGAATATGTCGTCTTCTTTATCGGCTTCCAGCCCGGATTTCCCTATCTTGGCGGGCTGGATCCGCGTCTTCACACGCCGCGTCGGGCGGAACCCAGAATCAGTGTGCCCGCCGGGTCGGTGGGCATTGGCGGCAGCCAGACCGGCGTCTATCCGCTCGCCTCGCCGGGCGGCTGGCAGCTGATTGGTCAGACGCGCACGGCGCTGTTTGATCCGCAACGGCAACCGCCCGTTTTGCTGCGTCCCGGCGACCGGGTCCGCTTTGTGCCACAGCAGGAGGGGGTATGTTAAACATTCTGCGCGCCGGTCTGGCCGCCACCCTCCAGGATGCGGGACGATACGGCTGGCGTCAGTTCGGGATCAGTCCGGGTGGCGTTCTGGATCAGCCCGCGATGATGACGGCTAACATGCTGGTGGGCAATGCCCCGGACAGCGCCGTGCTGGAGATCGTGCTTGGTCAGTTCAGGGCGGAGTTTACCCGGGACGGCTGGTTTGCGCTGACGGGCGCAGGGTGCCAGGCACAGCTTGACGACAAGCCGGTCTGGACAGGCTGGCGTACCCCGGTAAAACGGGGTCAGGTTCTGTCGCTGGCGATGCCGCTGCGCGGCATGCGCAGCTACCTGGCGGTGCACGGTGGTTTTGACATCCCTGACATGCTGGGGTCTGCCAGCACGGATCTTAAAGCGCAGTTTGGCGGGTTTCACGGACGCGCCCTGCGGGATGGCGATCGGCTTCCACTGGGGAGACCGACGCGCCAGTTCGACCGTCAGGCCGGTGTACGGCAACTGTTGTGGGGCAACCGCATCCGCGCACTGCCTGGCCCGGAGTATCACGAATTCAGCCGCGAAGCGCAGGAGGCGTTCTGGCGCACCGGCTGGAAACTCAGCCCGCAGAGTAACCGCATGGGCTACCGGCTGGAGGGACGCAGACTCGAGCGGGAAAGTCCGCGTGAACTGCTGTCACACGGCGTGATGCCGGGCGTGATTCAGGTGCCGCCCAACGGGCAGCCTATCGTGCTGATGGCCGATGCACAGACCACTGGCGGCTATCCGCGCATCGCCTCGGTCATTGAAGCCGATCTCTATCACCTGGCGCAAATCCGGCTGGGTGAGCCAATTCACTTTATTCACTGCAGCCTGCCGGACGCGATGCTGGCGCGTCAGCATCAGCAGCGCGCACTGGATCAGATGATGTGGGGACTTAATGAAGATTGATTTAAATGCCGACCTGGGTGAGGGCTGCGCCAGCGATCAGGCGCTGCTGCAACGGGTGAGTTCGGCCAATATCGCCTGTGGCTTTCACGCCGGTGATGCGCAGACCATGCTGCAGTCGGTGCGCTGGGCACAGGCTGCCGGTGTTGCGATTGGTGCACATCCCGCCTTTCCCGATCGGGAGAACTTTGGCCGCAGCGCCATGCAGCTCCCGCCGGAAACGGTCTATGCCCAGATGATCTACCAGATTGGCGCGCTGAAAACGCTGGCGGAAAGCGAAGGCGCGCGGCTGGTTCACGTTAAACCCCACGGGATGCTGTACAACCAGGCGGCGGCCGATCCGGTGCTGGCTGACGCTATCGCCCGCGCTATCCGCGCGGTCGATAGCCAGCTGATCCTGGTAGGCCTGGCCAATAGCGAATCGATTCGGGCCGGGGCGCACTACGGCTTACGCACGCGGGAGGAGGTCTTTGCCGACCGGGGCTATCTCCGTTCCGGCGCGCTGGTGCCGCGCAGCGAACCCGGCGCGCTGATTGAAGATGAGCAGCAGGCGATCGATCAGACGCTGACAATGGTGCAGCAGGGCAGGGTAAAAAGTATCACGGGAGAGTGGGTAGCGGTGAAGGCGCAGACCGTCTGCCTGCATGGTGACGGCGCGCATGCCCTGCAGTTTGCGCAGCGGTTGTGTGAGGCGTTTACCCGTCAGCAGATTCGCGTCACCAGTGACTGAAAACCATCTTTAACCCGGCATGCGCCGGGTTTTTCACTCTGAGGGAAAAGCATGGAGAGTGCAGTAAATCTCTGGCCATTACTGGGCATTGCCGCCATCGTAATTGGCTTCGTATTGCGTTTTAATCCGGTGCTGGTGGTGATTATTGCCGGATTTGTCACCGGGCTGGCCGCGATGATGCCGCTGGCCGACATTCTGGAAAAGCTGGGCGCAGGCTTTCTGAACACCCGTAACCTGCCGCTGATCCTGCTGCTGCCGCTGGCGGTCATTGGCCTGCTGGAGCGTCACGGGCTGAAAGAGCGGGCTCAGGCGTGGATTGCCCAGATTAAAACGGCCACCGCAGGCCGTCTGCTGATCGTCTATCTGTTTGTGCGCGAAATCACCGCCGCGCTGGGGCTGACCAGCCTCGGCGGCCATCCGCAGATGGTGCGACCGCTGCTGGCACCGATGGCGGAAGGCGCGACAGAAAACCGCTACGGCGAGATTACGCCCGAACTGCGCCATCGGCTGCGCGCGATGTCGGCAGCGACTGACAATGTCGGCCTGTTCTTTGGTGAGGATATCTTCGTCGCGTTTGGCGCAATTATCTTTATGCATAATTTTATGCAGGAGTCCGCCGGGATCCAGACCGAGCCGCTGCACATCGCGCTATGGGGCATCCCGACCGCCGTGGCCGCCTTCCTGATCCACTCGGCCCGCCTGGTGCGGCTAGACCGCCAGCTGGCGCGTGAGCTGCAGCGGCTCAACGGTCAGGCGCTGAAAGCTAAAGGAGGCGCATAATGTTCCAGCAACAGTATCTGATGTGGCTGGCAGGCATCATGCTGCTGGTAGTGGCGATCCTCTCCTGGCGCGACCGCGCGAATCCTCGCCGTCTGACGACCGGCCTGTTCTGGGCGCTGTATGGCCTGGTGTTTCTGGTCGGTGACTGGACGACGCAGATGATGAGCAGCCTGATGGGTTCGGACGCGGCGGGCACCCGAATGCTGCATATCACCATCGGTGTCATTGTGGTGATCATGGCGCTGATTGCCGGCCTGGGGGGCGTCCGGCTGGGCCGCTATCATCAGCGCAGCGATGAAGAGAAGCAGGCCAGTGCGCTGCGTCTGCGCAATAAACTGTTTCTGCCTGCGCTGGCAATTCCGGTCGTGACCGTGGTCGGCGTTCTGGCGTTTAACCATGTTCCCGGTCTGCAGGATGTGGTGTTCGGTCCCGGAAATCACGCCACGCTGGTAACATTGTTTTCAATGATGGTCGGCTGTGTCATTGGCTGGCTGGTGGCGTTAAAACTGACCCATGAAAAACCGGTGCAGTCGATGCAGGAGACCCGCCGTCTGCTGGATTCGATTGGCTGGGCCTTTATCCTGCCGCAGATCCTCGCGACCCTGGGACTACTGTTTACCAGCGCGGGCGTGGGCAGCGCCATTTCGCATCTGACAGAAACCTGGCTGGCAGTCGACAACCGATTTGTCGCAGTCACCGTTTATGCTGTCGGAATGGCGCTGTTAACCATGATTATGGGCAACGCCTTTGCCGCCTTTCCGATTATCACTGCAGGCGTCGGCATTCCGATTCTGGTGCTGCAGCACGGCGGCAATCCGGCGGTGATGGCGGCGATTGGCATGTTCTCCGGCTACTGCGGCACGCTGATGACGCCGATGGCGGCCAACTTCAATATTGTCCCGGCGGCGCTGCTGGAGCTGCCTGACCGAAACGCCGTCATCAAAGTTCAGATTCCAACCGGTGTGCTACTGTTAATCGTTAACATTTTTCTGCTCTATTTCCTGATGTTTCTGTGAGGCAGCATGAAAACGATCCTGATAACGGCCTTTGAGCCTTTTGGCGGTGAAACGATTAATCCTTCCTGGGAAGCGGTGCGGACGCTGGAGGGTAAAGAGATCGGCGGGGCGAAGATCGTCATCCGCCAGCTGCCCGTGGTTTTCCATGAGGTCCTCGGCGTGCTGAATCAGGCGCTGGAAGAGATCAGACCGGATGCGGTGCTGTCTGTGGGGCAGGCGGGTGGTCGCAGTGACATCACCGTCGAGCGTATCGGTATTAATGTCGATGATGCCCGCATCCCGGATAACAGCGGGCATCAGCCCATTGATGAACCCGTGGTGGCTGGCGGTCCGGCCGCCTATTTTTCGCGGCTGCCGATAAAAGCGATCGTCTCCGCCGTGCGGGAGGCGGGCATTCCGGCGTCGGTGTCACAGACGGCAGGCACCTTTACCTGTAACCGGGTGATGTATGGCCTGCTGCACTGGCTTCAGCAGCAGGAGAGCCCGGCGCGGGGCGGCTTTATCCATATCCCCTATCTGCCTGAGCAGGCAGCGCAGCACCCCGGCGCGCCGAGCATGGCGCTGGCGACCATCATTCAGGCGCTGGAGATCGCCGTACGGGTCACGCTGGAGACCGGCGACGACATTAAACAGGCTGGCGGTGCCACCCACTAAGAGGATGAACGATGCCTGAAGGACCGGAAGTCCGCCGCGTGGCGGATAAGCTCGAAGCCGCTATTGTGGGTCAGCCGTTAACGGAAGCATGGTTCGCCTTTCCGCAGCTCAAGACCTATGAACCGGCGTTGATTGGTGAGCAGGTGCAGGCCATTGAAACGCGGGGCAAGGCGCTGCTGACACATTTCAGCAACGGCCTGACGCTCTACAGCCATAACCAGCTCTATGGCATCTGGCGGATTGTGAAACCCGATACCGAACTTAATAGTAACCGTCAGCTGCGGGTGCGGCTGGCGACGGCGGGCAAAGCGATTCTGCTCTACAGTGCCTCCGATATTGAACTGCTTAACGCCGATACGCTGGCGGCGCATCCGTTCCTGAATCGTATCGGGCCGGATGTGCTGAGCAGTGCGCTGACCGTTGAAGAGGTGCGGGAGCGGCTGCTGTCACCCCGTTTCCGGCGGCGTCAGTTCAGTGGACTGCTGCTGGATCAGGCGTTTCTGGCCGGGCTGGGTAACTACCTGCGCGCTGAAATTCTCTGGCTGGCGCAGCTACTGCCACACCATCGGGCGCAGGAGTTGAGTGAGGATCAGCTGACTGCATTCAGCGAGGCGCTGCTTTCGGTGCCGCGTCACGCCTACCGGATGCGTGGCACCATGAAGAAATATCATGAGGAAGCGGCGTTCCAGTTTGAGGTGTTTCATCGACAGGGCAGGACGTGCCGGCGCTGTGGCACGATAGTTGAGAAGGGCACGCTGTCATCGCGACCTTTTTACTGGTGTCCGGGGTGTCAGAGATAGAAAGGGCATGAAGTTAAAAGCGGGTGAGGGTAGAAACAGGCAGCTGTAAAACCGAGCCTGCTCAGTAAACAGGGTCAGATCGGAAAGACGCAAAAGCCGTTATCTATGACATGCTCGTCACGCGCCATTCCTGGCGCGGGACGCTTTCCTCTTCTGACCCGGTTCCCTGCGCAGTGAACTGATTCGTTGCGGCCAGCTTCACCCGTATGCAGGCTTCTCAGCTGGCTAAGGCGGAGAGGTCTCCCCGCTCCCCGCCATCACGAACTTACTTCTCCAGCTTAGAGCTGAATTCGCGCTCGGTATAACCAGTGTAGAGCTGGCGCGGACGGGCAATCTTCATGCCTTCATCGTGCATCTCTTTCCAGTGTGCAATCCAGCCAACAGTACGGGCCATCGCAAAGATCACCGTAAACATGGAGGAAGGAATACCCATCGCTTTCAGGATAATACCGGAGTAGAAGTCCACGTTTGGATAGAGTTTGCGCTCGATGAAGTAGGGGTCGTTCAGCGCAATGTGTTCCAGCTCCATCGCCACTTCCAGCAGGTCATCCTTCATACCCAGCTCATTCAGTACTTCATGGCAGGTATCGCGCATTACCGTCGCGCGTGGATCGTAGTTTTTGTAAACGCGGTGACCAAAGCCCATCAGACGGAAAGAGTCATTCTTGTCTTTAGCGCGTTTCACAAACTCCGGAATGTGCTCAACGGTGCTGATCTCTTCCAGCATACGCAGGGTCGCTTCATTGGCACCCCCGTGCGCCGGTCCCCACAGGGAGGCGATACCTGCCGCGATACAGGCAAACGGATTCGCGCCGCTTGAACCCGCGGTACGGACGGTCGAGGTTGAGGCGTTCTGCTCATGGTCCGCATGCAGGATAAGGATACGGTCCATTGCACGTTCCAGTACCGGATTGACCTTGTACTCTTCGCACGGGGTGGCGAACATCATGTGCAGGAAGTTACCCGCATAAGAGAGGTCATTGCGCGGATAGACAAAAGGCTGGCCGATGGAATATTTGTAACACATTGCCGCCATGGTCGGCATCTTCGACAGCAGACGGAACGCCGCAATTTCACGGTGGCGCTCAATGTTGACATCCAGTGAATCGTGGTAAAACGCGGCCAGTGCGCCGGTCACACCGCACATCACTGCCATCGGGTGAGAGTCACGACGGAAGCCGTGGAACAGACGGGTAATCTGCTCATGAATCATCGTGTGGCGAGTAACGGTGGTACGAAACTCATCGAACTGCTTCTGATCCGGCGCTTCGCCATTCAGCAGGATGTAACAGACTTCCAGATAGTTAGAGTGGGTGGCCAGCTCAGAAATCGGGAAACCACGATGCAGCAGGATGCCTTCATCACCATCGATGAATGTGATGGCAGATTCGCAGGACGCTGTAGAAGTGAAACCGGGATCGAAGGTGAACAGGCCACTTGAACCCAGAGCGCGGACATCAACCACATCCTGGCCCAGCGTGCCCTTCAGCACGTCCAGCTCTACAGATGTTCCATCTTGCAGGGTTAGCGTTACTTTTTTATCTGTCATTTTCGTCTCCATAGCGCCTTATGTAGGTAAGGATCTTTAGACACCTGAAACGCGTTCATGTTGCGGTTGGCAAAACTGCACAGTGTCACTCTGCGGGGTAAAGCGGGTGCAGGGTACAGAGTGAGCGGCGCGTTCCAGGGGAGGAACCGGTGAGCCATGGACATGCTGCATATCGCGGTTGTTAAAGATCCGGTCAGGATATAACTTCTTGGTAACCAATAACCTGATGCTTTTTGTTGCTCATTATCGCAATGTTACATAACTTGCGCTTAGGGGAAAGTGTATCCCCATAACTTTTGTGCATCATAGGAATTTACAGGCTTAGTTTGTAACTGAATTGTTGAACTATTGTCAAATCAGATAATTAAAATTGTATCAATTGTGAAAATCGTGAGTCGGATCACTGTTCCACCCAAAATATACCAAAGAGTTTGTAGGGGAATTGTAATCAGAATGTGATCCTCTTATACTTCCGCCAGGTCTCCGGAACACCCTGACACCAGGAGCCACCCAGCGTTTATTACCGCGTCACTTAACACTGGATGTTGCTTTTTTGGTGACGGTTAAAGTCTGCCACGCGTTGTGATTAGACTCCGCCTCAGGTCCGGAGGAAGCAAAATAAAAAAGGCTGTGTGGGCAAAACCGTGAAAAAACAAAGACCTGTCAACTTGGATCTCTCGACGATCCGGTTTCCCGTTACTGCAATATCGTCCATTCTTCACCGCGTCTCCGGCGTAATCACCCTGGTTGCCATTGGCATCCTGCTGTGGCTGCTCGGTCTCTCTCTCTCCTCTCCTGAAGGTTTCCAGCATGCTGCGTCCATTATGGATGGCTTCTTCGCGAAGTTCATCATGTGGGGCATCCTGACTGCGCTGGCCTATCACGCGGTGAGCGGGATTCGTCATATGTTGATGGATTTTGGTTATCTGGCTGAAACGCTGCAGGTTGGTAAGCGCTCAGCTCATTTAACTTTTGTGATCACTGTCGTGCTGGCAATTCTGGCGGGAGTCCTCGTATGGTAAGCAATGCATCCGCATTGGGTCGCAACGGCATTCAGGACTGGCTGCTGCTGCGGGCAACTGCAATCCTCATTACTCTTTACATCGTCTACATCCTCGGTTTCGTGGTGATGACAGACACGCTGACCTATGATCTGTGGCGTGGCTTCTTCGCTTCTGCCTTCACCAAAGTTTTCACGCTGCTGACGCTGTTCTCTATTCTGATCCACGGCTGGATTGGGATGTGGCAGGTGTTAACAGACTACGTTAAATCACTGCCAACCCGCCTGTTGTTGCAGTTTGTGATTGTCGTGGCGCTGTTGTGGTATGCGATTTATGGTTTTGTTGTGGTGTGGGGTGTGTAAATGAGTTTGCCAATCAGAGAGTTTGATGCCGTGGTGATCGGCGCAGGTGGCGCAGGCATGCGTGCCGCCCTGCAAATCTCCCAGGGTGGCCAGAGCTGTGCTCTGCTGTCCAAAGTTTTCCCGACCCGTTCCCACACTGTTTCTGCGCAGGGCGGTATCACCGTTGCGCTGGGTAATACCCATGAAGATAACTGGGAATGGCACATGTATGACACCGTCAAAGGTTCCGACTATATCGGTGACCAGGACGCAATTGAATATATGTGTAAAACTGGCCCGGAAGCGATTCTGGAGCTGGAGCACATGGGCCTGCCATTCTCCCGTCTGGAAGATGGTCGCGTCTATCAGCGTCCTTTTGGCGGCCAGTCGAAGAATTTCGGTGGTGAGCAGGCGGCGCGTACTGCAGCCGCTGCTGACCGTACCGGTCACGCCCTGCTGCACACCCTTTATCAACAGAACCTGAAAAACAAAACCACTATTTTCTCGGAGTGGTATGCGCTGGATCTGGTGAAGAATGCCGATGGCGCAGTCGTCGGCTGTACCGCTATCTGCATTGAAACCGGCGAAACGGTCTACTTCAAAGCGAAAGCGACCATTCTGGCGACCGGCGGCGCGGGCCGCATCTATCAGTCAACCACCAATGCTCACATCAACACCGGTGACGGCGTCGGTATGGCACTGCGTGCGGGCGTACCCGTGCAGGATATGGAAATGTGGCAGTTCCACCCAACCGGTATCGCGGGTGCGGGCGTGCTGGTCACCGAAGGCTGCCGTGGTGAAGGCGGCTATCTGCTGAACAAACATGGCGAACGCTTCATGGAGCGCTATGCGCCGAACGCCAAAGATCTGGCGGGCCGTGACGTGGTTGCCCGTTCAATGATGATTGAAATCCGTGAAGGTCGCGGCTGTGACGGTCCATGGGGCCCGCACATTAAACTGAAACTCGACCATCTGGGCAAAGAAGTACTGGAGTCCCGTCTGCCGGGCATCCTTGAGCTGTCACGCACCTTTGCGCACGCCGATCCGATTAAAGAGCCGATTCCGGTTATCCCGACCTGCCACTACATGATGGGCGGTATTCCGACCAAAGTGACCGGTCAGGCGCTGCGCGTCAATGAGCAGGGCGAAGATGTCGTTATCCCGGGCCTGTTCGCCGTCGGCGAGATCGCCTGTGTCTCAGTACACGGCGCTAACCGTCTGGGCGGTAACTCACTGCTCGACCTGGTGGTCTTTGGCCGTGCGGCCGGCCTGCATCTGCTGGAAAGTATCCAGGAGCAGGGCGAGCTGCGCGATGCTACCCAGGATGAAATTGACGCGGCCATGGCACGCTTCAACCGCTGGGAAAATAACACCACCGGTGAAGACCCGGTTGAGATTCGTAAAGCGCTGCAGCGCTGCATGCAGAACAACTTCTCTGTGTTCCGCGAAGGCGAAGCGATGGCGCAGGGTCTGGAAGAGCTGAAAGAGATCCGTCAGCGGCTGAAATCAGCCCGTCTGGATGATCGCTCACCGGATTTCAACACGCAGCGTATTGAATGTCTGGAGCTGGATAACCTGATGGAGACGGCGTATGCCACGGCGGTGGCGGCGAACTATCGCACCGAGAGCCGCGGTGCCCACAGTCGCTTCGACTTCCCGGATCGTGATGATGAAAACTGGCTGTGCCACAGTCTTTATGTCCCGGAAACCGAAAGCATGACGCGCCGTGAGGTGAACATGCAGCCGAAACTGCGCGCGGCCTTCCCGCCGAAAGTGCGTACCTACTAATTTCGGAGACGATCATGAGACTCGAGTTTTCCATTTATCGCTATAATCCGGACGTTGACGACAAGCCACGGATGCAGGACTACACCCTGGAATCGGAAGATGGCCGCGATATGATGCTGCTGGATGCGCTGATTCGCCTGAAAGAGAAAGATCCTACGCTGGCGTTTCGTCGCTCCTGCCGCGAAGGCGTCTGCGGCTCTGATGGCCTGAACATGAACGGCAAAAACGGCCTGGCCTGTATCACGCCTGTTTCAGCACTGGGTAACGGCAAACAGAAAATTGTTATCCGTCCTTTACCGGGTCTGCCGGTGGTGCGTGACCTGGTCGTAGACATGAGCCAGTTTTATGCGCAATATGAGAAAATTAAGCCTTTCCTGTTGAATAATGGGGAAAATCCGCCAGCACGCGAGCATCTGCAGTCACCGGATGAGCGTGAGCACCTGGATGGCCTGTATGAATGTATTCTCTGTGCCTGCTGCTCTACCTCATGCCCGTCATTCTGGTGGAACCCTGAGAAATTTATCGGTCCTGCTGGTCTGCTGGCTGCGTACCGCTTCCTGATTGACAGCCGCGACACCGAAACCGAGTCGCGCCTCGATAATCTGAATGATGCGTTCAGTGTATTCCGCTGCCACAGCATCATGAACTGTGTGAGCGTCTGTCCGAAAGGGCTGAACCCGACGCGCGCCATCGGCCATATCAAGTCGATGCTGCTGCAGCGCGGCGCATAATGTTTCTCTGCCGGGAACCTCAGGTTCCCGGTGTTTTACGGAAACCTCTGTAAGCGCGGTAATGACCACGTTTACAAAGGTTCCCTTACGGGCCACGCGCGCTGCGCAGAGTGCTCGTATCGCTGAACTCACTACGGCAAACCGCGAAAGCGGCAACAAATGAAACCTCAAAAAAGCATAGCAATGCTTAAGGGATCACAATGCAGAACAGCGCGATGAAGCCCTGGCTGGACTCTTCCTGGCTGGCCGGCGCGAATCAGTCTTACATAGAGCAGCTCTATGAGGATTTCCTGACCGATCCTGACTCTGTCGATGCAGTGTGGCGCTCGATGTTCCAACAGTTACCGGGCACCGGAATGAAACCTGAGCAGTTTCACTCCACCACACGTGAGTACTTCCGTCGCCTGGCGAAAGACGCATCTCGTTACACCTCATCTCTCTCCGATCCGGAAACCAACTCCAAGCAAGTGAAAGTGCTGCAGCTGATCAACGCGTTTCGTTTTCGCGGCCATCAGCATGCCAATCTTGATCCGCTCGGCCTGTGGAAACAGGACCGGGTCGCCGATCTTGATCCCGCTTTTCACGATCTGACTGAGGCCGATTTTCAGGAAAGCTTTAACGTCGGCTCTTTCGCCATCGGCAAAGAGACCATGAAGCTGGCCGATCTCTTTGAGGCGCTGACACAGACTTACTGCGGCTCAATCGGTGCGGAGTATATGCACATCAACAACACGGACGAGAAGCGCTGGATCCAGCAGCGTCTTGAATCCGTCGCGGGCCGTGCAGCGTTCAGCAACGAAGAGAAGAAAGGTTTCCTGAAAGAGCTGACCGCAGCAGAAGGGCTGGAAAAATATCTGGGTGCGAAATTCCCGGGCGCTAAACGCTTCTCGCTGGAAGGCGGTGATGCGCTGGTGCCAATGCTGCGCGAGATGATCCGTCACGCCGGTAAAAGTGGCACCCGCGAAGTGGTGCTGGGAATGGCGCACCGTGGCCGTCTCAACGTGCTGATCAACGTGCTGGGCAAAAAACCCCAGGATCTGTTCGATGAGTTCGCGGGCAAGCACAAAGAGCATCTCGGCACCGGTGACGTGAAGTACCACATGGGCTTCTCTTCAGACGTGGAAACCGAAGGCGGCCTGGTTCACCTGGCGCTGGCGTTTAACCCGTCGCACCTGGAGATCGTCAGCCCGGTAGTCATGGGCTCTGTTCGCGCCCGTCTGGATCGTCTGGATGAACCTGCCAGCAACAAAGTATTACCCATTACCATTCACGGTGATGCGGCCGTCATCGGCCAGGGCGTGGTGCAGGAAACCCTGAACATGTCTCAGGCGCGCGGTTATGAAGTGGGCGGCACCGTTCGCATCGTCATCAACAACCAGGTTGGCTTCACCACCTCCAACCCGAAAGATGCGCGTTCGACCCCTTACTGCACCGACATCGGCAAAATGGTGCTGGCCCCGATCTTCCACGTCAACGCCGACGATCCGGAAGCCGTCGCGTTTGTGACCCGTCTGGCGCTCGACTACCGCAACACCTTTAAGCGTGATGTGTTTATCGATCTGGTCTGCTATCGCCGTCATGGTCACAACGAGGCGGATGAGCCAAGTGCGACGCAGCCGCTGATGTACCAGAAAATCAAAAAACATCCGACGCCGCGTAAAATCTACGCCGACCGTCTGGAAGGCGAAGCCATCGCCACCCAGGAAGATGCGACCGAGATGGTCAATCTTTATCGTGACGCGCTGGATGCGGGCGAGTGTGTGGTGCCGGAGTGGCGTCCGATGAGCCTGCACTCCTTTACTTGGTCTCCTTACCTGAACCATGAGTGGGACGAGCCTTATCCAGCCCAGGTCGAAATGAAACGTCTGAAGGAGCTGGCGCTGCGTATCAGCCAGGTGCCTGAAGAGGTTGAAGTGCAGTCGCGCGTGGCCAAAATTTACAACGACCGTCGTCTGATGGCCGAAGGCGAAAAAGCCTTTGACTGGGGCGGCGCGGAAAACCTGGCCTACGCCACGCTGGTGGATGAAGGCATTCCGGTGCGCCTGTCGGGCGAAGACAGCGGTCGCGGCACCTTCTTCCACCGTCATGCGGTGATCCATAACCAGTCAAACGGTTCGACCTACACCCCTCTGCACCATGTGCACAGCGGCCAGGGGCAGTTCAAAGTCTGGGACTCCGTACTGTCTGAAGAAGCCGTACTGGCGTTCGAATATGGCTACGCCACCGCAGAGCCACGCATCCTGACCATCTGGGAAGCGCAGTTTGGTGACTTCGCCAATGGCGCTCAGGTTGTTATCGACCAGTTCATCAGCTCAGGCGAGCAGAAGTGGGGCCGGATGTGTGGCCTGGTGATGCTGCTGCCGCACGGCTATGAAGGACAGGGCCCGGAGCACTCCTCTGCGCGTCTGGAGCGTTACCTGCAACTCTGCGCTGAGCAGAACATGCAGGTTTGCGTGCCGTCCACGCCAGCACAGGTTTACCACATGCTGCGTCGTCAGGCGCTGCGCGGTATGCGTCGTCCACTGATCGTAATGTCACCGAAGTCGCTGTTGCGTCATCCGCTGGCGATCTCCACGCTGGATGAGCTGGCGAATGGCAGCTTCCAGCCCGCCATTGGTGAAATCGACGATCTGGATCCGCAGGGCGTTAAACGTGTCGTGCTCTGTTCCGGTAAAGTCTATTACGACCTGCTGGAGCAGCGCCGTAAAAACGAGCAGACCGATGTGGCTATCGTGCGCATCGAACAGCTTTATCCGTTCCCGCATCAGGCGGTGCAGGAAGCATTAAAAGCGTATTCTCACGTACAGGACTTTGTCTGGTGCCAGGAAGAGCCGCTGAATCAGGGCGCCTGGTATTGCAGTCAGCATCACTTCCGTGAAGTTGTGCCGTTTGGTGCCACTTTACGTTATGCAGGCCGCCCGGCCTCGGCTTCACCAGCCGTGGGTTACATGTCCGTACACCAACAACAGCAGCAAGACCTGGTTAATGACGCGCTGAACGTTAATTAATTAAAAGGAAAGATAATGAGTAGCGTAGATATTCTCGTTCCCGACCTGCCTGAATCGGTTGCCGATGCCTCAGTGGCAACCTGGCACAAAAAACCAGGCGATGCCGTCACTCGCGATGAAGTGCTGGTTGAAATCGAAACCGATAAAGTGGTGCTGGAAGTGCCAGCCGCTGCTGACGGTATCCTGGAAGCGGTGCTGGAAGAAGAGGGTGCCACCGTCACGTCCCGCCAGATCCTGGGTCGCCTGAAAGAGGGCAACAGTGCCGGCAAAGAGACCAGCGCAAAATCTGAAAGCAAAGAGTCGACTCCGGCTCAGCGTCAGACTGCGTCTCTGGAAGAAGAGAGCAACGATGCACTCAGCCCGGCGATTCGCCGCCTGATTGCCGAACACAACCTGGATGCGTCGCAGATTAAAGGCAGCGGTGTAGGCGGACGTCTGACCCGCGAAGATGTTGAAAAACATCTGGCGAACGCGCCGAAGGCCAGCACTGCCGCACCGTCAGCGGACACCGCGGCGGTACAGCAGCCAGTGGCGAATCGCAGTGAAAAACGCGTGCCGATGACCCGTCTGCGCAAGCGCGTGGCGGAGCGTCTGCTGGAAGCGAAAAACAGCACCGCAATGCTGACGACCTTCAACGAAATCAACATGAAGCCGATCATGGATCTGCGCAAGCAGTATGGTGAGGCGTTCGAGAAGCGTCACGGCGTGCGTCTGGGCTTTATGTCTTTCTACCTGAAAGCGGTCGTTGAAGCGCTGAAACGCTATCCGGAAGTGAATGCGTCTATCGATGGTGAAGATGTGGTTTACCACAACTACTTCGACGTCAGCATCGCTGTCTCCACGCCGCGTGGCCTGGTGACCCCGGTTCTGCGTGATGTGGATGCGCTGAGCATGGCGGACATCGAGAAGAAAATTAAAGAGCTGGCGGTGAAAGGCCGTGATGGCAAGCTGACCGTGGAAGATCTGACCGGCGGTAACTTCACCATCACCAACGGCGGCGTCTTTGGTTCTCTGATGTCCACCCCGATTATCAACCCACCGCAGAGCGCCATCCTGGGTATGCACGCTATCAAAGATCGCCCGATGGCGGTCAATGGTCAGGTTGTCGTGCTGCCAATGATGTACCTGGCACTCTCTTACGACCACCGTCTGATCGATGGCCGCGAATCAGTGGGTTATCTGGTTGCAGTGAAAGAGATGCTGGAAGATCCGGCGCGCCTGCTGCTGGATGTCTGATTTTCACCGGGCGCGCCTCGCGCGCCCAACCTTCATTACTCTTTTCAGACCTGAATGGATAGAACATCATGAACTTACACGAATACCAGGCGAAACAGCTGTTTGCACGGTATGGCATGCCGGCACCAACGGGTTACGCCTGTACTACACCACGTGAAGCGGAAGAAGCAGCCTCTAAAATTGGCGCAGGCCCGTGGGTAGTTAAATGTCAGGTTCATGCCGGTGGCCGCGGTAAAGCGGGCGGTGTGAAAGTGGTTAACAGCAAAGAAGAGATCCGTGCTTTTGCTGAAAACTGGCTGGGCAAACGCCTGGTGACCTACCAGACAGATGCAAGTGGTCAGCCGGTTAACCAGATTCTGGTTGAAGCGGCGACAGATATCGATCAGGAGCTCTACCTGGGCGCCGTGGTCGATCGCGCGACGCGTCGCGTCATTTTCATGGCCTCTACCGAAGGTGGCGTGGAAATCGAAAAAGTGGCGGAAGAAACCCCGCACCTGATTCACAAAATGGCACTGGATCCGCTGACGGGCCCGCAGCCTTATCAGGGCCGCGAGCTGGCCTTCAAACTGGGCCTGACCGGTAAGCTGGTAGGCCAGTTCACCAAGATCTTTATGGGTCTGGCGACCCTGTTCCTGGAGCGCGATCTGGCGATGGTTGAGATCAACCCGCTGGTTATCACCAAACAGGGCGATCTGATCTGCCTGGATGGCAAACTGGGAGCCGATGGCAATGCCCTGTTCCGCCAGCCAGAGCTGCGAGAAATGCGCGATCCAAGCCAGGAAGATCCACGTGAAGCCCATGCGACACAGTGGGAACTGAACTATGTTGCGCTGGAAGGCAACATCGGTTGTATGGTTAACGGCGCAGGCCTGGCGATGGGCACCATGGACATCGTTAAGCACCACGGCGGTCAGCCAGCCAACTTCCTGGATGTCGGCGGCGGCGCAACCAAAGAGCGCGTAACCGAAGCCTTCAAAATCATCCTGTCTGACGATGCGGTAAAAGCCGTCTTCGTTAACATCTTCGGCGGCATCGTACGCTGTGACCTGATTGCCGACGGCATCATCGGCGCCGTCGCTGAAGTGGGTGTGAACGTGCCGGTTGTGGTACGTCTGGAAGGTAACAACGCCGAGCTGGGCGCCCAGAAACTGGCGGACAGCGGTCTGAACATCATTGCAGCAACCAGCCTGACAGACGCCGCACAGCGTGTTGTTGCTGCCGCGGAGGGTAAATAATGTCCATTCTGATCGACAAAAACACCAAAGTCATCTGCCAGGGTTTCACTGGCGGCCAGGGGACGTTCCACTCTGAGCAGGCGCTGGCTTATGGTACGCAGCTGGTTGGCGGCGTAACCCCAGGTAAAGGCGGCACGACCCATCTCGGCCTGCCGGTGTTCAACACCGTGCGCGAAGCGGTAGAAGCGACCGGTGCCACAGCCACCGTGATCTACGTTCCAGCGCCTTTCTGCAAAGATGGCATCCTGGAAGCGATTGAAGCGGGCATCAAACTGATCATCACCATCACCGAAGGTATCCCGACGCTGGATATGCTGACCGTGAAAATGAAGCTGGATGAAGCGGGTGTGCGGATGATCGGGCCAAACTGCCCGGGCGTTATCACTCCTGGCGAATGTAAAATCGGCATCATGCCTGGCCACATTCACCAGCCGGGCCGCGTGGGTATCGTCTCCCGTTCCGGTACGCTGACGTATGAAGCAGTTAAGCAAACCACGGATATCGGTTACGGCCAGTCGACCTGTGTCGGCATCGGCGGCGACCCAATCCCGGGCTCTAACTTCATCGACATCCTGAAAATGTTCCAGGACGATCCGCAGACGGAAGCGATCGTCATGATCGGTGAGATCGGCGGCAGCGCCGAAGAAGAAGCCGCAGCCTTCATCAAAGAGCACGTGACGAAGCCAGTCGTCGGCTACATCGCGGGTGTGACCGCGCCGAAAGGCAAGCGTATGGGTCATGCCGGTGCGATCATCGCCGGGGGTAAAGGCACCGCAGATGAGAAGTTTGCTGCGCTGGAAGCCGCAGGCGTGAAAACCGTTCGCAGCCTGGCGGACATCGGTGACGCGGTGAAAGCTGTTTTACCTGCTCGCTAAGTCTGATCGACGGAAGTTAAGAAGCCACCTTCGGGTGGCTTTTTTTATGGGCCAAAGGCACAGATCTGCCATCGGCAGAGAGAAGCGGGGGTGTCATAAGAGCATTGTGTCATCCATTACGTTAACGGATAGTGGCGATAGTAAGCTATTTGCTTATTTCAGATTTAAATAATGACATCTTATTAACAAGAAACTGACCTGGCTCGATCTGGAAACTTATTGCGTTAATCCAGATCAATTAATCGCGATTTATATCCAACTATATTGCTGGCAAAGCGCAGCGTTAAAGGCGTAAATTGCGCTGCATCAATCCAGCCTTTTACACAGATTTTCAAACGTCTGCTCAGCCCGGGATGACACCCGCTTTTCTCCTGTTTAAGCACGCGTTCATGAAAGCGCGGATTGACAATTCTCAGAGCTGCCTTATTCACGACTCGCCTGGTCAGGCAGCTCATGGCCCTGTTCTGCGGGTAATAAAAAACTGGAATTATTAAACAGTCGTTCCTGACTCTGATTACGTCCAATTTATCGTGTGCGTGACGGAGACAAAGCGAGGAGCAAGGAGTCTTTATGTTAGATATCGTCGAGCTGTCGCGGTTACAGTTTGCCTTAACGGCGATGTACCATTTTCTGTTCGTCCCTTTAACGCTCGGCATGGCGTTTTTACTGGCGATTATGGAAACGGTTTATGTCCTGAGCGGCAAACAGATTTATAAAGATATGACCAAATTCTGGGGCAAGTTATTCGGGATTAACTTTGCGCTGGGTGTGGCTACCGGCCTGACCATGGAATTTCAGTTCGGGACAAACTGGTCATATTACTCTCACTATGTCGGCGATATCTTTGGCGCGCCGCTCGCTATCGAAGGGCTGATGGCGTTCTTTCTGGAATCCACCTTTGTCGGCCTGTTCTTCTTTGGCTGGGATCGACTGGGTAAAGTGCAGCATCTGGCGGTCACCTGGCTGGTCGCGCTGGGTTCAAACATGTCTGCCCTGTGGATTCTGGTCGCCAACGGCTGGATGCAGAACCCCATCGCCTCTGAATTCAATTTCGAAACCATGCGTATGGAGATGGTGAGCTTCTCCCAGCTGGTACTGAATCCGGTGGCGCAGGTGAAATTCGTCCACACCGTGGCGGCAGGTTACACCACCGGGGCGATGTTCATTCTCGGCATCAGCGCCTGGTACATGCTGAAAGGCCGCGACCTTGCGTTTGCAAAACGCTCTTTCGCTATCGCGGCCAGTTTCGGGATGGCGGCAGTGCTCTCCGTGATTCTGCTGGGTGACGAATCAGGCTATGAAATGGGGGATGTGCAGAAAACCAAGCTGGCCGCGATTGAAGCGGAGTGGGATACCCAGCCAGCACCTGCCTCTTTTACCCTCTTTGGCCTGCCCGATCAGGCGACGCAGGAGAATCGCTATGCCGTGCAGATCCCCTGGCTGCTGGGCCTGATCGCCACCCGTTCCGTCGACAAGCCGGTCACTGGCCTGAAAGATCTGATGGCACAGCATGAACTCCGCATCCGCAACGGTATGAAAGCGTACGCCCTGCTGAATGCACTGCGCAGTGGCAGCCAGGATCCGGCGGTGCGTGACGCCTTTAACCAGCATAAACAGGATCTCGGCTACGGCCTGCTCCTGAAACGCTATACCGACAATGTGGCAGATGCGACAGAAGCGCAGATCAAGCAGGCGACGCAGGACTCTATTCCGCGCGTGGCGCCGCTCTACTTCGCGTTCCGCATCATGGTGCTGTGTGGCGTACTGCTGCTGGGCATTATCACCCTCGCATTCTGGAGCGTGATACGTAATCGCGTAGGCAAAAACCGCCTGTTGCTGAAAGCAGCACTGTTCGGGATCCCGCTTCCCTGGATTGCCGTCGAGTCGGGCTGGTTCGTGGCGGAATATGGCCGTCAGCCCTGGGCTATCGGTGAGATTCTGCCGACCGCAGTGGCCAACTCCTC
This sequence comes from Pantoea sp., assembly GCF_032114055.1. Lineage (GTDB taxonomy): Bacteria > Pseudomonadota > Gammaproteobacteria > Enterobacterales > Enterobacteriaceae > Pantoea. Next base: position 346,401 of record NZ_DAMCTB010000005.1, read on the forward strand.
TCTGACTACCGGCGATCTGCTGTTCTCGATGATCCTGATTTGCGGACTCTACACGCTGTTCCTGGTGGCTGAAATGTACCTGATGTTTAAATTTGCCCGTCTGGGGCCAAGCAGCCTGAAAACGGGGCGTTATCATCATGAGCAGATCACGGCAACCCCTCAGCCGGTGCAGGGATAAGGAGAACGACCATGTTTGATTATGAAGTTCTGCGCTTTGTCTGGTGGCTGTTGATTGGCGTGCTGCTAATCGGTTTTGCCATCGCCGATGGTTTTGATATGGGCGTCGGAATGCTGACACGCATTCTGGGTCGGACCGACACCGAACGTCGCATCATGATTAACAGCATTGCCCCTCACTGGGACGGTAATCAGGTCTGGCTGATCACCGCGGGTGGGGCACTGTTTGCGGCCTGGCCGATGGTTTACGCTGCGGCTTTTTCCGGCTTCTACATGGCGATGATTCTGGTGCTGGCATCGCTGTTCTTCCGCCCGGTCGGCTTCGATTATCGTTCAAAGATCGAAGATACCCGCTGGCGCGGTGCCTGGGACTGGGGCATTTTCATTGGCAGCTTCGTGCCGCCACTGGTGATCGGCGTGGCGTTTGGTAACCTGCTGCAGGGGGTACCGTTCCATGCCGATGAGTATCTGCGCCTGTTCTACACCGGTAACTTCTTCCAGCTGCTTAATCCGTTTGGACTGCTGGCGGGGGTGGTCAGCGTGGCGATGATTCTGGCGCAGGGGGCAACTTATTTGCAGATGCGCACCACGGGTGAGCTCCATCTGCGCTCACGCACCGCTGCGCAGCTTGCCGCGCTGGTGATGATGGTCTGCTTTATCCTGGCGGGCGTCTGGGTCAACTACGGCATTCCGGGCTATGTCGTCACCAGCACGATGGATCACTTCGCAGTCTCTAACCCGCTGGGTAAAACCGTCGTGCGTGAAGCAGGAGCCTGGATGGGCAACTTCCGCCAGCATCCGGTGCTGTGGCTGTTCCCGCTGCTGGGCGTGGTGCTGCCGCTGCTCACCATCCTCTGCTCCCGGATAGAGAAGGGCGCCTGGGCGTTCCTGTTCTCCTCGCTGACGCTGGCCTGCGTCATCATGACCGCCGGCATTGCGATGTTTCCGTTCATCATGCCTTCCAGCACCGTGCCGGGCGTGAGTCTGACTATGTGGGACGCGACCTCCAGCCTGCTGACGCTGCAGACCATGACCGTGGCAGCCGTGATCTTCGTGCCGATCATTCTGGCTTATACCACCTGGTGCTACTGGAAGATGTTTGGCCGTATCACCAAAGAGCACATTGAAAGCAACAGTCACTCACTCTATTAATTAAGGAGACGTCGCATGTGGTATTTTGCCTGGATTCTCGGCACCCTGCTGGCCTGCGCTTTTGGTATCGTGACCGCGCTGGCGATTGAGCAGGCTGACGCGCAGGATGAGCAGCGCTGATGCGAGAGCCCATCCGGATGCTCTGTGATCTGATGGACAGGGCCCCGCTGCGGGCCCTTTCACTGCTGCTGGCGCTGGTCACAGCCGGGGCGGTGATGTGGGACCCGACGCATATTGGCAGTCAGGCTGGCTCGTTACCGGCGCTGCAGGGGCTGGTGCTGATCTGGGCGGTCTGCACCGGCGTGATCCACGGCGTGGGTTTCCGGCCACAAAAGAGCCGATGGCAGGCGCTCTTCACGCCGTTACCCGCCATGCTGGTATTATGCCTGGCGCTTTACCATTTTTACCTCTGAATCCCTCTCTTACCGGCGCTGACAGTGAATTTTTGTCAGCGTCTGGTCAATAAATCTTCCTGAAATCGTTCCGTTTGTTACGGAGCGATAATTATTTTCGTCTGGCTCTGGCGACCCATTCCCAACCCCAATTCTCTTGCGTATAGTAGCAACGTTTAAAACGAGGCCGGGATGTAGAGTGAGTACAACGCTGTTTCGCTGGCCGGTTCGGGTCTATTACGAAGATACTGATGCCGGTGGTGTGGTTTATCACGCCAGCTATATCGCTTTTTATGAACGAGCACGTACCGAAATGTTGCGCCAGCACCATTTCAGTCAGCAGACGCTATTAGAGCAGCAGGTCGCTTTTGTGGTGCGGCGTATGACGGTGGACTACCTGGCGGCGGCGCGTCTTGATGACCTTCTGGAAATCCAGAGCGAAGTGACATCAATGACCCGCGCTACCATGACGTTCACGCAACGTATCGTGAATACTGAAGGCAAAGTGCTCAATGAGGCAGAAGTCCTGATTGCCTGCATCAACCCACATCTGATGAAGCCGATTGCGCTTCCCAAGTCTATTGTCGCGGAGTTCAAGCAGTGACTGACATGAACATTCTTGATTTGTTCCTGAAGGCGAGCCTTCTGGTCAAACTTATCATGTTGATTTTGATCGGCTTTTCTATTGCCTCCTGGGCCATCATTATTCAGCGCACACGTATTCTGAATGCGGCGGGCAGAGAAGCGGAGGCGTTTGAAGACAAGTTCTGGTCCGGCATCGAGCTTTCCCGTCTTTATCATGAAAGCCAGGAACGTCGTGACGAGCTGGCGGGTTCGGAGCAGATCTTCTACTCCGGCTTCAAAGAGTTTGCCCGTCTGCATCGCGCTAACAACCATGCACCGGAAGCGGTTATCGAAGGCGCCAGCCGTGCGATGCGCATCTCCATGAACCGCGAGCTGGAAGCGCTGGAAAACCATATTCCCTTTCTCGGCACCGTGGGCTCCATCAGCCCTTATATCGGACTGTTCGGTACGGTCTGGGGGATCATGCACGCCTTTATCGCGCTGGGCGCGGTGAAGCAGGCGACGCTGCAGATGGTGGCACCGGGTATCGCCGAAGCGCTGATTGCGACCGCAATCGGCCTGTTTGCCGCGATTCCGGCGGTCATGGCGTACAACCGTCTGAACCAGCGCGTGAATAAACTGGAGCAGGGCTACGACAACTTCATGGAAGAGTTCACTGCCATCCTGCATCGCCAGGCTTTCTCCAGCGATAGCGCTAAGTAAATAGAGGTTAATGATGGCCAGAGTACGTGGTCGCAAAAGCCGCGACCTGAAGTCGGAAATCAACATCGTTCCGCTCCTGGACGTCCTGTTGGTGCTGCTGCTGATCTTCATGGCAACGGCGCCCATTATTACCCAGAGCGTGGAAGTGGATCTGCCCGATGCCACCGACTCGAAAACCGTTTCCAGCGATGATAATCCGCCGGTCATTGTTGAAGTCGCGGGCGTAGGGCAATACAGCCTGGTCGTGGATCACGACCGCATGGATCAACTGCCGCCAGAGCAGGTGATCAGCGAAGCGCAGCGTCGGCTGGAAGCGAATCCTAAGACGGTCTTTTTAATCGGGGGCGCGAAAGAGGTGCCTTACGATGAAATTATTAAAGCGCTGAACCTGCTGCACCAGGCGGGTGTTAAATCTGTCGGTTTGATGACGCAGCCGATTTAAAATCGAACCGTTTTTTGGGAACCGAGTGTGTCGAAGGCAACCGAGCAAAACGAGAAGTTAAAGCGCGCGATAATCATTTCGGTGATTCTGCATATCGTGCTGATCGCGCTGCTGATATGGAGCTCGTTTAATGAGCACATTGACCCCAGCAGTGCGGGGGGCGGCGGCGGTGATATTGATGCGGTTATGGTCGATCCCGGTGCCGTTGTCAGTCAATACAATCGTCAGCAGAACCAGCAGAGCGACAGTCAGCGTGCTGAGCAGCAGCGTAAAAAGCAGGCGCAGCAGCAGGCTGAAGAGCTGCAGCAGAAACAGGCGGCTGAGCAGCAGCGTCTGAAAGCGCTGGAAAAAGAGCGCTTAGCGGCGCAGGAAACGGCGAAAGAAGAGGCGAAGCAGCAGGCGGCCCAGCAGAAAGCGGCAGAAGAGGCGGCGAAGCAGGCGCAGGCGCAGCAGAAAACGGCTGAAGCCGCAGCGGCCAAAGCCAAAGCCGAGGCAAAAGCGCAGGCAGATGCCCAGGCCAAAGCCGCTGCCGAAGAGGCGAAGCAGGCGGCAGCCGAGGCAAAAAAGCAGGCTGATCAGCAGGCCAAAGCCGCCGCAGCGGCGGCGGCTAAAGAGAAAGCCGTCGCCGAAGCGAAAGCCAAATCGGAAGCGGATGCGAAAGCGGCCACCGAAGCCAAAGCGAAAGCCGCTGCCGAAGCCAAAGCGAAAGCGGCGGAAGAGGCCAAAGAGAAAGCCGCCGAAGCCAAAGCGAAAGCGGCGGAAGAGGCGAAAGAAAAAGCCGCTGAGGCAGCCAAAGAGAAAGCCGCAGAGGCGGCTAAAGCCAAAGCTGAAGCAGCGAAAGAGGCGGCTAAAGAGAAGGCAGAAGCCGCAGCCAAAGCGAAAGCAGAGGCCGCAGCCAAAGCGAAAGCGGATGCGGCAGCGAAAGCCAAAGCCGATGCCGCGGCGAAAGCTAAGGCCGATGCCAAAGCGAAAGCGGCCGCCGATGCGGCCAATGACAGCGACGTCGATGATTTACTGGGCGGCCTGACGTCCGGTAAAAATGCACCGAAAAGCGGTGCCTCCGGTGGCGCCGCAGGGCAGGGAAACCAGAAGAAAGCCGGTGCGACAGGCGCGGAGATCAACTCCTACATGGGACAGGTGGTCAGTGCGATTCAGAGCCGGTTCTATGATGCGGATCTCTATCGCGGAAAAACCTGTGATTTGCGGATTAAACTTGCGCCGGATGGCTTGTTGATTGATGTTAAGTCAGAAGGCGGAGACCCTGCGCTCTGTCAGGCCGCGATTACCGCCGCCCGACAGGCACGAATTCCGAAGCCGCCTTCGCAGGCGGTCTACGAAGTGTTTAAGAACGCACCGATGCGTTTTAAACCGCAATAATGCAGTAACGGGCGGCAAGTTGATCTATGGTTAGCTTGCCGTACTAAGTCTTACTCGTGGTTTCCAGGAACAGTGCCAATTATCGTGGACTAAGGTTCAGATAAGGGAGATAAAATGAAGCAAGCTCTTCGCGTTACGTTAGGCTTTTTTATCCTGCTGTGGGCAGCCGTGCTGCATGCAGAGGTCCGGATTGAAATCACCCAGGGTGTGAATACCGCACGTCCGATTGGCGTGGTGCCGTTTAAATGGGCTGGCTCGGGTGCCGCACCGGAAGATGTGGGCGGCATCGTGGCCGCTGACCTGCGCAACAGTGGCAAATTTAATCCGCTTGATCGTTCACGTCTGCCACAGCAGCCAACCAGTGCACAGGAAGTTCAGCCTGCCGCATGGAGCGCACTGGGCATCGATGCGGTCGTGGTAGGCCAGGTTGCGCCTAATCCGGATGGCAGTTATCAGGTCTCTTACCAGCTGGTGGATACCGGCGGTGCGCCGGGTACTGTACTGGCTCAGAACTCCTACAAAGTGACCAAACAGTGGCTGCGTTATGCTGCGCATACTGCCAGCGATGAAACTTTCCAGAAACTGACCGGTATCAAGGGCGCTTTCCGCACCCGTATCGCCTACGTCGTACAGACTAACGGCGGCCAGTTCCCGTATGAGCTGCGCGTTGCCGATTATGACGGTTACAACCAGTTTGTTGTGCACCGTTCACCGCAGCCGCTGATGTCACCCGCCTGGTCTCCGGACGGCAGCAAAGTCGCCTATGTGACCTTTGAAAGTGGCAAGTCTGCGCTGGTGGTTCAGACCCTCTCTAACGGTGCAATCCGTCAGGTGGCGTCCTATCCACGTCACAACGGTGCGCCAGCGTTCTCACCGGACGGTTCTAAGCTGGCGTTCGCGCTCTCTAAAACCGGCAGCCTGAACCTCTATGTGATGGATCTCGCCTCCGGGCAGACGCGTCAGGTGACCGATGGTCGCTATAACAGCACTGAACCGACCTGGTTCCCGGATAGTCAGACACTGGCTTATACTTCCGATCAGGCCGGTGCACCTCAGATCTACAAAATTGGCGTTAATGGCGGCACACCACAGCGTATTACCTGGGAAGGGGGTCAGAACCAGGACGCAGATGTCGCTACAGACGGTAAATCAATGGTGATGATCAGCACCAGCGGTGGTGCGCAACACGTCGCCAAACAGGATCTGGAAACGGGAGCCGTTCAAACGTTAACGGACACGTTCCTGGATGAAACGCCGAGCCTGGCACCAAACGGCACAATGGTAATCTACAGCTCTACTCAGGGTATGGGTTCCGTGCTGCATCTGGTTTCAACCGACGGCCGTTTCAAAGCGCGTCTTCCGGCAACTGATGGACAGGTAAAATTTCCTGCCTGGTCGCCGTATCTGTAATGTCTGATACGTCAGACATCGCAAACAATAAACAATAATGGGATTTTTGAAATGCAACTGAACAAAGTGCTGAAGGGTTTGATGCTGGCTCTGCCGGTTCTGGCAGTAGCAGCTTGTAGCTCACACAAAAACAACAACAATGACCAGACTGGCATGGGCGCTGATGGCGCTTACGGTGCAAACTCTGGCATGAACGGCAACGGCGGCAACATGTCTTCTGACGAGCAGGCTCGTCTGCAGATGCAGCAGCTGCAGCAGAACAACATCGTGTACTTCGGCCTGGACAAATATGACGTTCAGTCTGATTACGCACAGATGCTGGATCAGCACGCAAGCTTCCTGCGCAGCAACCCATCTTACAAAGTGACCATCGAAGGTCACGCGGATGAGCGCGGTACGCCGGAATACAACATCGCCCTGGGCGAACGTCGTGCTAACGCTGTGAAAATGTACCTGCAGGGTAAAGGCGTGTCGGCTGATCAGATGTCTATCGTTTCTTACGGTAAAGAGAAGCCAGCCGTTCTGGGTCATGACGAAGCAGCGTACTCTAAAAACCGTCGTGCTGTACTGGTCTACTAAGAGAATCACATGGTTAGTAACTTCAGACGTCATCTCCTGAGTCTGTCGTTACTGATTGGCGTAGCGGCCCCCTGGGCCGCTAATGCCCAAGCGTCAATCAGTAGCGTTGGCTCCGGCTCGGTCGAAGACCGTGTCACCACTCTTGAACGAATCTCCAATGCCCAGGCACAGCTGATGCAACAACTGCAGCAGCAGATGAGCGATAACCAGCGTGATATCGACGCGCTGCGTGGGCAAATCCAGCAAAATACGTATCAGCTGAATCAGGTGGTCGAGCGGCAGAAGCAGCTTTATCAGCAGATCGACAGCCTGAGCAGCGCCAGCAGTGGCGGCGGTCAGCAGGCGGCCGGCAGTGATGCCGCAGCAGATACCGGCGCTGCAGCGACCACAGGCGCGGCCGCATCCACGCAGAGTGCGCCAGCACAAACGGGTGATGCTAACAGCGACTACAACGCGGCTGTGGCGCTGATTCTGGAGAAGAAACAGTATGACCAGGCGATCAGTGCGCTTCAGGCGTGGGTAAAACGTTATCCGGATTCGACTTATCAGCCGAATGCGAATTACTGGCTCGGTCAGCTGAACTACAACAAAGGCAAAAAGGACGACGCGGCTTACTATTACGCCACGGTAGTGAAGAACTATCCGAAGTCGCCGAAAGCCGCAGAAGCGCTGTTTAAAGTGGGCGTCATCATGCAGGAGAAAAAAGACACGGCGAAAGCCAAAGCGGTCTTCCAGCAGGTGATTAAACTTTATCCGGATACTGATTCTGCGAAACAGGCTCAGAAACGTCTGGCAAGCCTGTAATTTGACCGGTTATGACCAGATATCGTGTGATTTCTGGTCTTGCCGTATGAAAGGTAGGCAGTTGGCACTTCTGGCAGAAATAAGAGTTGCGCTACCTCGTTAAATCAGTAATATATGCCGCCGTTGCCGGGACACATTGCAGATGTGTCTGGTAAGCCTGAAGATGGGTCGTTAGCTCAGTTGGTAGAGCAGTTGACTTTTAATCAATTGGTCGC
>NZ_DAMCTB010000006.1:0-20514 GCF_032114055.1 Pantoea sp.
CCGGTGTGCCGTGTTGATGGAGGCGCATTATAGGGAACGGTTCGGATAGCGCAAGCGTAAACTACAACTTTTTTACCAACCGTTCACTTTGCACCCAAAACGGGGAAAAAGTAAGCAAAAACCCTACAAAACGCCAAAAAAAACGGGCCCGGGGCCCGTTTTTTGACGCACACACTTACTGGTGAGCCGTAATGATGTCGTTTTCCACATCCATTTCGATGGTTTTGCCGGGAACCAGCGTGCCAGCCAGAATCTGCTGCGCCAGCGGGTTCTCGATCTGCTGCTGTATTGCCCGTTTCAGCGGACGCGCACCATAGACCGGATCATAACCATTTTCTGCCAGCAGTCGCAGCGCCGCATCCGAGATGTGCAGCTGATAACCCCGTTCATCCAGACGTTTGTAAAGCCGCTGCAGCTGAATCTGCGCGATAGACGCAATATGTTTCTCAGCCAGCGGATGGAACACCACCACTTCGTCGATACGGTTAATGAACTCAGGACGGAAATGTTGTCCGACCACGCCCATGACGATCTCTTTCATTTCCGGGTAGCCGAGGTCGCCAAACCGCTCCTGGATAAGATCCGATCCCAGGTTAGAGGTCATAATCACCACGCTGTTGCGGAAATCAACCGTCCGTCCCTGCCCATCCGTCAGACGCCCGTCATCCAGCACCTGCAGCAGAATGTTAAAGACATCCGGATGCGCCTTCTCAACCTCATCCAGCAGGATCACGGAATAAGGACGACGACGCACCGCTTCGGTCAGATAGCCGCCCTCTTCATAGCCCACATAGCCGGGAGGAGCACCCACCAGCCGCGACACAGAGTGTTTTTCCATAAACTCGGACATGTCGATACGCACCATCGCATCGTCACTGTCAAACAGGAAGTTCGCCAGCGATTTACACAGCTCGGTTTTACCTACCCCGGTCGGGCCCAGGAACAGGAATGAACCAATAGGCCGGTTAGGATCAGACAGACCGGCGCGGCTGCGTCGGATGGCATTCGAAACCGCCTCGACTGCTTCATCCTGTCCGATAACCCGGCCATGCAGGTCCTGCTCCATACGCAGCAGCTTATCGCGCTCCCCTTCCATCATTCGTGCCACCGGAATACCGGTCCAGCGCGCCAGCACATCAGCGATTTCCACATCCGTGACGCGGTTGCGCAGTAACTTCATGGTCTTGCCTTCCGCCTGGGTCGCGGCCGCTAACTGTTTTTCCAGTTCCGGGATCTTACCGTACTGCAGCTCCGACATCTGAGCGAGATCGCCCTGACGACGGGCCTGCTCTAAATTCAGTCGCGCCTGCTCCAGTTCAGCCTTGATGTTCTGGGTGCCAGAGAGTGACGCTTTCTCTGTCTTCCACTCATCTTCCAGTTCGGCATATTCACGCTCTTTCTGGCTGAGCTCCGTTTCCAGCATTTCAAGGCGCTTAATGCTGGCATCGTCCGCCTCTTTCTTCAGCGCCTGCTGCTCCAGCTTCAGCTGAATGATGCGGCGCTCCAGTCGATCCAGCGATTCAGGCTTCGAGTCCATCTGCATACGAATGCTGGAGGCGGCCTCGTCGATCAGGTCTATCGCTTTATCGGGCAGCTGACGATCGGCGATGTAACGATGAGAAAGCGTAGCCGCCGCGACAATCGCCGGGTCGGTGATCTGCACATGGTGATGCAGTTCGTAACGCTCTTTCAGGCCGCGCAAAATAGCGATGGTATCTTCCACGCTCGGCTCGGCCACAAAGACCTTCTGGAAACGGCGCTCCAGCGCGGCATCTTTTTCGATGTACTGACGGTATTCATCGAGCGTCGTTGCCCCGACACAGTGGAGTTCACCCCTGGCCAGCGCGGGCTTAAGCATGTTGCCTGCATCCATCGCGCCATCGGCTTTACCGGCGCCCACCATCGTATGCAGCTCGTCGATAAACAGAATGACGTTGCCTTCCTGTTTTGCCAAGTCGCTCAGCACGCCTTTCAGACGCTCTTCGAATTCGCCGCGATATTTTGCCCCGGCCACCAGCGCCCCCATATCCAGCGCCAGTACCCGACGGCCTTTCAGCCCTTCAGGCACTTCGCCGTTAATGATACGCTGCGCCAGTCCTTCAACAATCGCGGTTTTACCCACACCGGGTTCACCAATCAGCACCGGGTTGTTTTTCGTCCGGCGCTGCAGCACCTGAATGGTACGGCGGATCTCTTCATCACGGCCAATAACCGGATCGAGTTTGCCTTTCTCCGCCCGCTCGGTGAGATCGATAGTGTATTTCTTTAAAGCCTGGCGCTGATCTTCAGCCCCCTGATCGTTCACGTTGTCCCCTCCCCGCATCTGCTCAATCGCACTGGTAATTTTTTCGCGCGTGGCACCCGCTGCTTTGAGCAGGTCGGCCAGTGAGCCGCGTGATTCCAGGGCAGCCAGAACAAATAATTCGGATGAAATAAAGTTATCGTTGCGTTTCTGCGCCAGTTTGTCGCACAGGTTCAGCACCCGCACGAGGTCAGATGAGGGCTGCACATCCCCTTCGCTGCCTTCGACCTGTGGCAGACGATCAATAGCCTGCTCAACCTGCGCGCCAAATGGCGCGACGTTAACGCCTGCTGAGGTCAGTAAAGGTGAAACGGATCCGCCCTCCTGTCTGAGCAGTGCGCTCATCAGGTGCAAAGGTTCTATGAATTGATTATCGTGTCCCAGAGCCAGGGACTGTGCGTCGGCGAGAGCCAGCTGAAATTTGTTGGTAAGACGATCCAGACGCATAATTCCTCCCATTACAGGTCAAAATGCTACTGGAGATTAGATGAGGTCATCCCTCAAATTTTCAAGGTTAATGACCTGAGATTTGAGTAAAAAATGCGCTGACTGGACCGTCTTATGGCGTAAGGTTATAACAGCCAGATCAAAGTTGCCATACGTCCGGTTATCCCATCGCGACGGTAGGAGAAGAAATTGTCGCGCTGTGTACAGGTACAACGGGCGTCGGCACTGATGGACTGCACGCCCGCAGCCTGTAACCGCATCCGGGCCAGCATCCAGATATCAGCGTAAAAGCGATCGCCTGCCAGACGAAAAGCCGCTTCGGCGCGCGCGTCCTGCGCAACAAACGCCTGCCGCACCTCGGCACCGACTTCAAACGCATCGGGCCCGATAGCCGGTCCAAGCCAGGCATGAATCTGATCGGGCGGCGAACGAAACTGTGCCAACGTATTTTCCAATACGCCCGCGCAGAGTCCGCGCCAGCCTGCATGCGCCGCCGCCACTTCACGTCCATCCTGTGAGCAGAACAGAACCGGCAGGCAGTCGGCGGTCATGATGGCACAGACGGTGCCGGGCTGATCGGTGATACAGGCATCCGCACGCAGTGGCGCACTGCCCCCTGCCGTCAGACGCACAACATCCGTGCCGTGAACCTGCTCCAGCCACTGTGGCATGGCGGGCAACCCCGCTTCTGTCACCAGTCGCTGCCGGTTCTGCGCCACCGCGACGGGATCATCCCCTACGTGCCCGCCGAGATTCAGTGCATGCCAGGGGGAGGCGCTGACTCCTCCCTGCCGTTGTGTCGAGCAGGCCCGGACACGGGATGACCCAGGCCACTCGGGCGTGATCAGGTCCATCACCAGTCCATCTGGTCTTTAAACTCTTCGGTATCCGCTTTCAGGGCCGCAATCAGATCGACCATATCCTGCGGAAGCGCGGCGTGGAACTCCATTTCGATTCCGCTGATAGGATGATAGAGACGCAGCATGGTGGCATGCAGCGCCTGGCGATCGAATCCACGCAGCGCGCTGATAAAGGCTTCTGACGCGCCTTTTGGCGGACGCGGGCGGCCACCGTACAGCGGATCGCCCACCAGCGGATGGCTGATGTGCGACATGTGCACACGGATCTGGTGCGTACGGCCGGTTTCCAGACGCAGCCGCAGACGGGTATGCGCGCGGAAGTGCTCCATGATGCGGTAATGGGTCACCGCCGGTTTACCCATCGGATGGACCGCCATGTGAGTACGTTTGGTGGAGTGACGGCTGATGGGCTGCTCAACCGTGCCGCCTGCGGTCATCGTACCAATCGCGACCGCTTCATATTCACGGGTAATTTCGCGGCGCTGCAGCGAGTCCACCAGATGCGTCTGAGCGGGAACGGTTTTCGCGACCACCATCAACCCGGTAGTATCTTTATCCAGACGGTGTACGATGCCCGCACGCGGCACATCCATAATCGCAGGATAGTGATGCAGCAAGGCGTTTAACACCGTGCCATCCGGATTGCCGGCGCCAGGGTGCACCACGAAGTCACGCGGTTTGTTGATAACGATGATGTCTTCATCTTCGTAAACGATGTCGAGTGGCAGGTTCTGCGGCTCCCAGCGCTGTTCCTCCTCGATCTCAGCGTCAATCGCGACCAGCTCGCCGCCCAACACTTTTTCTTTTGGTGTCTCTACCATCACACCGTTTACCGTCACGCGACGGTCGAGGATCCACTCTTTTATGCGAGAACGTGAATAATCAGGGAACAATTCCGCCAAAGTCTGATCTAAGCGTTGTCCGAGTTGTGATTCGGATACCGTTGCGGTGAGTTGAACTTGTTGTGCCATATACAGCTTCTTCGTTAACGTTGGGTTTTCACGGCGATGCCGTTTAATATAATGTGCTATCGTACCTGGTCATTACCGGGAGCTATACGGACAGCTTCCGCCATAACATTTGAGGATAATCACTTCGTCATGACGCGTATGAAACATCTGGTGGCTGCTGCCACACTGAGCCTGGCACTTGTTGGTTGTTCCGGCTCAAATGACGCGGTACCGGACAGCCCGCCTTCTGAAATCTATGCCACAGCGCAGCAAAAGCTGCAGGACGGTAACTTTAAAGCTGCGATTAAGCAACTGGAAGCGCTGGATAATCGTTATCCGTTCGGTCCTTATGCGCAGCAGGTTCAGCTGGATTTAATCTACGCGTACTATAAAAATGCCGATCTGCCTCTGGCGCAGGCGGCCATTACCCGCTTTATGCGTCTGAATCCTACACATCCGAACATTGACTATGTCATCTATATGAAAGGTCTGACGGATATGGCGCTGGATGACTCGGCACTGCAGGGCTTCTTTGGTATCGATCGTTCTGACCGTGACCCGACGCACGCCCGTGACGCTTTCCGCGATTTCGCCCAGCTGCTGCGCAACTACCCCAACAGTCAGTATGCGGCCGATGCGCAAAAACGTCTGGTCTACCTGAAAGATCGCCTGGCCAAATATGAACTCTCAGTGGCGCAATTCTATACTAAGCGTGAGGCGTATGTCGCGGTTGTTAACCGTGTTGAAGGGATGATGCGCGATTATCCGGATACGCAGGCCACCCATGATGCCCTGCCGCTGATGGAAAATGCCTACCGTCATCTGCAGCTGAACGCTGAAGCTGACAAAGTGGCGAAGATTATCGCTGCGAACAACAGCTGATAGCCCGACCGGTCTTCAGACACAAAAAAGCAGCCTGCGATGGCTGCTTTTTTGTGCTCACAGAACAGTCAGAACTGGATCTGAATACTGCTAGTTAACCCATCAAGCATGCCCTGTTAATCGTTTCGCTTCAAGCCATTTCAGCCCGTTTCTCTGCCTTTCTCGCAGAACAATTCTGCTGACAAAAAGTGACATTTTTTCGTGACCGTAATCTCACATTTACCGTTTTTTCGCGCTATGCTGAAAGGACCAAGACGGAAATGACAGAGAGGTAAGCATAATGATTCTGAACATTACCAGTAAACAAATGGAGATCACCCCGGCAATCCGAAGCCATGTTGAAGACCGTCTCGCCAAGCTGGAAAAATGGCAAACCGACCTGATTAATCCGCATATTGTCCTGTCCAAAGAGCCCAAAGAATTCGTGGCCGATGCCACTATAAACACACCAAACGGGACCCTGGTAGCCAGTGCCAAGCACGATGATATGTATACCGCTATCAACGATTTGATCGCGAAGCTCGAACGTCAGCTGAATAAGGTTCAGCACAAGTCTGAAGCGCGCCGTGCCAGTGCCAGCGTAAAAGACATTATACCCGCTGGCGAAGAGTCCTGATTTTGCTAACGCGCCTCCGGGCGCGTTTTTTATTGACAGCTTTTGAGCAGTACGGTTACTCTCAGTCCACTCTCTCGTCGGATGTCACAATGAAACCTGATCTGTTTTTCTTCGCTTTCTTTTTTACCTTCCCCTGAACGGGAGGCCATTCGTCGTGTGAGAATGAAAGCGAAGACGAACAACGAAGCCTCCCAACCGGGAGGCTTTTTTATTGGATAGCATACAGGTGAGCCCTATGAATCCCGACAATCCATTGCTGGCGCTACGCGATAAAATCAGCGCAGTGGATAAAAAACTTCTGACGCTGCTGGCCGAGCGTCGTCTGCTGGCCGTAGAAGTGGCACAAGCGAAGCTGGCGACGCATCGCCCGATTCGGGATGTGGAGCGTGAGCGCGCGCTGCTGGAAAATCTGATTGTGCTGGGAAAAGCGCATAAGCTGGATGCCCACTACATCACCCGCCTATTTCAGCTGGTGATTGAAGATTCCGTCCTGACTCAGCAGGCGCTGCTGCAGAAAAACCTCAACCATCCGCATGCGCATGCCGCCCGTATCGCCTTCCTGGGCCCGAAAGGTTCCTATTCCCATCTTGCCGCCCGTAACTACGCCTCGCGCCATTTTGACAGCATGGTGGAGTCGGGCTGCCTGAAGTTTCATGACATCATCAAACAGGTCGAAAACGGCGTCGCGGACTATGCGGTGATGCCGATTGAGAACACCAGTTCCGGTTCGATCAACGACGTCTATGATTTGCTGCAACAGACCAGTCTCTCTATTGTGGGCGAGCTGACCCTTCCTATCGACCACTGCGTGCTGGTCAATGGCCCTACCGATTTACAACAGATTGAAACCGTCTACAGCCACCCTCAGCCTTTCCAGCAGTGCAGCCAGTTCATTAACCGTTTCCCGCACTGGAAAATCGAATACACCGAAAGCACGGCGGCGGCGATGGAGAAAGTGGCGGCGCTTAACTCCCCTACCGTCGCGGCACTGGGCAGTGAAGCCGGTGGCGAGCTGTATCAGCTGCAGGTGCTGGAGCGTAATCTGGCTAATCAGCAGCAGAATCATACCCGTTTCATCGTGCTGGCGCGTAAAGCGATCGACGTTTCCGATCAGGTTCCGGCCAAAACTACCCTGATTATGGCGACCGGCCAGCAGGCGGGTGCGCTGGTTGATGCGCTGCTGGTGCTGCGTCAGCATAACCTGATTATGAGTAAGCTTGAGTCGCGCCCGATTAATGGCAACCCGTGGGAAGAGATGTTTTACATTGATGTGCAGGGTAATCTGCAATCGGAACGGATGCAGCAGGCGCTTCAGGAACTGAAAACCATGACCCGCTCTCTGAAGGTGCTGGGCTGCTATCCCAGCGAGAATGTAGTGCCGGTGGAACCGGGCGAATAAAAAAAGAAAAGGCATCCGCAGGGATGCCTTTTTCAGTTCAGTTATGGACGGCTGTCATTCGCCGAGCGTAACAGGCTGCGGCTTTCTACCAGGAAGCGTTTTGCATGATCGCCAAACCACGCCTCTACCCGGTTAAAGCTGGCAATAAAGGCCTGCTTGTCGCCCTGCTCCAGCAGAGCAATCGCTTCACCAAACCGCTGATAGTAACGCTTTATCAGCGCCAGATTACTCTCCGATGACATGATGATGTCCGCATAGAGCTGCGGGTCCTGAGCGAACAGCCGCCCGACCATCGCCAGCTCCAGCCGGTAGATTGGCGAGGAAAGCGCCAGCAGCTGATCCAGATTGACGTTTTCTTCCGCCAGATGCAGGCCGTAAGCGAAAGTGGCGAAGTGTCGCAGCGCCTGAATAAACGCCATGTTCTGGTCATGCTCTACCGCGCTGATGCGATGCAGACGCGCGCCCCAGACCTGAATCTGCTCCAGGAACCACTGATACGCTTCCGGCTGCCGTCCATCGCACCAGACCACCACCTGTTTTGCCAGGCTGCCGCTGTCCGGGCCAAACATCGGATGCAGACCCAGTACCGGACCGCTATGTGCCGCCAGCATCGCCTGCAGTGGCCGGTTCTTAACCGACGCCAGATCGACCAGAATACAGTCTTCCGGCAGAGGCGGCAGCTGAGCGATGACCTGCTCGGTCAGATGAATCGGTACGCTGATAATCACCATGCCGGCATCACTGAGCAGCGCATCGGCCTGCGCCCACTCCTCTTTATCCAGCGTTTTAACCGTATAGCCTGACAGCCCGAGCATTTTTTTAAACAGTCTGCCCATCTGCCCCTTGCCGCCGACGATCACCACCGGGCGCAGCTCAGGACACAGGGTTTTGAAGCCTTTGTCATTCTCGCTGGTATAGGATTCGCGCATCACGCGGCGCAGCACATCCTCGATCAGATCCGGTGGCACACCCAGCGCCTCTGCCTCTTTGCGGCGGGAAGCCAGCATGGAGGCTTCGCGCTCCGGCACGTAGATGGGCAGACCGTAGCGGCTTTTGACCTCTCCGACGTCGGCCACCAGCTCCAGCCGTTTAGCCAGCAGTTCCAGCAGCGCTTTATCCACGCTGTCAATTTGATCGCGTAACGCGGTCAGTTCAGCCACCATTGCTCTTACACCTCTTCTGACAGACGCGCCGACAGCACTCCCTGCAGATCCTGATGCATTTCACGCAGCAGCGTTTCGGTCACATCCCAGTTGATGCAGGCATCAGTAACGGAAACGCCATACTTCATTTCGCTGCGTGGCTGCTCAGAAGACTGGTTACCTTCATTGATATGGCTTTCCAGCATCAGACCAATGATTGATCGGTTCCCATCTTTTATCTGCGCAATAGCGGATTCCGCTACGCCAGGCTGACGACGGTAGTCTTTATTCGAATTACCGTGGCTGCAATCTATCATTAAGGCCGGACGCAGTCCCGCCCTGAGCATCTCTTTTTCACACTGCGCAACATCTTCCGGACCATAGTTGGGCGCTTTACCGCCACGCAGGATGACGTGACCATCCGGATTGCCCTGAGTCTGCAGCAGACAGACCTGACCGGCCTGATTGATGCCGACAAAGCGGTGCGGCATCGCGGCGGCGCGCATTGCATTAATCGCGGTGCCCAGGCTGCCATCGGTGCCATTCTTAAAGCCTACCGGCATCGACAGGCCCGACGCCATCTCACGGTGTGTCTGTGATTCTGTGGTACGGGCACCAATCGCGGACCAGCTGAACAGATCGCCAAGATATTGCGGGCTGTTGGGATCCAGCGCTTCGGTCGCCAGCGGCAGGCCCATCTCCACCAGGCTGACCAGCAGCTGACGCGCAATGTGCAGGCCCGCTTCCATATCGAAC
The DNA here is from genome assembly GCF_032114055.1 of Pantoea sp. Taxonomy (GTDB): domain Bacteria; phylum Pseudomonadota; class Gammaproteobacteria; order Enterobacterales; family Enterobacteriaceae; genus Pantoea. The sequence continues at coordinate 9,355 of NZ_DAMCTB010000006.1, forward strand.
GAGTTATCCATGTAAGGATCGTTGATCAGTCCTTTCCAGCCGACAGTGGTACGCGGTTTTTCAAAGTAGACGCGCATCACGATATAGAGCTGATCTTTCAGCTGTTCGGACAAAGTGTGCAGACGACGCGCGTAATCCAGTGCCACTTCCGTGTCGTGAATGGAGCAGGGTCCGCATACTACCAGCAGGCGCGGATCGCGGCCGGCAATAATGTCCGCGATTGTCTGGCGCGAGGCCGCAATCTGATCCTGCTGTTCAGCGGTCAGTGGAAATTTCGCTTTCAGCTCTTCAGGCGTAATTAAGACCTGTTCACCGGCGATATGCACATTGTTCAGCGCGTCTTTTTGCATGATGGCGATCCTTTGGCTCGTATTGGCAGTCATGGACTCCTCGTTGAGGAATGCACACACTGTATCACATTAGATACAGCGAGCAAGGATGGGTGTACATATTTATTACCATACCCATAATCCGCTATCGGAAATACTTTATTAATTCATAATAAACATAAAGTTATAAAAAAAACACTATCAAAGCCACACCCTGTAAAAGTAAATATAATTTTACACCAAGAGACATTGGTGTTTTTGCTCGTTGCGGTCAGAATGGGGATATTCTTTACTGAACCGGGTTGATGACATGCTCCCTTCCCCGCTGAATCTTCATCTGCGCCCTTTCCTGTTAAACGATGTGTCCGCATTTACGGCTGCGGTTAACGCCTCGCTGGACACGCTGATCCCCTGGATGGCCTGGGCGCACCATGACTATCAGCCTCATGAAGCGGAAAGCTGGATACGCTTTACCCACTGGCAACGCATGCGGGAAGAAGCCGAAGAGTTTGCGATAGTTGATCAGCATGACCAATTGCTGGGTGGCGCGGGGATACGCTTTGCCCGGCGTCCAGGGGACACCAGCGCCATCGGCTACTGGGTGCGCAGCGACGCCCAGCGTCAGGGGATCGCCAGCCGTGCGGTTACGGCGTTGCTGCCGCTGGGATTTTCGCGTCCGGAAACCCGGGTGATCGAAATTCTGGCTGCAGAAGAGAACCTGCCCAGCCGGGGTGTGGCGGAGAAGTGCGGTGGCCAGTTTATTGGCTGTCGCTATGGTCTGATCGTGTTAAAAGAGGGGCCGGTGAATACCGCGATTTACCATTTCCAGCGCCCGGAGGCCGGTTAACCGCGCCATCCGGCTGACATCAGGACAAAAAAAGGGGCTGGCATCACGCCAACCCCTTGTTTGCTATTAACTTTCAGATGTCGCGTTAGCGATACCTTAGTTAAGACGCTCTTTAATACGAGCAGACTTACCAGTACGCTCACGCAGGTAGTACAGTTTGGCTTTACGCACAGCGCCACGACGTTTAACAGTGATGCTGTCAATTACTGGCGAGTGAGTCTGGAATACACGCTCAACGCCTTCGCCGTTAGAAATTTTGCGAACAGTGAATGCAGAGTGCAGACCGCGGTTACGAATAGCGATAACCACGCCCTCGAATGCCTGCAGACGTTTTTTAGAACCTTCAACGACCCATACTTTCACTTCCACGGAATCACCCGGGCGGAAGGAAGGTACGTCCTGTTTCATCTGCTCTTGTTCAATTTGCTTGATAATGTTGCTCATAATTAAATCTCATATCCTGGGTAAACTGATAGTCGGGGAAGATTACTCTTCCGCATCATCGTTTTGTTGCTGCTGATGTTCACGCTGGAACTCATTCAGCAACCTTGCTTGCTCTTCAGTCAGAGCCAGGTTTTCCAGAAGTTCAGGTCTTCTCAGCCAGGTACGGCCTAGCGACTGTTTCAGACGCCAGCGGCGAATATCAGCATGGTTGCCTGACAGTAATACTGCCGGAACTTCCACGCCGTCTAACACTTCAGGTCGGGTATAGTGCGGACAATCCAGCAATCCATCCGAGAACGAATCCTCATCAGCTGACGCCTGCTTGCCGAGTACGCCAGGAATAAACCGGGCGACGGCGTCAATCATCGTCATTGCTGGCAGTTCCCCGCCGCTGAGAACGTAATCCCCGATTGACCATTCTTCGTCAACTTCGGACTGGATTACGCGCTCATCAATCCCTTCATAACGGCCGCAGACAAGAATTAACTTGTTGCGTGCCGCCAGTTCGCAAACGCCCTGTTGGTCCAGTTTGCGACCCTGAGGTGAAAGATAAATCACCCTGGCACCTTCACCTGCCGCTGCTTTCGCTGCGGAGATGGCATCCCGTAAGGGTTGTACCATCATCAGCATTCCCGGTCCGCCGCCGTAAGGACGATCGTCCACGGTACGGTGCCGGTCGTGCGTGAAGTCACGTGGACTCCAGCTCTGAATGCTGAGCAGACCGTTTTTTACAGCCCGGCCAGTTACCCCGTAATCGGTAATAGCGCGAAACATTTCTGGAAACAGGCTAATAACACCAATCCACATTGTATTCGCCGTTACGTTACCGTTCGATTCGGAGATCAAAAACCAGGATCCCAATCTACCTCAATGACGCCAGTAGAGAGATCGACTTTCCTGATAACCTGTTCATCAAGAAACGGAATTAACCGCTCCTGAACACCGAATGCATCTTTCAGGTTTGCCTTAACAACGAGAACGTCGTTCGAGCCGGTTTCCATCATATCGATGACTTTACCCATCTCGTAGCCTTCGAGGTTAACCACCTGGCAGCCCATAAGGTCTTTCCAGTAGTAATCGCCCTCTTCCAGCGATGGCAACTGCGTCGAGTCAACCTGAATTTCGCAATTGGTTAACTGCGCTGCCGCATCCCGATCGTCAATGCCTTTGACTTTGATGATCAGGTCCTGATTGTGGTGCTTCCAACTTTCCAGTTCGACCTGCTGCCATTTGCCGGCGCGCTGGATGAACCAGGGTTGGTAGTCGAAGATGCTTTCAGCGTCTTCAGTGGAGGAAAACACTTTGAGCCAGCCGCGAATACCGTAGGCGGCTCCCATCTTACCCAATACGATTGGGTTAACAGGAGGCTGTGCGGCAAGTTGTCTGCTCATGCTCACCACCGTGACAGATTAAGCTGCTTTCTTTGCTTCTTTGACCAGCGCGTTAACGCGATCAGAAAGCGTTGCGCCCTGGCCAACCCAGTGCTCGATACGATCCATATCAAGACGCAGTGCTTCAGCCTGACCAGATGCGATCGGGTTGAAGAAACCAACGCGCTCGATGAAACGACCGTTGCGTGCATTGCGGCTGTCAGTGACGACGACCTGATAGAACGGACGCTTTTTAGCGCCGTGACGTGCCAAACGAATTGTTACCATAACATCCTCTTCAGTTAATAAAACACCCGGTCCCCCATCGAGGAACGGGGTCCGGGTGCTATATAAAAAGCCCGAAAATTTTACTCATTTTGGCGCAAAAAGCAACCTAAACCGCGTCCTTCCAGGCTTTTTTGTGGAACACTTAGCGACCAGGGAAACCTGGCGGCATCATACCTTTCATGCCGCGCATCATTTTCGCCATACCGCCCTTCTTCATTTTCTTCATCATGCGCTGCATGTCGTCGAACTGCTTCAATAAGCGGTTAACGTCCTGTACCTGCATGCCTGAGCCGTTCGCGATGCGACGTTTGCGCGAACCTTTGATGATTTCTGGCTTCTCACGCTCTTTGCGGGTCATTGAGTTAATGATCGCCTCCATGCGCACCAGCACTTTGTCATCCATCTGCGACTTCACATTGTCAGGCAGCTGTCCCATGCCAGGCAGTTTGCCCATCAGGCTGGCCATACCGCCCATGTTGCGCATCTGCTTCAGCTGCTCAAGGAAGTCATTGAGATCAAACCCGTCACCGGTCTTGAGCTTCTTCGCCAGCTTCTCGGCCTGATCGCGGTCGACTTTGCTTTCGATATCTTCGATCAGGGAGAGCACGTCACCCATGCCGAGGATACGTGACGCAATACGGTCCGGATAGAACGGCTCAAGCGCATCGGTCTTCTCACCGACACCCATGAATTTAATCGGCTTGCCGGTGATGTGACGAATCGACAGCGCCGCACCACCGCGAGCATCACCGTCGACTTTGGTCAGGATAACCCCGGTCAGCGGCAGCGCTTCGTTAAAGGCTTTTGCGGTGTTTGCCGCATCCTGACCGGTCATGGCATCGACCACAAACAGGGTTTCTACCGGCTTAACCGCGGCATGCACCTGTTTGATCTCTTCCATCATCGCTTCGTCGACGTGCAGACGACCCGCGGTATCCACCAGCAGCACATCGTAGAACTTCAGACGCGCTTCGCGAAGCGCATTGTTAACGATGTCGACCGGTTTCTGGTTCAGATCGGAGGGGCAGAAATCCACGCCGACCTGCTGAGCCAGGGTTTCCAGCTGTTTGATCGCCGCCGGGCGATAGACGTCGGCAGAAACCACCAGCACTTTCTTTTTATGCTTTTCGCGCAGGAATTTACCCAGCTTACCGACGCTGGTGGTTTTACCGGCACCCTGAAGGCCCGCCATCAGCACGACCGCAGGCGGCTGAGCGGCCAGATCCAGCGCGTTGTTTTCCGCACCCATCGCCGCAACCAGCTCGTTACGAACGATTTTGATAAACTCCTGACCTGGCGTCAGGCTTTTGTTCACATCATGGCCGACCGCGCTCTCTTTCACACGGTTGATGAAGTCACGTACCACTGGCAGCGCAACGTCGGCTTCAAGCAGTGCCATGCGCACTTCGCGCAGGGTCTCTTTAATGTTCTCTTCAGTCAGCCTTCCGCGGCCACTGATGTTTCGCAGGGTTTGCGACAAACGATCGGTTAAATTATCAAACATGGTCTCTCACTTAAAAAGATCGCGAGGCGCCTGATCGGCAGAATGCGGCGGATTATAACACGAAGCCCCGGCGATCTCTGCAATTGCCCCTCAGATCGTTTGGAGCCTGCTTCGGCTGGCGCTATACTGCCTTTTTCCTTATCTGACTGAACCTGAAAGGATCTATGTTCGTTTTCGCGATAGTGGCGCTGTTCGCCTACTCCTTAAGCCTTGCCCTGATCATTCCCAGCCTGCTAAAGCGTCATGGTGGCTGGCGGCGAATGGCGATGATCTCTGCCTGTGTGGCGCTGGTGACACACGCGGTAGCCCTGCAGCAACGCATCTTCGCCATCGATAGCGGACAGAACTTAAGCCTGCTCAATATTGGCTCGCTGGTCAGCCTGCTGATCTGCGCCATCATGACCATCGTAGCGTCACGCAATCGTGGCTGGCTGCTGCTGCCAATCGTCTACAGCTTCGCGCTGATCAACCTCGCCTTCGCCACCTTTGTTCCTAACGCGTTCATCACGCATCTGGAAACCACGCCGGGCATGATGATCCATATTGGCCTGTCGCTGTTCGCCTATGCGACACTGATTATCGCCGCGCTCTATGCGCTGCAGCTGGCGTGGATCGATTATCAGCTGAAAAACAAGCGCCTGGCCTTTACGCAGGATATGCCGCCGCTGCTGACCATCGAACGTAAGATGTTTCACATCACCCAGGTGGGCGTCGTGCTGTTGACGCTGGTGCTCTGTACCGGCCTGTTCTATATGCAGGATCTCTTCAGTGCTGAAAACGTCGATAAAGCCGTCCTCTCGATTATCGCGTGGTTTGTTTATATCGTTTTGCTGTGGGGGCACTATCATGAAGGGTGGCGTGGTCGCCGCGTCGTCTGGTTTAACTGCAGCGGAGCGGTGCTGTTAACCATGGCCTACTTCGGCAGTCGCATCCTGCAGCATCTGCTTGTCCCTGTCTCTCGTTAAAAAGGAAGTTCTGCGTTGGAACATGTTTCAACCACCACGCTGATTATCATTCTCTGCATCATGGTACTGGTTTCTGCCTGGTTTGCCGGGTCGGAAACCGGGATGATGACCCTTAATCGCTATAAGCTGCGTCATCAGGTCAAGAACGGCAGTCGCGCCGCACGCCGGGTAGAAAAACTCCTGCGTCGTCCTGATCGGCTGCTGAGCCTGGTTCTGATTGGTAATAACCTCGTTAATATCCTGGCCTCCGCGCTGGCCACCATCGTTGGCATGCGCCTGCACGGCGATGAAGGGGTGGCGATCGCCACCGGCATCCTGACCTTTGTGGTCCTGGTCTTTGCTGAGGTGCTGCCAAAAACGGTGGCCGCCCTGTATCCTGAGCGGGTTGCCTTTCCCAGCAGTCTGCTGCTGGTGCCGATGCAATACATCATGCTGCCGCTGGTCTGGCTGCTCAACTCGATCACCCGTCTGCTGATGAGAATGGTGGGTATCCGCACCGAGGGTGCCATCAGCTCGGCGCTGAGCAAGGAGGAGTTGCGCACCATCGTCTATGAGTCGCGGAGTCTGATGTCACGCCGTAACCAGGATATGCTGCTGTCGGTGCTCGACCTGGAGAAGGTCAGCGTGGATGACATCATGGTGCCGCGTAACGAGATTGTCGGCATTAATATCAACGATGACTGGAAATCCGTGGTGCGTCAGCTGAGCCATTCACCGCATGGCCGCATTGTGCTGTTTCGTGACTCGCTGGATGACTGCGTCGGTATGCTGCGGGTGCGCGAAGCCTGGCGCATGATGACCGAGAAAAAAGAGTTCACCAAAGAGACCCTGCTGCGCGCCGCCGATGAGACCTACTACATCCCGGAAGGCACGCCACTGAACACCCAGCTGGTAAAATTCCAGCGCAACAAAAAGAAAGCGGGTCTGGTGGTGGATGAGTATGGCGACATCAAGGGCCTGGTGACCATCGAAGATATTCTGGAAGAGATCGTGGGTGACTTCACCACCTCGATGTCCCCGTCGCTGGCCGAAGAAGTGATGCCCCAAAATGATGGCTCGGTCCTGATTGAAGGCAGCGCAAACGTACGCGAAATCAACAAGGCCTTTAACTGGCATCTGCCGGAGCAGGAAGCGCGCACCATCAACGGCATGCTGCTGGAAGCACTGGAAGATATCCCGGCTATCGCCACCCGGGTGCAGATTGGCCACTACAATGTCGATATTCTCGACGTGCAGGACAACATGATTAAGCAGGTGCGTATCACCCCGAAGACACCACTTAAGAAATCAGTCGGTTCCTGAAGCAAAAAAAAACGCCGCAATCGTCATGATGCGGCGTTTTTTTTCAGGAGGCGCTGACTAGATCTGCAGAGCTTTCAGTTTCTCAGCAGGCAGTTTCAGATCGTCATTGCGGTTAACGCCAATCTCATGCGCCAGCACATTGCGGGCGATCTGCTGCGCTTCATCCAGTGAGTGCAGCTTGTAGCTGCCACACTGGTATTCATTCAGTTCCGGGATCTGGTTCTGATCTTTGACTTTCAGAACGTCTTCCATCGCCCCTTTCCACGCTTTTGCTACGCGCTGCTCGTCAGGTGTGCCGATCAGGCTCATGTAGAAGCCGGTGCGGCAGCCCATTGGCGAGATATCGACGATCTCCACACCGTCACCGTTCAGGTGGTCGCGCATGAAGCCGGCAAAGAGATGCTCCAGCGTATGGATGCCACGCTCGGTGAGGATATCAATGTTCGGGCGGCAAAAACGCAGGTCAAAAACGGTAATCGTATCGCCATGCGGAGTCTTCATGGTTTTGGCAACGCGTACGGCCGGTGCGCCCATGATGGTGTGATCAACGGTAAAACTGTCCAGTAGTGGCATACGTCACCTCCTGTTCTGAGAATTTTTTTAAAACGATGAAACTTTTCTGTTCGCCCAACGTCTGAATATATGAAAGACGCGCATTTGTTATCATCATCCCTGACAACAGAGATGTTAATTTGGCCACATTGATGTGGCCTTTTTCTTTTCTACCCTTCCCGGCTCGCCAGATACGCTTCAAAATCCAGCTTATCGCTCGCTTCCAGCTGCTGCTGTGCCGCAACTGATTCCTGCGCCTGGCGCGAGAAATCCTCTTCAGTCAGGACTTCCAGCGGCTCTTCACAGAGCAGATGCGCATACTGTTCAGCCAGCGCCACGCCGGTGCCGGTAACACCGTTGTCCTTCATTGCCTGAAGGATGCGCGCCGAGTAGGTTAGCTCAGGATCGTCAAACGATGCTACCAGTTGATCGCAGACCTGCTGATATTCCGTGCTGTCTTCATTGTTACTGTCTAAGACTTCAGCAACGCGACGCAGATCGGCAAACAGGGTTTTACCCACTTCGACCAGTGAATGTTCCGCTTCGCCACAGCCTACGGCAATTTTCTGCCCCGGTTTGCGCCCTTCCAGCACCACCCGGTTCCAGTTTTTACGGGTGCATTGCAGCTCATCTGCACTCATTTCCGGCGCGTCGGCCAGCGTACACCAGATCAGGAACAGGTCGAGGAAGCGAACCTGATTCTCATCAACGCCGATGGCAGAGAACGGGTTGATATCCAGCGAACGCACTTCGATATACTCGATACCGCCACGCAGCAGCGCATCAGAAGGTGCTTCACCCGAGCGCGTCACGCGTTTTGGCCGGATCGGCGCATAGAGTTCGTTTTCAATCTGCAGCACGTTGGTATTCAGCTGCAGCCAGTTTCCGTCGGCATCTTTTGTCCCCATTGCCGCATACTCTTCGGAAGGCGTCCTGATCGCTTTCTTCAGCGCAGTGACATAGCCTTCCAGCGAGTTAAAGGTGATACCGAGCGCGCTTTGCGACTTGTTGGTGTAACCCAGATCGCTCAGGCGCAGCGAGGTGGCGTACGGCAGCCACATCGTGTCTTTGTCATTGGTTTCGAACGGCAGTGCGCTTTCATGGCCCTGCAGGAAGCTGGAGCTGATAGCCGGTGAGGCGCCAAACAGATACGGGATCACCCAGCCGAAGCGATAGTAGTTGCGGATCAGCCGCAGATAGCCCGCCGAGATCGTCTCTTTTCCGCTTTCCTGATCTTTCACGTCAGCCCACTCCTGCCAGAAGGAGAGCGGCAGCGAGAAGTTGTAGTGAATGCCGGAGATGGTCTGCATCAGCGCGCCGTAGCGGTTTTTCAGCCCTTCGCGGTAGAGCGTTTTCATCTGCCCGATATTGGAAGAGCCATACTGTGCCAGTTCAATGTTGTCGGCATCGTCAATCACACACGGCATACTGAACGGCCACATGCGCTCCTCGCCCAGTTCGCGAGCGACATGACGATGGATATCACGCAGGAATGCCAGCATGTGCTCAATGCTGTGGTCGACTGGCGTGATAAATTCCAGCAACGTTTCAGCGAAATCGGTGGTGATCCAGTCATGCTTCAGCGCCGATCCCAGAGAGTCCGGATGTCCGCTTGTTGCCAGTTCGCCATTTGCCTGCACGCGCAGCGTTTCACGCTCGATGCCACGGCCAATACCTTTAAGGGCATTGGGATGCGCCTCCAGCCAGGAGAGCGCTTTTGATACGTCCGGGATCACATTCCCCCCCCGCTGTGATAATAATTTATTTTTGTTCAGCATAATGTTAACCGTAGCCTCGAATCTGTGCGAATCAATGCCACCATTCCAGCCCCTGTAATGTGGCAGTCGCGATAACGATATAACGCAGTGTCTTGCCGACAGCGAGAAACAGCACTGCGGGCAACCAGGCGAAACGTAACCAGCCTGCGAGCACGCAGAGCAGATCACCTATCACCGGCAGCCAGCTGAATAACAGTGCTGCGGGCCCCAGTCGGTGCAACCACGTCATTGCTGTGTCATGCCATCGCCCCTGACGTTTTAACGGCAGTAAGCGACCAATAATAATGTTGGTTAAGCCGCCCAGTGTGTTTCCCAGTGATGCGGCCAAAAGCAACCCGAAAACTGATGTCTTTTTTGCTATCAGAAATGCAATCAGTAGTGCTTCTGAACTTCCTGGCAGGAGCGTCGCACTTAAAAAGCTACTGCCGAACATCGAGGCAAGGGTGAAGACATCACTCACAGTAAACGGACATCCACCACGGCCATGCCTGCTGCTTTTGCTGCCTGAATACCAAAATCGGCATCCTCAAACACCACACAGCGTGCCGGTGCCACGCCCAGTAATTCGGCGCAGCGTAAAAACGTTTCTGGCTCGGGTTTGTGATGTTTTACGTCGTCAGCGCCGACCACGGCCGAAAACAGCGCACGCACGCCCAGCTGCGTCAGTAACGCCTCTGCCATGCTATGTTCGCTTCCGGTGCCTACCGCCATCGGACGACGCCCCTGATACGCTTTTGCCACCTCCAGCAGAGGCAGCGGTATCACGTTTTCCAGCAGCATCGCTTTCACGGCCGCTGTTTTTTCTGCGGCAAGAAGATAGGGATCAAGTGACGCCTGATTGGATTCAATAATGAACTGCGCAAGCCGCCAGGCGGGCGCGCCATTGAATTCGATGATACGTGCTTCATCCAGCGTCAATCCATAATGCGCCAGTACCTGACGCCACGCTTTTCGATGTGTCGGCTCGGTATCCAGAATGGTGCCGTCCATATCGAAAATCAGGGCGTCATATTGATCGTACATTGTCACTCCGGACGTTCACCAAATGAGATATTACTTTAGCCTAATGTGGACAGGTTGTCGCCAGGGTGGATGAACAGCAAATGCTTTGAAAGCATTAACAATTTTTCTTTTCAGATAAAGGTGATCGCCCACGCCCAGCCATAACAGTACGAATTTGCAGCATTTTTTAGCAATCTTTCAGTGCCGGACAGCAGAAGACGGGCAGGAAGGCAAAACCGGGTACGTCATTGCAGCAGGCAGGTGTCAAAGCCCGCTTAAGTCAGAGTGATGAATTAATGGCGGTAATCAGGGACGAAAGCCCTGCTGGCAAAGCCAGTGGTAAGCTGAGGGAGATCTTTGCAGTTTATCTCTGCGGCGATGACTACGCGTGAGATTGCGGCTGGAAAAATGGAGAGAATGAGTCCAGCCGTATCCTGTCATGGCACTGAAGCGCTTTATCCCGGGAGTATAGGGTGCATCCAGGAGGATGACTCCGCTTGCGCTTCGCCCTCGGGCCGTTGCTGAAGCAACGTTATCTTCCTTAGTGCAGTCTGAACGCGGATTACGTGATGACACTTTGAGGCGCTGATCATAAGTAAGAATATGGTGCATCTAGGAGGATGACTCCGCTTGCGCTTCGCCCTGCGGGCCGTTGCTGACGCAACGTTATCCTCCTTAGTGAGACCTGTACGTTATTCACGTCATGAAACACTGAGGCACTAATCATATTGGAGAATATGGTGCATCCAGGAGGATTCGAACCTCCGACCGCTCGGTTC
>NZ_DAMCTB010000006.1:20614-225467 GCF_032114055.1 Pantoea sp.
CTCCGACCGCTCGGTTCGTAGCCGAGTACTCTATCCAGCTGAGCTATGGATGCATTGAGGGGTATAACTTTTATGGACTGACAGAAACCAACCTGAGGATGTTACGAAGAATGGTGCATCAAGAAGGATTAATCAGCTTGCGCTTCGCCCTGCGGGCCGTTGCTAACGCAACGTTATCCTCCTTAGTGAGACCTGAACGCTATTCACGTCATGAAACACTGAGGCACTAACCATATTGGAGAATATGGTGCATCCAGGAGGATTCGAACCTCCGACCGCTCGGTTCGTAGCCGAGTACTCTATCCAGCTGAGCTATGGATGCATCGAAAATGGCGGTGAGGGAGGGATTCGAACCCTCGATACAGCTTTTGACCGTATACTCCCTTAGCAGGGGAGCGCCTTCAGCCTCTCGGCCACCTCACCTTACGCTTTCTTTCGAACCGTGCTTCTGAACTTGTTTCTGCTCATCGGCACTGCGTGGCGCACATATTACTTTCCCGGACTTTTAAGTCAAACAATTTTTCCAAAACTTTTTTCAATTGCACAAATCGCACGCAATTGGAGCAAAATGACGGCAAAAAGGGTGAATTATCAACAATGAAAGAGGAGAGTGTCAGTAAAAATGCGAAGCAGGAAAGCAAAGGAAAGAAAGGTTTTTTTGCAGAAAGCGGTAGCGCCTCGCAGGAATGCGAGACGCTGAATCCGTTAAACGCTGGTTTGTTGCGTTTTTTCAGCCTGGATGCGCTGATAGATCTCTTCACGATGTACAGAGACCTCTTTTGGGGCGTTAACCCCTATACGAACCTGGTTACCCTTCACACCCAGTACCGTTACAGTTACCTCATCACCGATCATGAGGGTTTCACCAACTCGACGAGTTAGAATAAGCATTCTTTGCTCCTTGAAAGATTAAAAGAGTCGGGCTTGTACAGGCACCCGGCATTATCCATCATTTAACGCTGCACATTGGCTGTGAGAATGACACCAACGCGCATCGATGCGCCAATACATTCTGCTGATAGTTAGTTTAGCCGAAATACACTACATCAACCTGACTTTGTCATTTGCTGCTCTGGCACTGTATTAAAAAGCGCCGGAACCAGGGTTCTGACGCTTCAGACAATGCTTTATTCTATTTCATTACAGGCGGCTGTTAACCCAGCTCTCTACCCCTGCCAGCGCGCCTTTAAGCGCCTCAGCATCGTTACCACCCGCTTGCGCCATGTCAGGACGACCACCGCCCTTCCCGCCAACCTGCTGAGCCAGACCGGCAATCAGTTCACCCGCCTTAACACGGTCAGTCAGATCTTTGGTCACACCCGCAATCAGCGACACCTTACCGTCTGTTACGGTTGCCAGCACGATAATCGCAGACCCAAGCTGGTTTTTGAGATCATCAACCATGGTACGCAACATTTTGGGCTCGACATTGCTAAGCTCACTGACCAGCAGTTTCGCACCTTTAACATCGACAGCACTACTGCTCAGTGAAGCGCTCTCCTGCGCGGCCTGTTGATCGCGTAATTGCTGCAACTCTTTCTCCAATACGCGAACATGGTCGACCAGGCCACGTACCTTCTCGTTCAGGTTGCTGCTGTTCGCTTTAACCAGCTGCGCCAGATCGTGCAGCTGGCTGCTTTGCGCATTAACCTGAGCCAGCGCAGCTTCACCGGTAATCGCTTCAATACGACGAATACCCGCCGCTGTACCTGACTCAGCCTGAATGCGGAACAGACCGATATCACCGGTCCGTGCAGCGTGGGTTCCGCCGCACAGCTCAACAGAGAAATCGCCCATGGTCAGAACGCGTACGCGCTGATCATATTTCTCGCCAAACAAAGCCATCGCACCTTTAGACTTCGCCGCGTCGAGATCCATCACTTCCGTTTCCACCGGCAGGTTGCGGCGGATCTGTGCATTGACGATATCTTCGACCTGACGAATTTCCTGAGGTTTCATCGCTTCGAAATGCGAGAAATCGAAACGCAGATATTTGTCGTTAACCAGCGAGCCTTTCTGAGCCACATGCTCGCCCAGAACCTGACGCAATGCGGCATGCAATAAGTGGGTCGCAGAGTGGTTAAGGCGGATGCGCGCACGACGTGCTGCATCGACCTGCGCCTCAAGGCGATCACCAATACGTAACTGCCCTGCGGTCAGCTTACCGACATGACCGATTGCCTGACCATATTTTTGTGTGTCCTGAACGCTAAATTCAGCATTCTTCCCTTTCAGCAGACCGGTATCGCCAACCTGACCACCCGATTCGCCATAGAATGGGGTTTCATCCAGCACGATGACGGCATCCTGACCGGCGTTCACTTCATCCACCGCCTCGCCAGCAACGTAGAGTGCTTTGACTGTGGCCGCCAGATCGAGCTGGTCATAACCTTTGAACGAGGAAGCTGCGTCAATGCGAATCACATTGCTGTAGTCCGCGCCGAAGCCGCTCGCGTCACGTGCACGCTGGCGCTGCTGTTCCATCGCCTGCTCAAAGCCGGCTTCGTCGATTTTCAGATTACGTTCGCGGCAGACATCTGCCGTCAAATCAGCCGGGAAGCCAAAGGTATCATAGAGACGGAAGACGATTTCGCCGTCCAACGTATCGCCCTGCAGTTTTTCCAGCTCGTCATCCAGCAGCGCCAGGCCGCGTTCCAGCGTACGGGCAAACTGATCTTCTTCGCTTTTCAGTACCTGCTCAACCTGAGCCTGCTGACGCTGCAGGTCTTCACCTGCGGCACCCATGACCTCGATCAGCGGCGCAACCAGCTTGTAGAAGAACGCCTCTTTAGCGCCCAGCATGTTGCCATGACGTACGGCGCGACGAATGATGCGACGCAGCACATAGCCGCGGTTCTCATTCGATGGGATCACGCCATCTGCAATCAGGAATGCGCAGGAGCGAATATGATCAGCAATCACGCGCAGTGATTTGTTGCTGAGATCGGTCGCACCGGTCACTTTCGCAACGGCCTGAATCAGTTTCTGGAACAGGTCGATTTCATAGTTAGAGTTGACGTGCTGCAGAACGGCCGAGATACGCTCAAGACCCATTCCGGTATCAACCGACGGTTTTGGCAGCGGCAGCATGGTGCCATCTGCCTGACGGTTGAACTGCATGAAGACGATGTTCCAGATTTCGATGTAGCGATCGCCATCCTCTTCCGGGCTGCCCGGCGGGCCACCCCAGATGTGGTCGCCATGATCGTAGAAAATCTCGCTGCAGGGGCCACATGGACCGGTGTCGCCCATCTGCCAGAAGTTATCGGACGCGTAAGCGCTGCCTTTGTTATCGCCAATGCGAATGATGCGCTCACGCGGCACACCGATTTCATTTGCCCAGATATCGAAGGCTTCATCATCGGTTTCATAAACCGTCACCCACAGGCGCTCTTTTGGCAGGCTGAACCACTGTTCGCTCGTCAGCAGTTCCCAGGCAAAACCAATCGCCTCTCTCTTGAAGTAATCACCAAAGCTGAAGTTACCCAGCATTTCGAAGAAGGTGTGGTGACGGGCGGTGTAGCCGACGTTTTCAAGATCGTTGTGTTTACCCCCTGCGCGAACGCAGCGTTGCGAGGTGGTCGCACGGGTGTAGTCACGTTTGTCCTGACCGAGGAACACATCTTTAAACTGGTTCATCCCGGCGTTAGTAAACAACAACGTTGGATCGTTATTCGGTACGAGGGAGCTGCTGGTTACAACCTCATGTCCCTTGCTATGAAAAAAGTCGAGAAACGCCTGACGGATCTCAGCAGTGCTCTTGCTCATATATGTCCTGGAATCACGCTAACGAACGTCCCCTCTGATCGGCGCAGCCACTTTTTTGTGGTGCCTGACCAGAGGAACAAAAAGTGGGAATAAGATAAAATTTCTTCAGTGGGAAGTAAAATTACATCGGCCCTTAGTCATCAAAATTTCTGAAAACAGACTGGATATCCTCGCTTTTAAAGCCTTTAGATTGCAGATAACGCAGCACTTTCGCTTTCTCTTTCCATTCAGTGGGCAGTGGATGACCAAATTTTCTCTCCGCCATCTGTGCCGCTCTCGCCGCCCAGTCAACCTCCGTTTCCTCCATCGCAATGTCGATAGCCTCTCGGTCGATGCCTTTCTGAGCCAGCTCAAGGCGCACGCGCTGCGATCCCAGACCTTTGCGGCTTCGGCTCTGAATAAAGCGTTCGGTAAAACGCTCGTCGTTCAGCCAGCCACTTTCCTGACACCAGTCCAGTACCTGCTCCAGCAGCTCTTCGGGGATGATTTCGGGCTCTTTTTTCTGCGCCCAGGCGGCACGCTGAGCAGACTGCTGCAGCTTACGCGCCAGTTCGGCACGGCTATGATCGCGCTGACCCAGAATACGCATCGCCCGGTCAAGCAGGCGAGAGTAAGAGACGACGTTAGGTTGAGCCTTAGGCTGTGAGGATTCAGTCATACTGCGCACCTTGTACAAACAGAGAGGAGATTATGGCGACAGAACGGGACAGAGGAAAGGCGGGAAAGGAAACTGAGGGGGCAAAAACAGCGGGAGAGGCTTTTGCCTCTCCCGCAATCGTGATTAGAAATCTTCGTTCGCTTCGCTTTCGGCGTTTTCGTTGTCAGCGGATTTGTCCGCTGCCACACTTTCATCCGCGCCGTTAAGCAGCATCTCACGCAGCTTCATATCAATCTCGTTTGCCACGGCAGCATTCTCTTTCAGGAAGTTGCCCGCATTCGATTTACCCTGGCCAATCTTGTCGCCGTTGTAGCTGTACCACGCACCCGCTTTTTCGATCAGCTTGTGCTTGACGCCCAGGTCAACCAGCTCGCCGTAGGTGTTGATCCCTTCGCCATACATGATCTGGAACTCGGCCTGCTTGAATGGCGCAGCGATTTTGTTTTTCACCACTTTCACGCGGGTTTCACTGCCGACCACATTATCGCCCTCTTTAATCGCACCGATACGGCGGATATCAAGACGGACAGAGGCGTAGAACTTCAGCGCGTTACCACCGGTCGTGGTTTCCGGGTTACCGAACATCACACCAATTTTCATACGGATCTGGTTGATGAAGATCAGCAGGGTGTTTGACTGCTTCAGGTTACCCGCCAGCTTACGCATCGCCTGGCTCATCATACGTGCCGCAAGGCCCATGTGTGAGTCACCGATTTCACCTTCGATTTCCGCTTTCGGCGTCAGCGCGGCAACGGAGTCGACGATGATGACGTCAACGGCACCGGAACGCGCCAGAGCATCACAGATTTCCAGCGCCTGTTCACCGGTATCGGGCTGTGAGCAGAGCAGATTTTCGATATCCACGCCCAGCTTCTTGGCGTAGACCGGATCCAGCGCATGTTCCGCATCGATAAAGGCACAGGTTTTGCCCTTACGCTGTGCCGCCGCGATAACCTGCAGGGTCAGCGTGGTTTTACCGGAAGACTCGGGTCCGTAGATCTCAACGATACGCCCCATTGGCAGACCGCCTGCACCTAAAGCAATGTCCAGCGACAGCGAACCGGTCGAGATGGTTTCCACATCCATTGAGCGGTCTTCACCCAAGCGCATGATGGAACCTTTACCAAATTGTTTCTCAATCTGGCCCAGCGCGGCAGCTAAAGCCTTCTGTTTGTTTTCATCAATCGCCATTTCAACTCCTAATCAAGCCGGGTAAACACGCACTCAGGGTGCCTGCACTCTTTCTGTTGCCGACAATTATACTGTATAGTCATACAGTATCAAGTTTAATTTGTCAGAAATTCGCCATACAGTGTCTGCAGGGCCCATGCCACCGACTGGCGGCGGACGGCGTCACGATCGCCGCTAAAATGCTGCTGAAAAGTCAATACGTTATCCTGTGGCCCGGCAAAGCCAAACCACACCGTACCAACCGGTTTTTCTGCGCTGCCGCCATCCGGGCCGGCAATGCCGCTGACCGAGATAGCGTAGTCGGCCCGGGCGGCCTCGCGTGCTCCCAGCGCCATCTCGCGCACCACCACTTCACTGACCGCACCAGCCTGTTCCAGCGACGTCGCCTGAACGTTTACCAGCTGCTGTTTCGCCTCATTACTGTAGGTCACAAACCCGCGTTCGAACCAGGCAGAACTGCCGCTGATATCGGTAAATACCTTGGCAATCCATCCGCCCGTGCAGGATTCCGCACAGGTGACGGTGGCATTGCGCTGCTTCAGCTGCTCCCCTATCCGGGCGCTGAGCGCCTGCAATTGCTGATCGTCCATTGCATCTCTCCGTTTGGCTGTGGTTTGAAGGTGGTGCAGAAAGCGCGCTTTTTCAAGGTCATCCGCCACGATTGCGCTGATTTTGCGGCGAACTTTCCACCGCGCTTAGGTTTTTTTCACTGCAACCATGAAAAGACGCGGAAAGGCGAGCAGAACCTGCCCCGCCGCCTGAGCAGGATAGGCGGTGACGAGACGCTGATGATATTCAGCCAGAAAGGCGTTCTGCCCGGCCTCATCCAGGTTCGCCAGAAACGGCCTGAGACCAGTCGCCTGCAGCCAGCTGATAATCGCCTGCGCGTCGGCCATGATGTGATAATAGGTGGTGCGCCAGATATCGACCTCACAACCCGCCTGTGTCAGCAGATCGTAATACTCTCCGGTGGAAAGCAGCTGCGTGCGTTCAACGGCCTCGGCGTGAATCTGTGAGCGCCAGCGCGCTGATGCCGCCACCTCGCGCATCAGCCGATGCGACGGCTCCTGCAGATTATCCGGCATCTGCACGGCCAGCACGCCGCCGGGCGCCAGCTGAGCGACCAGATGAGGAAACAGCGTGGTGTGATTATCCAGCCATTGCAGCGAAGCGTTGGCGTAAATCACCTGCTGCGGGGCATCCGCCTGCCAGCTGCGGATGTCGGCCTGAACAAAGCGACACTGCGGCAGCCGCTCTCTGGCCTGCGCCAGCATCGTCGCTGAACTGTCGAGTCCGGTGATCTGTGCCAGCGGCCAGGCGTCAGTGAGCAGCTCCGTGCTGTTACCCGGCCCGCATCCCAGATCGGTCACCTGCTCAACCTGCTCCATGGTGATACGTGCCAGCAGCTCACGGGCCGGACGGGTTCGTTCCGCTTCAAATTTACGATACAGCACGGGATCCCACTCTTTCATCATCACCTCTCGCCAGGTTATCAGAGACATCTGCATAGTCAGACGGATGAAAAATGAAAAAGTGCAGACCTTTACCGAATATCGTGGTGTAACGGCACGGGACAGAGAGATGGGCGTCGCGCCGCAGGCGGGCTTTTAGCGGAGCGGGATAGCAGGCGTCAAAACGGAACTGAAAATAGCGGGCGCTTCCCTGCGCCCCCGATCTCAGTTCTTTTTCACAAACTCAGACTTGAGTTTCATCGGGCCAAAGCCGTCGATTTTGCAATCGATGTTGTGATCACCTTCAACCAGACGAATACTTTTCACTTTGGTGCCAATCTTCAGCGAAGAGGAGCTGCCCTTCACCTTGAGATCTTTAATCACCGTCACACTGTCGCCGTCTGCCAGCAGGTTGCCGTTGGCATCACGCACTTCCGGTATGGCGTTGCTGCTGTCGCCTTCTCCCTCAGTCCAGATATGGCCGCAGGAGGGGCAGTTAAAGTTATCGCCATCTTGCCAGGTGTAATCGGCGTGACAGGCTGGGCAGGCAGGTAAAGACATAACGACTCCGGAAATATCAGCGGCGCGGGGGCCTGAAAAAAGGACGTCATCATATAACCTTACAGTTAATAAGGACAGCCTTTATAACAGACCGCCCTGCCGTGCCTTGCTCACCGCCTCACCCAGTTGCCACACCGCCATCGCATAATGGGTGCTGTGGTTGTAGCGGGTGATCACGTAAAAGTTGGGTAAGCCGTACCAGTACTGATAGCTGGTGCCCAGATCGAGGCGCAGCAGGCTGACCTGATCGTTTCCATTCAGCGAACCCTGCGGCGACAGACCGGAGGCCGACAGCATGCTCACGCTGTAACGGGTTTTGAAGCCATCTTCCAGCATTGGCGCCTGGCCGCTGGCCGGAACCGCCACATTTTCGCCGCTGCGCCAGCCATGCTTCTGGAAGTAGTGCGCCACGCTGCCGATGGCGTCCACCGGATCCCACAGATTAGCATGGCCGTCACCGTTGAAATCAACCGCATAGTCATTGTAGGAAGACGGCATAAACTGACCGTAGCCCATCGCCCCGGCGAACGAACCTTTCAGCGCCAGCGGATCATCCTGCTCTTTACGCGACATCAGCAGGAAAGTTTCCAGTTCACTGCTGAAGTAGGCGGCGCGGCGCGGATAGTTAAACGATAAGGTCGCCAGCGCATCCAGAATGCGGGTTTTGCCCATTACGCGCCCCCAGCGGGTTTCCACGCCGATAATGCCGACAATAATTTCCGGCGGCACGCCGTAGACCTGCTGCGCACGCTGTAGTGCATCCTGATACTGATTCCAGAACGCCACGCCATTCTGCACGTTATCCGGCGTGATGAACTTGTTGCGATAGCGGATCCAGGCACCGTTAGGACCCGGCGCAGGCGTGTAGCTCGGCGCCTGACGATCCATCAGCCGCAGCACGTAGTCCAGCCGTTTTGCCTGACCGATGATGTTGTGCAACTGCTGACGATCAAAGTCATGCTTCTCCACCATCTTATCGATGAACTGTTCGGCTGCCGGATTACCGGCGAAGTCACCAAACATCGCCTGTCCGCTGTGCGCTGGCTGCAGTAAAAAACCGCCCTGCGGTGCAGGCAGCATTTTCTGCTGTGAAGGAACGTCAGGTTTGCTGCTGCAGGACGCCAGAAGCGGAATAAACGCAAGAAGGGCTAACTTGAAACGCATCGGTTATCCATAAACGAGGGGTGAATTCAGATGCGCTAATAGTAGACGTTCAGGGCCATGACATACAGGTCAGAATCTTAAAAAAACGTCAATGAAGCGGCCGGTTGCGATGGCCGCAGGGCACAATTTACCCCGCGGCCATGTTGCGTTCAGCGGCGGTTTCGCACCAGCTGATAGCGGCGGGTCAGATACTCAACCGGCGCGCTCCAGATGTGCACCAGCCGGCAGAACGGAAAGAGCAGGAACAGCGTCATTCCCAGCACCATGTGGATGCGATAGATCAGCGCCACCCCATCCAGATGCTGCGAAGCGCCAGCGTGAAACGTCACTACCGCCTGCGCCCAGCCCACCAGCTTCATCATTTCACTGCCGTCCGGATGCTGAGCGGAAAAAGGAATGGTCAGCAGGCCCAGCGTGGCCTGCGCGACCAGCAGCGTGATGATCAGAATGTCACCGACGCTGCTGGTGGCGCGCACCCGGGGATGAGTCAGCCGGCGCTTCAGCAGCAGCGCCCCCCCCGTCAGCGTCATCGCACCGAACAGGCCACCGGCGATCATCGCCAGCTTCTGCTTCACGTCGATCGGCAGAAAGGATTGATACATCCAGTGCGGCGTCAGCATCCCGACCACGTGACCAAAGAAAATACCGATGATGCCGATATGGAACAGATTGGAGGCGAGGCGCATCCCTTTCTTATCCAGCATCTGACTGGAACCGGCACGCCAGCTGTACTGCCCATAGTCATAGCGCAGCCAGCTTCCGACCAGGAAGACTGTTCCGGCGAGATAGGGGTAAATATCGAAGAAGAAGGTGTTGATAAAATTCATTCTGATTCTCCAGTGATACGCGCTGTAGCCGTGGCGATATCCAGATACTGCGGCGTGACTGCATCGGCAAAGCGACGCTGATGCATCGCCTGCTGCGCCGGGACGCAGCCCTGTTCGCCGAGAAATTTAATCTGCTCCTCTTCCCAGACGGCATCCAGCGCCGCCGGGGTATCGTCCCGAGCCTCCTGTGCCACCTGCGGTTTCAGCGCCACAGCATCAATCGCGCTACCGGAGAGCGCCAGCAACACCGCAAAAAGGTCGGCGTAAGGGCTCTGCCGCGCCTCCAGGCGGGCGGCCAGCAGCGCCAGGATCGGCACGATGTCATTCAGCCCCTGACACGCGGCCTCATCACTCTTACAGGCGAGATACTCAAGGTAGAGCGGCAGATAGTCGGGCAGCTCTTTGCTGTCCAGTTCCAGACCGTCGGCGCGATACTGCGCCAGCAGATCGACCATCGCCTGACCGCGATCGCGTGACTCTCCGTGCACATGTTCAAACAGCAGCAGCGAAGTGGCGCGGCCGCGATCGAACAGTTCGCCATAGTCCGCCTGCACATCAAGCAGAGGTCGGGCGCAGAGCTGCTGAATAAAGCCCGCCAGCCGTGCGCGCTGCGGCTCACTGAGTTCACAGGCGCTGTCCAGCGCCGCCGTCAGGTCGCGAGCGTGGGTGAAGAGCGCCTCGTCCGGGTAGTCGAGCAGGCGCGACACAATGCGCAGTGTGATCATGAGGCATCCTCCGGGCGCGTCGTTTTCTTACCGATGTCGATGGCATCGATACGGTGGCTGTTGAACAGGTTGAATTTCGTGTCGCTGCCGTGACAGCCATCACCAAAGCTGAAGCCGCAGCCCTTGCTTTCCGGGAAGGCTTCACCCGCCAGTTCGCGATGGCTGGAGGGCACCACAAAGCGATCTTCATAGTTTGCGATCGCCAGATAGCGGTACATCTCCTGCGCCTGCGCTTCGGTCAGGCCGACCTGCTCCAGTGCCCGGATATCCCGCTCGCCGTCCACGCTCTCTGCGCGCTTGTAGTGACGCATCGCCAGCATCCGCCTCAGCGCCATCAGCACCGGTGCAGTGTCACCGGCGGTCAGCAGATTCGCCAGATACTCAACCGGAATCCGCAGGCTCTCCACATCCGGCAGCACACCGGTATGCGCCAGTGCGCCGCCATCCGCCGCTGACTGAATCGGCGATAACGGCGGTACATACCAGACCATCGGCAGCGTGCGATATTCAGGATGAAGCGGCAGCGCCAGCTTCCACTCCATCGCCATTTTGTAGACCGGCGATCGCTGCGCCGCGTCGATGACGCTCTGTGCGATGCCCTCTTTCAGCGCCTGGGCGATCACCGCCGGATCGTTGGGATCAAGGAAAATATCCAGCTGGCTCTGATAAAGATCCTTTTCGTTTTCGACTGCCGCCGCGCGTTCAATCTGGTCAGCATCATAGAGCAGCACACCGAGATAACGGATCCGGCCGACACAGGTTTCCGAGCAGACAGTGGGCTGACCCGACTCAATACGCGGATAACAGAAAATACATTTTTCTGATTTGCCGCTTTTCCAGTTGAAGTAGATCTTCTTGTAAGGACAGCCGGTCAGACACATCCGCCAGCCGCGACATTTATCCTGGTCGATCAGCACAATGCCATCTTCACCGCGCTTGTAGATCGCACCGCTCGGGCAGGTCGCTACGCACGCCGGATTGAGGCAGTGCTCACACAGGCGCGGCAGGTACATCATGAAGGTGTGCTCAAACTGGCCGTAGATCTCCTTCTGGATATTGTCGAAGTTCCTGTCCTGAGAGCGCCTGGCAAACTCGCCACCGAGGATCTCTTCCCAGTTCGGGCCGTTTTCGATCTTTTTCATCCGCTGACCGGTGATCAGCGAGCGCGGGCGGGCGATCGGCTGCTGTTTACCGGCGGGCGCCGTGTGCAGATGCTGGTAGTCAAAATCAAAGGGTTCGTAGTAGTCATCCAGCGCAGGCACGTCAGGGTTAGCAAAGATCTTCGACAGCAGGCCGACGCGGCTGCCCATGCGCGGCTCCAGCCTGCCATTGATCTTACGGATCCAGCCGCCCTTCCACTTCTGCTGATCTTCCCAGGCGTGCGGATAGCCGACGCCCGGCTTGCTTTCGACGTTGTTAAACCAGGCATACTCCATGCCTTCGCGGCTGGTCCAGACGTTTTTACAGGTCACCGAGCAGGTATGGCAGCCGATACATTTGTCGAGGTTCAGCACCATGCCGACCTGTGAACGAATTTTCATGGTTTTACCTCCTGCAGGCTGCCCTGGCAGGCATCGTTGCCCTCGCCATCTAACCAGTTAACGTTGTTCATTTTGCGGACCACCACGAACTCATCACGGTTAGAACCGACGGTGCCGTAGTAGTTAAAGCCCCAGGAGAGCTGCGCATAGCCGCCGATCATGTGTGTCGGTTTCGGGCAGGTGCGTGTCACCGAGTTATGGATCCCGCCGCGCTGGCGGGTGATCTCCGAGCCGGGGATATTCACGATGCGCTCCTGCGCGTGGTACATCATGGTCATCCCGGCCGGAATACGCTGGCTCACGACCGCTCGTGCAGTCAGCGCGCCGTTAGCGTTGAACGCCTCGATCCAGTCGTTGTCCATAATGCCCAGCTCGCGGGCGTCATCTTCACTCATCCAGACGATCGGTCCGCCACGCGACAGCGTCAGCATCAGCAGATTGTCGCTGTAGGTCGAGTGAATGCCCCACTTCTGGTGTGGCGTCAGGAAGTTCAGCGCCTTCTCCGGATTACCGTTGGGCTTGCTGTTCAGCAACGGCTTCGCTGCGCGGGTATCGATGGGCGGACGATAGACCATCAGACTCTCGCCAAAGGCGCGCATCCACTCATGATCCTGATAGAGCTGCTGACGGCCGCTCAGCGTACGCCACGGGATCAGCTCATGGACGTTGGTGTAGCAGGCGTTATAGGAGACATGCTCATCTTCCAGACCTGACCAGGTCGGGCTGGAGATAATTTTGCGTGGCTGCGCCTGGATATCGCGGAAGCGGATTTTCTCATCTTCCTTGTTCAGCGCCAGATGGGTGTGATCGCGGCCGGTAATCTCGCCCAGCGCCTGCCACGCTTTAACCGCTACCTGACCATTGGTCTCCGGGGCCAGCGCCAGGATCACTTCTGCCGCATCGATCGCCGTGTCGATATTCGGTCGCCCGGCTGCCGGGCCATGCGCTTTGACATAGTTCAGCTGTTTGAGGAAATCGATCTCTTTACAGGTGTTCCAGCTGATGCCTTTGCCACCGTTACCCTGGGTTTCCAGCAACGGTCCCAGCGAGGTAAAACGTTCCCAGGTCGCTGGATAGTCGCGTTCCACCACCATAATGTGCGGTGCCGTTTTGCCCGGGATCAGGTCGCATTCGCCCTTTTTCCACTCTTTCGCGTCAAATGGCTGCGCCAGCTCCGCAGGCGAGTCATGCAGGACCGGCAGCGTGACCACATCGGTTTCCACACCCAGATGGCCAGGACAGAGATCGGAGAAGGCTCTGGCGATGCCCTTATAGATCTCCCAGTCACTTTTCGACTCCCACGCCGGATCAACGGCGGCCGACAGCGGATGAATAAATGGATGCATGTCCGACGTATTCATGTCGTCCTTTTCATACCAGGTCGCGGTCGGCAGCACGACATCGGAGTAGAGGCAGGTGCTCGACATACGGAAGTCGAGCGTGACCACCAGATCGAGTTTGCCTTCGGCGCCCTGATCCTGCCATTCCACTTCTTCCGGCTTCTCGCGGCCCTGCTGGCCCAGGTCTTTACCCTGAATGCCATTTTCGGTGCCCAGCAGATACTTCAGCATGTACTCATGCCCTTTACCTGACGAGCCAAGCAGGTTGGAGCGCCAGACAAACAGATTACGCGGAAAGTTCTGCGGATCGTCCGGCTGTTCGGCCGCAAAACGCACGGTGCCCTGCTTCAGGCTCTCCACGGTGTATGCCAGCGGTGACTGTCCGGCCGCTTTCGCCCGCGCCGCGAGGTGCAGCGGGTTAACGTTAAGCTGCGGCGCGGAAGGCAGCCAGCCCATCCGTTCGGAACGCACGTTGAAGTCGATCAGGCTGCCGGTGTAGCGGCTTTTATCCGCCAGCGGTGACAGCAGCTCCTGAATATTCAGGGTTTCATAGCGCCACTGACTGGAGTGGTTATAGAAGAAGGAGGTGCTGTTCATCTGGCGCGGCGGACGCTGCCAGTCGAGGCCAAAGGCCAGTGGGGTCCAGCCGGTCTGCGGACGCAGTTTCTCCTGGCCGACATAGTGCGCCCAGCCACCGCCGCTCTGACCGACACAACCGCAGAAGATCAGCATGTTCATCAGGCCACGATAGTTCATGTCCATGTGATACCAGTGGTTCATACCGGCACCGACGATGATCATCGAACGACCGCGGGTCTTCTCTGCGTTTTCGGCAAACTCGCGGGCAATGCGGATAATATTCTGACGGGAAACGCCGGTGATCTGCTCGGCCCAGGCCGGGGTGTAGGCTTTGATCTCATCGTAATTCTGCGCGCAGCTGGCATCATCCAGCCCGCGATCCAGACCGTAGTTGGCCAGGGTCAGGTCGTAGACGCTGGTGACCAGCGCCTCACTGCCATCCGCCAGCTGCAACCGTTTCACCGGCAGCTTATGCCGCAGAATCTCATCCAGCGCGACGCTGTTGAAATGCTCGTGTGTGAGGCCGCCAAAGTAGGGGAAACCGACCTCAACCACCTCATCGTGGCTGCCGAGCAGGCTGAGCTGCAGCTCAGCCTCCTGCTGTGTCAGGCCGTCGCGCTGCTCCAGATTCCATTTGCCCTTCTCCCCCCAGCGGAAGCCGATAGCGCCCTGCGGCACAATCAGTTCACCGGTCGCCTGATTCAGCGCCACGGTTTTCCATTCCGGGTTATTTTCCTGGCCGAGTCCATCCACCAGATCGCTGGCGCGCAGCTGACGACCTGCGGCGTAGTAGCCACCCTCACGCGGCTCCAGCAGCACCAGCATCGGCATGTCAGTGTAGCGGCGCACGTAGTCGTGGAAATAGGGGACTTCGCGGTCAAGATGAAACTCTTTCAGCATGACGTGGCCCATTGCCAGCGCCATCGCGCTGTCGGTGCCCTGCTTCGGACTCAGCCACTGGTCGCACAGCTTGGCGACTTCGGCATAGTCCGGCGTGACCGCCACGGTTTTGGTGCCTTTGTAGCGCACTTCAGTAAAGAAGTGCGCATCCGGCGTACGGGTCTGCGGAACGTTTGAGCCCCAGGCAATGATGTAGGCGGCGTTATACCAGTCCGCCGACTCCGGCACGTCGGTCTGCTCACCCCAGGTCATGGGTGATGCAGGCGGCAGATCGCAATACCAGTCATAGAAACTCAGGCAGGTGCCGCCAATCAGAGAAAGGTAACGCGCGCCCGCGGCGTAAGAGACCATCGACATCGCCGGAATTGGCGAAAAGCCCATGATGCGATCCGGGCCGAAGGTTTTCGCGGTGCAGATGTTGGCGGCGGCGATCATCTCGTTGACCTCCTGCCAGCTGGAGCGAACAAAGCCTCCGCGTCCCCGCGCCTGTTTGTAGCTGCGGGCTTTCTCCGGGTTACTAATGATGGACGCCCAGGCCTCTACCGGATCGCTGTGCTGCGCTTTTGCTTCCCGCCACAGCTGGATCAGCGTCCTGCGCATCAGCGGATATTTCAGGCGGTTCGCGCTGTAGAGATACCAGGAGTAGCTGGCCCCGCGTGGACAGCCCCGCGGTTCATGATTGGGCAGATCGGGACGGGTGCGCGGATAATCGGTCTGCTGGGTCTCCCAGGTCACCAGTCCGTTTTTCACATAGATTTTCCAGCTGCATGAGCCGGTACAGTTAACGCCGTGGGTCGAGCGCACGATTTTATCGTGCTGCCAGCGGCTACGGTAACCCTCTTCCCAGTCGCGGTTACTGTTGAGCGTCTGCCCGTGCTGGCCGGAAAAGGGCTCGGCCAGCTGTTTAAAATAGCGAAATCGATCTAGAAACTTGCTCATCCGGAATACTCCTGAAGGCCTGGTATGACATTGCTGACTCTGCATCTGTCGCGACACAGAAAGGAAAATGTTGCCGGTGCGCCATACCGGCATTGTTGTTATCAGGCGCGCGCTTTTCGCCCGTAAACCAGCCAGGTCACCGCGATGCAGCAGAGATAGAAGACCAGGAAGATTTTCATTGCCCCGGCGGGCGAGCCGGTCATGGCGAGCGACAGGCCAAAGGTCTGCGGGATAAAGAAGCCGCCCAGCGCACCGATCGCAGAGATAAAGCCCAGCGCCGCCGAGGTCTCGGTTGCCGCTTCACGCTGCGCCAGTGCATCGTCACCGCCTCTGGCTTTGAAGCGTTCCAGCGTCAGTTTGCGGAAGATCACCGCAATCATCTGATAGGTCGAGCCGCTACCCAGACCGGATGTCAGGAACAGCCCCATGAAAATGGCGAAAAAGGCAGTGAAAGAGCCTTCATGTCCGGCACCCGGCAGCGTCAGGAACAGCAGCGCGGTAAACAGCGCCATCAGCACGTAGTTGATCTGGGTGACGCGCGTGCCACCGAAACGATCAGAGATGATGCCGCCTGCGGAACGGGCCAGCGCGCCGATAAACGGCCCGAAAAAGGCGTAATGCATGATCACGACGCCAGAGAACTGGGTCTTCGCCAGCATGGCAAAACCGGCAGAGAAACCGATAAACGACCCGAACGTTGCCAGATAGAGCAGCGCCATCACCCACAGATGCGGACGTTTCAGCACCGGCAGCTGTTCACGCAGCGAAGATTTCGCCGCCGCCAGATCGTTCATACCAAACCAGGCCGCAAGTGTGCCGACCGCCAGGAACGGCACCCAGATCCAGGCGGCGTTTTCCAGCCAGATAGTCTCACCGGCGATGCTGGTGTGGCCTTTATCCGCAAAGGCAAAAATCGCGCAGGAGATCGCCAGCGGTGCAACAAACTGCATCACGCTGACGCCGAGGTTGCCCAGCCCGCCGTTGATGCCCAGCGCGCCGCCCTGACGGGCTTTGGGGAAGAAGAAACTGATATTGCCCATGCTGGAGGCGAAGTTGGCACCACCGAAACCGCACAGCAGCGAGATCGCCATAAAGGTCGTGAAGGCGGTCTGACTGTCCTGGACGGCGAAGCCGAGCCACAGGCAGGGAACGATCAGGATGCCGGTACTGAAGGCGGTCCAGCGGCGTCCACCGAAGATGGGAATAACGAAAGAGTAAGGCACCCGCAGCAGCGCCCCGGAGACGGAAGGCAGTGCGGTCAGCAAAAAGAGCTGTTCTGTGCTGAAATTAAAGCCAACCTTATTCAGGTTAACCGCGACGGTGCTGAACAGCATCCAGACGCAGAAGCTTAGCAGCAGGCAGAACACAGAAATCCACAGGTTACGGCGGGCGATACGCTTACCCTGCGCCTGCCAGAACGCTTCATTTTCCGGCTGCCAGTCCTGAATCAAGGCACCGCGCGTCGGGGTTTGCAAAGGAGCGGATTGGGTCATAGATCTCTCATCAGCAGAATAATAATTGTGCCTATCCTGCGTATCCGGCCTGCCCGCTTGCTTGATACAAATCAACGGCAAGGCAGGTTGCCCGCATGCCGCCGCCCCGGCTCGTCCCGGTTAAGTAGCGGGTCAAAAATCGATAATCCTTATAAATCATAAGGTTTAAACGCACCCGCCTATTCCCCCCGCCAGAGGAGGGTCAGATGGAAATAAAGGAGTAGTCCTTTAGGGGTATGTGGCCGCCCGGCTTCCCCGTTAAGATAGGTTTCTTCGTCTGCACAACGCTGGCGATTTGACAGAAGCGGGAGGGATGGTGACGGCAGAGAAACACACGCTCATATTGATTGACGATCATCCCATGCTGCGTAGCGGGCTGAAGCAGCTGATGGCACTGGATCCGCGACTGCAGGTGGTGGCCGAAGCCGGTAACGGCATCGAGGGGCTGGCGCTGGCTCAGCAGCACGATCCTGACCTGATCCTGCTTGATCTCAACATGCCCGGTCTGAACGGACTGGATACCCTGACTCAGCTGCGCGAAATGGCCCTTTCCGGCCGGGTGGTGGTGTTCAGCGTGTCAGATAACGAAGAGGATGTTGTCAGCGCACTGAAGCGCGGCGCGGATGGGTATCTGCTGAAAGATATGGAGCCGGAAGCTCTGCTGAAAGCGCTGTATCAGGCAGCGGCTGGTCAGATTGTCCTGAGCGAGGCGCTGACGCCGGTGCTGGTCTCCCGGCTGCGGGCAGCGCAGCCTGCACGGTCGCGCGACATCAGTCAGCTCACCCGGCGTGAACGGGAGATCCTGCTGCTGATCAGTGACGGGATGACGAACAAGGCGATTGCCCGCAAACTGGCCATCAGCGAAAGCACCGTCAAGGTGCACGTCAAATACCTGCTGAAGAAGATGAACCTCAAATCCCGGCTCGAAGCCGCCGTCTGGGCGCTGCAGAACGGGCTGCGCTGACCGGCAGCACGGCCCGATGTGGTGCTGTGCCTGACTCCACCTGTATAACCCTGTAAACCGCGAGCCGCCTCGCAGCAATCGATCAGCACGCTGAAAACCGCAACTTTTCTGTCGCCAGCCGCCGCCACGTTTGCCAGGATGCCTGTCAGCTTTATAGGGTGAGGCGCGCGGCGATGCATCAGGCTGGCATAAGTCCTGCCCTATTCGTTATCATCTGTTTATCCTGCGCGCCGACGCTAATCCCTTTCGGTTTCATGGGCGTTGACCGCCAGAAATTTACCGCAGCAAAGATGAGTTAAAACCTTATGCAAGAGCCAACCGAAAAGGACTTTCCTTCTCATACGCCAATGATGCAGCAATACCTGCGCCTCAAGGCAGAGCATCCTGACATTCTGCTGTTTTACCGGATGGGTGACTTCTACGAGCTGTTTTATGATGACGCTAAGCGCGCCTCGCAACTGCTGGAAATCTCACTGACTAAACGCGGCGCATCTGCGGGTGAACCGATTCCGATGGCCGGTGTACCTCATCATGCGGTGGAAGGGTATCTGGCTAAGCTGGTGCAGCTGGGTGAATCGGTTGCTATCTGCGAACAGATCGGCGATCCGGCGCTGAGCAAAGGGCCGGTAGAGCGCAAAGTGGTGCGCATCGTCACCCCCGGCACCATCAGTGATGAGGCGCTGCTGCAGGAGCGGCATGACAATCTGCTGGCAGCGATTGTGCAGAGCCCGCGCGGTTTTGGCTACGCCACGCTCGATATCAGTTCAGGCCGTTTTCGCCTGAGCGAACCTGGCGATGCCGAAACGATGGCGGCCGAGCTGCAGCGCACCAATCCAGCCGAGCTGCTCTATCCCGAAGATTTTCAGGCGATGTCGCTGATCGACCAGCGACGCGGCCTGCGTCGCCGTCCGTTGTGGGAGTTTGAGATCGACACCGCACGTCAGCAGCTCAATCTGCAGTTTGGCACCCGCGATCTCAACGGCTTTGGCGTGGAAAATGCGCATCTGGGACTGAGCGCGGCTGGCTGTCTGCTGCAATATGCCAAAGATACCCAGCGCACCACGTTGCCTCACATCCGTTCACTGAGCATGGAGCGGCAGCAGGACAGCATTATCATGGATGCCGCCACCCGCCGTAATCTGGAAATCACCCAGAACATGGCAGGCGGCACCGACAATACGCTGGCGGCCGTGCTGGATAAAACGGTCACGCCGATGGGAAGCCGGATGCTGAAGCGCTGGCTGCACATGCCACTGCGTGATGCGGAGACGATTACCCAGCGTCAGGCGTCGATTGCCGAGCTGCAAAACCTTAGCGAAGCACTGCAACCGGTGCTGCGTCAGGTTGGCGATCTGGAACGTATTCTGGCGCGGCTGGCCCTGCGCACCGCGCGTCCGCGCGATCTGGCTCGTATGCGTCACGCGTTCCAGCAACTGCCGGAACTCAACCGACTGCTGGCCGATGTGCAGGCGCCTCAGTTGCAGAAGCTGCGTACCCGAATGGGCGAGTTCACCGCGCTGCGCGAGCTGCTGGAGCAGGCTGTTATCGAGTCACCGCCAGTGCTAATCCGCGACGGCGGTGTCATTGCGCCCGGCTACAATGCGGAGCTGGACGAATGGCGCGCGCTGGCCGATGGCGCCACCGACTACCTCGACAGGCTGGAGATTCGCGAGCGCGAGAAGCTGGGACTGGATACCCTGAAGGTCGGATTTAATGGCGTACACGGCTATTACATCCAGGTCAGCCGTGGACAGAGCCATCAGGTTCCCATGCACTATGTGCGTCGTCAGACGCTGAAAAATGCCGAACGCTATATCATTCCGGAGCTCAAGGAGTATGAAGACAAAGTCCTCACCTCCAAAGGCAAAGCCCTGTCGCTGGAAAAAAGTCTCTATGAGGCACTGTTCGACCAGCTGCTACCCCATCTTGAAGATCTGCAGCTGAGCGCGGCGGCGCTGGCTGAGCTGGATGTGTTAAGCAACCTGGCGGAACGTGCCTGGACCCTTAACTATTGCCGACCGGTCTTACAGGATAAAGCCGGAATTAAAATCAGCGGCGGTCGACACCCTGTGGTTGAACAGGTATTGAAAGAGCCGTTTATTGCCAATCCGCTGTCACTGGCGCCTCAGCGCAGAATGCTGATCATTACCGGTCCGAATATGGGTGGTAAAAGTACCTATATGCGGCAGGCGGCGCTGATTGCACTGATGGCCTGGATGGGAAGTTTTGTGCCTGCTGATGAGGCGCTGATTGGCCCGCTGGATCGCATCTTTACCCGCGTCGGGGCCGCTGATGACCTGGCCTCCGGCCGCTCAACGTTTATGGTGGAGATGACTGAAACCGCCAATATCCTGCACAATGCCACCGAAAATAGCCTTGTGCTGATGGATGAGATTGGTCGCGGCACCTCAACTTACGACGGTCTGTCGCTGGCCTGGGCTTGTGCCGAGAATCTGGCCAATCGCATCAAAGCCATGACGCTGTTTGCCACGCACTACTTCGAGCTGACCACCCTGCCGGAAAAAATGGAAGGTGTGGTCAATGTCCATCTGGATGCCGTTGAGCATGGGGAGACCATCGCTTTTATGCACAGTGTTCAGGAAGGCGCAGCAAGTAAGAGTTATGGACTGGCGGTGGCCGCGCTGGCTGGTGTGCCCAAAGAGGTGATTAAGCGGGCGCGAAACAAACTGAAGGAGCTGGAAACGGTGTCCGGTCACGCTGCGTCCTCGACCGTAGATGGGTCTCAGCTGCCGCTGCTGGTTGAGGAGACGTCGCCTGCCGTGGAGGCGCTGGAAGCGCTGGATCCGGATACACTGACACCGCGTCAGGCACTTGACTGGATTTATCGTCTTAAATCACTGGTCTGACGCCGCACCGCGCCGTGTTCCCACGCGGTGCGGTTCTGCCGTGCGTTCTGCCTCCGCACCACGCCCTACTTTTCCGCAGGCATAAAAAAAGCGGTGGTTTTCACCACCGCTTTTTGCGTAAGTCAGCCCGCAGGCTTAATTACGATTATTCGCGAAAAAGTGCTTCAATGTTGAGACCCTGCGCCTGCAGGATTTCGCGCAGACGGCGCAAACCTTCAACCTGAATCTGACGTACACGCTCACGGGTTAAGCCGATTTCACGACCGACATCCTCAAGCGTTGCAGCTTCATAGCCTAACAGACCGAAGCGACGTGCCAGCACTTCACGCTGCTTAGCGTTCAGTTCAAACAGCCATTTGACGATGCTTTGTTTCATGTCATCGTCCTGCGTGGTGTCTTCCGGGCCGTTGTCTTTTTCATCGGCCAGAATATCCAGCAGCGCTTTCTCAGAATCTCCGCCTAATGGCGTATCGACTGAGGTGATGCGCTCGTTAAGACGCAACATGCGGCTGACATCATCAACCGGTTTATCCAGTTGCTCAGCGATCTCTTCCGCACTTGGCTCATGATCGAGCTTGTGGGAAAGTTCACGCGCAGTACGCAGATAAACATTCAGTTCTTTCACAATGTGAATCGGCAGACGAATGGTACGGGTTTGATTCATGATCGCCCGTTCAATAGTCTGACGAATCCACCAGGTGGCATAGGTTGAGAAACGGAACCCGCGCTCCGGGTCAAATTTCTCAACGGCACGAATCAGGCCGAGGTTACCTTCTTCAATCAGGTCTAACAGAGCTAAACCACGATTGCTGTAACGACGGGCGATTTTTACCACCAGGCGTAAGTTACTTTCAATCATACGGCGACGGGAAGGGATATCACCCCGCAATGCACGGCGAGCGAAGAACACTTCTTCCTCTGCCGTTAACAACGGAGAATAGCCAATCTCCCCAAGATAGAGCTGCGTCGCATCTAAGACACGCTGCGTCGCACCCTGTGATAGCAACTCTTCTTCCGCTACGTCGCTATCACTGGCTTCGTTTTCAACGAGTGCTTTCTCGTCAAAAATTTCAGCTCCGTTCTCATCGAATTCCGCGTTCTCATGTAACTCGTTTACTTTCAGCGTATTCTGGCTCATAAGCGGCTCCTACCCGTGATTCCAGGGCAGAACATAAAGCTGTTGTGTTCTGCCGGATTATCGCTGCGGTAAATAACGCAACGGGTTTACGGATTTCCCCTTGTAACGAATTTCAAAATGTAATCTGACTGAACTGGTTCCGGTGCTACCCATGGTAGCGATCTTTTGCCCCGCCTTAACTTCCTGTTGTTCCCGGACCAGCATTGTATCGTTGTGGGCGTAGGCGCTCAGGTAATCATCATTGTGTTTGATGATGATTAAATTACCGTAACCCCGGAGTGCGTTACCTGCGTAAACCACTCGTCCTGAAGCAGTGGCCACCACAGATTGTCCGCGTGTCCCGGCGATATCGATACCTTTATTGCCACCTTCGGCGGCAGAGAAGTTATCGATAATCTTCCCATCAGTCGGCCAGCGCCAGCTTCCGACCGGCGTTGAACTGTTGGTTGTGCTGCTAACCGTAGGGGGTGCGGTAATCACTGGAGCTGTTGTCATTGCAACATTTGCTCCTTTCGAAGGCAACAATTTGCTGCCACCCGAATTTCCCGAATCATCAGAATACGTAATAACAGGTTGCTGTGCAACAGCAGGAGATTTAATTTGTGGCGCTGCCGCAACCCCGCCCTGCGTTGCATCAGCCGCAGTAATGGAATTTCCACCGGTAATTGGCTGGCCCGACCCATTTCCAATCTGTAATGTCTGTCCGACATTCAGGCTGTATGGCGCCGGAACGTTGTTGCGCTGGGCTAAATCGCGGAAATCGTTGCCGGTGATCCAGGCAATATAGAACAATGTGTCTCCGCGCTTAACGGTATACGTTTCACCTGAGTAGCTACCCTTAGGAATATTCTGGTAACTGCGGTTGTACACTATACGGCCATTCTGCGTTTCAACATTATTGCTGGTACTAATCATTCCACCGCTGACTGGGGCAGATGCTGAATTTCTGCTTAACATTTGTCCCTGAGAGGGTGCGGCAGGAATACCGCCTGAAACCTGGCCTCCGCCCGCCGGGCTGTTCATCATGCCGCCACCATCGCCGACGCGGCTGATCGGGGCCTGAGAATTGTCGCCAGAGCTGCAGCCAGCCAGCCAGAAACCTACCAGTGAAAGAGCCGCCAGACGGCGTAACTGAAAAAGTGTGCTTCCCGTGCTCATTAATCCCCCGTGATGGCAGCGCTGTTCTGTGTATTTCACTGTACCTGCCAGCAGAATGCTCTGCATGGCGCGGTAAAATCTGCTTTTTTATTGAATAAACTGGATAGTAACAACATCAGCTACGTGGTGCCATGAAACAGTTGTGAAGAAATACGTAGAAGGTCAGGCCAGGTCGCCCTGCACCAGTGGCACAAAACGCACCGGCTCAATGATCTCTTCAACCACCTCTTCGCCCTGACGACGCAGGCGTTTCAGCACCTGCTGCTCTTCACCAACCGGCAGCACCATAATGCCGCCTTCTGCCAGCTGTGCTATCAGCGCAATCGGAATTTCCGGCGGTGCCGCCGTGACGATAATCGCATCGAAAGGGCCACGCGAAGGCCAGCCCTGCCAGCCATCGCCATGGCGCGTGGAGACGTTATGCAGATCCAGCTGCTTGAGGCGACGCTTTGCCTGCCACTGCAGCCCTTTAATCCGCTCCACGGAATAAACATGATCGACCAGATGGGCCAGAATCGCCGTCTGATAACCCGAGCCGGTACCGATTTCCAGCACCCGGGAGTGCGGATTCAGCGCCAGTAGCGCAGTCATTCTCGCCACCATATAGGGCTGAGAGATCGTCTGTCCGGAACCGATAGGCAGGGCAACATTGTCCCAGGCTTTATGCTCGAAGGCCTCGTCGATAAAACGCTCGCGCGGCACGTCACTCAGGGCTTTCAGCAGATTTTCATCGTCGATGCCCTGCTGACGCAACTGCGTCAGCAATGTCTCAATACGCCGGTTTACCATGCCAGGTTTACCTCAGCCTGGACCAGCCAGTCGCTGAGCACATCCTGCGCACTGTGTGCCGTTAAATCGACATGCAGCGCGGTGACAGAGACATAGCCCTGATCCACGGCGGCGAAGTCCGTATCCGGTCCCGCATCCAGCTGTTCGCCGGGCGGGCCAATCCAGTAGAGAGTGTTGCCACGCGGATCCTGCTGGGCAATCACCTGGTCGGCAGGATGGCGGCTGCCGCAGCGCGTTACGCGAATACCTTTTAGCTCTGCCAGGGGCAAATCGGGAACGTTGATATTGAGTATGCGGCCCGTACGCAGCGGTTCATGCGTCAGCGCCTTCAGAATGGCGCAGACGACCGCCGCCGCCGTCGCGTAGTGCTGATGGCCATTCAGAGACACCGCGATGGCCGGCAGGCCGAGATGCCGCCCTTCCATCGCGGCCGCTACCGTGCCGGAGTAAATCACATCATCACCCAGATTGGGGCCGGCATTGATCCCTGATACCACGATATCGGGACGCGGCTGCATCAGTGCGTTTACCCCCAGATAAACACAATCGGTCGGCGTGCCCATCTGAACGGCAATATCGCCGTTTTCATGGGTGAAGGTGCGCAGGGGCGTTTCCAGGGTTAATGAGTTCGAGGCACCGCTTCGGTTACGATCGGGGGCAACTACCTGAACGTCAGCAATCTGCCGAAGGGCTTTTGCCAGAGTCTGAATCCCTGGCGCATGAATGCCGTCATCGTTACTGAGCAATATCCGCATTTCGTTCTGACCTTTTTTTATTCGACTGGTCGCTGTGGCTGAACCTGTCTGAACGGCATGGCAACAGGTGGGACATGGACAGCGATTTTTGCATTCTAGCGAGGCACGCGAGGAAGTGGTAGGCGTAAATCACAGGACAACAGAGGTTTGCCGCAACATTACCCACACTGTGGGTCAGGTTGCGGCGGCGATTACTCATCAGGCTGGTCGGAACCATCCGCGTGGGTCAGCAGTTCCCGGACAACGCTGGTGGCAAAGCTGCCTGCGGGCAGCCAGAACGCCAGCGCCAGCGTCGCCGCATCCTGCCAGTGCCATTGCATATCGCGCGGCACCACCAGCATAGCGCGGCGTGCGGCGTCGACTTTCTCGCGTTCAGTCAGGCCGATCAGCAGCGCAGCATCGGCCAGCGCCTGCTGTTCAAAGGCCAGCGCCTCCGCCTGTGGACCTGGCTCGCCGCGCCCCGGCAGCGGCGCGGTAATGCGCAGCTCATGCTGATCGACCCGACGCTGCGACTCAGCCAGCTCATCAGGCTGCACGACAAACCAGCTGCCACGGCCGGTCAGCTGCAGCGCATCGCCGTTAAGCACCTGAGTCAGCCCACCCTGCTGCTGCAGACGCGCACTGGTTACCTGGTTAAACAGCGCACTGCGCGCGGCAGAGAGCATCAGGCTGCGCTTGTTGCGGTCGCGCAGGGTAATCTCGTTGCGCGCCCACTTCTCCGCCATCACAAGGTTGTTCCCGCCGCGACCAAAGCGTTGTTCACCGAAATAGTTCGGCACGCCCGCCGCGCAAATCTGCGCCAGCCGGGTTTCAACGGCGTCACGGTCGCTGATCTGACGAATCACCAGTCGGAATGCGTTGCCTGCCAGCGCGCCGATGCGCAGCTTACGCTTGTGGCGCACCGCCTGCAGAATGTCGACCCCTTCCAGCGCAAAACCGCGCAGATCGGGCATCGCATTGCCCGGCAGACGAAAACAGAGCGTCTGCTCCGTCACCGCATGGCGGTCTTTCATCCCGGCATAGCTCAGGTCGCGCGCAGGCACCCCGAGATACTTCGCCAGTGCTTCCGCCACAAAGCGGGTATTCGCGCCCACTTTCCGGATGCGCACCAGCAGATGCTCACCTTCCCCGTCCGGGCCGTAACCCAGGTCTTCCACGACCACAAAATCGTCCGGATTCGCCTTGATAACGCCGGAGGCGGCGGGCGTGCCGTGCAGGTAGTTCAGCTTCATTGGCTGTCTGCTTTCAGCAGTAAGGCTACCGCCTCGCAGGCAATCCCTTCACCGCGCCCGGTAAAGCCCAGTTTTTCTGTCGTGGTGGCTTTGACGTTGACTGCATCCATGTGGCAACCCAGATCTTCCGCGATGTTAATTCGCATCTGCGGCACGTGCGGCAGCATCTTAGGCGCCTGCGCGATAATGGTGACGTCCACATTGCCGATGCGATAGCCTTTGGCTTCGATACGACGCCAGGCTTCGCGCAGCAGGCCGCGGCTGTCCGCGCCTTTGAAGGCGGGATCGGTGTCCGGGAACAGTTTGCCGATATCGCCCATCGCGACGGCACCCAGCAGGGCGTCAGTAAGCGCATGCAGCGCCACATCGCCATCCGAATGGGCGATGAAACCCTGCTCAAACGGAATCCGCACACCGCCAATCACTAACGGACCCTCTCCGCCAAAGGCGTGAACGTCAAAACCGTGACCGATACGCATCATGCGCTCTCCTTTAATTGAATCTGACTCAGATAAAAAGCCGCCAGCGCCAGATCTTCCGGCCGGGTGACTTTGATGTTATCACTGCGTCCGCTGACCAGTAGCGGATGGTAGCCGCAATACTCCAGCGCCGACGCTTCATCGGTGATGGTGGCACCTTCGTCCAGCGCCCGCGTCAGGCAGGCGGTAAGCAGCGCATGCGGGAAGAATTGCGGTGTTAAGGCATGCCAGAGGTCGTCGCGTTCCACCGTGTGAGCGACCGCCGCTTTACCCGGCTCACCCCGTTTCATGGTGTCGCGCACCGGCGCGGCCAGAATCCCGCCGACGTGACTCTGCTGACGCACATTCAGCAGTTGCTGAAGGTCGTCGGGATGCAGACAGGGTCGCGCCGCGTCATGGACCAGCACCCACGCGGAACCCTGCGCGGCCTGTAAGCCAGCGAGCACCGATTCGGCGCGCGTCTCGCCGCCGGTGACCCGTACGACGCGCGGATCCTGGGCCAGTGGCAGTGAGCTGAAGTAGCGATCGTCAGGGCTGAGGGCGACAACAACCTGTCGGATAGCGGGATGGGAAAACAGACGGGCGATGCTGTGTTCCAGAAGGGTGTGCTGACCAATCGTCAGATACTGCTTCGGACAGGTTGCCTGCATACGGCTGCCAATCCCGGCAGCGGGCACTACGGCAATCACATCCGCAAGGGAGGCCAGAGTGTTCATGTTTTATCGTTGTTGGTTTTGCGCAGAAAGTTGCGCGTTGCGTTTGTTCTGGTCAGGCACCAGACGATAGAAGGTCTCACCGGGCTTAATCATGCCCAGTTCATTGCGTGCACGCTCCTCAATCGCTTCTGAGCCGCCATTGAGGTCGTCAATTTCGGCAAACAGCTGATCGTTTCGCGATTTCAGTTTGGCATTGTTTGCCTGTTGCACCGCGACATCATCATTGACGCGCGTATAGTCATGGATGCCATTTTTCCCCAGCCACAACGAATATTGCAGCCAGCCAAGCAGCACCAGTAACAGTAACGTCAGTTTTCCCATCCCGCCCCCTAAAAACGGCCCAATCATCCCATAACTTTGCACAGGACTCCACACCAGCGGCGAAAATGGCGCGCTTTGCTGCGCGTCCGGGCAAAATATGCATCCGTACCGATTCTGACGGGAAAAGATTTGTAACCTGCCGATGCGTTTGAACATCAGTACAGGCGGCGTGAGGCGTTACCAGCCGGAGAGAAAAGAGAACATCAGCCAGAAGAGCGTGACCACAATAATCACCGTGGCGAGCGCAGCCCAGAGCCACTGGCCGCTGAGCAGTGTATTCAGTGCGATACCCGTGACCACGGCAACCGGCAGCAGTGCCAGAAAGAATGGCCAGGTATAAAGAAAGAAAAACAGCGTGTTAGAGCCGAACAGCAGAAAGGGAATTGCCAGCGCGCACCAGTAAGCGAGAAAGCCGATCACGCCACCCGGCAGCAATGAGCGCGGCTCATCACGGGAAGCGTCATCTTTACGGGCGAGCATTGGGGTAATGTTCTGCATAGGCATCCTGTTGGCGCGAGGGCGGCAAATCAGAAGTGATCTGCCGCTGTCTCTTCAGGATCTGATGATATCGCGGTCACGCAGCAGGTCTAACAATTGGGCTGCCAGTTTTGTAACCAATTGTTCGCCATCCAGCTGGATTTCCGGGCGGTCAGGGGCCTCATAAACGCTGTCGATACCGGTGAAATTACGCAGTTCACCCGCACGGGCTTTACGGTATAACCCTTTGGGATCGCGCGCTTCGCACACGGCCAGCGGCGTATCGACAAACACCTCGATAAACTGCCCGGGTTCAAGCAGATCGCGCACCATCTGCCGCTCGGCGCGATGCGGCGAGATAAAGGCTGTCAGCACCACCAGCCCGGCATCCACCATCAGTTTCGCCACTTCGCCGACCCGACGGATATTCTCTTTGCGGTCGTCATCGCTGAAACCGAGGTCACGGCAGAGACCGTGACGCACGTTGTCACCGTCCAGCAGATAGGTGCTGACGCCGATGCGATGCAGCGCCTGCTCCAGCGCGCCCGCGACGGTCGATTTACCCGAGCCCGAAAGCCCGGTAAACCAGAGCACCACGCCCTGATGGCCGTGCTGCTGCTCACGAGCGACGCGTGTCACCGGATGGTCATGCCACACCACGTTCTCATCATGCACGGCCATTACTGACCGCCCAGCAGGTCACGCGCATTCCAGTGCGGGAAGTGACGGCGCACCAGCGCATTCAGTTCCAGCTCAAAGGCGCTGAATTCACCGCGGTTAACCGGTGCGTCCAGATTCGGCTGATGGATCATGCCAGCGCCGACGGTAACGTTACTCAGGCGATCAATAAAGATCATGCCGCCGGTCACCGGGTTCTGCTGATAGCTGTCGAGCACCATCGGTTCGTCAAAGGTGATCTCAATGCGACCAATACCGTTCAGCGGCAGCGCATCAACCTGATGCGTCTCCAGCGAGTTGATCTCGACCTGATGCAGCACCTTTTCAACCCGACCACGCGTTTTCTTACCGGCGATTTTCAGGTCATAGCTCTGACCGGCCTGCAGCGGCTGTTCCGCCATCCAGACCACATCAACGCTGGCGGACTGAACCGCCGTCAGCGTTTCGCTGGCATCCACCAGCAGATCGCCACGGCTGATATCAATCTCATCCTGTAGCACCAGCGTGATCGCCTCGCCTGCACCCGCTTCCTGCAGATCGCCATCAAAGGTGACGATGCGCGCAACGGTGGACTCAACGCCGGAAGGCAGCACTTTGACACGCTGTCCCACCTGCACGCTGCCCGACGCCAGTGTGCCAGCATAGCCACGGAAATCCAGGTTCGGACGGTTGACGTACTGCACCGGGAAACGCATCGGCTGATGATCGACGACGCGCTTCAGCTCCACCGTTTCCAGCACATCCAGCAGCGTCGGGCCGCTGTACCACGGCATGGTCTGACTGGCAGAGGCGACGTTGTCTCCTTCCAGCGCCGACATCGGCACAAAGCGGATATCAAGGTCGTCCGGCAGCTGAGCCGCAAAATCCAGGTAATCCTGTTTAATCTGCTCGAAGCGTTCCTGGCTGTACTCCACCAGATCCATCTTGTTGATCGCTACCACCAGATGTTTGATCCCCAGCAGCGTCGAGATAAAACTGTGACGGCGGGTCTGATCCAGCACGCCTTTACGTGCATCGATCAGCAGGATTGCCAGGTCGCAGGTTGAGGCGCCGGTCGCCATATTGCGGGTGTACTGCTCGTGGCCCGGGGTATCGGCGATAATAAATTTACGCTTTTCGGTCGAGAAGTAGCGGTAGGCCACGTCGATGGTAATACCCTGCTCGCGTTCCGCCTGCAGACCATCCACCAGCAGCGCCAGGTCCAGTTTTTCGCCCTGGGTGCCGTGACGCTTGCTGTCGTTGTGCAGGGATGAGAGCTGATCTTCATAAATCTGACGGGTATCATGCAGCAGACGACCGATCAGGGTACTCTTGCCATCGTCTACGCTGCCGCAGGTCAGAAAACGCAGCAGGCTTTTGTGCTGTTGTGCAGTCAGCCAGGCTTCAACGCCACCCTGCTCGGCAATCTGTTGTGCAATTACGGTATTCATCTGGCGTCTCCTTAGAAATAACCCTGACGTTTTTTCAGTTCCATCGAACCGGACTGATCGCGATCGATCACGCGGCCCTGACGCTCGCTGGTGGTGGAAACCAGCATCTCTTCGATGATCTCCGGCAGCGTCTGCGCCTCTGACTCTACGGCGCCGGTCAGCGGCCAGCAGCCCAGCGTGCGGAAACGCACCATCCGCTCGGTGATCTCTTCGCCCGGCTGCAGATTAATGCGATTGTCATCGATCATCATCAGCATGCCATCGCGCTCCAGCACCGGGCGCGGCGCGGCGAGATAGAGCGGCACGATCTCGATGTTTTCCAGGAAGATGTACTGCCAGATATCCAGTTCAGTCCAGTTCGACAGCGGGAAGACGCGGATGCTTTCGCCTTTGTTAATCTGACCGTTGTAGTTGTGCCACAGCTCAGGACGCTGGTTTTTCGGGTCCCAGCGATGGAAGCGATCGCGGAACGAGTAGATACGCTCTTTCGCCCGGGACTTCTCTTCGTCACGACGTGCGCCGCCAAAGGCCGCATCGAACCCATATTTGTTGAGCGCCTGCTTCAGCCCTTCAGTCTTCATGATGTCCGTATGTTTGGCACTGCCGTGAACAAAGGGGTTGATCCCCATCGCCACGCCTTCCGGGTTGCGGTGAACCAGCAACTCTGCACCCATCGCCTTCACGGTGCGGTCACGGAATTCGTACATTTCACGAAATTTCCAGCCGGTATCCACATGCAGCAGCGGGAACGGCAGCGTGCCCGGATAGAAGGCTTTGCGCGCCAGATGCAGCATGACGGACGAGTCTTTACCGATGGAGTACATCATCACCGGATTGCTGAACTCCGCCGCCACTTCGCGGATGATATGGATACTCTCCGCCTCCAGCTGACGCAGATGAGTGAGTCGTTTTTGGTCCATGATTTTCCCTCAAGCCAGATTGACAACGGCGGACTCGCGAGCCCCCTGCTGTGCCGAATGTTTAAACCAGGCGAGTTGCCCGTGCAGATTTACCACCTCTCCAATCACCAGCAGCGCCGGAGTGGGTGCTGAGGCGGCCAGCGCCTCAAGTTGTTCTAAGGTGCCGGTCAGCACCTGCTGATCCTGGCGGGTGCCGCGACTGATCACCGCCACCGGCGTGGAGGGCGCGCGGCCATGCGTAATTAACGCTTCGCTGATCGCGGCCGCTTTCACGGTGCCCATATAGATCGCCAGCGTCTGACGGGCACGCGCCAGCGATGGCCAGTCAATGTCATGCCCATCCGGACGGCAGTGACCAGTAATAAACATCACGCTCTGTGCGTAATCGCGATGGGTCAGCGGAATGCCGGCATAGGCCGTTGCGCCTGCGGCGGCCGTGACGCCCGGCACTACCTGGAAGGGAACGCCCGCCTGCTGTGCCGCCTGCAGCTCTTCGCCGCCGCGGCCAAAGATAAAGGGATCGCCGCCCTTCAGCCGCACGACCCGCTTCCCCTTAAGCGCCAGTGAAACCATCAGCTGATTGATCTCATCCTGCGGTAACGTATGGGCGCTGGCGCGTTTGCCAACGCAGATGCGGTCGGCATCGCGGCGCACCAGATCCAGCACCTCTTCGCTGACCAGATGGTCATAAAGCACCACGTCGGCCAGCTGCATCACCTGCAGGCCGCGCAGCGTCAGCAGGCCGCTGTCGCCAGGGCCCGCGCCCACCAGGAAGATCTCCCCCTGACGGGTCGGCTCGGCCTGGAGTTCACGGTCCAGCGTCTGTTTCGCCTCTTCAACATTGCCGGCAGACATCTGGCTGGCAAACTGCCCCTCAAAGGCGCGTTCCC
Source organism: Pantoea sp. (assembly GCF_032114055.1). Lineage (GTDB taxonomy): Bacteria > Pseudomonadota > Gammaproteobacteria > Enterobacterales > Enterobacteriaceae > Pantoea. The sequence goes on from NZ_DAMCTB010000006.1 coordinate 52,566, forward strand.
AAAAGCGGCGGCGATCCGACATGCGGCTGAATCGCTGTTTGACCTTATCGCGCCAGAGTCCGGCCACCTCCGCCATCTGTCCCAGCGAGGCGGGCAGCAGCGTTTCAATTTTTTCACGCAGCATACGGGCCAGCACCGGGGCGGTGCCGCTGGAGGAGATCGCCACCACCAGCGGTGAGCGGTCAACAATCGAGGGGAAGATAAAGGTGCATTTCGGCTGGTCATCGACCACGTTAACCAGCTTATGCCGCGCGTTGGCGGCTTCAAAAACCTGGGTATTGAGTGCGTTGTCGTCAGTGGCGGCAATGACCAGAAAAACGTTGTCCAGCTGGGCCGGATCGAACGCGGTCGCCACCCACTCCAGCGCCTGCTCATCCCGCAGTGCCTGCAGTTCAGGGCAGAGCTCACGGGAAGCGATCTGAATACGCGCACGCGCGCGACGCAGCAGTTCAATTTTACGCGCCGCAATATCTCCACCGCCGACAACCAGAACCGGGCGGCCAGAGAGATCGGCAAAAAGAGGCAGATAGTTCACGTTAACCCTGATGTTTTAACTTTGTATTAACGCGACTATACGTCGCAGGGTTCAGGCAGATGAAATTACGAATTGGAATGAGTAGTTACCGAATGGAATAACGCCCCGGTAAAGCACAGAACAAATTGATCTTAACAGATGAAATTTAATGACTTTTTCGTGAAGTGATTCACAGATTTGCGCATTCCTGCCCGGCGCCATAAGCAGATAAGTGCCAGTAATCCTGACACGATGCGCTTATGAGCGGGTTCAGCGCCCAAATCCCCTCACCGGATGGCAGGACAAAAGGGGTATAATGCGCGCGGAATGACGGGCCCCGGCCCGCATGCAGAACGGCTCCCGGATAACGAAAAAAAGGATGCACTATGTTTTGTTCCCTCCGTCTGAGGGTCGCAATAGTTTTATCTGGCGCACTCATCTCCCCACTGGCGCTGGCCATGCCGGCCGGTCAGTTTGCCGAGCAGCAGGTCCGGCACATCGCCACCCTGTTTCCCGGCCGGATGAGCGGCAGCCCGGTGGAGCTGATGGCAGCGGACTATCTGCAGCAGCAATTCACCGCGCTGGGTTATCAGACCAATACCCGGCAGTTCAACACCCGTTACAGGTGGCAGGAAGATGATGGCGCGCAGCGCTGGCATAAGCTCACCGCCACCTCGGTCATTGCCGCACGCGCGGGCAGCGTGCCGCAGGAAATCCTGATCGTGGCCCATCTCGATACCTGGACGCCGAAGAACAGCAGCCAGGCGCGCCGCAACCTGGGCGGCCTGCGCCTGCAGGGCGTCGACGATAATGCCTCGGGCCTGGGCGTGATGCTGGAGCTGGCCCAGCAGCTGAGCCATAAACCGCTGCACTACGGCATACGTTTTGTGGCACTGAGCGCCGGAGAAGCGGAGCTGCACGGCATGGACGATTATGTTGAGCGGATGAGCGCGCGTGAAAAGAAAAACACGCTGCTGGTGATCGATCTGAACAGCCTGATTACAGGCGATCATCTCTATTTCAACAGCGGCATGAACACGCCCCGCGTCGTGCGCAAGCAGACCAGTGAACGCGCGCTGGTACTGGCGCGTCAGCAGGGGATCCCGGCAGCCAGTAACCCCATCAGTCCTAAAGATTTTAAAGGTCCGAATGCCTTTGACCGGGCGGGCTTCCCGCTGCTGGATGTCACCGCCAGTAACTGGGCGCTGGGTAATAAAGATGGCGGCACTCAGCGTCATCGCAGCCGCCACTTTCCGGATGGCGTCACCCGTCATCAGACCGATCTGGATAACCTGACCTATCTCGACCGCTGGCTGCCGGGTCAGATAGCCCTGCGAACCCGCGACAGCGTACGCGTGCTGCTGCCGCTGATTAGCGAACTGACCAACCCTAAAGTGTAAGGATCTGATATGTACGTGGTCTTTCTGAACTATGTTCGTCCGGTAGAGGAGGTGGACGCCCTGCTGGCTCCCCATCTCGACTGGCTTGATCGCTATTTTGCAGCGGATATATTTATCGCGGCGGGCCGCAAAGATCCGCGTACCGGCGGTATGCTGCTGGTCAGGGATATCGAACGGGAACGGCTGGATGCGATTCTAGCGGAAGATCCTTTTGTCGCCGTAGCGCAGTATGAGGTGACGAAGGTCAATGTGACCCGGGCGGCAGAAGCCTTTGCTGCGCTAAAAGGGATATAGTCGCGGGCGGCCGTGCGTCAGACGCACGGCCTCAGGGCTTCTCTCCCGCTGCGGGAAAGAAGCTCAGCATCAGCCTTCGTGCAGGCCGCACTCGCGTTTCAGCCCGAAGAAGCGCGTCTCCTCTTCTGCCATACCCGGTTCCCACTTGCGGGTGGTATGGGTATCGCCCACGGAGAGATAGCCCTCATCCCACAGCGGATGGTACTTCAGCTTATGCTTTTCCAGATACTGATGAATCTGACGGTTGTCCCAGTCGATGATCGGCAGCAGCTTGAAGACGCCACGCTGCACGCCCAGCACTGGCAGGTTGGCCCGGCTGCCGGACTGATCGCGGCGTAAGCCGGCAAACCAGGTCTGCGCGCCCAGCGTTTCCAGCGCGCGGTTCATCGGTTCAACCTTGTTGATCTCGTTATATTTCTCAATCCCCTCGACGCCCTGCTCCCAGAGTTTGCCGTAGCGCGCTTCCTGCCAGGCCGGTGAGGTATCGGCGCGGAAGACTTTGAGGTTGAGATTGAGCTGGTCGGCCAGCTCATCAATAAAACGATAGGTTTCCGGGAAGAGATAACCGGTATCCGTCAGGATCACCGGGATATCGGGCTGCTGACGCGTCACCAGATGCAGCGACACGGCTGCCTGAATGCCGAAGCTGGATGAAAGCACATAGGCGCCCGGCAGATGCTCCAGCGCCCAGCTGACCCGCTCTTCCGCTGACGCCTTTTCCAGCTGCGCATTGGTAGCGGCCAGCGCCATTGCGCGCTGGACCTTAGACATCGCATTCAGTGCGGCGAGGTCGGGCTGACTCATTTTGCTTCCTCCCAGAAATCGCGTGCCGGGTCCAGCACCGGCGCAACAATGCCTGCGCGGATGGTGAAGTCACCAAAGCCTTCGGCGGCCTGGCGTTCGGTGGCCCAGCGTCCCACCAGCTCATCGAGGGTGGCGAGAATTTCGCTTTCGTTAATGTTTTCCCGGTACATACGGGGGATGCGCGTCCCGGTGCGGTTGCCGCCCAGGTGCAGGTTATAGCGACCCGGCGCTTTACCCACCAGGCCCAGCTCTGCCAGCATGGCACGGCCACAGCCGTTAGGACAACCGGTGACGCGTAACACAATGTGCTCATCGCCCACGCCATGCGCATGCATAATCCCTTCGACTTTGGTGACGAACGCAGGCAGGAATCGCTCGGCTTCGGCCATCGCCAGCGGGCAGGTCGGGAATGCGACGCAGGCCATGGAGTTTTCACGCTGCGGCGTGACCTGCTCCATCAGACCATGTTCACGGGCGATCGCTTCAATCTTCGCTTTTTCACTTTCCGGCACGCCCGCCACAATCAGGTTCTGGTTGGCAGTCAGGCGGAAATCGCCCTGATGGATCTTCGCAATTTCCGCAATCCCGCTTTTCAGCGGACGGCCCGGATAGTCGAGCAGACGGCCGTTTTCGATAAACAGTGTCAGGTGCCATTTATTGTCGATGCCTTTGATCCAGCCGATCCGATCGCCACGGGTGGTGAATTCATACGGGCGGATCGGATCAAAGGTCACGCCTGCGCGCTTCTCGACTTCCGCTTTGAAGGTGTCGACGCCCACGCGCTCCAGGGTGTACTTAGTCTTGGCGTTCTTACGATCGGTACGGTTGCCCCAGTCGCGCTGCGTCGTAACCACCGCAGCGGCCACATCCAGGATCTTCTCTGCCGGGAAATAGCCGAATTCGCTGGCGGTGCGGGCGTAAGTGGCTTTGTTGCCATGCTCGATCGACAGACCGCCACCGACCAGCAGGTTAAAGCCAACCAGCCTGCCCTGCTCGGCAACGGCGACAAAGTTCAGATCGTTGGCGTGCAGATCCACGTCGTTATGCGGCGGGATCACCACGGTCGTTTTAAATTTACGCGGCAGATAGGTTTCGCCGAGGATCGGCTCCTCATCGGTGGTCGCGACTTTTTCCTGATCCCACCAGATCTCCGCATAGGCGCGGGTGCGCGGCAGCAGATGCTCAGAGAGCTTCTTCGCCCACTCGTACGCTTCCTGATGCAGTTCTGACTCCACCGGGTTTGAGGTACAGAGCACGTTGCGGTTGACATCGTTGGCGGTGGCCAGCGCATCCAGCCCCACTTCATGCAGCATCTGGTGCGTCGGCTTCACGTTCTTCTTCAGAATGCCGTGAAACTGAAAGGTCTGGCGGTTCGTCAGACGGATGCTGCCATAAATCGTTTTATCAGTGGCAAATTTGTCGATAGCCAGCCACTGCGTCGGCGTAATGATGCCGCCCGGCAGACGGCAGCGCAGCATCATGGCGTGACGCGGTTCCAGCTTCTGCTCAGCACGCTCGGCACGGATATCGCGGTCATCCTGCTGGTACATGCCGTGGAAACGGATCAGCAGGAAGTTATCGCCGGTAAACCCGCCGGTCAGACCCTCTTCCAGATCTTCTTTGATGGTGCCACGCAGATAGTTGCTCTGCTTCTTCAGACGCTCGGCATCTGAAAGTTTGCCTTCTACAACCAGCGGTCCAGGGTGTTTATCGCTCATTAGTAAACGTCTCGCTGATAACGGCGCTCAATGCGCAGCTCACTTAAAAATTCGTCGGCCGCTTCACGATCCATTCCGCCGTGTTCGACCACTACATCCAGCAGTGCCTGCTCGACGTCTTTTGCCATACGATTTGCATCACCACAGACATAAAGGTGTGCGCCCTCTTCGATCCAGCGCCACACTTCCGCCCCTTTCGCGCGGATCTTATCCTGAACGTAAATCTTTTCGGCCTGATCGCGTGACCAGGCGAGGTCGATGTGGGTCAGCAGGCCATCCTTCACATATTTCTGCCACTCCACCTGGTAGAGGAAGTCCTCGGTGAAGTGCGGATTACCAAAGAATAGCCAGTTTTTACCGCTGGCACCGTCGTTGTCGCGCTGCTGCATAAAGGCGCGGAACGGGGCGATGCCGGTGCCCGGGCCGATCATAATTACCGGCGCATCCGGATTGGCCGGCAGGCGGAAGTTATCGTTGTGTTCGATGAAGACGCGGACTTCGCCCTCTTCTTCGATGCGATCGGCCAGCCAGGTCGAGGCACCGCCGCCGCGCTGGCGACCTTCGATATCAAAGCGAACAGCACCAACCGTAATGTGCACTTCGCTGTCGGTTTCCGCCTGAGAAGAGGCGATGGAGTAGAGCCGCGGCGTCAGCGGACGCAGCAGTGCGGTCAGCTGCTCAGCCGTGAGTTCAGCCGGGGCCAGACGCACCATGTCCACAATCGGATAACGCTGCGCATACTGCTGCAGGCGCGCTTTATCATCCACCAGCGACAGCAGTTCCGCATCTTTCGACAGCTGAGCATACTGCGCCACGATCTGCGCGGTGTTCACCGTCAGTTCGAAATGTTTCTGCAGCGCCTCTGCCAGCGGCAGCGTGGCCCCATCAACCGCGACCGGCTCATCGCCTTTCAGCCAGACCAGCTCCAGCAGCTCGCTGACCAGCGCAGCATCGTTCTCATACCAGACGCCCAGCGCATCGCCGGGCTGGTAGCGCAGACCCGAGTCGCCCAGATCGATTTCGATATGGCGCACATCTTTATCGGAGTCACGGCCGGTGATCTTCTGGTTCACCGCCAGGCTTGCGCTGAGCGGTGACTCTTTGCTGTAGGGACTGGTGGTGACTTCGTTGACGCTGCCTGCCGCGGTCGCCGCCGCCTGAGCAGGCGATTCGCTGGGCACGCGCTGTTTCAGGATCTCAGTCAGCGCGCTGCGCCAGGCGGTGGCCTGATCCGCGTACTCGACATCGGCATCGACCCGGTCCAGCAGACGCTCGGCACCCAGCTCGGCCAGGCGACTGTCGAAATCTTTGCCCGCCTGACTGAAGAATTCATAAGAGGTATCGCCCAGGCCAAAGACGGCAAAGGCGGCACCCTCCATTTTCGGTGCTTTTTTCGACATCAGGAATTTGTGCAGCGCGACCGCCTCTTCCGGCGGCTCGCCTTCACCCTGAGTGGAGGTTACAACGACCAGCAGCTTCTCCTGGCCAATCTGTTTGAACTTGTAATCCCCGGCATTCACCAGGCTGACGTTCAGCTTCGCGGCCAGCAGGTCATCGCGCAGCTGTTCAGCCAGTCGGCGGGCGTTGCCCGTCTGCGAGGCGGAGAGCAGCGTAATCGCAGGCGCTTCAGCCGGTGCAGGCGGCGGGCTGGCGACGGCGGTGCCCGGGGTCTGTTCCACCCGGCCCCAGAAATAGCCTGACAGCCACGCCAGTTGAGTCGGGGAATAATCTGTCGTCGCCGCCTGTAAGCGGGCGAGTTGTTCCGGGGAGAGCGGAAGCATTGAACCAGGTGCCTGAGTCGTCATCGCGTAAAAAATTCCAGTATCAGAAGTCCGGACCGTAAATGGCGGAAGAGTACGTAGGTTACCGGGCTGTATATTAACGATTAAATACACCTTCGACATATCAAATAACCAAAATGACTAAGTGGTTTTCCAGATAGGCTTAATCGCTAAAAGTGGTATTCAAAGCGGTGATATATCAGTTAATTAGCTGGATAACAGCAGGCGGTCTGGTGGGTAAAGAGACGCTTTGTGCTATGCGGGTGCGAAAAAAGCGCTAATCAGGTAGAATCCAGCGGTTTTTAAATGTCTGAGAACCACTATGTCTACCACCCTGTTTAAAGAGTTCCAGTTCGAAGCCGCGCACCACTTACCCAATGTGCCGGCCGGACACAAATGTGGCCGTCTGCACGGTCACTCGTTTCTGGTTCGTCTGGAGATCACCGGCGAAGTGGATGCGCATACCGGCTGGGTTATGGATTTTGCTGAATTAAAAGCGGCGTTCAAGCCGGTCTATAATCGGCTGGATCACTACTACCTGAATGATATTCCTGGCCTGGAGAATCCCACCAGCGAAGTGCTGGCCAGATGGATCTGGGATCAGATGAAGCCACAGCTGCCATTGTTAACTGCGGTCATGATCAAAGAAACCTGCACTGCAGGCTGCGTTTACCGCGGCTGACCCTGTCGGATCGAAATTTTCGATCCGACACGCCTTACTCTCTCTTCCCGCTTATATCACGGCCAGATTTACGGCGCGCCGCCGCGCGGTCAGGCAATATTGAGATATTTGTGAGTCTGCATCGACAGACGCCAGTTGCGGGCAATGCAGGTTTCAATGCAGAGCCGGGTGGCATCCTCTTTACGGCTGATCGGCTGTAACGCGATGATGCGCGCTTTGGCATCGTTGACCCCAGCCAGCAGCTGATCCAGCGCGTCCACGTCCCGCTCACGGGCGACCGGATGCTTGATCTCATCGGCCCGGCTCAGCGCCTGATCCAGCACGTCGTAGCCGCCGCGCATGTTGACCTTTGGCGAGACGGTGACCCAGGTCTGTTCGGAACAGTGGATCTCATGCGTGCCGCTGGTTTCGATCTGGCACTGGAAACCCTGCTCCTCCAGGGCTGCGGTCAACGGACGCAGGTCGTAGATCGCCGGTTCACCGCCGGTAATGACCACGTGTCGGGCCGTCCAGCCCTGCTCTGCGATGGCGCGCAGCAGTGTCGCCGCGTCGGCGTCGCCCCAGGCATCACTTTCCACCGTTTTAATCAGAATATCGCCCAGCGAAGTTTCCCTGTCTGCCCGCTTTTCCCAGGTATGTTTGGTATCGCACCAGCTGCAGCCTACCGGACATCCCTGCAGGCGAATGAAGATAGCAGGTACGCCGGTGTAATAGCCTTCGCCCTGCAGCGTCTGGAACATTTCGTTAATCGGGTAGAACATTATTTACTCACCTGGAGAAATCGGGGCGCTGATTATGGCAGATTTGCCGCGCAGCTCAACCACGCGTCGTGCTTTTTCTCCGCGCCGGACAGAATAGTGAAAGGCGCGTTTAGACGGCGGACAGGTGCGGAACGCAAAGCGTTCCGCGCAGGGAAGTGTGCGGGCCGGACCGGCAGACAAGCCGCGTCTGACCGTTTGCGATCGGGCGTTCTGTTCCACATTGATACACCGCCACCAACAAAAAGCCCCGCACAAGGCGGGGCTTTCAGCATCTGTGATGTCGCGTTAAGCGACATCAGCAGGGGTCATTACTGACCTTTCACTTCTTTCAGACCGTTGAATGGCGCTTTAGAACCCAGCGCTTCTTCGATACGGATCAGCTGGTTGTACTTAGCCACACGGTCAGAACGGCTCATTGAACCGGTTTTGATCTGGCCTGCAGCCGTACCGACCGCCAGGTCAGCGATGGTCGCGTCTTCAGTTTCGCCTGAACGGTGAGAGATCACAGCGGTGTAGCCTGCATCTTTCGCCATTTTGATCGCAGCCAGGGTTTCGGTCAGAGAACCGATCTGGTTAAACTTGATCAGGATGGAGTTAGCGATACCTTTTTCGATACCTTCTTTCAGGATTTTGGTGTTGGTAACGAACAGGTCGTCACCCACCAGCTGGATTTTGTCGCCCAGCACTTTGGTCTGGTAAGCGAAGCCGTTCCAGTCAGATTCGTCCAGGCCATCTTCGATAGAGACGATCGGATACTGTTTAGTCAGATCTTCCAGGAAGTGGGTGAACTCTTCAGAGGTGTACGCTTTACCGCCTTCACCGGCCAGAACGTATTTGCCATCTTTGTAGAACTCAGAGGCCGCACAGTCCATCGCCAGGGTGATATCTTTGCCCAGCTCGTAGCCTGCTGCTTTTACCGCTTCTGCGATAACGGCCAGCGCTTCGGCGTTGGAACCCAGGTTTGGTGCGTAGCCGCCTTCGTCACCGACAGCGGTGCTCATCCCTTTGCTTTTCAGCACTTTTGCCAGGTTGTGGAACACTTCAGAACCCATGCGGATGGCTTCTTTAATGTTTGCCGCGCCAACCGGCTGGATCATGAATTCCTGGATGTCGACGTTGTTGTCGGCATGCTCACCACCGTTGATGATGTTCATCATTGGCAGAGGCATAGAGTATTTGCCTGGGGTGCCGTTCAGTTCAGCGATGTGCTCATACAGCGCCTGACCTTTAGAGGCTGCAGCCGCTTTCGCTGCGGCCAGTGAAACAGCCAGAATGGCGTTTGCACCGAAGTTAGATTTGTTCTCAGTACCGTCCAGGTCGATCATGATCTTGTCGATGTTCGCCTGATCTTTCGCGTCTTTGCCTTTTACCGCTTCAGCAATCGGACCGTTTACTGCCGCAACGGCTTTGGTTACGCCTTTGCCCAGGAAACGTGATTTGTCACCGTCACGCAGTTCCAGCGCTTCGCGCGAGCCGGTAGAGGCACCTGATGGTGCAGCCGCCAGGCCGACAAAACCGCCTTCCAGATGCACTTCAGCTTCAACAGTCGGGTTACCACGTGAGTCGATAATTTCGCGACCGATGACTTTTACGATTTTGGACATTACGATTTTCCTCAGTACAAGTTAGTCAATCCTAAGACAAACAACGCGCGAAAAGTTCGCGCGCTGTCTGTGAAACTTACTTCGCTAAACGCTTCTGATGCTCATGCGCGGCTTTAACAAAACCGGCAAACAGCGGATGGCCATCGCGCGGGGTCGAGGTAAACTCCGGGTGGAACTGGCAGGCGACATACCAGGGGTGGTTCGGGATCTCAATGATCTCGACCAGCTGATCGTCACCAGAACGCCCCGCCACACGCAGACCGGCTGCTTCAATCTGCTTTAACAGCATATTGTTAACTTCGTAGCGGTGGCGATGACGCTCAACGATGGTGTCAGAGCCGTAGAGCTGGCGAACCTGGCTGCCCGGCGTTAACTGACACTGCTGGCTGCCCAGACGCATCGTGCCGCCCAGATCGCTCTGCTCGCTGCGGACTTCGACGTTGCCATCTTCGTCACGCCATTCGGTGATTAACGCCACCACCGGGTATTTACAGTCTGGCACAAATTCCGTGGAGTTGGCACCCGGCATCCCGGCGACGTTGCGGGCAAACTCCATCAGCGCGACCTGCATACCCAGACAGATGCCAAGGTAAGGCACGTTGTTTTCACGTGCGTACTGTGCGGTCATCAACTTGCCTTCCACGCCACGGTAACCAAAGCCACCCGGGATCAGAATCGCATCCAGATCTTTCAGTAATTCGACACCGCGTGACTCAACATCCTGCGAGTCAATCAGCTTGATGTTGACGGTGACACGGTTTTTCAGACCGCCGTGCTTCAGCGCTTCAATCACAGATTTATAGGCGTCGGGCAGTTCAACATATTTGCCCACCATACCGATGGTGACTTCACCCCCCGGATTGGCCTCTTCGTAAATCACCTGCTCCCACTCGGCCAGGTTGGCTTCCGGTGCGTTCAGGTTGAAACGCTTGCAGATATAGTCATCCAGGCCCTGCGATTTCAGCATGCCGGGGATCTTATAGATGGAATCCACGTCTTTCAGCGAGATAACCGCTTTTTCAGGGACGTTACAGAACAGCGCGATTTTGGCGCGTTCGTTGGCCGGTACGGCCCGGTCGGAACGGCAAATCAGCACGTCAGGCTGGATACCAATCGACAGCAGCTCTTTTACCGAGTGCTGGGTCGGTTTGGTTTTCACCTCGCCTGCCGCGGCCATATAAGGCACCAGCGTCAGGTGCATATACATGGTATGTTCGCGACCCACGTCAACGGCCATCTGGCGAATCGCTTCCAGGAACGGCAGTGACTCGATATCCCCTACCGTGCCGCCGATTTCGACCAGCACGACGTCATGCCCTTCACCGCCTTCAATGATGCGCTCTTTAATGGCGTTGGTGATGTGCGGGATAACCTGAATGGTCGCGCCCAGATAGTCACCACGGCGCTCTTTACGCAGAACTTCTGAGTAGATACGCCCGGTGGTGAAGTTGTTACGGCGCGACATTTTGGTACGGATGAAGCGCTCATAGTGACCCAAATCCAGATCGGTTTCGGCGCCGTCGTCGGTGACGAACACTTCACCGTGCTGTGTCGGGCTCATGGTGCCTGGATCCACGTTGATATACGGGTCCAGCTTCATGATGGTCACGTTCAGACCACGGGCTTCGAGAATGGCTGCGAGGGAGGCTGCGGCAATGCCTTTACCCAGAGAGGAAACGACCCCGCCGGTCACAAAAATATAATTCGTTGTCATGCTGAACCTGAGAGTTTAGGTTTAAAGACGGTGGAATAACCAGGACGGGAAAACAGTATACTGGAAACCGCTATCAGCCACAATTGATGAATCACAGCCATCCTCCAACGCATTGCTGCGGCTAACATAGCGGATAGCTGTCCTTGAAATGTTGATGTGCGTCACAAAGTTGCAGCCGCGCTGAATCGAGTAAGCGCGAACGGCGACTTTATGCACAGTGCTGGAATAATCAGCGCTTCTCCTCTTTTTTTACCTGCTGCCATGCTGCTTCCATCTGCTCCAGCGTCGCCCCCGGCATCGCTAACCCCTGCGCCGTGATAATCGCCTCAACCTGACGGAAACGGCGCTCGAATTTGTCATTGGCTTTCTGCAGCGCGGTTTCCGCTTTGCTGCCCAGATGCCGTGAGAGATTAACGGTCGCAAATAGCAGGTCGCCAATCTCCTCCTCCAGCTTCTCACTATCCACCACGCTCTGCTGCGCCTCGTGCATCACCTCATCGATCTCTTCATGCACCTTCGCCACCACCGGCCCCAGCGTGCTCCAGTCGAAGCCGACGTTGTGGCAACGCTTCTGAATTTTGTGGGCGCGCATTAACGCCGGCAGCGCTTTCGGGATATCGTCCAGCGCCGAGTGCTGGGCTTTGTCCGCCCGCTCAGCGGTTTTAATCGCTTCCCAGTTTTTTAGCACCTCATGGCTGGCTTCAGCCGTGGCATCGCCGAAAATGTGCGGATGACGGCGCTCCAGCTTGTCGCTGATGGCGTGACAGATATCTTCAAAGTTAAAGCGATCCTGTTCACTCGCCATCTGCGCATAAAACACCACCTGAAACAGCAGATCGCCCAGCTCACCGCGCAGATCGTCAAAATCTTCGCGCTGAATGGCGTCCAGCACTTCGTAGGTCTCTTCCAGCGTGTAAGGAGCAATAGAGGCGAAAGTCTGTTCGCGATCCCACGGACAGCCCTGCTGCGGGTCGCGCAGGGTTTTCATAATGCCAAGCAGGCGCTCAACAGCGTTCATTTCAGGTGGGTCCTTACTATGTCAGATCAGAGGTAAAGAGCGAGGCGCGAGAGCCGGGTGCTGAATTGCATCCGGCTCTCTCAGGTGGTGCAGAGGACACCCGCGCAACCTCGTCCGGTTGCTCCGCGGCTGCCACTCAGTGCAGGCGACGGGCGTCAATGATATCAGAGACCTGATTCAGGCGCGCAAGCACCCGTCCCAGCACCTGATGGTTGTAGATCTCGATATCCATGTCGATGGTCGCCAGCTGCTTGCGGGTGTCGCTGCGGCTGGAGACGCCCAGAACATTAACCTTCTCGTTGGCGAGAATCGTCGTGATATCGCGCAGTAAACCGCTGCGATCGTTGGCAGTGACGCGCACCACCAGCGAGTAGCCGCTGGAGTAGCTTTCGCCCCACACCGCATCGACGATACGTTCAGGCGCATGTGAGATCAGTTCAGCAAGCTGGTCACAGTCGGCGCGGTGAATCGAGATACCGCGCCCCTGGGTGATAAAGCCGACGATGTCATCGCCAGGAATTGGCTGGCAGCAGCGGGCGATGTGGTGCATCAGATTGCCCACGCCCTCTACTACGACACGCCCACTCTCTTTGCGGGCTGGCGCGGTATGCGCTTTCTGGGTCAGCTGACGCAGCGCTTCACGATCTTCCTCTTCGGCGCTTGGCTTATTCAGCTTGGCCTGCAGGAAGTTGACCATCTGGTTAAGGCGAATATCACCGCCGCCAATCGCCGCCAGCAGCTCCTCCAGCGAGGTCACGTTGTAGCGCGGCAGAAGCAGTTTTTCCGCTTCACGCAGGCTGATATCCAGCTGATTCAGTTCGTTGTCCAGAATCTGGCGTCCGGCGACAATGTTTTTATCGCGATCCTGTTTGCGGAACCAGTTATGAATTTTCGACCGTCCACGGCTGGTGGTGATATAGCCCAGATTCGGATTGAGCCAGTCGCGGCTCGGGTTCGGCTGCTTCTGCGTGATAACTTCGACCTGGTCGCCCATCTGCAACTGATAGGTGAACGGCACGATGCGGCCACCGATTTTTGCGCCGATGCAGCGGTGACCGATGTCGCTATGAATATGGTAGGCAAAGTCGAGCGGAGTCGATCCCGCGGGCAGATCCACCACGTCGCCTTTAGGGGTAAAGACGTAGACCCGGTCATCAAAGACCTGACTGCGAACCTCTTCCAGCAGCTCGCCAGAGTCGGCCATCTCCTCCTGCCAGCTGATGAGCTTACGCAGCCAGGCAATACGCTCTTCGTGACCGGCCGCGCCGCGCGCGCTGCTGGAGGTCGGCCCCTCTTTATATTTCCAGTGCGCCGCCACGCCCAGTTCGGCATCTTCGTGCATCTGACGGGTGCGGATCTGGATCTCCACCGTTTTGCCCTGCGGCCCTAAAACCACGGTGTGAATCGACTGGTAGCCGTTGGGTTTGGGGTTTGCGACGTAGTCATCAAACTCACTGGGCAGATGGCGATAGAGCGTATGCACCGTTCCCAGCGCGCCATAGCAATCCTGCAGGCGGTCGGCCACGATGCGCACCGCCCGCACGTCAAACAACTCATCAAAGGCCAGCGACTTTTTCTGCATCTTGCGCCAGATGCTGTAGATATGTTTCGGACGGCCATAGACTTCGGCGCGGACGCCCTCTTTCGCCATCTCTTTACGCAAGTTATTGACGAAATTCTCGATGTACTGCTCGCGGTCAATCCGCCGCTCATGCAGTAACTTCGCAATGCGCTTGTACTCATCGGGATGGAGGTAACGGAAGCAGTAATCTTCCAGCTCCCATTTGAGCTGGCCGATCCCCAGCCGGTTGGCCAGGGGCGCATAGATATTGGTGCTCTCTTTGGCGGCCAGCACCCGCTCATCTTCCGGCGCATCTTTCATTTCGCGCAGGTTCATGATGCGTTCAGCCAGTTTCAGCACCACGCAGCGGAAATCCTCCACCATAGCCAGCAGCATACGGCGGACATTATCCACCTGTTCAGAAGCCATGGAGTCGTTATGAATGGCTTTCAGCTGCCGGATGGCGTCCATGTCGCGCACACCGTGGACCAGCGAGACAATGCCTTTACCGACCGCGGTTTCCAGCTCCTCTTCGCTGACCACTTCATCATTAGCCAGCGGAAAGATCAGCGCCGCACACAGGCTTTCGATATCCATGCTGAGCATTGAGAGGATTTCCACCATCTCGATGCCACGCCACAGCAGCAGCGACTGATCGGGATGGCCCTGCGTCTGCGCTTCGCAGTAGCGCCAGGTTTCGGCAACGCGTTGACATGATTGCGGGTTGGCAATACCGAGACTGGCGATCCACTGGTCGAGGGCGAAATCCCCCTCAGTATTTAAATGCGCACTTCTGACCGCAACCATAACCTCTCCTGCACAACGACATACATCGCTTATGTTTTTCTGAACAGCACCATGGATTCGAGATGACGGGTATGAGGGAACATATCCAGCATCGCGACCCTTTCCAATTGGTAGCCAGCCGACAGCAATGTCTGACTGTCGCGGGCAAGTGTTGTGGGATTACACGAAACATAGACCACGCGTTCCGGGGCAAGTTTAACCACATGCGCCATAACGCCCGCAGCCCCGGCACGTGCCGGATCGAGTAATACCTTGTTAAATCCCTGTGCCGCCCACGGCTGGCGCGACACCTCTTCTTCCAGATTGTGCTGAAAGAAACTGACATTTTTAAGATTATTCAATTCGGCATTATACGCTGCCTGCCGCACTAATGCTGCAATCCCCTCCACACCTACAACATTTTGTACGAAGATTCCTATAGGAAGTGTGAAGTTTCCCATGCCGCAAAACAGATCCAGTACCCGGTCTTCAGGCTGCAGATCGAGCCAGCTTATCGCCGTTGCCACCATCTGCTGATTAACGCCATCGTTAACCTGAATAAAATCCTGTGGGCTAAAGGTTAGCTTAAGCTGATGAGTCTGATAAAACGGTGTCGACGCCTGTAACGCGGTCAGCGCATCATCGCCCGCATCCAGAAACAGCATCAGCTGATGCTTATGCGAAAACTGTTCCAGTTTTTCACGGTCGTCCGCATGCAGCGCATCAAGATGACGCAGAATCATCAGCGGACCATTGTCCGCCAGCACCAGTTCCACGTGACCCAGCCGCCTTACCGCGCGCAGTCCGCTGAGACAGTGGTGCAGCGGAACCAGTAATGCCTCAAGTTCGGGCACCAGAATGGGGCAGTGCTGCACATCAACCAGATCGTTGCTAGCCGCCTGACGAAATCCCATCTGCAAGCGCTGCGCCTTGTTGTGCCACTGCAGGCCCAGCCGGGCGCGACGACGGTAGCCCCAGGGCGCCCCGGCAATCACCTCGTCGACCGGCACATCCCGGGCAGCGGACTGGCTCAGCATCCGGCTCAGCGCCTGCGCTTTACTCTGCTGCTGAAGCGCCACGTCCGCATGCTGCTGCTGGCAACCTCCGCAGCGTTCATAGTGCGGACAGCGTGGCGTCACGCGTGCCGGACTGCGGCTGAGCAGTCGTGTCACTTTCGCCCGGGCAAATTGACGTTTATCCTCTGTCAGCGTGACCTCCGCCTGTTCACCCGGCAGAGCGCCCGTGACAAACAGGGCTTTACCCTTGTGGCGCGCCACGCCCTGTCCGAACGGGTCGAGTTCATCGATGGTGACGGTGATACGCTGTTGCGTCGTCACGCGCTGTTTTGCAACGTAAAATTGCGCCATAGTGTTCTTCTTTCTCTTTATCGATACGGCCTGCAGCGTGTCACCGACAGCCTGCACAGGAACGTTAATGCCGGAGTAGCCAGGCGACTATTATGACCAAATACAGCCTGCGGGCGCGAATGATGATTTTAATTCTGGCACCTGTGCTGATGGTTGGCCTGCTGCTCAGCTCATTTTTTGTGGTGCACCGCTACAATGAGCTGCAGCGTCAGGTCATCGAGGCCGGAGCTAACATCATCGAACCGCTGGCGATCTCCAGCGAATACAGCATGACCTGGCACGATCGTGATGCCATGCGTAAACTGGTCAGCCTGCTGCACCGCCGTCATTCAGGCATCGTCAGAGCAATCTCGGTGTTTGATAACCAGAACCAGCTCTACGTCACCTCTAATCACAAGCAGAATCTTAGCCTGCACCAGCAGGCGGATATCCGCGCCCTGCCCGATGATGTCTCAATGGAGCGTCACGGCAGCCTGCTGATTCTGCGCACCCCGATCACCAGCGAGCGCTACGACGCGGATGAGCTACCTGATGTGGGCGCCAAACCCTCAGGCAATCCGCTGGGCTATGTGGCAATTGAGCTGGATCTGCAGTCAGTACGCCTCCAGCAGTATAAAGAAGTGTTTGTGGCGACCCTGATGCTGCTCTTCTGCCTCTGTCTCGCCATGCTGTTTGCCTATCGTCTGATGCGCGACGTCACCGGGCCGATCCGCAATATGGTCACCACCGTTGACCGCATCCGGCGCGGCCAGCTCGACAGCCGCGTGGAAGGCTACATGCTGGGCGAGCTCAGCATTCTGAAGAACGGTATCAACGCCATGGCGATGTCGCTGACCGCCTATCACGAAGAGATGCAGCACAATATCGATCAGGCGACTTACGATCTGCGGGAAACGCTGGAACAGCTGGAGATTCAGAATGTGGAGCTGGATCTGGCCAAGAAGCGCGCCCAGGAAGCGGCACGCATCAAGTCGGAGTTTCTGGCCAATATGTCGCATGAGCTGCGTACGCCGCTGAATGGGGTGCTGGGCTTTACCCGGCAGATGCTGAAAACCCAGCTGCGCACGACCCAGCGCGACTACATGCAGACCATTGAACGCTCGGCCAACAACCTGCTCAGCATTATCAATGACGTGCTCGACTTTTCGAAACTGGAGGCGGGCAAGCTGATGCTGGAGGCGATCCCCTTCCCGCTGCGCGCCACGCTGGATGAGACGCTGGTACTGCTCGCCCCTTCGGCGCATGAGAAGGGGCTGGAGCTGACGGTAGTGTGTGACAGTAGCGTGCCGGACAACGTGATTGGCGATGCGCTGCGTCTGCAGCAGATCCTGACTAACCTGATCGGCAATGCGATTAAATTTACTGAACAGGGGTATGTAGGCCTGCGCGTCGGGCAGCGCGCCATCACCCAGTCACGGGTCGAGCTGGAAATTCAGGTAGAGGACAGCGGCATCGGCATCTCTGAGCAGCAGCAGACCCAGCTCTTCCAGGCCTTTCGTCAGGCTGATGCCAGTATTTCGCGCCGGCACGGCGGAACCGGGCTGGGGCTGGTCATCACTCAGAAACTGGTGCGGGAGATGGGCGGCGATATCACTTTCAGCAGCCAGCCGGATCAGGGTTCAACCTTTGTCATACGTGTGCAGCTCGATCTTAACCCGAATGCGCCAGGCATGCCTCGCGTACTGGATGCGCTATCGCAGACGCGCATCGCCTATGTGGAGGCCGATACCATCGTGGCCAGCGCGGCACTGGAGATGCTGAGCGCCACGCCGTTGCAGATCGACTACAGTGAAACGCTGGAGGGATTAAAAGAGGCTCATTACCCGCTGCTGCTGATGGCGATGCCGGTCGATGTCAGCCAGCCTGAACTGCTCAGTGAAAGAAGGATCAATACGCTGCTGGAGCGGGCAGATAACGTGCTGATGGCACTACCGAGTCCGATGATGCTGCTGGCCGATGAGCTGAAAGGGCGCGGCATTGATGGCTGCATCGCGAAGCCGATTTCCCTGACGCGCCTGCTGCCCATGATGCTGGACTTGCACACCCGCCAGATGAGCAAACTGCCACCGTCTCCCCGTCTGCCACTGACGGTCATGGCGGTGGACGATAACCCCGCTAACCTCAAGCTGATTGGCGCGCTGCTGGAGGAGCAGGTGCAGAATATCCTGCTGTGCAGCAACGCCGGACACGCCATACGGGAGGCCCGTCAGCACGCGCTGGATGTGATTCTGATGGATATTCAGATGCCTGACATTGATGGGATTCGCGCCAGCGAAATCATCCGCACCCTGCCGCATCACGCCAGTACCCCCATCGTGGCGGTTACCGCCCATGCGATTGATGGCGAACGCGAGCAGTTAATTAAGGCGGGCATGAATGACTATCTTGCCAAACCTATTGATGAGAGCAAGTTAAGACAGCTGCTGGCGCGCTACACGCCACCGCCGGTGGTGTCTGTGCCGGAGCTGCCTGCGATATTGCCGACGCTGGACTGGCAACTGGCGCTGCGACAGGCAGCCAATAAGCCCGATCTGGCGCGCGATTTACTGCGCATGTTGCTGGAATTTTTGCCGGAAGTGCACGCGAAGATCGCGCAGTTCATGGCGGACAACGACGTCAGCGCCCTGCGCGAAATCATTCACAAGCTGCATGGCAGTGCCAGTTACAGCGGCGTGCCGCGCATGAAGCAGCTCTGTCACCAGCTGGAAAGAGAGTTGCCTGAAGTCAGCGATATCGCCGCGCTGGAGCCGGAACTGCTGGAGTTACAGGATGAGATGGAGAACGTCGCCAGAGAAGCCCGGCAGCTGCTGGGCATGACGTAAAGGTAACGTGCGACCGGACTTCAGGGCCGCAGGCGCGGCCCCACTAACGTTGCGAGAAAGCACTTATGGCCTGTCAGATTGCGCTTAAACCCGTGCTGGCCGGCTGGTCGGGCGCCGCCAGGAGGGCATCAAATCCGGCCAGCTTCAGCGTGGCCGCCACATTACGCGCCGTCATCTCAACGTTTTTTCCGGCGCTGGCAAGGGCCTCATCCAGGGTACAGATGCTGTAGAGCACGCTGAAGACCGCATCAATGCCGTGCTGATGCACAACCCCCACATCCGCTGTCAGACTTCCCGCGATGCCAATGACCGGCTTGTTAAACCGCTTTGCGACGCGGGCGACGCCGATCGGCACCTTGCCATTGATACTCTGGCTGTCGATACGCCCCTCTCCGGTGATCACCAGGTCAGCATCTTTCACCTGTTCTGCCAGCCCCAGCGCTTCCGTGACAATCTCAATGCCACGCCGCAGCTCCGCGTGGCAGAAGGCGTGCAGCGCGGCCCCCATCCCGCCCGCTGCGCCACCGCCCGGAAGAGTCAGTACATCAATATCGAGATCGCGCTGAATGATCGCGGCATAGTGCGCCAGCGCCTGATCGAGCTGCTGCACCAGTGCCGGTGTCGCCCCTTTCTGCGGGCCGAATATTGCCGAGGCGCCCTCTTTGCCGGTCAGCGGATTGGATACGTCGCAGGCCACCTCAATGCGGCAGTGCTGAAGACGGGCGTCCAGCGCGTCGATATTGATGCTGGCAAGCCGGGCAAGCGCCCCACCGCCGTGGCCGATCTGCTGACCCCTGGCGTCCAGCAACTGTGCGCCCAGTGCCTGCATCATCCCGGCACCGCCATCATTGGTGGCGCTGCCGCCGATGCCGATGATGATGTGATCAACGCCTTTATCCAGCGCATGCCTGATGAGTTCACCCGTGCCAAACGACGTGGTGATCAGCGGATCGCGCTGAGAGGCAGGCACCCGCTCCAGCCCGCTGGCCGCGGCCATTTCGATATAGGCCGTTGACTCGTCGCCGGACAGGCCATAAAAGGCATCAACCTCCGTGCCCAGCGGCCCGGTCACCTTCAGCCTGACGATCTTTCCCTTCGTCGCCGCCACCATCGCTTCTACCGTGCCTTCGCCACCGTCGGCGACCGGTATTTTCACGTAATGCGCATCGGGAAAGATGTCACGGAAACCCGCTTCAATCGCCGATGCCACATCCAGGGCGGATAAACTCTCTTTATATGAATCCGGTGCGATTACGATTTTCATAGGCAATCCGAGCACTGTTGAGTAACTGAAACGGATCTGAACCCGTCCGGTTTCGGAGGACCGGCATCGGGTTTAGCGGGCGATTTCAACCTTCGCTAACTTCTCATAATAGCAGGCCAGCGCGCTGTGGTCGGCGTTACCCTGCCCGTCGTTGCGCAGCGCCTGCATCATCTCCATGACCGCCGCCGTCAGCGGCAGATGCGCGCCGATACTGTGCGAGGTATCCAGGGCGTTCGCCAGATCCTTGATATGCAGATCGATGCGGAAGCCGGGTTTGAAGTTACGATCCATCACCATCGGTGCTTTGGCATCCAGCACCGTGCTGCCTGCCAGCCCGCCACGAATCGCCTGGTAAACCAGATCCGGATTGACGCCCGCTTTGATCGCCAGTGACAGGGCCTCGGACATCGCCGCAATATTCAGCGCCACGATCACCTGGTTAGCCAGTTTTGTGACGTTGCCTGCACCGATATCGCCGGTATGGACGACCGAACCTGCCATCGCTTTCATGATGTCGTAACACTGATCAAACACCGCCTTATCGCCACCGACCATGACCGAGAGCGTGCCCTCAATCGCTTTGGGTTCACCGCCACTGACAGGTGCATCCAGCATTTTTATCTGCTTTTCTGCCAGTGCATCATGCACTTCCCGGCTCGCCAGCGGCGCGATTGAACTCATGTCGATTACGACCAGACCCGGCTTCGCGCCCTCGATAATGCCCTCTTTCCCCAGGCAGGCCTCTGTTACCTGCGGTGAGTTAGGCACCATGGTAATCACGACATCGCACTGCTCAGCCACCTCTTTTGGCGATTTCGCCACGGTCGCCCCTAGCTCAGCCAGCTCCGCTTCGTTGCTGGCATTGTGGTCGCGTACCACCAGCGAATAGCCAGCTTTCAGCAGATTTTTACTCATGGGTTTGCCCATAATGCCCAGACCAATAAAGCCAATTTTCATTGCGTTTCTCCTTGATGAATTAGCGCTTGAATTTATCGCACAGCGCCTGCGAGGCGTTGCGGAACAGCCCGACGTCGCTGCCGACCGCCACAAAGGTGGCTCCCCACTCCAGATAGCGACGCGCGTCCGCCTCCACCGGTGCCAGAATGCCGCTCGGCTTACCGGCCGCCCGGGCACGCTCAAAAATGTGTTTAATCACTTTCAGCACCTCCGGATGCGCGGGCTGACCGAGGTAGCCCAGTGCAGCCGAGAGATCGCCCGGTCCGACAAAAATCCCGTCGACCCCGTCGACCGCCGCGATGGCGTCAATGTTGTCGACCGCCTGCTGGGTTTCGATCTGCACCAGCACCGTGATGTTGTCATTGATCTGCTGGTTATAGTCGGGCAGCGTGCCGTACATATTGCTGCGATGAGAGACCGAGACACCGCGAATACCGGCAGGCGGATAGCGGGTTGACGCCACAGCCTGCAGCGCCTCTTCTCTGGTTTCGACAAAGGGCACCAGAAGGTTGCTGAAACCGATATCCAGCAGACGCTTGATGATCACCGGCTCATTACAGGGTGGACGCACCACGGCGGCGCTCTGGCTGCCTTTCAGCGCCATCAGCTGGGGGACAAATGTCGTAATATCGTTAGGCGCATGTTCACCATCGAGTACCAGCCAGTCAAAACCGGCCAGCCCCAGGATTTCCGTTGAGATCGGACTGGCCAGGGCGCACCAGCTGCCGATCAGGGTGTCGCCCGCTAGCAGGCGGCGACGAAATCCATTGGCCCAGGCTGCATTACTCATGTTTCAACTCCTGTGAAGAGGGCTCCGCGGGGAAGCCCGAAAGGTTAACGAACCAGGCACGGGCGCTTGTTATCGAAAGTCCATCCCGGCACTAAAAACTGCATCGCCTCGGCATCGTCGCGCGCGCCCAGTCCCTGCTTCTGATAGAGCGCGTTGGCCTGCATCACCCGGTCTATATCCAGCTCAACGCCGAGACCCGGTTTCTGCGGCACCTGCACCATGCCGCCTTTAATCTGGAACGGCTCTTTAGTCAGGCGCTGATTACCCTCCTGCCAGATCCAGTGGGTATCGATGGCGGTAATCGCGCCCGGCGCGGCCGCGGCTACATGGGTGAACATCGCCAGCGAAATATCGAAGTGGTTGTTTGAATGGGAGCCCCAGGTCAGGCCAAAGTCGTGACACATCTGCGCCACCCGCACCGAACCCTGCATGGTCCAGAAGTGCGGATCGGCCAGCGGAATGTCTACCGACTGCAGCGACAGGGTGTGGCCCATCTGCCGCCAGTCTGTTGCGATCATATTGGTCGCGGTCGGCAGGCCGGTCGCGCGGCGGAACTCTGCCATGACTTCACGGCCTGAATAGCCCTGCTCAGCGCCACAGGGATCTTCCGCGTAGGCCAGCACATTTCTGAGCTGCTTGCCGAGGATGATCGCCTCGTTGAGTGACCAGGCGCCATTCGGGTCGAGCGTAATCCGCGCGTCAGGGAAACGCTTCGCCAGCGCCGTCACCGCTTCAGCCTCTTCGCCGCCGCGCAGTACGCCGCCTTTCAGCTTGAAATCGTTGAAGCCATATTTTTCGTAAGCCGCTTCCGCCAAACGCACGACGGCATCCGGGGTAAGTGCCTCTTCGTGGCGCAGCCGGTACCAGTCGCATGGGTCGTCCGGCTGGCTCTGATAAGCGAGCGACGTCTTCGTGCGGTCGCCGATATAGAACAGATAGCCGAGCATCTCCACGCGGTCGCGCTGCTGCCCGTCACCCAGCAGCGAGGCGACGTTAACCCCCAGATGCTGGCCCAGCAGGTCAAGCAGCGCCGCCTCAATGCCGGTCACCACATGGATCGTGGTGCGCAGATCAAACGTCTGGTTGCCGCGCCCGCTGGCATCGCGGTCGGCAAAGGTACTGCGCACCAGATTGAGGGTATTTTTGTACTCGCCCAGCGTTTTGCCGATCACCAGCGCCGCAGCATCCTCCAGCGTCTGACGAATTTTTTCGCCGCCCGGGATTTCGCCGACGCCGGTGTGGCCAGCGTTATCCTTAATGATCACAATGTTGCGGGTAAAGAATGGTGAGTGCGCACCGCTAAGGTTCAGCAGCATGCTGTCGTAGCCTGCCACCGGAATTACCTGCATGGCGGTCACTTTTGGTGTTGAACTCATCTCCTGCTCCTTATGCTGTTTTGCGGCCAAATGCCGGGCGCTTGCGATCAAACGTCCAGCCCGGGATCAGATACTGCATCGCCGTCGCGTCGTTTCGCGCCCCGGCGGGCAAAGCGTGATAAAGCTGGCTGGCTTTATTCACCCGATCCCAGTCAAGTTCGACACCGAGACCTGGTACCTCCGGCACGGCGATCTTACCGTTGCGAATCTGCAGCGGATTTTTGGTCAGGCGCTGGTCGCCCTCCTGCCAGATCCAGTGCGTATCAATCGCGGTCGGATGACCCGGTGCGGCGGCACCAACGTGGGTAAACATCGCCAGCGAAATATCGAAGTGATTGTTGGAGTGGCAACCCCAGGTCAGTCCCCACTCATCGCACAGCTGGGCGACCCGGACCGCCCCGCTG
Source organism: Pantoea sp. (assembly GCF_032114055.1). GTDB lineage: Bacteria > Pseudomonadota > Gammaproteobacteria > Enterobacterales > Enterobacteriaceae > Pantoea. The sequence continues at coordinate 76,183 of NZ_DAMCTB010000006.1, forward strand.
AGCGTCCAGAAATGGGGGTCAGCCAGCGGAATATCGACCGCATTGAGCATCACCGCGTGGTTCATCTCACGCCAGTTGGTGGCAATCATATTGGTGGCGACCGGCAGGCCGGTGGCGCGCCGGAACTCGGCCATGACTTCACGTCCCGAATACCCCTGCTCTGCGCCACAGGGATCTTCGGCGTAGCTCAGCACATCCTGCATCCCTTTACAGAAGGTTATCGCCTCATCCAGCCGCCATGCCCCGTTTGGATCGACCGTGATACGCGCGTCAGGGAAGCGCTGCTTCAGCGCCGCCGCCGTCGCGATCTCCTGCTCGCCCGGCAGTACGCCGCCCTTGAGCTTGAAATCTTTGAAGCCATACTTATCCTGTGCCGCCTCGGCCAGCCTGACGACGGCCTCGCTGGTCAGCGCCTCCTGATGACGCAGGTGATACCAGTCATGCGTGGCCTGCTCGCCCGATTGATAGGGCAGATCGGTTTTGCGGCGATCGCCGAGATAGAACAGATAGCCCAGCACCGTGACCTCGTCCCGCTGTTTGCCGGGTCCGAGCAGTTCGGCCACCGGCACGCCCAGGCACTGTCCCAGCAGGTCAAGCAGCGCCGCTTCCAGCGCAGCGACTGCATTGACCCGTAGCTCAAAGGTCCAGGCGCCGTTGCCAAAGGTGGTGAAATCGGCTGACTGATTCCCCTGATGGACCTGCTGCACCAGACGATTCATCCGGGCGATCTGCTGACCTTTTACCTGCGGAATGGCCGCCACCAGCGTCTGATAGATGGTGTCGCCGCCCGGCGCTTCACCGACGCCGGTATGCCCGGCGCTGTCGGTGAGCACCACCAGGTTACGGGTAAAGCAGGCGTTGTGTGCGCCGCCAATATTGAGCAGCATGCTGTCGTAACCCGCGACCGGGATAACCTGCATGTCGGTAATAATCGGTGAGCTTTGTGTATTCATGAGGCGTCCTTACCGGTCCAGGTTTTCAGTTCGACACGTCTGATATTTCCGGCAATTACCAGGAAACTGAAGGCGGCGACAAAGGCATGGATACCGACGTAGACCAGTGCCCCTTCAAACGATCCGCTGGTGGCGATGATGTAGCCGATGGCGATAGGCGTCACGATGCCGGATAAGTTACCAAACATATTGAACAGGCCACCGCTCAGGCCGCTGATCTCTTTCGGTGCCGTATCCGCCATTACCGCCCAGCCCAGCGCGCCAATGCCTTTGCCAAAGAACGCCAGCGCCATAAAGAACACCACCATCCATTCGGTGTCGGTGTAGTTACACATCACCATCGAAATGGAGAGCAGCATGCCCAGCACAATGGGGGTTTTGCGGGCAATATTCAGCGAGCCGGTTTTACGCATCAGCCAGTCGGAGATCACCCCGCCCAGCACGCCGCCGAGGAAGCCGCACACCGCCGGAACAGAGGCAACAAAACCCGCTTTCAGAATCGACATGCCGCGTGCCTGTACCAGATAGACCGGGAACCAGGTGATAAAAAAGTAGGTTAAGGCGTTAACACAGTACTGACCGAGGTAGATCCCCAGCATCATGCGGGAAGTGAGCAGCTGCCGGATCTGGAACCACTTTTCGCTCCAGCTTACTTTGCGGCTCTCTTTTCTGGCATCCATATTGATCAGCGCGCCACCCTGCTCCATGTACGCCAGTTCCGCCTTGTTGACGCCCGGATGATCGTTGGGATCATGGATCACCTTCAGCCAGATAAAGCTGAGGATGATGCCCAGCCCCCCCATAAACCAGAACACATGCGACCAGCCCACGGCGGAAACCAGCCAGCCCATAATGGGTGCGAAGATCACGGTGGCGAAGTACTGTGCCGAGTTGAAGATCGCCACCGCCGTGCCGCGCTCCTGTGCCGGGAACCAGGCCGCCACGATGCGGCTGTTACCGGGGAAAGAGGGTGCTTCGGCCAGACCGACCAGGAAGCGCAGAATAAACAGCGACATGATGACGCCGAAGCCGCTGAAAATATCGACGAAGCCCTGCAGCAGGGTAAACAGCGACCAGGTGAAGATGCTCCAGAAATAGACCCGTTTTGAGCCGAAGCGATCGAGCAGCCAGCCGCCGGGGATCTGGCCGATAACATAGGCCCATGAGAACGCAGAGAAGATATAGCCGAGTCCGACTGAATCCAGGCCAATATCTTTAGACATCGCCGAACCGGCAATGGAAATGGTGGCGCGGTCACCGTAGTTGAATGAGGTGACGATAAACAACATCACCACAATCCAGTAACGGGCATTAGTGCGTTTCTGCACCGTTTCCGCGGTCTGGCTGAAACTATTCATGATGCACTCCTGAAATATAGCGTGAGCTACATTCGCTCTGACTGCATACACATCGCGTTGGGTATCAGAGAGAAGTTGGGTTAAACACGGCGATTTTTTGTTCTGGCAAACCTTTATTTATCCATCCGGAGTCTGGCGAATGCGGCGATTCAGGCACCCTGTCGCCTTTTCCGGATGAGTAATACGTCGTGACAGATAACCTGACTTTGGCTAACGGGACTCAGTATATGAACAGCCTGCGGCCAGCACATTGGCGCATTGCCCTGGAATAAAGAGGGTATAAGAGTGATTCTCTTGCGGATGCACAAAAGTCTGCGGGATAGCTCACGAAAGTGCGTTTTTCATCGTCTGTCGGTGCCTCGGGCGACGCTTTCACCCACGGTTTGTGAGGATCTTCGCTTGCTTTTGGATAACCGACTTAAAACGGCAGGATGAAGCGCCTTAATGGTGGACATTTGCACAATGCGCGCGCCGGCCCGGCTCCTTATACTGAAGCTGGCAAACCACGGTGTGACAGGTCAGATCACTACAGCGTGCCGCATAACGCTGGCGCGACAGAGGTAAAAGTAAGCGATGAATTCTAAAACAGATGAACAACCGCTCTATATCAAAGTCCATGAGCATGACAACGTGGCCATTGTGGTTAACAGCCAGGGTCTGCCCGCCGGAACCCGGTTTGCAGACGGGCTGACGCTGACCGAGCATGTTCCACAGGGCCACAAGGTGGCGCTGAGTGCGATTCGCCAGGGCGAGGCGATCCTGCGCTATGGCGAAGTGATTGGCTATGCGCTGCGGGATATCGCGCAGGGCAGCTGGATTGATGAGTCGCTGGTCGCGCTGCCGGACGCCCCGCCGCTGGCCAGCCTGCCGCTAGCCACGCAGGTGCCACCCGCGCTGCCGCCGCTGGAGGGCTATACCTTCGAAGGCTATCGCAATGCGGATGGCAGTGTCGGCACGCGCAATCTGCTCGGCATTACCACCAGTGTGCACTGCGTGGCGGGTGTGGTCGATTATGTCGTACAGATTATCGAGCGGGATCTGCTGCCGCGTTATCCTAATGTGGATGGCGTGGTCGCCCTGAATCATCTCTATGGCTGCGGCGTCGCGATCAATGCGCCTGCGGCGGTGGTGCCGATTCGCACTATTCACAACCTGGCGCTGAATGCCAATTTCGGCGGCGAAGTGATGGTCGTCGGTTTGGGCTGCGAGAAGTTACAGCCGGAGCGTCTGCTCACCGGCACCGCTGACGTGCAGGCGATCTCGCTGGATGACGGCGACATCGTGCGGTTGCAGGATGAAAAACTGGTGGGATTCGGCGCGATGGTGCAGGAGATTCTGCAGGTCGCGGAGCGGCATCTTCAGCGGCTGAATCAGCGCCAGCGCGAAACCTGCTCCGCAGCCGAGCTGATTGTCGGCATGCAGTGTGGCGGCAGTGATGCGTTCTCCGGCGTGACCGCCAATCCGGCGGTGGGCTTCGCCTCCGATCTGCTGGTGCGCTGTGGCGCGACGGTCATGTTCTCGGAAGTGACCGAGGTCCGCGATGCCATTCATCTGCTGACGCCGCGGGTGATTAATCAGGAGGTTGGTAAGCGTTTACTGGAGGAGATGGCCTGGTACGATGACTATCTCGACCAGGGCCAGACCGATCGCAGTGCCAACCCGTCGCCGGGGAATAAAAAAGGCGGGCTGGCCAACGTGGTGGAAAAGGCACTTGGCTCAATCGCCAAGTCGGGCCGCAGCGCCATTGTCGAAGTGCTCTCCCCCGGCCAGCGCCCCACGCGACGCGGGTTGATCTATGCGGCGACGCCCGCCAGCGATTTTGTCTGCGGCACGCAGCAGCTGGCCTCTGGCATCACTCTGCAGGTCTTTACCACGGGCCGCGGCACGCCCTATGGCCTGGCGGCGATCCCGGTGATCAAGATGGCGACACGAAATGCCCTGGCCGAGCGGTGGCACGATCTGATGGATATCAATGCCGGAACGATTGCCACTGGCGAAGAGAGTATTGAACAGGTGGGCTGGCGACTGTTTGAACTGATTCTGGATATCGCCAGCGGCCGGAAACAGACCTGGTCCGATCGCTGGGGGATCCGTAACCAGCTGGCCGTGTTTAATCCGGCCCCGGTCACCTGATCGTGCGGCGCCCGGGCCAGGCTTATCTTAAGATGGTTACGCCGCGATAAGCCTGGCGGCGGCGTCAGAGCTGTGCGCCCCAGGCTTCAACCCAGGGAGAGGTGACCGCTTCCGGCTCCGGATTCTCGGTGGCATCTACCAGCAGCGTCTCACCGACCCGCTGTGCACCCTGCTCCTGTAGCAGCGCATCAAAAGCTTTGCCCGCGCCACAAAAATGGTCGTAGCTGCTGTCACCCAATGCAATCACGCCATAGCGCAGCGCGGGCTGATGCCCCAGCTTATCTTTTATCGCATGGTACAGACCTGAAAGGGTGTCGGGAAAATCGCCCTGACCGGTCGTTGAGGTGATGATCAACGCCACATCGCTGGTAAACGCCTGCCAGTCGGCCAGCGTCGGATCGTCAAACAGCGTCACGCTGTGACCCTGCTGCTGCAGAATCGGCTCCGCCTCTTCTGCCGCCAGCAGCGCATTGCCGTATACCGTGCCTACAAAAATGCCAATCTTTGCCATCTGCTTTCTCCCTTATTCTGAAACCTTATCCTCGCCTGGCGCGGCAGCAAACTCAACCCGCGGCACCTCCGGCAGTGCATCCTGCCAGCCAAACTGACGCATCAGATTCTGCCAGACGCTATCCAGCCCGGCGCGTATCAGCAAAGGCTCACCGGTTACCGGATGGGTCAGCGCCAGACTGCTGGCGTGCAGCATCAGCCGGTTAGCACCAAAGTGCTGCGCGGCGCCCCGGTTCTGCCGCAGATCGCCGTGCGCCGAATCGCCAATAATCGGATGGCGCAGGTGTGACATGTGGCGACGCAACTGATGCTTGCGACCGGTACGGGGTGAGAGTTCGACCAGGCTGTAACGCGAAGTGGGATAACGGCCAATGCTGACCGGCATCTCGGCGGTCGCCAGCGCCTGATAATCCGTGATCGCCGACTGGGCGGTAAGCGGTTCGCTGGCGTGCTTATCCGCAATTTTATCCCGCTCTTCTACCAGCGGATAGTCGAGCGTCCCGCTGCTCTCCAGCCAGCCGCGCAGGACGGCGTGGTAGGTTTTCTGCATCTGATGCTGTTCAAACTGCTGGGACAGCAGACGACCGACTTCGCTGGAAAGTCCCATCAGCAGTACGCCTGAGGTCGGTTTATCCAGGCGATGCGCGGTAAAGACATGCTGGCCAATCTGATCGCGCACGGTCTGCATCACAAACACCGTTTCATGCCGATCCAGCCAGCTGCGATGAACCAGCCAGCCGCTGGGTTTGTTGACCGCCACCAGCCACTCATCCTGATAAACTATTTCCAGCATCAGTGATCCGCATCCTGCAGCAGTGCATCAAGCTGACGCAGGGTCCGCAGCAGGGGCGCAATACCCGGCTGATCAGGCACCAGCGCGATTTCGTAATAGGGAGCAACGGCAAAGTTCTGTGGTAACGGATGCCGGGCCGCAATCAGGGCGTGCATCCGCGGGACCAGCACCCACTGCAGCCACTGCAGCGGCGCCAGCGTATCCATGCAGAAAGGTTCACGACTGTCGAGCGCGCCTTCCGGCGGCGGCGTACTCTGCCAGAGTTGATGTTCACGCATCACCGCTTCCAGCTGTTCCAGCCTTTGCGTAATCAGTTGTTCGGGCGTCATACGCCACCTCCAGCGAGCCGTTAAAAATGGGCGGCAAGCATATCACTTGTTGGCACAGGCACAAAAAAAGGGAGCACTGTATAAACAGTGCTCCCGGTTCGTTTGCAGCCATCCCGCTACGTTAGTGCTCCCTGCTCTTCCATGACAACTTGTCCAGTGCGAACTCCTGTCGCGCATCGTCCTGATGTATCCTTAGCATCCAGGCCCGCCACCTCTTCTGAGGGGCTCTCATTCTCCATCCTGGAGGTGTCCCTTGCTCAATCCTGAGCGTTCCTGTTTCATCCTGAAACCTTCCGTGTGCCGTAAACTCCGTTACGTTCCTGCCTCATGGCTTATCATAGTCCTGACGATTCCGTTTCCTGAGCGTCCTGCAGCGAGAAACATTTTGACAGAATGCGTAAAGCGCACAAGGGACTTACAGCAAAACTTTACGAAATGTGCGGTGCAAATTCAGATAATCGCCATTAAGTTTATGATTCACAATATTTTTACATTCTGGTCTTCGGAATGTCTCAGAAATGATAGAGCGATCTCTCACAGAAGATGTAAGAGATCTCTTACAAGCGCAGCGGCAAATCACTGTAATTCAGTTGATAACCGGTTGTAATGACTTAAGAAATATCTCAAGGCTTTCAGCTAAAACCGTGCGCTGTTTCCGGCCCGGCTGCTCCAGGATCACCTCGCCTGTCAGATTAGAGATCGAAACGATCTCCTCCTCTGAATCCGTGGTGGCAATGAACAGCGTCGGCGACTGCCTGAGCCGACGCTGCATCACCAGATGCCCAATCAGATTCTCCTGCAACCGCAAAAAGTCCTCTTCACTCCAGACCTGCAGCAGGGTCAGCGACTGCTCGCCCAGCGTGGCCCGCATGTCGCCCGCTAACTGCGTGGTGTAGAACGCCGTCACTGACGGCTGAAGCTGAAGATCGATGGCGCGCTCAATAGCCTCCAGCGTCGGCGGCAGCGTAAAAGGCTGCGGCTGCCACAGTACCTGCTGGTCGCGATCTTCCCGCGCACAGGGCGACGGCACACCGTAAAGATCGCTGCTGGCCGGTGCGTGACCGGTCTGCTGAAGCCAGAGCTGGCAGTAGCGCTGGGTAAAGTCGCGCAACGCGGCGGCAGTTTGCTGCATCATTCATATTCTCACTTCTGATGGGTTACACTTAGCCACTTTGATTAATTTTGGTGGTAACCGCAATGACTACTCACGAACAGGATCAGGCGCTCAGCAACCTGACGCTGGGCAAACCCACAGCCTATCACGATCGCTATGACAAAGACCTGCTGCAGGCCGTGCCGCGCAGCCTGAACCGTGAACCTCTTGGCCTGTTTCCCGACAGCCTGCCCTTTTCCGGCGGCGATATCTGGACCCTGTATGAGCTGTCATGGCTTAACAGCAAAGGCCTGCCGCAGGTCGCCGTGGGTGAAGTGGTGCTGGACGCACAGAGCCGCAACCTTATCGAATCAAAGAGTTTCAAACTCTACCTGAACAGCTTTAATCAGACCCGCTTTGCCGACTGGGGCGACGTCCGGCAGACGCTGGAGCGTGATCTGAGCGCCTGCGCAGAAGGTGAGGTGCGGGTTGCCCTGTTCCGGCTCAGTGAGGTGGAAGGCCAGCCAATCGGACATTTCGGCGGCTGCTGTATTGATGAGCAGGACATCACCATTGAGGATTATCGCTTCAATGCTGACTATCTGGCCAATGCCGCAGGCAGCGAAATTGTTGAAGAGACGCTGGTCAGCCATCTGCTTAAGTCTAACTGCCTGATCACTAATCAGCCGGACTGGGGCTCAGTGATGATCCGCTATAAAGGCCCACGCATCGATCGTGAAGCTCTGCTGCGCTATCTGATCTCATTCCGCCAGCACAACGAGTTTCATGAGCAGTGTGTCGAGCGCATCTTTAATGATGTGATGCGTTTCTGTCATCCGGAGGCCCTGACGGTGTATGCGCGTTACACCCGGCGTGGCGGACTGGACATCAACCCGTGGCGCACCAATGTGCCCTTCACGCCCGGCTTTTCACGGCTGGTTCGTCAGTAGTTTGCGAGATTTCTCGCAGGCTGCATGCTGCGCACGCAGTTCCGCTTGAGCTGTACGGGCTGACAAGGCTACTCTGGTGCTGGCGGCAACGTATGGATGCCGCCCCGGGATTTTCGTCACTGCCGTTGCAGTGCCAACACGCACCCAGGCGGGTGTAAAGGAGCTCATTTGATTACCCACATCAGCCCTCTTGGCTCAATGGATCTGCTCTCGCAGCTGGAAGTCGATATGCTCAAGCGCACAGCCAGCAGCGACCTCTACCAGCTTTTTCGCAACTGCTCTCTGGCCGTACTGAATTCCGGCAGCCAGACCGACAGCAGCCACGAACTGCTCTCCCGCTTTGAAAATTTCGACATCAATGTGCTGCGCCAGGAGCGCGGCGTTAAACTGGAACTGATCAATCCGCCGGAAGAGGCGTTCGTGGATGGCCGCATTATCCGCTCGCTGCAGGCGAACCTGTTTGCCGTGTTGCGTGACATTCTGTTTGTCAGCGGACAGCTCAACTCACCAGGGCGGCTTACCGCAGCCGACGAAAACGATTCTGTCACGATCACCAATACCGTGTTTTCTATTCTGCGCAATGCGCGGGCCCTGCATATCGGTGAAGACCCCAACACAGTGGTCTGCTGGGGTGGTCACTCCATCAACGCTGTTGAGTATCAATACTGCCGCAATGTCGGGACGCAGCTCGGACTGCGCGAGCTGAACATCTGTACCGGCTGCGGGCCGGGTGTGATGGAAGCGCCGATGAAAGGGGCGGCGGTCGGCCATGCGCAACAGCGCTACCGTGACAGCCGCTTTATTGGCCTGACCGAACCGTCAATCATTGCGGCAGAACCGCCGAACCCGCTGGTGAACGAGCTGATCATCATGCCGGATATCGAAAAACGTCTGGAAGCGTTCGTGCGCATCGCGCATGGCATCATCATTTTCCCGGGCGGCGTCGGCACCGCAGAGGAGCTGCTCTACCTGCTGGGCATTCTGATGAATCCGCAGAACAATGACCAGCTGCTGCCGCTGATTCTGACCGGCCCCGAAGAGAGTGCCGACTACTTCCGCGTGCTGGATGATTTCATCGTCAACACACTGGGCGAACAGGCGCGTAAGCATTATCAGATCATCATCAACGATGCGGCGGAAGTCGCCCGTCTGATGAAGAAAGCGATGCCGCAGGTCAAAGAGAATCGTCGTGAAACCGGTGACGCCTATAGTTTTAACTGGTCGATTCGCATTGAACCCGATCTGCAGGTGCCCTTCCTCCCGACCCATGAGAATATGGCTAACCTCAATCTCTATACGAATCAGTCACCTGAAAAACTGGCTGCCGACCTGCGTCGCGCCTTCTCAGGCATCGTCGCCGGTAACGTTAAAGAGATGGGGATCCGCGAGATCCGTGAGAAGGGCCGCTATAAGCTGCATGGCGATCCCGACATCATGCACCGGATGGATGAACTGCTGCAGGGATTTGTGGCGCAGCAACGTATGAAACTGCCTGGCACCGCCTACATCCCCTGCTACGAAATTATCAAATAAACAGGAGGCAGCCCCCGGGCTGCCCATACGCTCATGGCTTTTCATCTTGTTATTATCGATGCCCTGAACCTGATTCGACGCCTGCACGCGGTTCAGGGTTCACCCTGCGTGGAGGGTTGTGTGGTCGCGCTGCGTCAGGTACTGGGTCACACCCGACCGACGCACGCGGTGGCCGTGTTTGATGGTGAAGCGCGTCATCAGGGCTGGCGTCATCAGCTGCTGCCCGATTACAAAAGCGGCCGTCCTCCTATGCCGGATGACCTGCAGGCGGAAATACCGGCATTGCAGAACGCCTTTCGCGCGGCGGGCGTCAGCTGCTGGATCGCGGGTGAGGATGAAGCGGATGACCTTGCTGCCACGCTGGCGGTGAAAATGGCTCAGGCGGGGCACCAGGCCACGATTGTTTCCACTGACAAAGGATACTGTCAGTTGCTGGCTCCCGACATCCGTATCCGCGACTACTTTCAGAAACGATGGCTCGATCTGCCCTTCATCGACGCGGAATTTGGCGTGGCACCCGAGCGACTTCCCGACTACTGGGGATTGTGTGGGATCAGCAGCAGTAAAATCCCGGGCATAGCCGGCATCGGCCCAAAAAGCGCGAAACAGCTGCTGGCAGAGTTTCAGACGCTTGAGGGGATCTATCAGCAACTGGAGCAGGTTCCCGCAAAGTGGCGGGAAAAGCTCGCGGAAGGCCAGCGAATGGCGGAGATCAGCCGTGAGGTGGCCACGCTGAAGCGGGATCTGGTATTACAGGGGAACCTGAATACGCTGCGTTATACCGGCTGAGTGCGGCTGCACTCAGCCCGACAATTAGCGTTCGTCGCGACGACCGCCGATAGCCGCCCAGATCCGGCGTACATGAACCGTAACTTCTTCACGATCGTGATAGAGTTGACGGGCACGGATCTGCACGTTGATGCCCTCATTATCGAAACGTTCCTGCATCATCGCCAGATTCTGCGTCACCTCTTCGTAACGCTTCTTCATCGGCAACTTCAGGTTGAAGATCGCCTCACGGCACCAGCCGTTAACCAGCCAGTCGGTCATCAGGTTAGCCACGCGTACCGGCTTCTCCACCATGTCACACACCAGCCAGCTGATGTTGTTACGGGGCGGCCGGTATTTAAAGCCATCGGCTTTTTCGTGCATGACCTGACCAGTATCCATCAGGCTCGGCGCCATCGGCCCATTGTCCACCGCATAGACCATCATACTGCGCTGCACCAGCTGCCAGGTCCAGCCGCCCGGACAGGCGCCGAGATCCACCGCGTACATGCCACTGGCTAAACGCTCATCCCACTCATCTTCCGGGATAAAGACGTGAAACGCCTCTTCCAGCTTCAGCGTGGAGCGGCTCGGGGCATCGGCGGGGAACTTCAGCCGGGGGATCCCCATGTACAGCGGTGAGCTGTTTTCGCGGAGGGAGTAGCCGACGTAACAGGTGCCTGGCGCGATGAAAAACACATGCACCACCGGGCGTTTCAGACTCTCATAATTGAGCAGGATCTTACTTTCACGCAGTGCCGCGCGCAGCGGGACGGTGAACTTACGGCAGAATTTCGTCAGCTCTTTCGCTTCGTTGGTGTCCGGCACCTCAACACGCAGCTCACCGCCCTTCTCCACCACACCTGTCAGCATGCCGACAATCGGGGTAATGCGGTCTTCCTGCGGCAGGTCACGCAGCAGTTCGCCGACGACCAGCATCTGCCGGGCAAAAATCAGTTCATCAAACGGCAGCTCACGCGCCAGACGCTCGGCATCTTCAAACTGATAACACTCAAACAACACGTAGCCGGCGTTATCTTTAACCCGCGGGAAACCGTAGATCTCACGTTCAGCGGCTCTGGCGCTGATCTCTGCCGCGCACTCTTTTTCAAAACCGGGACGACAATAGAGTAAAACTTTATTCATGGCGTTCTGCCTTTCGTTTAAGACGCAGCGCGCCAATCAACATCAATACCCAACCGGCGAGGAAACAAACCCCGCCCACTGGCGTGATAAAAACCCAAAACTTCAGATGTGACAGCGCCAGACAATAGAGGCTGCCACTGAACAACACGGTGCCGAGCGCCATCAGCGCACTGCTCCAGTAAAACCAGATATTGGCGCGACGTAACATCGCGGCCCCCAGCCCCATCACCGCTAGGGTGTGATAAGCCTGATACTCCAGCCCGGTATGAATCCAGGCCATTTCAGCGGCGCCAAGTGACCGACTCAGCACGTGGGCACCAAATGCGCCAAACGCCACCAGCAGGAACCCGCTGATTGCGGCAAAAATAAACATGGCACGACTGGACATTCAACGATCCTCAGGATGCTTTTGCAATGTAATCCCATTAAATCAGGACGTTATTGTTGGTAACGAAAGCGGAATTTTTCTTGTTCTGTTGCGGCTTTTGCCAGTATCCACTGTCGGAAGGCGGCTATTTTACCCAGTTCTGCCTGACTGTCATGACAAACCAGATAAAAAGCATTTTTACTGACCAGTACATCATTAAACGGACAGATTAATCGTCCGGCCTCAATTTCGCTCTGCGCCATGACATTGTTCGCCAACGCCACCCCCTGCCCATGGATCGCCGCCTGCAGCACCATCGCGCTGTGGCTGAAGATCGGGCCCTGCTGCACATTGATATGCTGCACCCCCAGCTGACGGATATAGGATTGCCAGTCCCGCCGTGAGGCATCGTGCAGGAGGGTAAAGCGCGACAGATCCATTGGCGTTTTTAGCGGATTATCGCCGGTCATCAGCGACGGTGAGCAGACCGGCAGCAGGTATTCGGCATAGAGTTTTTCGACCCGCAGCCCTGGCCAGTTACCGCGCCCATAAAAAATCGCCACGTCAACATCATCGGCCAGCTTCTCTTCGTCACGGTCCACAGCCTGGATGCGCACATCAATCCCCGGATAAGCCACATTAAAGCTGGAGAGGCGCGGAACCAGCCACTGAATGGCGAAACTTGGCAGCAGACTGACGGTCAGTGCCCCTTTGGCACTGCGCGCCTGCAGTTTGCGGGTCGCTTCATTGATAGCAGAGAAGATCTCTTTGATATCGAGATAGTAACTTTGTCCTTCCTCAGTCAGTAACAGCGAACGATTCCTCCGCCGAAACAGCTTTAAACCCAGAAAATCTTCCAGAGATTTAATCTGATGGCTTACAGCAGCCTGGGTGACAAACAGCTCTTCAGCGGCTTTGGTAAAGCTTAAATGGCGTGCGGCTGCGTCAAAAACACGCAGTGCGTTGAGGGGAGGAAGGCGTTTCGACATGGTTTTCCGTATCCGGCGCGGCGAAAAATACGCGAGCTTATACAAAGCGTTTACGTATTAGAATTTTTAATCCGAGGCATTATAATTTGTCCGTTGAGGAACCACCAGCAAATACCTATAGTTGCCGCACTTCCAGAGCCGGAACGAAAAGTTTTTAGATTTGTGAGTGAGTTCGCAGATTTTCTGAAAGCTTTTGGCTTGTGGTCGTGATGTTGTGTTTGCAATTTTTGATCCGACGATTGCGGATCGAGCTCTTAATTCCTGTAGATTTACCCTGTCTGTCCATAGTGATTTTAAATAGCACCGCAAATTGCGGTGCTTTTTTTTTGCTCTTACTGGCCTGATTCAACCATCTCTTTCACATCAGAACGGTTGATCTGCTGCTCGTTGCCATTCGCATCTTTATAGCTGATCATACCGGTGTCACTATCGACCTTAGGCTTGCCAACCGCCACAATAGTGCGGCCGTCATTTGTGTGCATGACGTAGTTGCTTGAACAGGCGCTCAGGGTAAAAGCCAGAGTACACACGGCCAGTACTGCGGTAAGTTTATTCATCTGCTATCTCCTTGTAGATTGATTGCATTAAACCGCCCGCGTTACGCTAATCAGAGGCAGCCGAAAAGTGAGATCGACTACGAAATATTCCGTCGTTATGCGGGTCTGGTTCAAACCTTGCAATATTCAGCATAACGCGCTTTTTCAGCTTTGCCAGACGCAGACCATTCTTTCAGTTTGGTCCTAATTATTCTCATCACGGACCCGGCATGACCGCTTTTAATCCCACCGTTTTTCGCCAGCAGTTTCCCGCGCTCACTGACGCCGGGGTTTATCTCGACAGCGCAGCCACCACGCTGAAACCTCACGCAGTCATTGAGAGCACGCAGCAGTTCTACAGCCTTAGCGCCGGTACGGTGCATCGCAGCCAGTTTGCCGCCGCGCAGGCCCTGACGCACCGCTATGAGCAGGCGCGCAGTCAGGTGGCCCGCTGGCTTAACGCTGCTGACGATCGTGAAATTGTCTGGACACGCGGCACGACCGAAGCGATAAACCTGGTAGCCAACAGCTGGCTGCGTCCGCGCCTGCAGCCCGGTGATGAAATTGTCGTCAGCGAAGCAGAGCATCACGCTAATCTGGTTCCGTGGCTGATGGCTGCCAGGGCCTGCGGTGCTCGCGTCGTAAAATGGCCATTAGGTCCGGATCGCCTGCCAGATATCAGCCAGTTACCTGCCCTGCTCAATAGCCGGACGCGTCTGCTGGCTGTGAGTCAGATGTCAAACGTCACCGGCGGCTGTCCCGATCTCGGCCAGGCGATAACGCTGGCCCATGGCGTAGGCGCGAAGGTCATGGTCGATGGTGCGCAGGGCGTGGTGCATTGCCCGCCGGATCTCCAGGCGCTCGACATCGATTTTTACGCCTTTTCAGCGCACAAAATTTATGGCCCGATGGGGATTGGCGCGCTGTATGGCAAAGCGGCGCTGCTGGAGGCGATGGCACCGTGGCAGGGCGGCGGCAAAATGCTGACCCAGGTCGATTTCAGTGACTTCACACCGCAGCCGGTGCCCTGGCGTTTTGAGGCAGGCACGCCAAATGTAGCGGGCGTCGTCGGATTAAGTGCCGCGCTGAGCTGGCTGTCGCAGTACGACCTGCCGCAGGCGGAGCGCTGGAGTCAGCAGCTTGCCACCCGGGCTGAGGAGCAGCTAGCGGAACTGCCTGGCTTTCGCAGTTTCCGCTGTAGCAACGCCAGCCTGCTGGCGTTTGAGTTTGCCGGTCTGCACCACAGCGACCTGGTCACCCTGCTGGCGGAACAGGGTATCGCCCTGCGCGCCGGTCAGCACTGTGCGCAGCCGCTGATGGCTGCACTGGGCGTCAGTGGTACGCTGCGTGCCTCTTTTGCCCCCTATAATAATCTGCAGGATGTTGATGCGCTGGTGCGCGCCATGAAGAGCGCCATCTCGCTGTTATCGGAGTTTTAACTATGCATTCATCGCCGTTAGCGCCACACCCTTTTGGCGCAGAGATCACTGTCGCTACGCTGAAGGAGAACTTCGGTCGTTTTCATCAGTGGGAAGATCGTTATCGCCAGCTGATTCAGCTGAGCCGCCAGCTGCCCGCGATGCCGGAAGAACTGAAGCGCGCGGAGATTGAACTGAGCGGGTGTGAGAATCGGGTCTGGCTGGGCAGCCAGTTGCAGGATGCGGGAACGCTGCATTTCTATGGCGACAGCGAAGGACGGATTGTGCGTGGCCTGCTGGCGGTGCTGCTGACCGCCGTTGAGGGACAGACGCCACAGCAGCTGCTGGCCAGCGATCCTCTGCAACTCTTTGATGAACTGGGTCTGCGCGCCCAGCTCAGCGCATCGCGCAGCAGCGGCCTGCAGGCGCTGGCCGCTGCGGTAGAGCACGCCGCGCGTCAGGCGCTGGCGGCGTCCTGACGAACGGCGCGCGCCAGAAACTTCTTCAGCGCGTGCGAAACGGCCACAAAACCAAAGGTTGCCGTTACCATGGTGGCGGCACCAAAGCCGGATGCGCAGTCCATTCGCTTCGGCCCCTCCGCCGTGCTGCGTGAGGCACAGACGCTGCCATCAGCCTGCGGATAGACCAGCGCCTCGGTGGAAAAGACGCAGTCGATTCCCAGTTTACCCTTACTGTTTTTCACCACGCCCAGGCTTTTGAGCCGTTCGCGCAGTTTCGCCGCCAGGGGATCCTGGATAGTTTTCGCCAGATCGGCGATCTGGATCTGTGTCGGATCGATCTGCCCGCCGGCACCGCCGGTGGTAATCAGCGGGATCTTATTCCGGCGACACCAGGCGATCAGCGCCGCTTTAGGCCGCACGCTGTCGATGGCGTCGATCACATAATCGAAACCAGCGGCCATCAGGTCTGCGGTATTCTCTGGCGTGATAAAGTCATCGATGCAGATCACCTCACAGTCAGGGTTAATGGCACGCAACCGCTCTGCCATAACCTCCGTTTTAGCTTTGCCGACGTTGCCCTGCAGCGCGTGCAGCTGACGGTTGGTATTGGTGATACAGACATCATCCATATCAATCAGGGTGATTTTACCAATGCCGGTGCGCGCCAGCGCCTCCGCCGCCCAGGAGCCGACGCCGCCGATGCCGATGACGCAGAAATGGGCGTCAGCAAACCGTTGCAGCGCATCCTGACCATAGAGACGCGCCGTGCCGCCAAAGCGCTGATGCCAGGCGTCATTTAACACTTTCATAGTTGAACCTGTAACGTCGTGCGGGCCCGCAGGCCCGCAGAGAAGAAATTAGTTAGCGCCGAGAAGCAGTGAACCATTATTACCGTTTTGCGGACTGGAGAACAGCGGCTGTCCGGCACCCGGCGCGGCTTTCAATACCCAGACGCGGCCATAGTGATTATAGAAGCCCGCCAGATGCGCAGCGTCCGGACCGATACCCTGATAGATATCAAAGTGCTGTCCTTTAATCGCGCCGCCCACGTCAAGGGCGACCATCAGGCGCATCTCATATTTACCGTTGAACTTGCCCTTCTCATTGAGCTGCGGCACTTCCGCCAGTAGCACCGTACCCGGCGGAATGATCGAGCGGTCAGAGGCCACAGAAGCTTTCGCGACCAGCGGCACCGCGCTGGCGCCACGCACCGGCGTAAAAGGCTCGGCCTTAAAGAAAACGAATGATGGGTTGGTTTCCAGCAGCGCACGCACTTCCTGTGGCGAGTGCTCCTGCGCCCACTGCCGGATTGCCTGCATCGACATATCTTCGCGCTTCACTTCGCCGCGGTCGATTAGCTCTTTGCCGATGCTGTGGTAGCCCCAGCCATTCTTGCCGGCGTAACCAAAGAAGGTCATCGGACGGCCATCGCCAAAATCGACGTACCCACTGCCCTGCACATCCATCATGAAGTTATCGATCAGTGAGTTGCTGTAGGCAATGACGTAGCGGTCATCGAGCCCGCCACTGTAGATAGAGGCACGGCTCGGTAATTTCGCACCCCGTTTGCGTGGTGGCATACGATAGATCGGATACTGGAATTCGCCCTGACGGGTGTAACGCGCCTCCACTACCGGCGTGTAATATCCGGTAAACTGCACGTTACCGTAGTTATCTGTGCCCTCCATCTGCCAGGCATTCAGACCATACTGGCGAAGCTGTCGGGTATCGGCCCCCGCCATCAGCCAGCTCTCAATCGCACTATAAGTGCCACTCTGACGGCCATAGAGCGCCGATGAGGCGGACTGGATCTGGCGCACCTGCTCACCAAAGTCCCGGCCATTTACCGGTGCGCCTTTGGCGTTGGGCTGATTCACCAGCGCCAGCGGCTGTTCCAGTTTGCCATCTTTATATTGCTGACCGCGATCGGTCGGTTTAGAGCTACAGGCCGCCAGCAGCGTAATCAACGCGCCAGTGAGTGCATACTTCACCCAATGTGATTTCATTCTCTTCTCTTTTTATAACTGTTCGCCCCGCGACGATAGCAAAGCGCCCGACAGAATGAAATGCATCCGCTTTCACGCTGTGCGGATCAGTTCAATAATTAATCAGATGGGGGAATCCTTCAGCAACTGGCTGTTAATTTGGCTTTTATTTGTAAAAAGGGGTTGCATCAATCAGCGCGGAGAGTATAGTGCGCTTCCACGGACGCGGGGTGGAGCAGCTTGGTAGCTCGTCGGGCTCATAACCCGAAGGTCGTCGGTTCAAATCCGGCCCCCGCAACCAATACTTCTGACGCAGTTTTCAGAAGTCACAATGTGAAAAGTCGCAATGCGCAATACGGACGCGGGGTGGAGCAGCCTGGTAGCTCGTCGGGCTCATAACCCGAAGGTCGTCGGTTCAAATCCGGCCCCCGCAACCAATACTTCTGACGCAGTTTTCAGAAGTCACAATGTGAAAAGTCGCAATGCGCAATACGGACGCGGGGTGGAGCAGCCTGGTAGCTCGTCGGGCTCATAACCCGAAGGTCGTCGGTTCAAATCCGGCCCCCGCAACCAATCATTTAAACACCTGAAAGGGTGTTTTTTTGTTTCTGACATTCCTGATTTTCTTTTACGCCCTCTCCGGTTCGAAAAGTGTGCGGATAGCCCGGGCTACCCGCTCTGCGTTACCGATGTGCCAGCGCCGCCCCACTCTCGACATAGGCTTTAATGCCGTTCAGAATCGCCTCCGCGACCTGATGCTGATAGCGGGTGGTTCGCAGTTTACGCTCCTCCTCCACATTACTGATAAAGGCTGTCTCTACCAGGATAGAGGGGATATCGGGCGCTTTGAGAACCGCAAATCCGGCCTGATCCACCGTGCGTTTATGCAGATGGTTAATGCGCCCCATGCGATGCAGCACCTCTTTACCAAATTTCAGGCTGTCGTGAATCGTCTGCCGCTGCACCATATCGAACATGGTGTGATCGAGGTAACGGTCACCGCTTTTGCTGACGCCGCCTATCAGATCAGATTCGTTTTGTGTCTGTGCCAGGAAGCGGGCAGCCGCAGAGGTCGCGCCGCTGGTGGATAAGGCAAATACCGAGGATCCCCGTGCTGCCCGGCTGGTAAACGCATCTGCATGAATGGAGACAAAGAGATCGGCGCGCTGCTTGCGGGCTTTGGCGACCCTGACCCGCAGCGGAATAAAGACATCTTCGTTGCGTGTCATGTAGGCTTTCATGTTGGGCTGTTTGTCGATCAACGCTTTCAGTCGCCGGCCAATCTTCAGCACAATATCCTTCTCGCGGGTCTTATATTTGCCGTGCGCACCGGGATCTTCGCCGCCATGACCGGGATCGATCATAATGATAATCGGCCGGTCGCGTCCTGCTTTGCCCGGCAGCGGCGCCTGCACCCCTTCATCCTTTTCAAGTTCGCCCTGGTTATAATCTTTCAGCAGCGCCAGCAGTGGATCATCTTCGACATGATCCTGACTCGGGTAGAGGTCGACCACCAGCCGGTGATTGATCCCGGCGACCGGTGCCAGGTTAAAGATTTTCGGCGCGACGTTGCGCTTTAACTCCAGTACCACGCGCACCGTATTGCTGTCGAACTGGCCGACCCGGGCATTTTTGATAAAAGGATCGTCGACCCGGACCTGCTTGTTCACCCCTTTCAGGACCGGATTAAGGTGCAGGCCCTCAATATCGATCACCAGACGATCGGGATGGGTCAGGGCAAACTGTTTGTACTTCAGCGCGACGCTGGACTCCAGCGTCATCCTTGAATAGGTGGATGAGGGCCAGATCCGTACCGCCACAATGTGATTTTTAGCCGCCAGCCCTGTGCGGCTGACGCTTAACAGCAGTAAGGCGCCTGTCCCCTGTAAAAATCGTCTGCGTGAAAAATGGGAATTACCGTCTGACATGCCGCTCCAGCTGCTGTGTTATGTCTGAAAAAGCGCCAGTTAATAAAATGGCGGCGAAAACTTTATCCAATCCACAGGATGATGTCACCCCGGAAACCCTAAATAATGCAGGCTGTTAGCGGCTTTGACACCCGGAAAAACGTAAATTTTCGTCAGGATTAAGGCTTGCAAATTCGCCCGTAAAAGCATAAAAATACAAAAAATACGAATAAACATTCATTGAGGGTTGGCCGTGAAGGAACGTAGTACCGAGCTGGTTCAGGGTTTTCGCCATACCGTTCCCTATATCAATGCCCACCGTGGCAAAACCTTTGTCATCATGTTGGGTGGCGAAGCGATTGAGCATGAGAACTTCTCTGGCATCGTTAACGATATCGGCCTGCTACACAGTCTGGGCATCCGGCTGGTGGTCGTATATGGCGCACGGCCGCAGATTGATGCCAGCCTCGCTCAGCAGCAGCTGGAGCCGGTTTATCACAAGTTCACACGGGTCACCGATGCGCAGTCACTGGAACTGGTCAAGCAGGCGGCTGGCCGGTTGCAGCTGGATATCACCGCCCGCCTCTCAATGAGTCTCAACAATACGCCGCTGCAGGGCGCGCATATTAATGTTGTCAGCGGCAACTTTATTATTTCGCAGCCGCTGGGCGTGGATGATGGCGTCGATTACTGCCACAGCGGGCGTATCCGTCGTATTGATGAAGAGGCGATTCATCGTCAGCTGGATAACGACGCCATTGTGCTGCTGGGCCCGGTGGCGGTTTCCGTGACCGGCGAGAGCTTTAATCTGACGTCAGAAGAGGTGGCCACCCAGCTGGCGATCAAGCTTAAAGCGGAAAAGATGATCGGCTTCTGCTCTGAACAGGGCGTGCTGAACAGCGAAGGCGAGATTATCTCCGAGCTGTTCCCGAATGACGCCCAGGCCCGTATCGATGAAATTGAAAAAGAGGGCGACTACCTCTCCGGCACCGTCCGTTTCCTGCGTGGCGCCGTAAAAGCGTGCCGCAGTGGTGTGCGCCGCAGCCACCTGATTAGCTATCAGGAAGATGGTGCGCTGCTGCAGGAGCTTTTCTCTCGCGACGGTATCGGCACGCAGATCGTAATGGAGTCGGCAGAGCAGATCCGCCGCGCCAACATCAACGATATCGGCGGTATTCTTGAACTGATTCGCCCGCTGGAGCAGCAGGGCATTCTGGTGCGTCGCTCCCGCGAGCAGCTGGAGATGGAGATCGATAAATTCACCATTATTCAGCGCGATAATCTGACGATCGCCTGTGCCGCACTTTATCCATTTATGGACGAGAAGATCGGTGAAATGGCCTGTGTGGCGGTGCATCCGGACTATCGCAGCTCCTCACGCGGTGAGATGCTGTTGCAGCGTGTGGCGCTGCAGGCGAAGCAGATGGGACTGGAAAAGCTGTTTGTGTTAACCACCCGCAGCATCCACTGGTTCCAGGAGCGCGGCTTTACCCCGGTCGATATCGAATCGCTGCCGGAGAGTAAAAAAGAGATGTACAACTATCAGCGCCGCTCAAAAGTGCTGATGGCCGACCTGACCTGACGGACGCGGTAAGAAACAGGCGGCCTCCGGGCCCCCTGTCTCCTGCCCTCTTCAGCCGCCTGCGGCCAGTCGTTCGACCAGACCGCTGCGTCGCTGCGTCTGCTGCTGAACCGCGCGCTGAAACACCCCACGTTCGCTGTAGATCGTCAGCTGCTGCCGCGCACGGGTGATCGCGGTGTAGACCAGTTCCCGCGTCAGCACCGGCAGAAACTGCGTCGGCATGACCAGCGCAGTATGATCAAACTCCGACCCCTGCGATTTGTGCACTGTCATGACCCAGGCCGTTTCGTGTGACGGCAACCGGCTCGGCTGAATCGCCTTGATCGACCCATCGGGCAGCGGGAAGAAGACCCGGAGATTGCCCTCCTCATCGCGCAGCGTAATACCGATATCACCATTGAACAGGCCAAGCGCGCTGTCATTGCGGCTGATCATAACCGGCCGTCCGGCATACCAGCGGCTGCCGACGCCGGGACGCCGGATGCGCTGTAACTGCATCAGTCGCTGTTCGATGCGCTGATTCAGACCCTGCACGCCAAAGGGCCCTTCACGTAAGGCGCACAGCAGCTGATACCGTCCAAATGCGGCGATCACCTCCGCCGGGGGCGCCTGCTCTCTGATGAGCTGCAGAAACGGCTGATACCCCTGCGCGACCTCATCCAGCATCGTCTGATAAGCTTCGGCGCTGTTCAGCGTCTGATAGCTGACATCCGCGCAGGCCGAGGTGAACAGAGTATTGACCTGTGCAGCATCCCCCCGATTGATTGCTTTCGCGAGCTGACCAATGCCGGATGTGGCGTCAAAGCGGTAACTCTTCTGCAGCAGGCAGATGCTGTCGCGCACGGAGGGCGCCTGTGCATCCTCACTGCCCTCGAGGGCGCAGCCCGTCAGCCGTGCGAGCTGCTCTGCCCGGGCCAGACTGTAACCGCCCTCGGTGCAGCGGCAGATATCGCCCAGCACGGCTCCTGCCTCAACTGAGGCGAGCTGGTCGCGATCGCCCAGAAAGATCACACGTGCATGGCCAGGCAGTGCGGCAATCAGTTTTGCCATCATCGGCAGGTCAACCATCGATGCCTCATCCACGACCAGTACATCCAGATGCAGCGGATTCCCGGCGTGGTAGCGCATCCGCTGGGTATCGGGCTGGGCGCCCAGCAGACGATGCAGCGTGGTGGCTTCAGCCGGAAAACGCCGCCGCTCTTCGTCGCTGACGGCCAGATCCTGCAGGGCTTTGCCCAGTGATTCAGTCAGCCGCGCGGCAGCTTTGCCGGTTGGTGCGGCCAGCTGGATCCGCAGTGCGCCCGGATGCAGCCGGATCAGCGCAGCGAGGAGCTTCGCCACGGTGGTGGTTTTACCGGTGCCCGGCCCGCCAGAGATCACCGCCGTCTTACGGGTCAGCGCCACGGCCGCCGCAATCTTCTGCCAGTCCTCTGGCTGGTCACCAAACAGCGTGTTCAGCACCTCGCCTGCGGCCTGGATATCAAACGCGTTTTTTACCTCCTGGGCAGCAAAGAAGTCGGCGACCCGGCCTTCACTCTGCCACAGCCGGTGCAGATACAAACGCTGGTGGCTCAGCACCAGCGGGGTTACCCGACTGCCGTCGCTGACGGCCGGCCAGTCAGCCAGACGTGCAGGCCAGTCATCCGGCGCGCCCGCCGCCTGCCAGATCGCTTGGGCCAGCGCAGGCTGACGCCCGGCAAACAGGTTTGCTTCGCAGAGGTTGCTGAGTGGCAGACAGACATGTCCCTCACCGGCTTCCGCACTGACGCAGGCCGCCGCCAGCAGCAGTGCAGGCTGTGATTCCGGCGCGATCAGTCGCGCAAACTGAATATCCAGCGGTCGCAGGAGGCGCTTCTCTGCCGCCTGCAGCAGCAGGCTCAGCATCTCATTCATTCCCCCTCCCCGGGTTCACCAAACAGTGCATCAATCTCTTCCACAAAAGCGTCGTCAGGACGGGTGGCAAAGATGCCGTTGTCAGGCGAACTGCCATCCATCCCGCGTAAAAACAGATAAAAAACGCCGCCAAAATGGTTCTCATAGCGGTAGCCCGGCAGACGATGCTGCAGATAGCGATGCAGCGCCAGCGTATAGAGCTGATACTGCAGATCGTAGCGGTGGCCGATCATCGCCTGTGCCATCGCCTCTGGAGTGTAAGCGGCGTGACTCTCCCCGAGCCAGTTCGATTTATAGTCGAGCAGATAATATTTGCCCTGCCAGCGGAAGACCAGGTCGATAAAACCTTTCAGCATTCCGCGCACCTGGCGAAAATCCAGAGGCGCGGCCTGACGGGAAAGCGGATCGTGCCGCCGCAGCAGCGCGTCAAGATCGGCCGCCGTCAGCAGGTTGTTGATTGGCAGATAGAACTCCATCTCAATCAGGCGTTCGCTGCTCTTTATCGCCGACAGCGTCATCCCCTCCGCGTTAAGCGGTGTACGCAGGACGCGTTCGATCCACTGCTCCAGTACCGGTAACCAGCTGAGCGGATAGCCATTGTGCTGCAGCTGATCTTCAAGCCAGATGCGGTCCGGCGATTCGGTAAAGTCGATTGATTCAAACAGACCATGCAAAAACGTGCCGGGTGCCGCGCCGCGCGGAAAGTGGTGAGGCGTCAGAGCCGCCTCTTCGTTCGTCTCCTCCTCACCTGCCGCGTCAATATCGAAGCTGGGCAGCGCATCCAGCAGCGGCGAACTATGATGCTGTTGCAGGCCAGAGTAGCTGGTTACGCGCCAGAGATCGGTCAGCGTGCGCGTCATGTCGCGGCTGCTTAATGCCTCATCGCCCTGCCGTGCATCCTGCCACATCTCGCCTGGCAGCAGATCATCGTCTGTCAGCGCAATGCCCTCACCGCATAGGGCATTCAGCCGCTGGCTGAGCTGCCGGGCATCGGCCGCCTCGCCCTGCTGCACCAGATAGCCCAGCGCGCTCTTGTGCAGATCGCTTTCGCCCTCTTTTTTGCGGGTGCCTTTGATCAGCGGCGCAATACCGACGCTGCAGTGATAGACCGAACGGGTCAGCGCCACATACAGCAGTCGCAAATCTTCCGCCAGACGCTCCTCTTCGGCCAGCGCCAGGCTTTGTGCATCCCCCTGCACATCCAGCAGCGCCGTAAAGGTGTCGCGGTCGTGGTAGAGCGCGCTGGCGGCCTCGCGGAATCCGGCAGCAAACGGCAGCCAGACCAGCGGATACTGCAGCCCTTTCGATTTATGGATCGTGATGATCTGCACCAGATGCCGATCGCTTTCCAGACGCAACTGCTGGCTGGCGGCCTGGCTGTTTGGCCGGGCGATCTGCTGCGCCAGGAAGCGCACCAGCGCATGCGGACTCTCCAGCTGCACCGACGCCTCCTGCAGCAGTTCACCCAGATGCATCAGGTCCGTCAGCCGCCGCTCACCATTTTCCGAGGCCAGCATATTCTCCGCCAGCTGCCGTTTAATCATCACGTCCCGCAGCATTGGCAGCACACCGCGCTGATGCCACAGCTGCTGCCAGGTGGCGAACTGCTCTACCAGCGCATCCCATTCGCGTTCGTTCTGCGTCAGCGCGTCAAGCGTCGCCGCATCAATGGCAAAAATGGAGGTTGCCAGCGCGCTGCGTAGCAGACGTTCCTGTTCCGGTGCCTGTATCGCCTGCAGCAGCCAGAGTAACTCACGCGCTTCCGGCGTGGTGTAGACGCTGTCCCGGCTGGAAAGATAGACCGACGGAATGGCCAGCGCATTCAGCGCATCGCGGATTAAACCGGCCTCATTGCGGCTGCGCACCAGTACGGTGATGTCGGATGCCCGCACCGGCTGGAGAGCCTCACCTTTACCCAGCAGTGCGCGTCCCTGCTGACCTGCAACCAGCCAGCGGCTGATGTCGGCCGCGCACTGCTGCGCCATAAACTGCTGGTAGTCACTGCTGCCGACGCCCTCGCCAGGCTGCAGCCAGAAGCGCAGCGCCGGTTGCTGCTGCTGATCAAACGTCAGCGTCAGCGACTGATTTGATGTTGCAGGCTTCACCGGCTGGAAGGGGATCGCCGAAAAGAGAAAGGGCGAATCGACCTGGGAAAAAAGCCGGTTCACGCTCGCGACCATCTCGGGAGAGGAGCGCCAGTTGGTGTCCAGGGTGTAGTGAGCACTAACTTCGCTTCTGGCCCGCAGATAGGTAAAGATATCCGCGCCGCGAAACGCATAAATTGCCTGCTTGGGATCGCCAATCAGAAACAGTGCCTGTTCCGGCTGATTAATGTAGAGCGCGCGGAAGATACGATACTGCTGTGGATCGGTATCCTGAAACTCATCAATCAGGGCAACCGGGAAGCGTGCCCGGATGGTGTCGGCCAGCAGGACGCCGCCCGGCTGTTGCAACGCCTCATCCAGCTTACTGAGCAGATCGTCAAAGCCTAACAGCGCACGTAGCCGTTTCTCACGCTGCACCGTGGCACGCACATCGGACAGCGCCTGAGCAATGATCACATCGCGCAGCGACAGGGGTTCTGCCAGGAACTGATCGATCGCCTCAAACAGCGCATGACGGGGCGCTTCACCCTTTTTGGTTTTCTCCTCCAGCACCTGCTGCCCGAAACGCTCCAGCTCTTTAGGCAACTGATAATCCAGCGTCTCGCTGCTGGCCCACTGCGTGACGCGGACCACCCAGTTGGGCAGATGTTTACTGCTGTAGCTGCGTTTATCAACGCCTGATGCGCTGATAATCCCCTCTACATCTGCGCTCAGCGCCTGCCACTGCTGCTTGATAGCACTGATACGCGCCAGGTTACGGGCGTGGCGGTTCTCCAGTGTCTCACCGGCTTCGGGCGGACGTTTCAGCCCCGGCGACTCCCCCTGCAGCCAGGGGCGCAGCGTTGCCAGCAGACTGTCAGGCCCGTTCCACTCTGCGGCGATGATCCGTGCCACATCAAGACTCAGCGGGTAGCACTGGCGACGCCAGAAATCAGCGGTTGACTGTTTCAGCAGCGCCTGCTCATCTTCAATTAACTCCTGCTCGAACAGCATCCCCGATTCAAAAGCATTGAGATTGAGCATCCGCTGACAGAAGCCGTGAATGGTGAAGATGGCGGCTTCGTCCATCTGTCGTTCAGCCGCCAGCAGTTGTGCGGCTGCCTGACTCAGATCCGGCATCTGCGCCAGCAGTAACTGGTGCATCGGATTACTGCTTTTGCCGCGAATGCAGGCCAGACGCAGCTGATGAATATTGTCGCGGATACGTCCGCGCAGTTCAGCGGTAGCGGCCTCGGTAAAGGTCACGACTAAAATCTCTTCCACCGAGAGTGGCCGGCTGTAAGCATTTTCACCGCCCAGCCCCAGCAGCAGCCGCAGATAGAGCAGACCAATGGTAAAGGTTTTGCCGGTACCGGCGGACGCCTCAATCAGCCGCTCGCCCCTGAGCGGCAGTGTCAGAGGATTCAGCGAAATGGCAGGTAACAGTGTCATGGGGTTTCACTCTTTACCGGCAGCGACTGCTGCAGTTTTGCTACTTCAGCCCAGGTCTTCCAGCCCGGCTGCCGGGCAAAGTCGGTTTTGCCGCTGCCTGCAATCTGTGAAGTCATCACCATACCTTTGTGTTCAATCACGGCGCGACGGAAAAAGTCCGCCAGGCTGACCGGGGTCAGCTGCTGAACCTGCTCAATCATTTTCTGTCGGGTATCGAAGCGGTCGTTGTGACGATCGAAGTCGCGGCCGAAACGATCGGCTTCTTCATACAGCGTCTGAGGACGCTTCTGCAGATCGTTAATCATCGCCTGCTGATACTGCACAAAATCGGCCTGACTCATACTACGCAATCTTTTTTCTGCCTGAGAATAGAACGCCTGATACCGCTGCAACAGCCAGCCGGGCTGCTTACTGTTACTTTGCAACAGAAAGCCAACGCCCCACTGCCGTCCCACGGGCATCTGGAAGGCAAACACCGCATAGCCGAGCTGCTCTTTAGTACGCAGCTGATTGTAGAACCACGGCTGTACGATCTGGCTCAGCATCGCGCTGTTCGCCATGCTCTGATATTCACTGTATCCCAGTGGCACGTAGAGGGCGGCCAGCGCAGAGTCCGTGCTGCTGCCCTGCTGTTGCAGATTAGCTTTCAGCGGTTTGTTGATGGTGACGAACTTGCTGGGCCAGTGACGCGGTGCATGACTCTGCATCTGCTCCCTGAGCTCATGCCCGAGCCGGACCACACTGTCTGCACTGAGATTGCCCACCACCATCATCTCCGGCGTGGCATCACGAAACAGCGTATCGCGGTAGTCGGTAACATCCTGAAGTGAGATACCACTCACCAGCCTGCGACGGGTTTCGCGCTGGGTGTAGGGCAGCTGCGACAGCAGCTGCATCGGCTGAATAGCCTGCTCAAATGCCTTGCCTTTTTCCGCCGCGTCGAGCCGCTCCAGATACCAGGATTTGGCCTGCGCCAGCTGCTGTTCTGTTGGCCGGAAAGTCGCATACCCTTCCACCAGCTTTTTCAGCAGCATTGGCAGCCGCTGAGTAAATCCACTGGCGCTGAATACCAGCCCCTCATCTTCGCCGGTTGAGAAACTGATGCCGCCGACCGACGCCTGTGCGTTCAGTTCATCCAGCGCCAGGCTGGAAAGGTAATCATTCAGCCCGAACAGCACCTGCTGGCGGGCGTCACTGATGGCGTGCTGACTGCGCAGCGCCAGCGTTATTGCCGCTTTCGGCTCGCTGGCATAGTAACGGCTGGGCATCCAGTAAATACGCATCCCGTCTTTGTTTTCCAGCCTGACCGGGTGGGTGTAAGTTTTGCCATCTGACGGCAACAGGGTGAAATCATCCGGGATATAGGGATTCAGCACCGGCATCGCCAGGGTGATCTGGCTGGCGCGCTGCTGCCAGTCAGCGAAGGTGGCTGGCGTGATTTTCTCCACCTGATAGGGCGCTTCAACGAAATAGGCCTTTTTATCGTGTGGCTCCTGCGGGCTGATATACCAGATGCGCGCATGCTGCGGCGTCATCTCATCCAGCCGGGCGTGTATCGCGGCCGCGTCATACTCGTCCGCCAGATAGGGAGCATCCAGCGTATGTTCAACCGGGACGCGCAGCATGGTATCCACCAGCCACTCGATGTAATCCATGTCGCGGGTGATGGAGGGATAGCGGAAGTCCAGCGCCAGCACGTGCGATACCTCATCGAAGTAGCGCTTATCATCACTCTGCTGACGCAGCAGATTGATATAGCTGAAGATCGCCGCCACGACCTCGTCACGCTGCGCCAGACCTTTGTCGGTCAGGGAGGCGGTAATGGCAAAGACGCCGCTGTTACGCTCGGTCATCGGGTCAGCGCCCGCGTTGACGCCGTCGGCCAGCCCCTGTTTCTGCAGCCAGTCGGTAAGCGTATTTTTACTGCGGTTGCTGATCAGATAGCTGATGAGCGTGTCGGTTTTACTGCGGAAGCGATCGCTGTTGTTGGCAATGCGGAACTCAATTTTCAGCTGTTTGCGCGGCTGAGCCGGAACGTAGTGAATGATGATGCCCTGCTGCGCATCGGTCACTACCGGCACCGTTATCTCTGGCACGCTGGCATCATGATTCTGTACCCGGCCAAAGGTTCTCGCCGCAATCGCCGCCATCTCGGGTAACGGTTTGTTGCTGTAGATGACCGCCTTCATCAGGTTGGCGGAGTAATAGGTGTGGTAGAAATCCAGCAGCGCCTGATGCAGCTTGCTGCCCGGTTTATCTTTCAGGGTGTCGAGATTACCGCCTGAGAAGCGTGACGCCGGATGCGCCGGGTTCAGGGTTTCCGCGCCGACCTGCGCCATGCGCAGTCCGTCGCGCGAACGTGCCATTGTCAGCTCGGCATTGACGGCATGGCGTTCGCGATCGGCGTTAACCGGATCCAGCAGCGGCTCAGCCACCGCATCGGCCAGCCGATCAACCGCTGGCTCCAGCGAATCATTTTCCACTTCCAGATAGAAAGCGGTGCGATACGCCGCGGTACTGGCGTTATGGCTGCCGCCATGCTTTTTCAGGAATTCAGCCAGATTGTCCGGCTGCGGGTAGTGCTTTGAGCCCATCAGCACCATGTGTTCCAGATAGTGCGCCAGTCCTGCCTGCTGATCGGGATCGTCCAGCGATCCGATCGGCAGCGTCAGCGCGGCCAGGGATTCAGGCGCGTCTGGATCGGACACTAACAACACGGTCATGCCGTTATCCAGCCGGATTGCCTGATAATGGCGTGGATCCTGTTCACTCTTGCGAATGGTTTCATTCACCGGCTGCCAGCCTGATGAGGCCTCCGCCAGAGCCGTGCAGGCCGTCAGGCCGAACATCAGCGCCGCTATCCAGCGTGCGTATACCCGCATGTAAACTCCTCTCATTTCCCGATGAGCCGCCCGTTTCTGACCCGGCGGCTCAAAGCAGAGCAAAATTGCTGTGTAAAAATTCAACAGGCAAAAGCGCGTGCTGAGCGGTTATTCATCGTCCTGATGCGCTATCAGCACCGGCAGATACCAGTGCTGTGCTGCCTCAGTGATCTGCTGCAGCTGCGTCTCATCCAGCACCCGGCAAAGACGCTGCAGATAGGGGTCGCCCCCCTCACCTTCCACCTGATAGTTGCCCTGCCAGGCGGTCAGCAGGCGATTACGCGCTTTAAGCTGCGTCGTCTCATCGCTAAGCAGCTGCTGACTTTTTTTGTCGTAGCTGGCGGTAAGCCAGGCGCCTCCGCTTTTATTGAGCAGCATCAGCGGCTCGCGCATACCGGCCAGATAACCCGCGACATACTCATTCAGCGCCGCGATCGCCTCTGTCTGCGGCAGCGAAAGAAACGTCCAGCGGCTCTTCTGGCGGCCGAACATCCGGCTGCTGCCGGTGCCGCCCAGTGCGCAGTAGACCAGGTGCTCCAGCCAGAGTAACAGTCCGTCGTTCATGTTAAGCACGCCGGGCCGCCAGCGCAGCAGTCCATCATCCTGCACCTGCGTCAGCCAGCCGGTTAAACTGACCTGCTCCAGTTGCAGATTGACCTCCCAGCTCTCGCCGTCGCTGCGCTGCGTGATCACTTCCGTGGCCACTTCCTGCATCTCATCGCGCTGTGCCTGCCAGAACAGTTCACCGAACGCCCCATAGGGCAGATTGCCGGCCGCGCGATGATGCGCGTAGAGCCGCTGCGTATCTTCACCTTCGACCAGCGCATTCAGCAGCTGCGCATTAATCTGATAACGTTCGAGATTGTCGAGCGCAAAAGGCTCGCTGTCGGGCAGTTCGTTCTCCTCCAGCCAGAAGCTGACGCCGAGCCGCTGGTGGAACCAGGCACGCACCGGATGCCGCCAGAAGCGCAGAAACGCTTCCAGCGTCAGCGTCTCAATCACCGGGGCCGCCAGCGGCTGCACAAAGTCGGGCTGAGCCTGCCCCGCTTTCTGCGCGGCAGGCAGCCACTCACGGGCAAAACTCTGCACCCGGGCAGCCGGCTGAAAGTTCTCCGCATCAAACGGCATCCGGCTGTGCAGATGCTGCAGGTGCATCCGCACCCGTTCTGCACTTTCATCCAGCTCCAGATGGCCGTCCCCCTCCAGATAGAAACTCTGTCCGATGTAATCCAGCAACTCTGTGACCAGAACAGAGGGATAGCGTTCCGTATTATCCTGAATCGCCCGGCCGATGTAGCTGATATAGAGCTGCCGCTGCGCAGAGATCATCGCCTCCAGAAAGAGATAACGGTCATCATCGCGGCGACTGCGGTCGCCTTTGCGGGACTGCTGCTGCATTAAATCGAAACCCAGCGGGGCGAGCGTGCGCGGATAGACGCCATCGTTCATCCCTAGCAGGCAGACCAGCTGGAAAGGAATGGATCGCATCGGCATCAGGGTACAGAAGTTAATCTGCCCGGCCAGGAAACGCTGACTGATGCGCTGCTGGTCAAGCCGGCTGCGCAGATCGTCGCGCAACAGCGATACCGGAATCGCCTCGTCAAACCGCGCTGCCATGCCGTAGTCGATCAGCGTCTGCCACTGCTCTTCGACCAGCAGCAGTGCGGCCTCGGTTTCTGCATCGGGGCTGAAAAAGGCGTTCAGCAGTTCACGGCACAGTGGCAGCCATTCGGCCAGTGGCCTGGATTCAGCCAGCCGCTGTCGCCAGTCATTAAGCCGGGAGAGCAGCTCTGCCAGATGGCCCGCCAGTTCTCCCACCAGACCACTCGATTCGTCATAGGGCAGGATCCCTTCCCAGTCACCGTTGTGGCTCTCCATCGCATAACCCAGCAGCATACGCTGCAGGCCAAAACGCCAGGTGTGCTGGCCGGTAATCGGCAGGGAGAGCGCTTCCACGCTGGCATCATCCAGCCCCCAGCGTACCCCCGATTCGCTGACCCAGCGCCGCAGCAAACGCAGGCCGCTTTCATCAATTGAGAAGTGAGCAGCCAGCGCCGGGACATCCAGCAGCGCCAGCACATCCTCCGAGACAAACCGGCTGTCCGGCAGCGCCAGCAACTGCAAAAACGCCACAATGGCCGGATGCGCCTGACTGGCGCGACGGTCTGAAATGGCAAAAGGCAGATAGCGATCGGCTGGTGCATTGGCAAATACCGCCTGGATGAAAGGCGCATAGGCGTCGATATCGGCCACCATGACGATGATGTCACGTGCTTTTAAATCCGGATCGACCTCCATCATCGCCAGCAGATGATCCTGCAGAACTTCGACCTCACGCTGGGCGCTGTGGCAGACCTGAACGGCAATAGAGCGATCGTCCGGATCCAGACAACGCTTTCGATCGCTGTGTGCCAGTTCCGCAGCATTCAGACCAATAATGGCGTTGTCCTGCAGATTTAGAAGATCGTGTTGCATAGAGTGCAGCAGATTATCCGGCTCAACATCCACAAAGGCATCGATATCGTCGTTTGACTCCATCTGACTGAGCAGGAACAGATTGTCACGCCCCAGCTTGCCCCAGGAGGCGAGCAATGGATTCGTCAGCTGCTGCTCCCCGGCGTCGTTAAACAGCGCCGGAGCCTGCTCTGCATCACGGAAAAGCGCCCGTGTTTCATCCGCGCCGTGACGCCGGCGCTGACGACTCTGCAGTTTCGCCAGAAACGCGTAATCCTGAATATCGCCCCAGTAATCACGACAGGGGTTGGTGAACAGCAGGTGGATATCGATGTGACGGCCCAGGGCCTGCAGCGCCTGCAGATAGACCGGCGGCAGCGCCGAGATGCCACAGATGAACACCCGCTTTGGCAGATTCTCTGGTGTGCTTTTCGCCTGCTCCAGCGTCTGGATAAAGCGCGCATAGAGGTTGGCACGGTGCCATTCCGGCTGGCGCAGGGCCTGAGTATAACTCACCAGATCGCGCCAGAGGGCGGCCTGCCAGCGCTGCGCTTCCCCCAGCCCCTCGATCGTTTCACCACGCTCCCAGCTGTTAAGCCAGTCGGCACGATAAACCAGATACTGGTCAAAGAGGTCGGCTATACGGGTACTGAGCTGAAAAAGCTTACGTTTGTCGCCGTCGTCATGGAGGTAGTGCCGTAATGAGGTGAACTCCTCCTGCTCCAGCATGACCGGCAGCCGGTGCATCAGTTTCCAGCCCATGCTGGCCTTGCTGAAGGCACTTTCTACCGGGATATCCGGCAGGACGCGGACAAACATCTCCCAGATAAAACTGGCGGGCAGCGGAAAATCGATGTTGGCCGCGATACCAAAGGTTTGCGCCAGCTCCATCTGCAGCCATTGCGCCATGCCAGGGCTCTGCACCAGGATCATCTCGGCGGCAAACGGGTCATCAAGAGGATCATGTTTAATCACCGCAGCCGCCAGAATTTTCAGCACATCGAGCTGATTTGAGTGATAGACATGAAACATGAAAACTCCTGTGATAACTCAGAACATAACTGCGGTATTGCGGCCCTGTCACTTTACCGCGTATCGCCGTTGAAACCCATCAAAAGGGCGACCTGTTGCGCTTAACATCGCAGTCGCGTGAGCGTGGCACGGCGCTGCCAGGGGCCCGTGACGTCAGCCTGTTCAAAGGTACAGCCTGATGGACCGCTTTTTTGTTGCAGGCTGGATGCCCAGCCCGCCACGTCATGCCCGTTCAGTCGCTGCTCAGCGACCCGCCAGGCCTCGCGCTGCGCCCACTGCTGGCTGAAGTTCAGCGCCAGAGCGCGGTGATAGTGCAGCAGTGTGCTAGTGCTTAACGCCATAAGCAGCAGCGCAAACAGGAGTTCCGGCAGGCTGAATCCGTGACAGTTACAGGCAGGCGGCCGGAGGCGTGAGCGGACAATAGTCGATCCAGCCGTGCGGCAGCGCGATAACCTGACTACCCTGTAGCCTGACCCAGTGCCAGACGGCCATGCCGCTGTCGCTGGCCTCCCCTTTAAGCAGCGCATCATCTTTTTCACCTCGCTGTAAACAACTGCGCCAGCCCTGACGGTTGTCCTGCTGACAGCGCCCGGCCTCGCTGCCTGACCAGCGCAGGGAGAACCCCCACTGCAGCGCAGACTGTGCCCGCCAGAAATCGTTGATGTAGTGCTGCTCATCCGCCAGCAGCCGCATCCCCTGCTCAGACAGTTTGCGGCTGGCGTGCAGCGTGACGCTGCCGATCAGCAGCATCATCAGGACCATGCCCAGTGCGCTGCTGCCTCGCTGCTTCACAGATTCTCTCCTTCGACCCAGCTCTCGATCGTTTCAAGCCAGCGTCCGGCCCGCCCCTGCAGCACGATCCTGATCTGCGTACCCTGCCGACGGATACTGAACTGCTCCAGCGTCATAAAGGCGGGATCGGAGAGCCGCTCCCAGCCCGCGGACTGACACTCATCCACCCCTCGCTGCGTCTCAAGCTGCCGCTGTCGCAGGCGATAGCCGTAATAATCGCTGCCGGTATGGCCCACCGCCTCCCATCTCCCGTTGCTGTTCTCATCCCAGCGCAGCAGCAGGCAGTTCTCGCGGAGGGTCAGTGCGCCCGGCCCGCATTCGCCATGACAATAGCCAGCGCGCCGCACCGCTTTTTCCAGCGTGGCCATTATCTGCTGCAACTCCTGGCGCAGCTGCGCCCGCTGCAGCACGCTGGCACTCTCTGCCAGCAGGCGCGGCAGAAAACGTCCGACGCTGATCATTACAACGGCACTGATTGCCATTGCGATCAGCATCTCCAGCAGGCTGAATCCGGTCGCTTTCATGAACAGCTCTCCTCATCCGTCATGCAGAGACGAATACGGGCCCTGGCTGAGATAATCAGCCTTATGCGCCCGGCGCGGTTGTCCAGCCCGATGCTGCCCGCAGTGGCAACGTTGCGACGACCATAGAAACCCGGTTCGCCCCGGATGCCGGTGAGTGCAACATCCGGGTGCGGGGCCAGGAAATGCAGCGGGTTACCGGGATGACATTCCCCGACAGGGGGGCCGACACCGATGCACCAGGGCGTGCCAGGCCGCGACCAGAGAACCAGATCGCTGTTGTGCCGGTTCGCCCGGGCGCGTATCCGCAGCAGAAATCCCTGCAGTTGCTGCGCACTGTCGCGCAGTTGCTGTCGCTGCTGCCAGCGCTGCCAGCCGTGCAATGCCGTGAGGCTTAATGCGCCGGCAATCACCATCACCAGCAGCAGTTCCGGCAGGGTAAAACCCCGCATGTATGCTGTTTTCATAGGGTGAGAATGCGGTTTGCAAATAGGTGAAACAAGGGGGAATGAGGCACGCCGGAACGGGGGTGGCAGAAAATCAGCCTGACCAACAGTGGCGCTCAAAAGCGTGCGGGGGGTGCCGCAGATTCCGCGCTCCGGGGG
Organism: Pantoea sp.; assembly: GCF_032114055.1. Classification (GTDB taxonomy): domain Bacteria; phylum Pseudomonadota; class Gammaproteobacteria; order Enterobacterales; family Enterobacteriaceae; genus Pantoea. The sequence goes on from NZ_DAMCTB010000006.1 coordinate 110,709, forward strand.
CAAAAAAAAGCCCCGGCGGCAAGCCAGGGCTTTCTCGTTTTTATCGATCAGATGGCGACGGGGGCTTTGATCGCAGGATGCGGATCGTAGCCTTCAATCTCAAAGTCATCGAACTGATAGTCAAACAGTGATGCCGGCTTGCGTTTAATGACCAGCTTTGGCAGCGGACGCGGTTCGCGGGTCAGCTGCAGGCGCGCCTGCTCCAGATGGTTACTGTAGAGATGCGTATCGCCGCCGGTCCAGACAAAGTCGCCGACCTGCAGATCGCACTGCTGCGCCACGATATGCACCAGCAGCGCATAGCTGGCGATGTTGAACGGCAGGCCCAGGAAGATGTCGCACGAACGCTGATAGAGCTGGCAGGAGAGCTTGCCATCCGCCACGTAGAACTGGAAGAACGCGTGGCAGGGTGCCAGTGCCATCTCACTGAGTTCACCGACATTCCAGGCAGAGACGATAATCCGGCGAGAGTCGGGATCGCGCTTCAGCTGCTCCATCACCTGGCTCAACTGGTCAATCTCCTGACCGCTGGCGGTTCCCCAGCTGCGCCACTGCTTGCCATAGACCGGGCCAAGATCGCCGTTCTCATCTGCCCACTCATCCCAGATTGAGACCTTGTTCTCTTTGAGGTAGCCGATGTTGGTGTCACCCTTCAGGAACCACAGCAGCTCATGAATAATCGAGCGGATATGACATTTCTTGGTAGTGACCAGCGGAAACCCTTCCTGCAGATTGAAACGCATCTGGTGACCAAAAATTGAAAGCGTACCGGTGCCGGTACGGTCAGCTTTTGGTGTGCCTTCGTTCAGCACATGCTGCATTAAATCCAGATACTGTTTCATTTTTCCTCACGAAATTGGGGCTGCGGGCGACGACGATACGCCCAGATCATCATAATAATGCCGGCAACAATCATCGGCACAGAAAGAATCTGTCCCATGCTGATGCCGCCTTCAAACAGGCCAAGCTGGGCATCCGGCTGGCGGAAGAACTCCACGATAATGCGGAACGCGCCATAGCCAATCAGGAACAGGCCAGAGACGCTGCCCATCGGGCGTGGCTTGCGAATAAACAGGTTGAGGATGATAAAGAGTACGATACCTTCCAGCGCCAGTTCATAGAGCTGCGACGCGTGACGTGGCAGCACGCCGTAGGTGTTCAGCAGGGCCTGATACTGCGGATTGTTGGCGGCCAGCGCCACATCCTCGCTGCGTGAGCCCGGAAAGAGCATGGCATAGCGGAAGTTCGGATCGACACGGCCCCAGAGTTCGCCGTTGATGAAGTTACCGAGACGGCCGGCACCCAGACCAAACGGGATCAGCGGCGCAATAAAATCAGAGACCTGGAAGAAGGTACGTTTGGTGCGGCGGGCGAAGATCAGCATCACCACAATCACCCCAATCAGGCCACCGTGGAACGACATACCGCCATCCCAGACCTTGAAGAGATAGAGAGGGTTTTCCAGGAACAGCGGCAGGTTGTAGAACAGCACATAACCGATACGTCCGCCCAGGAATACCCCCAGGAAACCGGCGTACAGCAGGTTCTCAACTTCCTCTTTTTTCCAGCCGCTGCCAGGTTTATTTGCCCGGCGTACCGCCAGCCACATGGCGAAAACAAAGCCCACCAGATACATAAGACCGTACCAGTGAAGCGAAACCGGTCCGATCGAAAAGATCACCGGATCGAACTGCGGAAATGCAATATAGCCGTTATTCATCATTCACCGTCTATTTTTCAGCCCTGAAAAGGGGTGTTGTCAGGCACATAAATTAAGGCTGCGCATCATAGCACAGCCGGTTTTGTGAAATGTCCCGCAAATGTAAACGCGGATAACCCGTTTAGCCTGACCCGTCAGGCGTACATTGTTGCAGCCAGTCCGGCTAGGGACAGTGCGGAACAACCGGCGCATACCCAGAGTACGTGAGGATTGTGAGCACTGCCCGGGGCCGGCATGGCAAATAAAATAGCCTGACGGGTCTGGCGGTTAGCGACCGCCGCGGATTAACCCCCCCAGACCACGCCGCTCCATAAACGCTGAAACCAGATGGCGGACTTCCGTGGCGGTATGGGCATGCATCCCCTGTTCGCTGAGCGTCTGCGCCTCTTCATAATCCAGATGACGCAGCAGATATTTTACGCGCGGAACATTTCTGCCGTTCATGCTGAGGTGGTGATAACCCAGACCGACCAGCAGAGCGACACACATCGGATCGCCCGCCATTTCACCACACAGGCACAATTCCAGATTAGCCAGACGGGCTTCCTGCGCGATGGCATTCAGCGCGCGCAGCATCGCCGGATGCAGCGAATCATAGAGATTGGCGACGCGCGTATTATTGCGGTCCACTGCCAGCAGATACTGTGTCAGGTCGTTGGTGCCGACTGAAATGAAATCGACCCGCGCAGCCAGATGCGGGATCATAAACAGCATCGACGGCACTTCGATCATGATACCGATGCGCGGCGTGGGGATGGCGTAACCCAGCATCTCTTCCACTTCACGTCCGGCGCGATCGATTAGCTGTTTTGCATCGTCGATCTCATCGATATGACTGATCATGGGCAGCAGGATACTGAGGTTGCCGGAGGCGGCGTTGGCACGCAGCATCGCGCGCACCTGCACCAGAAAAATTTCCGGCTGGTCGAGTGTCAGGCGGATGCCGCGCCAGCCCAGGCAGGGATTCTCTTCACTGATCGGCATGTAAGGCAGCTGTTTGTCTGCCCCGACATCAAGGGTACGCAGCGTGACCGGCTTATCGTGAAACAGCTGCAACATGCCCTGATACTGCGCGACCTGCTCCTCTTCTGAAGGAAAGCCGTTCTGCAGCATAAAGGGAATTTCAGTGCGGTAAAGGCCGATGCCATCCACCCAGCTGCCCAGCGCCTGCTCATGTTCCGGGCTTAATCCGGCATTCAGCATGACCTGCACGCGCTCGCCACTTTTCAGCTCACCTGGCTGGTCGACAACCCCTTCCGCCATTTTGCTCAGCGCATTCTCTTCGCTGATCAGTCGCTGATACTCCTGCACCAGCACCGGCTCGGGATCGATCAGCAGCTCGCCGCGATAGCCATCGACGATCAGCAGGCGCTTATTGAGCTGATGAGGCTGAATGTCCGCCCCCATTACCGTCGGGATGCCCATGGCGCGTGTTAAAATCGCGGCGTGCGAGTTGGCCGCACCATCGCGCACGACGACGCCCGCCAGCCGCTCCTGCGGCAGCTCCGCCAGGGTGGTGGCGGTCAGCTCATCGGCCACCAGCACAAAACGCTCCGGCCAGGCGTTGGTGCCGACCAGCGTATCATCAAGATGAAACAGCAGGCGCTGGCCCAGTACCCGCAGGTCGCCTGCGCGTTCACGCAGATAGCTGTCACTCAGGCTGGCGAACTGCTTAGCAAACTTCCCGATCACCTGTTTTACCGCCCACTCGGCGACGGATCCGCGCTCGATCTCCGCGAACAGATCCTTTTTCAGCCGGGCATCCGTTAACAGGTGAGAGTAGAGATCGAAGATGGCCGCGCTCTCTTTCTGGGCGCTGGCGCTGAAACGTTTGCTGAAGCGACGAAATTCATTGGCTGCTTCGCTCATGGCGAGCGACAGACGTTCGCGCTCACGCTGTACATCCAGCGTTGAGGCGGCCGAAACCTGGTCGAGCAGGGGCTGAGTCTCATCGACCCAGCCTGGCGCCACGGCAACGCCCGGCGCTGCCGCAATGGCGCGCACCCGCGTCTGCCGGAACTGACCAAATAACTGTCCCATCTGAGACTGTGACAGGAGTGTCGCCATCTGCGTGGCCAGGGTGACCAGAAATGACTCTTCGCTTTCATCAAACTGACGGTGTTCGCGCTGCTGCACCACCAGTACGCCAAGCAGCTGGCGACGACTGATAATAGGAACGCCGAGGAAGGAGCGATACTGCTCCTCTTTCACTGAGGGAATATATTTAAAGCTGGGGTGACTCTGCGCATCAGCCAGGTTGATCGGCTCGGCCAGACGGCCCACTAAACCGACAATCCCTTCATCAAACGCCAGCGTCACCGTGCGACCACGCGGCTTTTTAAGTCCGCGCGTCGCCATCAGGTAATAGCAGCGACGATCGTGGTCGGCGAGGTAAACGGAACAGACTTCCGTTTCCATCGCCAGACAGATCTCATTGACCAGAATGTCGAGTGCTTCATTGAGACGCGGCGCACTCGCCACTTTTTCTACAATTTCGCGCAACTGAGTGAGCATAAAGGGCGTGGCCTATCCTCTCTTACGTCGATGGGCAGAATTGTTTCGCTGCCCCGCACTCTCCTGCATAGTCATTACCACGCCAGCGAATTCCTTCATCACCCGACGGTAAACGTCGCGCTTGAAGGAGACAACCTGACGCACCGGATACCAGAAACTGACCCAGCGCCAGCCGTCAAACTCCGGCGTGCTGCTGTGCTGCACGTTGATATCCGCGTCATTACACATTAACTGCAAGAGAAACCACTTCTGTTTCTGGCCGATACATACCGGCTTTGTGTCCCAACGCACCAAACGTTTTGGCAACTTGTAACGCAACCAGTTACGGGTAGAAGCAAGTATACGTACATCCTTCCGGTGTAATCCGACCTCTTCGAACAGTTCACGATACATCGCCTGTTCTGCGGTTTCACCGGGATTGATGCCTCCCTGAGGAAATTGCCAGGAGTGCTGTCCAAAACGCCTGGCCCATAATACTTGTCCCTGCCGGTTACAGATCACGATACCAACATTCGGGCGGTAGCCATCATCATCGATCACCGGACTACCTCAAAACAAAAATTTGAATGCGCTGATTGTTTCACACTCCTTACAGGCGGTAAACCACTGGATTCATGAGGGGTTGAGCGCTGTTTTCCGGGATAACTCACAGAAAAGCGGAAAGTTATAAACAAAAAACGCCAAAAAAATCGATCTTATTCACTATTTCTGTGGATAGCTTTGTGTAGAACGCGGGAGTTAACTGAATAACCTGGCTGTATGACGTTAAAGAGTCCTCGTACAGACCCGCAATATCTTTATGATTATATTGATATTAAATCCGCAACGCCCATCAGCACACTTTTTATAATCAGCGAATAATTTTGCGCCAGCTGACAAAAGACTAAAATTTAACCACTGGCTTTTTTATCCACAGATAATTGCTCACAGCCAGGTCAGAACGATGAAAATATGCGCAGAAGGGAAAAAGTCAAGGCTGTAAATGGAACCAGTACCCTGCATAAACGGGTGTTATCCCATTTTTCTGTGGATAACCGGACTGGAGATCCTGTTCATTGTTGCGGGTAAACCGGGATAACCCGGACGACCTGTGGATGAACGCAGGCAGCCATAGTAAAAAAAGCATGATCTATCATGTTATTATCGATCCTCGTAGCGGTTTATTATTGTCAGGCGCTCTGCCTGTCCACTTCTGTATGATTTTTAACCACCCTAAGTGAGCAACATGCGTAACCAGCCCGGACCACCCCAAGATGAAGCCAGCCTGCTGGCACGCGCCCAGGATTTAGCCGGATTCACTCTGGAGACGCTGGCTGCGCGCGCGGGCCTGCCGATGCCTGCCGATCTGAAACGCGATAAAGGCTGGGTCGGTATGCTGCTGGAGTGGCACCTTGGCGCCAGCGCCGGCAGCAAAGCGGAACAGGATTTTGCGCATCTCGGCATCGAACTGAAAACCATTCCGATTGATGCGCAGGGTAAACCGCTGGAAACCACCTTTGTCTGCGTCGCCCCGCTGACCGGCAACAGTGGTGTCACCTGGCTTACCAGTCATGTCCGCCATAAGCTGGCCCGTGTACTGTGGATCCCGGTAGAAGGCGAACGGACCATCCCGCTGCGGGAACGGCGTGTCGGCGCGCCGCTGCTGTGGAGCCCGGACGAGAAAGAAGATGAGATGCTGCGCCAGGACTGGGAAGAGCTGATGGATATGATCGTGCTGGGACGCGTCGAGCAGATCACGGCACGACACGGCGCCTGGCTGCAGATCCGTCCTAAAGCCGCCAACAGTAAAGCGCTGACCGAAGGGATCGGCGACCAGGGCCAGCCGATCCTGACCCTGCCGCGTGGGTTCTACCTCAAAAAGAGTTTCACCGGCCCGCTGCTGGCGCGCCATTTTCTTCTCTGAACCGCCTTCCACACCAACAGGGCCGCAATTTTGCGGGAGATCGGCCAACCGAATGCGTATAATCGCCGTTTACTTTTCGTTTAGGATTGAATGTCGGTATGTTTGAGTGGATTTCTGATCCCAACGCCTGGCTGGCGCTGGGTACCCTGACCATCCTTGAGGTGGTGCTGGGTATTGATAACATCATTTTCCTGTCACTGGTGGTCGCGAAACTGCCAAAACATCAGCAAGCCAGCGCACGCCGCATCGGTCTGATGGGCGCAATGTTAATGCGTCTGGGTCTGCTGGCTTCGATTGCGTGGGTCGCGCGTCTGACTAACCCGCTCTTTACGCTGATGGATCACCCCTTCTCTGCGCGCGATCTGATCCTGCTGTTCGGTGGCCTGTTCCTGCTGTGGAAATCGAGTATGGAGATCCATGAGACGATCGAGGGCAGCGAAGGCGAACACAACACCCGCGTACATTCTTTCCTGGGCGCGATTGTGCAGATCATGATGCTCGACATCATTTTCAGCCTTGACTCCGTTATCACCGCTATCGGCCTCTCCGATCATCTGTTCATTATGATGGCGGCGGTCGTGATTGCCGTGATGATGATGATGTTCGCCGCGCGCGCCATTGGCGAGTTCGTCGATCGCCATCCGTCTGTCAAAATGCTGGCGCTCTCTTTCCTGATTCTGGTCGGTTTTACCCTGATTCTGGAGAGTTTTGCGGTGCACGTACCAAAAGGTTACATTTATTTCGCCATGTTCTTCTCAATGGCGGTTGAGTGCCTTAATCTGATGCGCAGTAAGAAAAAGCACGCCTGAGAAAGTCAAGGGCGAGCCTGCTCGCCCGGTTATTTTCAGATTCCTTCGATTAACCCCGCCGGCAAAACCATTTATTACTACACTTTTTGCAATTGACGATTTGTGAGGATAAGGCGTGATGAGAGGGTTGGCTGGCGCAGCACTGATAGTAATGACCGCAGCATGTTTGAGTGGCTGCAGTTCTGATTATGTTATGGCGACCAAAGATGGCCGGATGATCATGACTGAAGGCAAACCCAGCATCGATAAAGAGACGGGCCTGGTGGAATACACCGATCAGACGGGCCACGCGGTACAGATTAACAGCGACGAGGTCTCAACGATCATTGAACGTTAAGTGCCTGATTTAACCACCTGTCATCGATTCCCCGCTGACAGGTGATTTCCCCGACTTTTCCCCCTTCCTTCCCCGCTGTTGCTCGCGCTATAGTCCCTGAGGACACAACATTCCGTTCCATAAAGAAAAGGACGCTGGCAATGCACTATCATCGTATTCCCCACAGCACGCTGGAAGTGAGTCAGCTGGGACTGGGCACTATGACGTTTGGCGAACAGAACAGCGAAGCCGACGCGCATGCTCAGCTGGATTTGGCTATCCGTTCCGGCATCAACCTGATTGATACTGCCGAAATGTATCCGGTGCCACCGCGCCCGGAAACTCAGGGTCTGACTGAACGCTATATTGGCAGCTGGCTTAAAGCGCGTGGCTGCCGCGATAAAATCATTCTGGCCAGCAAAGTCGCCGGGCCAACGCGCGGCAGCGATGCCTCCATTCGTCCGGATATGGCGCTGGATCGTAAAAATATCCGCGCCGCGCTCGACGCCAGCCTGAAACGTCTGAATACCGACTATCTGGATCTTTACCAGCTGCACTGGCCGCAGCGTCAGACTAACTTTTTTGGCAAGCTCGGCTATCAATACAGCGAAACCACTGCGCAGGTCACGCTGCTGGAAACGCTGGAAGCACTTACCGAACAGGTGCGCGCCGGTAAAATTCGCTATATCGGGGTGTCGAACGAAACCGCGTGGGGCGTTATGCGCTACCTGCAGCTGGCGGAGAAACATGAGCTGCCGCGTATCGTCAGCATCCAGAACCCCTACAGCCTGCTGAACCGCAGCTTTGAGGTGGGTCTGGCCGAGATCAGCCAGCATGAAGGGGTTGAGCTGCTCGCCTATTCCAGCCTGGCCTTTGGCACACTGAGCGGCAAATATCTTAATGGCGCACAGCCTGCGGGCGCGCGTAATACGCTGTTCAGCCGCTTTACCCGCTACAGCGGCGAGCAGTCCCAGCAGGCGATTGCCGAATATGTGGCCCTGGCACAGCAGCATCAGATCGATCCGTCGCAGATGGCGCTTGCTTATGTGCGACAGCAGCCGTTTGTGGCCAGCACGCTGCTGGGTGCCACCACGCCTGAGCAGCTGCAGATGAATATCGACAGTTTTAATCTGACCTTAAACGCAGAGATCCTGGAAGGTATTGAGGCGATCCACCGCCGTTATACCTATCCGGCGCCCTGATCGTGCCTGCCGGCTACCGCCATGGTAGCTGGCTTCTTTACAGGTCACGGCAGTAGAGCCTGACCGGCTTGTCAGGATACTCCAGCGCTTCTCCCTGCGGCAGCCAGCCAAACCGTTCGTAGTAGCCTGTAAAGGTGGACCATAACCACAATCGCGGATAGCCCTGTTCCTGTGCCCATGCAATGACATGCTGCTGCAGCGCCTCACTCACGCCTTTGCCCCGTGCCACGTCATCCACATAGAGAGCTGCCAGCCAGGGAAAGAGATCCTGACGGCTGATAAGGTCGCAGCGCCAGAAGCCGACGGTGCCAATCGGCCTGCCCGCCTCGATCGCGACAAACGTAATCGGAAATTCAGCACCGTTCAGGCTGCTGTTGACGACGCTTGCAAAAAACGCCCGGCTGCTGGCGTCACCAAATGCGCGCCACTGCCAGTCAGTTATCTGATCGGCAAACTGCGGGACTTCGCTAAGCGAAACGATCTTCATCACATTCACATCCTTTAAAGGCATCACTGTCCGGATAACGATATCGCTGTAACCCGCGCCAGAAAAGGCAATCTTTTCAGTCTCCGGACGCAAACGTGAAAGCGCCCGCTAAAGCAGAGCGGGCGTGTCTGAGGTGGCACAGAGGCGGCACGCTGGCCACTGGGGGAGATTAGCCGATTTCCAGTGCCAGCAATGACTGGATTGTCTGCGCACGGCGGATTTCGCGCGGCTGGCCCTGCTCAAACAGCACTTCAGGGATCAGCGGACGGCTGTTGTAGTTTGAGGACATTGAGGCGCCATAAGCTCCGGTGTCATGGAACACCAGATAATCGCCCACCTTTGCCGCCGGAAGCGCGCGTGGCTCGACCATGCCGCCTTCCAGCTGGGTGAAGACATCGCCCGATTCGCACAGTGGGCCTGCCACCACCGTATCGACAGTCTGCTGCTCATCAATCGCCCGTTCATCGCCCGTCATCAGCGAAATATGGTGATAGCTGCCGTACATTGAAGGACGCATCAGGTCACTGAAACCGGCGTCGACCAGCACGAAGTGACGGCTGCCCATCGACTTCACCGCCCGCACCTGCGATACCAGCACACCCGCCTCGGCCACCAGGAAGCGGCCCGGTTCGATCTCCAGCTTGATTGGGTGACCCAGATGCTGCGCAATGCGCTGCCGCGCCGCATCCCAGAGTCCGAAGTAGTGCGCGGTATCGATCGCCTCTTCGCCATAACGGTACGGCACAGAGAGGCCACCGCCTGCGGAGATGGCCGTCAGATCCTGACCTGATGCCATCACCAGTTCCACCATCGCATCGCACACCTGCTGCAGATGCCCATAGTCCACGCCTGAACCGATGTGTACATGAATGCCCACCAGCTTCAGACCATGCTGCGCAATCGCGGTCAGCGCCTCTTGCAGGTCGCCGTGCCAGATGCCGTGCTTGCTGTTTTCACCGCCGGTATTGGTTTTCTGGCTGTGACCGTGACCAAAGCCAGGATTAACCCGCAGCCACACCGCATGTCCCGGCGACACCGCGCCCAGCTGATGCAGCATATCGATCGATCCGGCATTCACCGGCACCTTCAGCGCCGCGACCCGTTCCAGCGTCGGCTGGTCAAACAGATCGGCGGTAAAGACAATTTCATCACCACCGGGCTGATAACCGGCGGCCAGCGCACGCTCGATCTCGCCCAGAGAGACTGAATCCACCTTTACGCCTGCCGCGCGCATCAGGCGCAGAATATGGGTATTCGAGCAGGCTTTCTGCGCGAAGCGCACCACATCAAACGCCTGCAGCTGGGCAATTCGCGCCTGAATAATCTGCGCATCGTAAGCCCAGAAAGGCCCGGCATAACGGCGTGCCAGTGGCAGCAGGTGCGCGGCGTTGAGCGCGGTTTCGGTATTCTGTAAAGGACGTGGCATAGCAATTCTCCTGTGGCGATACCCGCATTAAGCCAGAAACATGCCATAGCGAAAAATATCTGTTTTAATAGCATCTATGCAGAATGGATATAGACGGCGACTGTGGCAAACATAAACTGGCGGCATATTGAGGTCTTTCACGCGGTAATGACCAGCGGCAACCTGACCCAGGCGGCCACACTCCTGCACACGTCGCAGCCGACGGTCAGCCGGGAGCTGGCCCGTCTGGAGCAGCAGCTGGGACTGGCGCTGTTCGCCCGGGTGCGCGGTCGCCTGCAGCCTACGGTGCAGGGCCTGCGACTGTTTGAAGAGGTGCAGCGATCCTGGTATGGGCTGGACCGCATCATGGAGGCTGCAGAGGGGCTGCGCCAGTTTCGCCAGGGTGAGCTGTCGATCGCCTGCCTGCCCGTATTTTCGCAGTCACTACTGCCGCCGCTGTGTCAGCCTTTTTTACAGCGCTACCCGGATGTCAGCCTCAACGTCATTCCGCAGGAGTCGCCGCTGCTGGAAGAGTGGCTCTCCGCGCAGCGTTACGACATCGGCTTAACCGAGACGCAGCACGCCCCGGCCGGAACGGATCGCCTTGCCCTGCTGACCTGCGATGAGGTGTGTGTGTTGCCGCAGCATCATCCCCTCTGTGAGCGTGACGAGCTGACGCCACACGATTTTGCGGGCGAACAGTATGTCAGCCTGTCGCGCAGCGACAGCTATCGCCAGCTGCTGGATACGCTGTTTCAGGAACAGGGCGTCGAACGACGGCTGGTGATGGAGACGCACAGCGCGGCCTCTGTGTGCGCAATGGTCAGAGCGGGCGTAGGAATTTCGATCGTCAATCCGCTGACGGCGCTGGATTACGCTGACAGCGGTGTAGTGATGCGTAAGTTCAGCGTGGCGGTGCCGTTTACCGTCAGTCTGGTCAGGCCGTGTCACCGCCCCGCCTCGGCGCTGGTAGACGCTTTTGTCACTCACCTGCAGCAGCAGGTGAGTGACTTTCCGGCCCGTATCGCCGCACGCCTGACTTAAGCGCGGACGCTGGCGGTCGCACGATCCGATTTACGGAAGGTGAACAGGCAGATCAGCAGGCCGATAACGGCCAGCGCAGCCGCGGCAACCGGCACCGCCGTCAGGCCAAATCCTTCGCCAATCACGGCGCCGCCTACCCAGGCACCCAGCGCATTACCGACGTTAAATGCCGAAATGTTCAGGGTAGACACCAGATTAGGCGCCTCTTTCCCATGACGCACCACGTTGATTTGCAGACCGGGCACGGTAGCAAAGGTGGCCATCGCCCACAGGAACAGCGTAATCTCGGCCAGCCACAACGCTTGACTGGTCCAGCTGAACAGCAGCGAGAAGATGGCGATCAGGGAGAAGCTGAGGATCAGGCTGAAGGAGACTTTCCGGTCGGCCAGCCGGCCGCCGAGAATATTGCCGACCGTCAGGCCCGCGCCAATCAGGAACAGCGTCCAGCTTACCCCACGACCGCTGATGCCGGTTACCTCTGTCAGCAGCGGCGCAATGTAGCTGAACAGCGCGAACATCGCCGCAGCAAAAAACACCGTCATCAGCAGGGAGAGCCACAGTTTGCCGTTAGCCAGCGCGCCAATTTCACTCGCCAGGTGAACCGGTTTTTCCTGTCTGTTCTGCGGCAGACTCACGATCAGGGCGATAAATGCCAGTACACCAATTATTGCCACGCCCCAGAAGGTCGCGCGCCAGCCAAACATCTGTCCGAAGCTGGTACCCAGCGGCACGCCGAGCACGTTGGCTAAGGTAAGTCCGGTAAACATCAGCGCCACGGCGGAGGCCTGACGATCGGCTGGTACCAGACTGGCTGCGACCACCGCGCCGATACCAAAGAACGCACCGTGACAGAGCGCGGTAACGATCCGCGCCAGCATCAACAGATGATAGTTATAAGCCAGCGCGCACAGCAGGTTGCCGATGATGAAGATGACCATTAGCAGAATCAGCGTTTTTTTGCGCGGCAGCCGCGCGGTCAGCAGCGCCATAATCGGCGCACCGATCGCCACGCCCAGCGCATAGCCGCTGATCAGCCACCCCGCCGACGGAATCGACACCTGAAGGTCGCGCGCTACCTCCGGCAGCAGCCCCATAATAACAAACTCCGTGGTTCCGATGGCGAACGCACTCAGCGCCAGCGCCAGTAATGCTACAGGCATACCCCTCTCCCGGTCTTATTTGCAGGTGAACCGCGCTGTCGCGCAGTGCCACGACGCGCAATATTTGATCTGCGTCACACGATGTATTACAGCATAGCCCCGGCGCGCGACATAGCCTGCCCGTCGCAAAGGATTATTGCCTGCGCCGCAATAATCATGCTGACCCGCTGCCACCCGGCGCATTGCCCGGCTGGCTGGACCTGGTTGTGATTTTCCGGTAAGCGTTTACGCTTTTTAGTGCGGAACTTATTAATTAATCTGCAACCTTGCCGATATATCTCTTAGTAAATGCCAGCTGATGGTATCCGCTTATGACGCAGGGAGAGAGAATGCAACGACTTATAGCCTTGCTGGTTTTTGGCTTAACGGGGTGTTCAGTCGGTCATTATGAGTACAGTCGGGAAGCCGAAAAACGGGTAGATATGACGGTGACCGGTATTCCTACCATACTGGGATTAGGCACGCTTGGCACCACGATCCCGCTGACACCCGAATACAGCCTGACTGCCGCGCACGTCGCGAAATTTTCGCTCTACCGGGTCAAAGCCTGGCATCCGGAATGCGATCTGGCGGTGGTCTACCATAAAAACAGCGAAATGAATCTGCCCCCCAGCTTCCGCAACAGCCATATCGGTGACCAGGTGAATCTCTACGGCTACAGTTTTATTTCCGCAATGCCGGTCAGCTCCAGTGGACAGAACCTGATCAATACCACACTGGCGAACAGCTGGAATAAACCTGCGTGCGTCGTGGTCGCGGCGAATGCGGGGGTGGTAAAGGGCATGTCGGGCGGCGCGGTGTATAACGCTTCGGATGATACGCTGGCAGGTGTGATTATTGGCTACAGCAATAACATCGATGACAACGCGACCGGCAAAACGCTTTATAAAAATGTGGCGCTTTATGTGCCCTACGCGCGTTTCGAAACCTGGCTGCATCAGGCGATTAAATCCTGACATTGATGCATCCTGAGCAGCCGGTTGAATCAGAACGACCCGTTGTATCAGATTTCGGTCACGATAAGCGTGGCTGAAGCCGTGAAGTCACCGGTTGCAATATTGCTGGCAGGTATCGACGGGTTTTTTAACAGGCTGAAGACCAGATTAGCGACATCTGAGCCTCCCGCTGGCACGTTCATGATGAAAGCGGAACTGGAGTGTATGGGAACGCCATCTTTACTCATGCTGACGCCCAATGCCGGGTTACTGGTGACCATCTGGGAAGGTGACCAGGAGACAGGTGTCATATTCAGCGTCACCAGAAAATTATGCGCGCTGCCGCCTGTACAATTCAGTGTAAAGCTTTTGGTTTTGTCATAGATACCGCCAGCCTGAGTGGAGATTTCAGCGCGTTCAATCTCACCAAAAGCGACATCAATACTCGGGGTTGTTGCGCTACAGGTATCCGCCGCCACGCGATTGATGGGCACAGAACATCTGACGGTATTCATGGGAACGCCGTAATCCAGTCCCAGATATACCATGTCGTGGTGTAGTTAACTACGGTAATACTCAGACAAAGATTGGCATAATCCCAGTAGGTTGTCTGATCGAAAGCACTTGCTGGCGAAAAAGTGCCGCGAAGCCTGTTCACCCCGTCCAGAAACAGTTTTGAGGCGTTGCCCCACGTCCTAAGGCTGACATTTTGCACACCTAAAGGTTTTTGATAAATAATACCACTTGCTAATTCGCAACTGGTATCAGAAGTACAACTTGCCAGATACAGATAAAGGTAACTGCCACCCACATGGTAAGACAATGGCAGAGGAATTGTCACACCATCATGCGCATCTGAAGTTTTCGTCAGTACAAAATTCTGATTTTTTCCGCACTTACCCTCGTGTCCCCCATTCGGCCCATAACAGGTCAGAGTGAAATCATAGGCGCTGGCACTGGTGCTCCACAGCCAGATTAAAAAAACGGCCATCACTATTTTCTGCAAAAACAAGCACGCTAACTTTATTAACTTCATGATCACTTTCTCTCGCTGAACTTATTACATTCCTGTCAGAAATGGCTATCCGGATACAGATTCAGCCTGGCTGAGCCAGAAGGTCGATAGCCACTGACATGGCTGATGCGATAACCCGCCTGCTATTCATAATTAAGCGTGAAGTTCGCTACTGCATTAAATGGCCCTCTGACAATAGTGCGATTTTTTAAAGCCGTTGGTTTAGCCTGTACATAGCCTTTTAATATCAGTTCGGTGGTGCCTGACGTCAGCCTGAACGCTGGCGTGGCTTTTTTAAAAGGAATTGCCGTCCCCTCTATGGTTTCCAGACCGATTGCAATGCCGCTCGCTGTACCTGATACGGCTAACATATCGGTCAGCTCGCTGTCCGTGGAGCCGCTAAACGTCAGGGAGACTGTCGAACCCAGTGATAAATCGCAGTCAAGTAACCGCACGGTAAATGGCTGGCTGTGAATTCGCTGATTGATATAAAGATATTTATCAATAATGGTTCCAAAATCGAGTTCAATGCTTTCCGTCGCAGGGTCAAGCACGCAGGGTTCAGCAACAAGATTCCCCGAAAATGTCAGGTTATCTGTCACAGCAGCCGATTTGCCCTGAAAAAAGAGCGTTAAAAACAGGAGCAGAACTGGCACTGTTTTTTTTAATCTGTTTTGAAAAAGTACCCATCTATTTTTTACCATTATTCATACTCCGCCAGCAGTGTCGCTGTTGCGCTGAAAACACCTTCGGTCAATGCCTGCCCCGAGGTAACGGGAACAGCCTGCAGTACAGGAGGATGATGATAATCAATGATGAAAGGCTGATTAATTACGATAGCGGAGCCATTTTGCAAAACCTTAATACCCAGGCCACTGACATTAGTGGTAATTGCACCTGTGTTATAGAGCGTCTGAGTGCCTTTAATAGTCATCTTTAACGTCGCCGCGTCATCAGGACTTTCACATTCAAGCTGATAATCGATGGGTTGGATGTAACGCTGGCCATCCACTTTTTTCACACCAACATTACCAAAAGCAACCTCAATGATCTTATCGTTGCTGATATGACAGGGCTTGCGCTTCAATGTACCGTGAAGCGTTACCTTGAGCGTATCGCCTTTCTCAACGGCGCAGGCGAAGGAAGGAAATAAAAGCTGCAGGGCTGCCAAAGTCAGCAGCTTCAGGCTTAATAGCGTTTGCAGAGGGACTTTCATCGTTATTAATCCTTAATTATAGGCCACTTCCAGCGTTGCGGAGGCCGTAAACTCTTGTCCGTTAACCAAAGAGGCGCCTGCTTTTTTTACTATCACCAGATCGAGTTGCGGGGGTGAGGCGGCGTCAATTGTAAACCAGGTATTCGGTCTGACCTGTTTATTGTTCTGACGCAGTTCAATACCCAGACCTTTATTATCTGTTTTTAGCAGTGTCCAGTTAAAAATCGCTGAGGTTCCTACCCACCGCATCTGGATACTTTTCCCGTTCGCATCACCTTCACATTTTAATGTGTAAGGCAGCGTCCTCTTATAGTTATCGCCGGTAATTTCATCGATCCAGACCTCACCAAACTCGATATTAATCTCTTTGTCACTGTTGAACGTACAGGCAGCATTAGCCACTACCGTCCCCGTTATATTAATGGCAAGGGGATCCACATTAATGGCGCTGTTCGCATAAAAAGGCTGAAACGCAAGATAACTTAAAATAATGAAAAGTATTTTCATGAATCCAGACAGGCCAAAGCATTTCAGACAATGTGCGCTGGTTTTTACCGGCATAATCGTAGCCTCAGTCGTCGTTCAGGCGAAAATAAGTGACGCACTGCGATTGCCCAAACGGATATCACGCAAGCGGCTCTCCTGCATAGCGCATGCGAGGTCGGATCCTCTGACGTGCAGAGGAGTATTCGTCATGGCGGGTGCCAGAAAAGCCGCATAAATAACAGCCTGCCGCTTGTCCGGTACTTCCCGGTTGATGGAAGCATTCAGACGTCCGCCAGCAGGTACCTGTGAGCCTCTCTTCCTGCTTTCCAGGCGTTGCCGCATGCGAGCATCAGCCATCTTTATATTCACCCACTCTGCACTCTGCGCCGCTGCAGCGAAAAACCAGCTTTGGCCGTCCGCCATAATCATTGATAAAAGAAAGCTCTGGTGCGTTGCCCAATTTCTCAGCACTGACAGGCATCACTATGCTGCTTTGTGGCGCTATCATTACAGGCTTCATTTCAGCAATGTCTTTGTTAGCAACACTGACAGTCGCAATGGTAAAGAAATAGGGTGTAGGGTTGTTTACCCGGTATTTTCCCCCTTCCCGCGTCAGCGTGATGTTATCCTTCCATATATTTATCATTTCCACCGAATTTTTCATCAGGGCGTGAGGACGGTAAAACATTTTTATCCGCGTCTGCAGGGCAATCTGCAGGGTATTTGGCTTGTTACTTTTCGGTGGAATCTCACGCAGGTTAAAGTAAAAGAGCGTTTCTTTATCCTGCTTCAGCAGGTTTACGCCACCCACCGACTGAATTTTTAACTGACTTTTCGCTGAAGGCTCAATACGCTGCAAGGGTGGCAGCAGAATAAACGGGGAGTCAATTTTCTTCCCTTCCGCATCTTCTATCCATCCCTGTGCCAGATAAGGCAGCTCTTTATTTTTATTTGTGATGCTTACGCTCATTGATTTATTGCCGCCATCATAGACGATGCGTGTACGATCCAGTGCGATGGCAGCATTGGCCTGATGCATAAACGCCGTCCCGACAAACAGGCTGATAAAAAAAGAGGATACAAGTTTACATTTCATTCCAAACCTCACTCAATAATGCCAGAGGAAATCTCATTCCCGACGACTGTTTCACAGGGTAAAAGCAAAGCGTTAGTTAAAGAAGGCAAAGGTCTGGGCAAAACAATATTGCATTGTTCTTTCCCGTCCCACTTAACGTTCATTTTTTCACCCGCATTGATTCCGGTTAACCAGACACTGCCATCTTCATTAACAATACCGGTCTGGTAACCATGACTGTTTTCAATAATCGCGCCCAAAGGAGGAGATTTCCCATCTGAGAGCCTGACAATAGCCATTGCTTTTTCACCCGCAATAACACCCATTTTTCTGTAGCCAATTGCACCTTCTGTCAGCGAACTTTGTACCACTGAACGTGTTGCATCGACATTATCAGCCAGCCTGTCAAGATCGATGCGAACAGTGCTACGGTAATAATTATTTAAATCGCCAATTACCCCTTTACCCGCGAAATTACTGTGGCTCACCCCGCCATTACCGACGAGCGGAACGCCAGACACGCCGTCTGTGTCGATCATCATCCGGGTGCCTCCCAGTGTCGTAACACGGTGCAATGCCACGCCTTTTGCCGTCGCTGTAACCCCGCCCTGCAATGACAATCCGACCGCACTGTAATGACTGTCGTTATAGCTGGCAGTTGCCGTTACACTGCTTAAGTCGCCATCGCGTGTATAAAAACCGCCCGCGCCAGCTCTGCCATCAGAACCGATACTCGCACTGATCTGATAATTACTGTTGTTATCGATTCTCTGACTGTAATTAATATTATGAGAATCACGGCCTTTAAAGTATTGGTTACTGTAACTGACTGAAGCGTTATTTCCCCAGGGAACACTCAGCATCATATAAGCGCCGTCATCATGCGTACCGTTGTAGACTGAACGGTACGCAGTGACGTTTACGCTAAGATTCTTCAAGCGCATAAAATCAAAATACTTCGCCAGCGAGAACGTGTAGTTATCGTTTTCTGGCCGATCCCAATAGGTCTGATGACTGTAGTTTAAATAACTGCTCAGGCCTGCCGATTCAAATTGCTTATTTAAGGTTACGGTATAGAGTTCTTTACCCTGGCCAATATTGGTGCCCAGATAACGTAATTCCAGATACTGGGACATGCTGAGATAGTCTCGTTCTGAAAAGCGATAGCCGGCAAAAGTCACCTGACTGTTCAACTCCTCAAAACGCTTGGAATAACTCATTCTGTAAGATTCGCCTGCTTTACTGCTTCGGTCAGGAAAACGGGCGCGCGACTGCGTCACGTCAACTGAGAGTGCGCCAAGCGCCAGTAAGTCCCGCCCAATTCCCAGAGAGAGTGCATTGTAATTACCGCCCAGGATTGAGCCGCCATAGAGTGACCAGCCGTTATTGATACCCCATGAAAATTCACTACTCGCGAATCCCGGGCCACGGGTCTGCCGTAAATAATCAGATGGCTGGCCAATGGCCATTTTGTACCGTACAAGACCAGGCCGCGTCAGATAAGGGATATTGGACGTGTTGATCTGAAACGTACGAACAGTGCCGTCCTGCTCTTTAATCTGGACGTCTAACGTACCGGAGACGGCTGAACTTAAATCCTGTATGCGAAACGGGCCTGCGGCAACCTGAGTTTCATAAATGACCCGCCCCTCCTGCCTGACTGTCACTTTTGCATCTGTTTTGGCTACACCGCTGACTTCAGGCGCATAGCCACGCAGATTAGGCGGCAGCATACCGTCATCTGAAATCAGGCTGGCACCCATAAACCGAAAACTATCGAAGATATCAGAAAAGAAGTAGTTCTCACCCAGTGTCAGTCTGGCGCCCAGATCGCCAAGAGCACGATACATATAGTACCGGCTCATTCTCAGGCTATGCTGCGACGGTTTTCCAGACCCGGTGCGATGGTTATAATTTCCCTGCCAGTCACCACGTAATCGCCAGGGTCCGGCATTGATACCGACCACACCATTGCCGCTGAGATCCTGTTCGTTTGTATTGTTTTCACCATGCGTTTTGTTGAGTGCGTTCAGGCTATAGTCAAAAATCCCGCCAGCGATGCCCTGATCCCAGCGCGAAGGTGGATCCCAGCTGTCAGAAATGTATTCGATATAAACCTGCGGAATAGAAATATCCAGCGCGTTTTCAGCCAGATTTCCTTTTGCCTGCGCGCCAGGTAACGAAGCGAGGTCAACACATTGTCCGCCCCTTTGCCAGGCTAACTGTTTTTCCGCACTCTTTTTCAGGCCGATCTGCTCTGCAATCGCCGCAGTGATGCAGGGTTCACTGCCACTGGGATCATCCTCGGGAGCCTTAAATTCCACATCAATTTCATTTAACTGGTGATGGTTTACACGTAGCACCATGTGATATTTTCCTGGCATCAGATAGCCTGCCCGTGAAAAATGGCTCAGATCAATATGCTGACGATCCCGGACATCCAGCACGTCAGTGTTAAACTGAATATCCTGTTCGCTTAAAGACTCTGCTGCTTCGACATTAAAATTACTGCCTAAAACGAACAGTGCACTGATAAATAAAGGGTGAACTTTACTGTTTGCTTTTTGCAACTCTGTTTTTTTACGCTTTACATTCATCAGTAATAATCCATTTTAAACGAATGGTAATCTGAACAATCCCTGGTCAGAATTATCATCTGCTACCAATCGAAAATTAAATTAAAGAATCATACTGCCGGGTTCGGGATCCTGGTAAAAAATCATCTTTCGTGCTCTGACAGATTCCCTGTACTGCTGGATATCTGACTCGCATTATCTTCTTCTGGTATGCAAAAAAATCTGTTGGTTATAATTTCATTAAAATTCTTCAGACGGCGCATCCGTTAGCTGTATGACAGCTGTATCAAATACCTGATAACACCATTCTGAATGATTTTCACGTTTCCAGCTCATCATGGGTTACTGCGGTTAACGGAAGAGTTAAATGCTTTGACGTTTATAACGCCTGTTAATACCAATAATCCTGCTAAAATCCATGATCTGTCTGCAGACTGAACATGCCCCCTGTTCAGCGTCACTGGCAGACGAATAAACCAGAATGACTAAAAATCCCGCTGACAAGAAATATTTTCTTTTCACTGGTCACCGGATAACCGATGCGCATATTGCACGTTAAAAAAGCAGGCGACTTAACGCCTGCTTGCAAGGGTCAGATTTTACTCGTAGGCCAGCGTAAAGTTAGCGACGCTGGTGAACTGACCTGCAATGATAGGGTTCTGCGTATTATCAGCAGCCCCCTGCAGGTAGGCAGCATATTGCAGAGTAGCACTTTGCAGAGTATCGCTAGTGGACGCATTGTTGAACGTGAAAGGCGTGCTGGCCATGCCCAGCTTAATAGGTTTTTTGCCATCATCAGTGATAGCAATCCCTGCGCCTGAAGCCGTACCGCTCAGCGCCAGTAATGAAGAGGTAGAATCAAAACTTGCGGCTTTACCGGTAAAAGTCGCCGTGACCGTTTTTTTGGCCAGCGAAGAGACATCACAGTCCTGCAGTTTAATTGAGAAAGCTACCGGAGAAGATGATTTACCGCCTTTCAGCGTTGAACTTGTCACCTGACCCAGGTCAACGGTCTGCTCAACGGAGTCAGCAGAGATTGAGCAAGGCGCTTCAATAATTTCGCCTTTGAAGTTAACCACGCCGTGGCCCTGGTCGGCTGCAAATACGGTGCCGCTTGCCAGGGTCATACCCATAATCATCGCCAGTTTAATCTTTTTCATTTCTCTCATCCTTAAAGTAAATTCTGCCATTTGATAAAGCAGAGATTGCCACATAAAAAACTGACCCATTAATAATGGGTCGCTTTTTTATAGTTAATACTAAGATAAAGGCCCCCTGCCTTTATCGTCATACGGACGTGCTTATGACGGACGTATTTATACCTTCAGCCCGTGAAAAAATGAAACAGCATGTGAATAGGAATTATCCAGACAGGATGGCTCTGATAAGCCATTTTCATTGTCAAACTGGAATGAACAGGCGTCACTCTATTATTTCCGCCCTTTTAAACGTTAAGGATTTATTAAATCCGGCCAGGATAATTTAGGATATTTCCTGGGGTTTGATGCGCACAGAACGGGGTGGCAGGATAGACTCAACGTTACAGGTATCAGTAGGAAAGCTGTTCTGTTCCCAAAATGGACTGTGCTTCAGTGCGGATAAGAATGATTAACGCGCTGCATCAGGCTTATTCTGACCTCGCATCTCACATTAAGACGATAAAGGATGAAACATTTGCGTTTCTGTCTGCAGGGCTAACCCGGAGGGAAAACGCTGCGATTAGTGCCTTTGAGTGTTACTGAATGCTAATCGTTCCGTTCAGCCCGCTAAATAGCGGCAGCCCCTTCCCGATATCAATGATGTGAAGCCTGACAGCCTGAACCCGCTCATTAAGCTCTTCAGAATATCTTTTCCGCAGTCTGTCTCATTTTATGCTTCGCGACAGAAATAGCGCGTGAAGGCATCACAGGAAAGGCGAAAAGAGGTTGTCAGCCAGGCCCGGATAATGAAAAGGACGTAAACAGAGAGTGAAGTTCCTGTTTATCACGTTATGAGGGACAATAAATCAGCAATGAAAACGGGAGGGTTATTCTGAATGTACCAGGCTTTCATTCTGACTGATGTTGCAGGCGCAATCGATGATGTTAAGAAGTTTCTGGCAGTCCTGACCAGGCTTCGCCGTGGTTTTTCTTTGCAGATAAAAGATACCGACCGGCTGAACGCAGGATAATCCCCCCGTTGTCCAGCCGGATCTTTCAAAAAACTAACGAATTTACGCAATACCGGACTCACCATGCAGGCTGTCTTTATCGCTGTAAAAGTAGGTTACGGTTTTATAAAAATCCAGACTATTTTTGCATTGCCATTTTGACATAATTTTCCTTTTCAGATAGCTGACATTCTTCTCTGTGCACTGAAAATAACGGGCAATTTTTTTATTAGATATGCCTCTGAATACCATATAGCAGTAGCGCCTTTCTTTAGCAGTCAGGCAGAGCTGGTGACGGATATTTACCCAGCCCGAATGCGAACCTGAAATGGCAACATCATGAAGTAAAGCCGCCATTGTCGCTATACTGACACTGGCGGGCACCATTTTTATCTGTTCCATGCCTGCAAAGATGCTCAGTGTTTCGTATCGATTCTCAGGGACAATAGCAATACTGTGTTTTTTTAATGCTTTATATCTGCCATCAATATTCATCAACTCAATGAGGCTAACCTGCCTGATTAGTATGCTCTTATTACTGATTGAAAAATCAGCCTTCATAATCTCTCTTAATCCGTTTATTAAATAGATATCATTATCCAGAATAAAGATTTCGCTATTCATTATCAGCAACCCAATAGATTATTTTTCGTTTGAAGAGCTACAGCATGCACTTTGCCTCTCTGTTGAGTCGGCGAGCTATTTTATAATCAATACTTTCAAATTTTGAGCTAAAAATGCCAGGGAAAATTTAACACCAACTCCCAATTAATAACCTGTGTAATTAAAACTGAAATTATAAACAGCAGGCAGAGAAAAACGAGCCACAAAAAATACTAAATTCAAAGATTTATTTACAAAAGCAAAACGTTTAAATCAGAGTGTGAACATACTTTACATAACATTAAACATCATATTGCACTAAAATTCTGGCAGATGCCTGGATGGGAATCTTCCTTATTTTTTTAACCTGAGGTTTTTTGATGACTTTTTACTTATTATTTTTAATTAAACAATTAATCTATCAGCGCCAGAAAACAGGCACTTCATTTAATTCTGGCCACTCACTCTCATTTCAAATGTTGATCAATTCTCTTTTAATCTTTTAACCTGTGCCCTCACGTGTTATTACCGGTACGGGAGGCGTAACCTTAAGCGTTCTGACGTCACAGCTGCTTTTCAGAAAGGTACACGCGGGATGGAACAGCGGTATAAACAGACGCATTATCACCCGATTTAAGACAAAAAAAATGCACCCTAATCAGCCTTTGCAGGCCTTTCAGGTGCAGCGTTACGGGCGCCTGTGCGCTGAGTTTATTTGCTGCCTGGGCGCAGTGCCGGGAACAGAATGACGTCGCGGATAGTGTGGCTGTTGGTAAACAGCATTACCATGCGATCAATCCCGATACCCAGACCCGCCGTTGGCGGCAGACCATGTTCCAGTGCGGTCACATAGTCTTCATCATAGAACATCGCTTCATCGTCACCCGCATCTTTGGCATTCACCTGCTGCAGGAAACGTTCCGCCTGATCTTCAGCATCATTCAGCTCGGAGAAGCCGTTACCGATTTCGCGACCACCAATAAAGAACTCAAAGCGATCGGTAATTTCAGGGTTCACATCGTTACGACGCGCCAGCGGGGAGACTTCAGCCGGATATTCGGTGATAAAGGTCGGCTGGATCAGATGCGCTTCTGCGGTCTCTTCGAAGATCTCCGTGACGACGCGGCCCAGGCCCCAGCTCTTCTCGACTTTGATATGCAGTGATTGAGCAATCGCGACCGCTTTGTCGAAATCTTCCAGATCGGTCAGGTCCGTTTCCGGACGATATTTCTTGATCGCTTCGCGCATGGTCAGTTTTTCAAACGGCTTACCGAAGTCAAACACCTGCTCGCCATAAGGCACGACCGTGCTGCCCAGCACATCCTGCGCCAGGGTACGGAACAGGCTTTCGGTCAGCTCGATCAGATCTTTGTAATCCGCGTAGGCCATATAGAGTTCCATCATGGTGAACTCAGGGTTATGGCGCGGCGAAATGCCTTCGTTACGGAAGTTACGGTTGATCTCGAACACACGATCGAATCCGCCCACCACCAGACGCTTCAGGTAAAGCTCTGGCGCAATACGCAGATACATATCGATATCCAGCGCATTGTGATGGGTGATGAAAGGACGCGCAGACGCCCCGCCCGGGATCACCTGCATCATAGGCGTTTCCACTTCCATAAAGTCGCGGCCCACCATGAACTGACGAATGCCAGCCATGATCTGCGAACGAATTTTGAAAGTGTTGCGCGACTCATCATTGGCGATGAGATCGAGGTAACGCTGACGGTAACGGGTTTCCTGATCGGCCAGGCCGTGGAACTTGTCTGGCAGCGGACGCAGGGCTTTGGTCAGCAGGCGCAGTTCAGAACAGTGAATCGACAGTTCGCCGGTTTTCGTTTTGAACAGTTTACCGCGCGCGCCGAGAATATCGCCGAGATCCCACTTTTTGAACTGCTCGTTGTAGATGCCTTCGGCCAGATCGTCACGCGCAACGTAGAGCTGAATGCGGCCACCCACATCCTGCAGGGTCACGAACGAGGCTTTACCCATAATACGGCGGGTCATCATGCGCCCGGCAACACTGACTTCAATACCGAGATCGTCGAGCTCTTCATTGCTCTTCTCGTCATACTGCTCATGCAGCTGATTTGACAGGCTGTCGCGACGGAAGTCATTAGGGAACGCCACGCCATTAGCACGCAGTACGCCGAGCTTTTCGCGACGCGTTTTCAGTTCATTATTTAACTCTACGGCGGCATCAGCGCTCTGCGGTTCTTGTTCAGACATGTCGGTTCCTTATAACCCTGCTTTTAAACTAGCTTCAATGAATCGATCCAGATCGCCGTCCAGCACCGCCTGGGTGTTACGTGTTTCTACGCCAGTGCGCAGATCCTTGATGCGTGCATCATCAAGAACGTAAGAACGGATCTGACTTCCCCAACCGATGTCGGACTTATTGTCTTCCAGTGCCTGTTTCTCAGCGTTTTTCTTCTGCATCTCAAGCTCATACAGCTTCGCTTTCATCTGCTTCATTGCCTGATCTTTATTCTTGTGCTGAGAGCGGTCGTTCTGACACTGGGTCACTGTGCCGGTTGGAATATGGGTAATACGTACGGCGGACTCTGTCCGGTTTACGTGCTGGCCGCCCGCACCGGATGCGCGGTAGACGTCAATACGCAGGTCAGCAGGGTTGATATCGATGTCGATATCATCATCCACTTCCGGATAGATAAAGGCGGAGCTAAAAGAGGTGTGACGACGGCCGCCAGAGTCGAACGGGCTTTTACGCACCAAGCGATGCACGCCCGTTTCGGTCCGTAACCAGCCAAAGGCGTAGTCGCCTGACACGCGAATGGTCACAGATTTAATGCCCGCGACTTCACCTTCAGACTCTTCGATAATTTCGGTCTTGAAGCCTTTGGCTTCTGCCCAACGCAGATACATACGCATCAGCATGCTGGCCCAGTCCTGCGCTTCGGTGCCGCCGGAACCGGCCTGCAGATCGATGTAACAGTCGGCGCTGTCATACTGACCGGAGAACATGCGGCGGAATTCCAGCTCGCCCAGCTTGCTTTCAAGGCCATCCAGCTCGGCAACGGCTTCGTTGAAGGTCTCTTCATCTTCGGCTTCAACGGCCAGCTCAAGCAGGCCCTGCACATCTTCCAGACCCTGAGACATCTGCTCCAGCGTCTGTACGATCGCTTCCAGCGAGGATCGCTCTTTGCCCAGCGCCTGCGCTCGCTCAGGCTCGTTCCAGACATCGGGCTGTTCCAGCTCCGCGTTTACTTCTTCGAGGCGTTCTTTCTTGGCATCGTAGTCAAAGATACCCCCGAAGAACGTCGCTGCGCTCACTGAGGTCCTGAATACGGTTTTTGACCGGGTTGATTTCAAACATGGCTTTGGCGTCTTTCTTATGTTCGATGGGACAGGAAAATTAACCTGTAAGTTTACCCGAAACTGTCGGCAGATTGTAGCGTTGAGACAGCGGGCAGATGCCGTGGCTGCATGACCTGTTCCCGATGCCTGCAGGTCATGACGCCATTCTGGTTTTTGCTGGGGCTGAAGGAAGAGTCATCGCCCTGACGCGCGTCCGCCATTTCCGCTGACGCCGCGTCTGGCTGATTCAGTTCAGCGGCCTGAGATGGTCAATGATCAGCTGCACCGAGCGGTTGCCGCGATACTCATTGATATCCAGTTTGTAGGCCAGTTCGACCTGCCGGACGCTGCTGTCAGGCCACAGCGTCGTATCGACATTGAAAGCGATACCGTCGATCAGCGGCCCGCCCTCAAGCGGCTCGACCATCACTTTCAGATGCCGCTCGCCCACCAGCCGCTGTTGCAGCAGCTTAAATTTGCCGTCAAATGCGGGTTCCGGGAAGGCCTGGCCCCAGGGACCCGCTTCGCGCAGCATCTCCGCCGTCTGCAGTGAGAACTCCTGCGGCTGCAGCGCGCCATCTGACCAGATGATGCCCTGGAGGGATTCACCATCCAGCCACTCACCCACCAGTTCGGCAAAGCGCTGACGAAATTCCTCATAGCGTTCCGTCTCCAGCGACAGGCCTGCCGCCATCGCGTGGCCGCCAAACTTCAGCATCAGGCCCGGATTCAGCGTATCCAGCCGCTCCAGCGCATCGCGCAGATGCAGACCAGCAATCGAGCGGCCCGACCCTTTCAGTGTGCCATCGCCCGCTGGCGCAAAAGCAATCACCGGGCGGTGAAAACGCTCTTTCAGGCGTGACGCGAGGATCCCCACCACGCCCTGATGCCATTCGGGATGATAGAAAGCCAGCCCCAGCGGCAGGTCACGCTGTTCACGCTCCAGCGCCTGACAGAGCGCCAGTGCTTCGCTCTGCATGCCCTGCTCGATCTCTTTCCGGGTTTGATTGAGCGCATCCAGCTCGCTGGCCAGCATCCGCGCCTGGCTGAGATCGTCTGTCATGAGCAGCGCCACGCCTACCGACATATCGTCAAGGCGACCTGCAGCGTTGAGCCGGGGACCCAGCGCAAACCCGAGATCGCTGGCCGCTAACTGGCGGGCATCGCGATTGGCAATCTCCAGCAGCGCACGGATGCCTGGCCGGCATTTTCCGGCCCGAATCCGGCTGAGTCCCTGCCACACCAGAATGCGGTTATTCACGTCGAGCGGCACCACATCAGCGACCGTGCCGAGCGCCACCAGATCCAGCATCTCTGCCAGGTTGGGTTCCGCGCGGGTGGCCCCAAACCAGCCCTGAGTACGCAAGTGGGCGCGCAGGGCCAGCATCAGATAGAACGCGACACCAACACCGGCAAGGGCGCGTGAGGGGAAGTCGCAGTCAGGCAGATTGGGATTGACGATCGCCTCTGCGGCGGGCAGCGTTTCGCCCGGCAGATGGTGGTCGGTAATCAGAACCGGAATGCCGTACTGATGCGCGCACTCAACGCCTGCGTGGGAGGAGATGCCATTGTCGACCGTCAGGATCAGCGCGGCACCGCGCGCGCGCGCCTGTTCAACCACTTCCGGGCTGAGGCCATAGCCATCTTCAAAGCGATTGGGCACCAGATACTGCACATTGCTGCCGCCCATACTGCGCAGCGCCATTACCGTCAGCGCGGTACTGGTTGCGCCATCGGCATCGAAGTCGCCTACTACCATAATGCGACGGCCATCCAGCAGCGCCGCATGCAGCAGCGCCACCGCGTCATCAATCCCGCTCAGGGACTGAAACGGCAGCAGATTTCTGGCGCCGCGTTCCAGCTCAGCGGCGTCACGCACGCCGCGTTGCAGGTAGAGGCGTTTCAGCAACGGCGGCAGGCTGGCCGGAAGCGCATCGTCAACGGCCACCTCCCGGCGACGAAGTTCTACATCCTGTTTTACCACCGATTACCCACCACGTTTCTGATTGTCCAGCACCTGCTTCAGCTCCTGCGGCGACTGGTAGCCCGGGATCATCATGCCGGTGTCAGTGAGCATTGCAGGCGTGCCCTGAATACCGAACAGCACACCCAGTTTATAGTGCCGGGCAATGTCGATTTTGCAGCTGTCCGGCGCGGCCATTTTCGGCGCATTGCCTTTCATCGCCTCATCGAACGCTTTATTGCGATCGGCGCTACACCAGATCGCTTTCATTGCCGGCTCAGTCTGACCGTTCAGACCTTCACGCGGGAACGCCAGGTAGCGCACGGTAATGCCCAGCGCATTGTAGTCGGCCATCTGCTCGTGCAGCTTGTGGCAGTAGCCACAGGTGATATCGGTGAAGACCGTTATCACATGCTGCTCTTTCGGCGCTTTATAGACGATCATTTCCGGCACCAGCGCCTCAACCTTTTTGTCCAGTAGCTGGTTTGTAACGTTAACCGGCTGTTTGCCGCTGACATCATAGAGCGGCCCCTGAATCATGTGCTTGCCGTCATCGGTGACGTAAAGCACACCGCTTTCCGAGAGCACAGTTTTAAAACCAGGCAGCGGTGAGGGGCCGATCTCTGTCTGGTTCAGACCGAGCTTTTTAAGTGATTGCTGAATAGCGCTGTCATCGGCATGGGCCAGACCGGAAAAGGCGCTGGCTAACAGGGCCAGCATCGCGAAATGCTTGTTCATTTTTGTCCTTATGGCCGCGGTTCAGGCCCGCGGATGGTGTTGTTGATGCAACTGTCGCAGACGCTCAGTCGCAACGTGCGTATAAATCTGGGTAGTGGAGAGATCGCTGTGTCCCAGCAACATCTGTACGACACGCAGATCGGCACCATGGTTCAGCAGATGGGTCGCAAAGGCATGGCGCAACACATGCGGCGATAGCTTTTCGCCGTCGATGCCTGCCAGCGTGGCGTAATGCTTGATGCGATGCCAGAAGGTCTGCCGTGTCATCTGCTGTGCCCGATTGCTGGGAAACAGCACGTCCAGCGTCTGACCGTTAAGCAGCCAGGGCCGGCCATGTTCCATATATTGCTCCAGCCAGTAAACCGCTTCTTCACCTAAAGGCACCAGGCGCTCTTTATCCCCTTTACCGATGACGCGGACGACACCCTGGCGCAGGCTGATATCGCTGAGCGTCAGGCCGGTCAGCTCGGAGACGCGCAATCCGGTGGCGTAGAGCAGTTCCAGCATCGCCTTGTCGCGCAGCTCCAGCGGGATGTGTGTATCGGGAGCCTGCAATAGCCGCTCAACCTGCGCCTCAGTGAGATCTTTCGGCAGCCGCTGCGGCAGTTTAGGCGCGGAAAGCAGCGCGCTCGGGTCGTCCGGCCGCAGCTTTTCGCGGTAAAGATACTGAAACAGACGACGCATCGCGCTCAACAGCCGCGCTGAGCTGGTCGCCTTGTAGCCGCCCTCCAGCCGTTCGGCCAGAAACTGCTGCAGATCCAGCGGCGTCACGCTGAGTAATGTCAGCCCGTGATGCGTCAGCCAGCCGGTCAGCGTCTGCAGATCCTGACGATAGGAGGCGAGCGTGTTCTGCGCCAGATTGCGTTCAATCCAGAGCGCATCAAGAAACTGTTCTGTCAGTTCGCTGTCCTGCACGTTATCTCCGCCGTCTGGTGTAAAATCATGCTCATTATGCCTGATTCAGCAGCGCTTCTGGTACAATTGCGCCAGAGTCAGTATTTACAGAGTGTTATCTGCATGAAAATCGGTCTATTTTGAATGCAATTAAAAAAAACAAATAAATACATAAAGTTAAATGCAGGATTTTTTCTAAATGGCGGCAAGTTGGCGGCATAATTTATTATCTGCAGGCAAAAAAATACCCGCTTGAGCGGGTGATTTTTTTTTGCCTTCGCGGTCATAACCAAAGTAACTGCTGATGGTCACGGCCTGGATGTGGTGGCACTGGCTTCACCTCCCCAGGCATCATAATGATTGATGACACTGTTTCTAATGACTTAAAAGTACAACTGCAGTTGATGTTCTGGCACTGGTTGTAACGTTCTTTTGTCTCTTTGGAAATTTGAGTGCTGCTGCGAGTATGA
Source organism: Pantoea sp. (assembly GCF_032114055.1). Classification (GTDB taxonomy): domain Bacteria; phylum Pseudomonadota; class Gammaproteobacteria; order Enterobacterales; family Enterobacteriaceae; genus Pantoea. The sequence continues at coordinate 140,710 of NZ_DAMCTB010000006.1, forward strand.
GCCGCATTACCGCATATTGGACAATTCATCATTATTTTATACACCTCGCAGTTGAACTCTTTTACGAACTTTTCGATGAATTGTATCTCTTTTGAGAACTTTTGTAAGTCTTATTCCATTTCTAATGAGTCAATCTTCACTTCCAGTTCGATACTGGTAGTAAATCCATTATCAGCGCTCAGGCTGTGCGTCAGCGTTGTAATGATCCATTCCCCGGCATCTACCTGCTGTTTGAAGCCGCTGACCTTCACCGGCATTTCCGTGTATAGCTCCGCGCGCCCCTTTGCCAGCTGAATGGAAAATGTTGCCACACCGCGCTGCAGGCGTTCCCACTGCATTTTTGCCGCTCGTTCGGCGTTGCCACGGTTCGCGTAAGTGCGGCTAAGCACCAGTACGTTTTCATCCGTGCCGATCAGGTAATCCCCCTGCTTCGCCTCCGGCTCTTTCTTTTTCTTCGTCGTGGTTTTACGTCGCCTGCGCTTCACCTTCGCTACAGGCTTCTTTACCGGTTCGCGGGTGTGCAGCCAGCTGGCGATCACGCCGGTGTATGAGTCGCGGTCCGCCAGGGTGAAGCGGTGGCTGTCCCCGTCCCTGCGCTGAAGGGTAATCACCGGCAGCGCCTTACCGCTTGCCGTCTTCCCCTGTCCCTGGCGGATAAACAGCAAATTGCCGTCCTTGACACAGGCCACTGCGCCGCACTGTTTAGCCAGCCGCATCAGAAAGCTGGCGTCTGATTCGTTGGTTTGATCAAGGTGGTCAATTTCTGTGGCCGCCATGTCCTCACCCATTGCCGCCTTCAGCTTATGGCGCCCGGCAATATCCCGGACAATTTCGCCTGCTGTGGTTTTGTGCCAGGACTTCTCGCGCTTAGTGTTGAGCGTCTGCCGGAAGTCGGCGCTGCGCGCCCGCAGCGTCAGCCGGTCAGGTGTGCCGCTGTGCTCGATTTCGTCAACGGTATAACTGCCTTTCGGGAAAAGTGGCCCATCCTGCCAGCCCAGCGACAGCGACAGCACAACGCCCCGGCGCGGCAGCTGCAGCTGGCCGTCCGCGTCGTCCAGCTCGATATCCAGCTGATCCGCTTCAAAGCCCCGGTTATCAGTGAGCGTCAGGCTCAGCAGGCGCTTTTCCAGCTTCTGCGTGATGTCTGCACCGTCCATCGTCAGGCGGAACGCGGGGGAATTCTGCTGGCCGTTAATCCACGGGGTTGTCATCATGAGAATAATCCTCCCGCAGCGGCGCTGACCTTACCGGCGGTGGTAACTGCTGCGCCCTGCATGGCAGAAAGCTGATCGCTGAGGCTGCCGAACATCTCGCCCAGCGATTCATCGGTGCGCTTCAGCGTCAGCGTGAATTCAATGCGGCGGCACACGCCGCTGCTGAAGAACTCCGCTTTGGTCTGACTCAGGCTTTCAATCACGAACATGCCGTAAATTGTCCCGCTGCCCTCAATCAGCGGCCACGCGCGGCCCAGCTCTGCAATCTGCTCCAGCGCGAACAGGGACATCCTGCCGCCGGTAATCTCCGGCAGCAGCACGCCGGAAAGCGTCAGCGTGTCATTGTCAGGACCTAAGAACTGCAGCGATGGCCGCACGCCTACCCGGCTGTTAGACGGGAAACGCCAGCTGCGCTGATACTGCAGTTCCTGATAAGGCACCGTCCTCAGCATGAAAACAAATAAGCCCAGCGTCATCATCATCCCTCAAATCCTCCCCTGTCACTGTAACTACTGCGGGCACGGGCCTGCGCCTGCCGTTCTTTTGCTTCCAGCCTGCGCATCACCTCATCAACCAGATCCTGCTGGCTCTGTCCCGGCTGCTGCACGATGGTGAAGGAGGCATGAATTTGTGGCGCAGTTCCCTGTGTAGCATTGCCACTCATGCGCGGCGCTTCCTGCCGGTACGCCTGAACCGGCAGGCTGAGCGGGTGCAGCGGTTTCGCCTCTGCCGTCGCCCCGGCACCACCCAGCGTCAGCGCCGCCAGTGCTGCCAGCCGTGCAGTGCTCCGGCGGCTGGTCACGTTCGCCGGACCACTGACCAGTTCCGGCCCATTTTCACCGGCCACGCCGAACTGCCCGGATGGGATAAAGCCGCCACTGTCGTACATGCCAGCAAATCCGGGAAATCCGCCCGGCAGCAGGGATACACCGCCGCCCGTGTTTACTGTTGCCGGTCGCGGCAGCTGCGGCCCGCCGGACTTATCGCCACCCGGCTTGAGGAAATCCGGCAGGTAGTCGGTCAGGGACGACAGCTTGTTTTTAATCGCATCCCATTTCTGGCTGATACCCGCAATCAGGCCGTCAATCATCTGTGAACCTGCTTCCTGAAAACGCGCGGGCAGCGCCTTCGCGTCGGAAACAATCTCCCCCCACTTTGTGCTGATGTAGGTGCGGATCGCTGTCCAGATGCTGCTGATCTTTGTGCTGATAGCGTCCCACATGGCGGCAAGTTTCGGGCCCAGCGTGTCCCAGTTCTGCCAGATCAGCAGCGCCCCGGCGGCAATCAGCCCGATAATGGCCAGAATCGGGTTTGCGAACATCAGCCGCCCCAGCCACAGCACACTTTTCCCCACGATGCCGATGGCGCTTTTAATCAGCCCGAATGAGCTAAATGCTTTTATCCCCAGCACGTTAAAGCTGAGTCGTAGCAGCGCCATCGGCCCCAGCACAGCTGCAAGGCCGATCATGAGCGTACCCAGCGCCAGCACAATCACCGATATAACTGCTGCAGCTTTTACCAGTGTTCCCGCCAGCTCCTTGTTATTTTCCACCCAGCGGCGGGTCACGCCGGTGACTTTCTTCACCATATTCATGATGTCCATCAGCGGCGTGCGCAGGGAGTCGCCCAGGCCGCTCATGGTGTTAGATACGCCGGTTTTGGTCAGCATCCACTGTGCAGAAAGCGAGTCCTTATTGATGTCCGACTCTTTCTGCATGGAGCCTTTCGCCCCGTCGCCCTGCGTCAGCTGCAGCTGTCGCCTCAGCTCCGGCATGTTGTTAGCGAGTTTGGCCGCGTCCTTGCCGTACTCCTTGCCGAATACCATCGTCATAGCCGTCAGGCGTTTGTCTTTAGGCAGGTTGTTGACCTTTTCCAGCACGCGCTGGATGGTGCCCATTGCGTCCGTGGTCATCTGCTTTTCAATCTTCGCCGGGTCCAGTTTCAGCAGATCCATGCCGTCCATAAACCGGTCGCTCTGCATGGTGGCTACGGACAGCTCGCGCACCATTGCATTCGCTGCACTGGCGGCGGTTTCCGACGTCGCGCCCAGGCTGAGGAAGGTCGAACCAAGCGCGGCCGCTTTGCGGTAGTCCAGCCTGTCAGCCACGCCGCCCATGCGCTGCAGCACGTCGATGATGTCTGAACCTTTGGACATGGCGTTATCGTCCAGGTAGTTCAGCGCGTCGCCCAGCTGCTCGATGTTGCGGGTGGGGATTTTGTACAGCTGCGCAATCTTGCCCAGCCCTTCAGCCAGCTCACCGGCGGGCAGCTCAAACGCGGTCGAGGCCTTCGCCGCCGTGGTGGCAAAGGCCATCAGGTCGCGTTTCTGGTCCTCATAGGAGTCGTTCTGGTTCGTCACGCCCATGCGCGCGCCGCCCTCAACCAGCGCGGCGTAGTCAATCGCGCCGTTTTCCATCGGCAGCTGCTCACTGGCGGCCTTGATGGCGGCCTGCATGTCATAGAACTGTTTTGTGCGGTTTCCTTTGTCGTCGCGCAGTCCGTTAACCTGCTTTGCCACGCCCTTCATGGCGTCTTCCATTGCCGCTGAAGACTTCACGGCGGCCAGCACCGGCGCACCCATCGCCAGCCCGGCGGCAGACGTTGCCGCTCCGGCACCGGCTACGCGGTCGCGTACCTCAAGCGAACGGGAATATCGCTCACGAACCGCGCTCAGTTTTGCCTGCCGCTCTCCCAGCTTTTTAAGCGACAGCTGCTGCCGGTCAATGGCGGCGCGCGCCTCGTCAGCCTGACTTTTCAGCTCGCGCTGTGCCTGGCTCAGTTTCTTCGTGTCGATACCGGCAGCGCCCAGCGCCTCACGCTGACGCTGCACCGAAAGACGCAGCCCGTTGTAGGTCTGCTGCAGCTGGCTGGCGCGGTTTTTCGCCTGCTCCAGCACGCGGGCCTGCGCGGCGGTCGGTCTGTTGGTTTCCGTGAACTGCACGGCCAGCCGCGCCGCTTCTTCGCGGGCGGCCTTAAGATTGTTAGCGGTGATGGCAAGCTGTGAGCGGGTTTTACGGAAGCCGTCAATACGCCCGGCCTGTGCGTCCAGCTCTTTGAGGGTGTTACGGGTATCGCGCAGGGTGCCAGCCAGCTCGCGGGTGCTGTCCCGGGCGCTGCGGAAGGGGCGGGTCAGCTTATCGACCGCGCCCAGCACAACCTGCAGACGCAGATTTTTATCACTCATCGCTGGCCCTGTGTCGCAGGATTGCTTTGTGCCGCCACTCCAGAACCTCCGTCAGCGTCATGGACTCGGTAACGGAGGGCGGCCAGTGAAAGACGGTGGCGATGTCCGCCACCAGATCGTCTACCGTCAGGCCGTCGCTAAATCCGACAGCACCGACTTCTTCAGCAAAAAAGTGACCACCTCTACCGACAGGCTGACCAGATCGGCGGGGTCCATTTCGTTAATTTCCTGCGTGGTCAGTGCCGGGGTGGTAATGCGCGGCAGCACTGTCATCAGTGCGTTCACGTCCATGTCCAGCAGCGCCTGCAGGCGGATGCCGCGCAGCGCACCGGACTGCGGCTTGCGCACGGTGACGGAGGTGATTTCTGTTTTGCCGCGCAGGATTGGGGTGTCCAGTTCAACGGCCTTTTCGTTTGGTGCAGTTTTGTCTGTCATGATGTGATTCCGTTTAAAAAGCGAGATAAGCGGCAGGCTCAGCGCCTGCCGGTGTGATTACAGGCCCAGCGCGTTGCGGTGCTCTTCCATCAGGTCCTTGCCGTCCACAATGTGGATCATGTTCACGATGTCGATCTCGTAAACCACTTCACCATTGATGGTCAGCTTTGCGTAGCTGTTGGTTGCGGACACTTTGGTGGTACTGGATTCGCCGGTTTTCCATTCGCCGGAATCCAGCTCTTTATAGCGTCCGCGCGTGACCAGCTCGACCGCCTGCACTTCGCCGGTGTCGTCACGCTGAATGGAGCCGGTAAAGCGCAGCTGAATGCCGTCCACCGTGGTGGCACCCATCTGCTTAAACAGCTGCGATTCAGTGCCGCCCACGGTGAATTCCGTATCCAGCGCGCCATCGTCCAGGCCCATGTCGATATCCACCGCACCGGCCATGCCGCCGCCGCGATACTTCTCAAATTTGCGGGTAAATTTCGGCAGCGTCACGGACTCAACCAGCCCCTGCCAGTTGTTGCCTGCGTTGAACAGGTTCAGATGCTTGAGTTTGCGGGGTAATGCCATCTTTCCGTCTCCTTATGCGCTGACGCGGCTGCTGAAGTCGACCAGATACTGGTCAGTGATGCGCTGGCGCAGCAGCAGGTTTTCCAGTGGCGGCACCGGCGTATAGTCGTAATCGATCAGCAGCTTGCCCGCCTTGAGCGTGTCCTTGTCGTTCACGCTCTCGTCCAGCCAGCAGTCCGCGCCAATCAGATAGCCCTGATTCACCAGGCTGCGCAGCTTCGCGCGGATGCTCTCAATAATGTCGCGGGCCAGCGACGGGTTCAGCGCGCCGTCAACAGACCACATCTGCGCTTCTGCCATCGTGTCCATGAGCACCTGCGCGGTGCGGGTGTAGCACTCAAACTGAAACAGCGGGTCATCGCTCAGGCAGCGGGAACCCCAGAAGCGGAAGCCGTCTTTGCGGATCAGCGTGGTCACGTCGTTCTGGTTCAGCAGGCCCGCATCGGTGGCCGGGTCCTGCAGGTCCCAGAAAACGTCTTTTGAAATGCCGGTGACGCCGTTCACGCCAACGTTTGACAGGGACTTATGCCAGCCGGTCTGCTGGTCAATTTTGGCGCGCAGGCCCAGCGCGCGTGCGGTGGCGTAGGCCGTCGCGTCCGCCTTCAGCACAGTGTCAAAACTGATGAAGTCAGGCCAGATCAGCATCCCTTCCCGCTGGCTGAAGTTGGCGCGGTAGGCAATCGCCTCTTCAACGCTCTTACAGCCATACGCGGACAGGTAGGCAAAGCCGCGCAGGCTCTGCGCCACGCTCAGCAGTTCGGTGGCGACGGCTTTGTTATCGTGGCCTGGCACGCCCAGAATACGGGGGTTAACGCCGCACTGAGACTGCGCAGCCAGCAAAGCCTTCATGCCGGTGCGCTGGCCGTCGGTCACGCCGCCGATGATGTTGGCGGTGGTTTCCGCTTCGGTCTGGCCCTGCGGCACGCGCACAACGACGGTGACGGGCTTTGACTGGTCCGCGATGGCGTCCAGTGAGCGGGCCAGCGTGCCGGATTCCCCGGCTTTGCCGCTGGCGGTGAGTACGTCGGTTAACAACACCGGGCGGTTCAGCGGGAAGGTGGCCGCGTCGGCGTCGTCGCCGGTGCAGACAAGCCCCACAATCGCGGTGCTGATGGTGGTGATGGTTCGGGTGCCCTCGTTGATTTCCTCAACGCGCACGCCGTGGTGATAATCATCTGCCATGTGGCGGTTCTCCTGTGAAGGGGTTCCGCTATGGTGAAAGGTCGCGGGCGCGGGCGCACCCTGATGGCTTTGTGTGGAAAACCATACAATGAAAAAAGGCCCGTTATGGGCCTGATGGTTACTGCGGTTTTGCGGGCCAGCTTATATCCGGCGCACCCGACACGTCGGTGGCCTGTACCGCCTGCACGTACTTCATCCAGGCGGTAAGCATGGCCTTGTCCTCATCGGTGATGATGCCTAACAGCAACTGCGTCTGCCACGCCTGGGTGATGTCGTTTGCCTCGCTCACGCGCGCCGCCTTTTCGCTGGCCGCTGCGTCAGTCAGCGACTGCTGCTGCGCTGCGCTGTCAGTCACCCATTTTTCACCGTCCCACTTATCAAACGCGGTTGCCGGAGCCTGAGTTGTGGTGTCTGCGGGATAGTCACCCAGCGCCGAAATCTCTACCGGCATACCGCCGGAAACCGGATAAACCGTTTCGCCGCGATGGTCCGGCACGCTCAGCCAGCTGCCGTCCTGATATACGGCTGCAAAACCCGGCTGCGCGTCAGGCGGCGGCGACAGGCAGGCGCAGGCAGGCAGGCCAACCCCCTGAGCCAGAAACTCATCACTGGCGCCGGTAAATTCCCCGCTTACCGCGTCAAAATTATAAATCGTCAGTGTGCCGGCCGATTTAGCCAGGCCGTTTTTATCAAGCGTAACCTTTGCCATTAAGCAGCCCTCACGATGTAGTTAAACGCAATGTTGCGCGGGCGCGTCTCCGCTGCGGAGCGAAAAACAGAGCGCGAAACGGAGTCGCTTGTACCAAAACTATTCCCTTCACTAAGGCCGTTCAGCGCATCTGTTGCCGGATATGCAGCTGAACGGGCCGTGCTGACAAAAAGCGCCTGCACGTTTTTACCGTTTGTACCTGTATTAACCCCGATTGCATCCGCCTGCCCGGACAGCAGCGCGCGGCCTGAATCTACTCCGCGCGCGTCATCCCAGCCGCGAATAAACTCGCCGCGAAGGTCGGCCAGCTTCAGTCCCGGATAAGCCAGCGCCAGCTTTGGGTAGAGCGTGCTGCTGAACGTCGCGCCGTTACTTTTCAGAAAGACCATGCCTGACATTGATGCAAAGAGTTCATTCGGCATTTTCGCGTGCGGCCACGGGAACGGCGAACCGATAAGCGGCGCACCTTCGCCACAGCCGAGGTTTTTGAGAACGTCAGCAACCAGCGCGGCATCTTTAATTTCTGCCAGAGCATTGGCGATCTGCAGGTACTGGCTGTGCGGGTTTTTATCATCGGCGTGAGTTTTCATTACGCTGTCAGCGTAGGCTTTCACCTCGATCACAGCATCATCAACATATTTGCGCGTTGCCAGCACCACGGAAGGGTCAATCTTAAGGGTGATGGCGTCGGTGCTGTTGACGATCAGAATCATGCGCACAGTCTGCGTGCGCCCGCTGCCTTCCTGCAGCGCGGGCTTGTAAGTTTCCGGCGTGTTACACACGGCAATCAGCGTGCCGTCCGCATCAAACAGTCCCATTTCCCTGATCCAGAATCCTCCCGACGTTTCGGGGATCACCTGCTCGGCAATCATCTGGCTGGCGTTGGCCGGGTCAATGCTCAGCGTATTGATGGCTGCGCGGCGCACCTCGTTTACCAGCTTTGTCTGGCTGGCGTTCGGCGTTGGCAGCGTGCCGCCGCCATCACCCACGGCCATCTGCGTAATATTCAGTTTTGTGCCGAGCGCGGCAGCGTTGGCAATTTTCGCCGCGCCCAGGTTGGTTACGATTGCATAGTATTTTTGTGTCATGGTCCCACTTCCATCAGATCGATAACGTGAACCGCCGCGCCGCCATAAACTGCGCCACTGACGGAGATAAGTTCCGGGGTATACGGGTAAACGGTAAGATCGTCACCGTCGTAGCTGGCCGCCGCTATCCGCGTTTCGCCGCTGACCTGCAGGTTGATTGACATTCCCAAAAGGTGGCGGCTGCAGGGCTTCGCATCGCTTATCAGCCGCTCAAGTTCCTGATAGGTTTCTTCTGTAATGCCCTGGTCCTGCACGCCGATGTCCAGCCGGAACGTGCCAGGCGGCTCGCTGGTTTTCCACCACTCAATAACCCGGATCAAAAAGCCGAACGGCTCCACCACGCGGCGGATGGCGCTGATGGTGCCCTTGTGCTGATGGATGTAAAACGCATCGCTCACCACCTGCCGCTTGACGCTTTCCGCCCAGCTTTCGTCCCAGCGGTCCACCGAAAACGCCCAGGCCAGATACGGCAGAAAGCTCACCGGGCAGGTGGTCGGGTTCCACAGGTGACGCAGCGGTACGTCCAGCCCGGAAATACCGCTGCAGGCTTCTGCCAGTCGGCGCTCCAGTACAGACGAGCCGGGCGGCATCAGGCTGCTGTTGCTCATGTCACCCCCTGATCATTTGCCACGGAAATATCCGTGCCGGTGCAGTAACCCGCCTGCGTGCGGTCCATGATGATGTCCTGCGCCGGTTCAGTGATTTCCACCCAGTCCACACCGGCCACGCGCAGCACTGCCCCGTAGGACTCACGCCGCACGCTGCGCCCCAGCTTTTTCTGCTCGATCAGGTAAGCGGTCAGCTTCGCGTTTGCCGCCTCAAGGCAGGGACCGGCGGCCACGCCGTCAAACAGATGCAGCCTGGCCTTCACGCTGTAGCTGCGGATAGCCGCCCCCTGAACCGTCACGCGGTCGGCTACCGGGCGCACGCTTTCAGCACTCAGCGCGGTGTTCACTGTGGTCAGTAAATCTTCTGCTGCCGTGCCGTCACCCTCACGGCTCAGGACGGTGATCAGCACCGTCGCCGGTGACGGGCTGATGGCGGACACGTCCTGCACCCGGCCATCGGCGCTTTTTGCGTGAAACTCATAGGCGCCCGTCGGTCCGGCCACGCTCAGCCCCTCAAAAGCCTCCGGCACGCGCACGCGCAGCGCGTCGTCCGATTCCATCTCCGCATCCACCGGCGGCACCGCATCGGGATTAGCAGGCGTAATGGTCAGGCGCTCCACGTTGTTGCGGGCGGCCAGCTGCTCCAGATCGCTGCCGATGGCGTAGGCCACCATTACCGCCTGCGCCGCCTCGTTAATGCGCTGGCGCAGCAGGATTTCCCGGTAGACGTTCTCCTGAAGGCTTTTCACAATCGGCTCAGACTCCAGCGCCAGCACGCGGCGCATGGCGGCCTGTTCATCCGCCGGATAAAGCGCAATCAGTGCCTCTTTGCGCTCAGCCAGCAGGGCCTCAAAGTCAGGCACCTCAATAATCTGCGGCGCGGGCAGCTGGGAAAGGTCAATTACCGCCACTGTTCACCCCCACTGGCACAGACATAGCAACCGGCGAGCCGTCAGCGCGCTGGCCGGTCAGCTCAATCACCATAGAGCCGTCAAAGTCGCTGGTAAGGCTGACAGTGCTCAGCCTCACGCGCGGCTCCCAGCGGCTGATGGCGACATACACTGCCGCCATCACCTGCAGGCGGATCGCGTCGTTCTGGGTCTGGTCAATCAGCACTGACAGCAGCGAGCCGTAGTCACGCCGGGCAATGCGACTGCCTTCCGGGGTGATCAGGATGTCGCGTATGCTCTGGCGTATGTGGTCAATGTCGGTAATGGCCCTGCCGGTGTCGCGGTTCATGCCGAGATACATCATTTCGGTCCTCCTGACATATCGGTGCCGGTCTTCACTTTTTCGTGTAAGTGCTTGTCAGCAATCACGCCGTTTGAACTCATTGCGCCACCGCCGTGGGTCACGTCGCCGTTCATCGTGGTGTCACTGTTGATCCGCGTCTTGCTGGCTTCTATTCCCAGCGCGTCGGTTATCAGCTGAATGCCGTCCGATGCTTCAATGCGCACGCTTCTGATGTTCTTTATCAGCAGCTGGCCGTTTTCCGGTTCGTACTGAAACCAGCCGCCGTCTTTAAACACGGTCGTGGTGCCGTCTTCTGAATAGTCAGGCGGCGGAAAGGCTTCGGAATAAATGGCGGGCAGCGCAAAGGCGGTTTCAAGATTGCCGCCCAGGCTCAGCAGCACAACCTGTTCCCCGACGGTGGGCTGCCACCATGTGCGGGTGTTACCGGCACGAAGGGTGAGCCAGTTAATCCAGTTGGTTTCAAGGTCGCCCGTTTTCACCCGGCATAGCCAGTTCACCGGGTCCACTTCGGACACGGTGCCGGTGCGGATCAGGTTGGTGATAAGGCGCATAATTTCGGTGAGTTGAGTATTCATGTGCAGAGCGTGCCACGGCGGAGAAGCAGAGAGCAGAACTTGCGGTTGTGTAAGACATGATACAAACGATAACCAAATTCGCACTTGCGCACTGTGCAGCAGTGCATTACAATGTGTGCAGGTTAAAACGCGGAGGCACCGATGGAATGACATTAAGAAGCATCGAGAGTTTTCGGGACGATTGGCTTAAAGATTTTTTTCTGTATGGAAAAACACATAAAAAAATCCCGGCCACTATCGCATCAGCACTAGCCCGAAAGCTCGACATAATAAATGCGGCGATAAACTATAAGGATTTACGATCGCCACCTGGAAACCGTTACGAAGAATTAAACCCTCCTTTAGAGGAATACTCTTCGATTCGGGTTAACGAGCAATACCGACTAATATTTAAATGGATCGATGGTAAGGCTGTTGACCTATACTTAGATGCACATAGCTATAAAGCACATAAGTAAGTGATGAGGGTTTAGAGTTGCAGCTCTAAACCCTCTTAAAACAGGAAAGTGAAGTTAGTTTTTGGACCGTTAGAACTTAGACCTTAGAGAGTAGAGATATGACCCAAGCAACCCGCAAGCCGACTACTGTAGGAGACGTATTACTTTACGAATACCTGGAACCTCTTGGCCTGAAAATCTTGGACTTAGCTGAAATTTTGAATGTACACCGTAATACTGTCAGTGCGCTGGTTAACAACAACCGCAAGTTAACTCCAGATATGGCTTTTAGGCTTTCCGCTGCTTTTGAAACCAGCGTTGGGTTCTGGTTAAACCTTCAAAATAGTGTAGATATTTGGGAAGTAATGAACGATGCCCGCACGCAGGAAGAAATCAGCCGTGTGACACCTGTTGAAAATTTTCTGGCACAAAAAGAAAAGCAAGTAGCATAATTTTCCAATGAAAAACTAGTTTTTCCTTGAAAGAACGGCCCGCAATCGCGGGCCGTTCTCATTCTGCAATCCAGCGCAGCAAAGCCGCCTGTACAGTGTTTTCTACCTCACTATTTACGCCTAACAGAGGGCGTTCCGCATATTTAACCATCGGGCCGCGACGGCTTACCCGGTCCCGCAGGCCGTAGTGATGGACGCGGGCCAGCTTCTGTACCGCCGGAATAAAGGCAACCTCTGCGGCGTCTGCGTCTGCCTGCGCCTTCAGATACTTTGCCGTTTTCATTTTTGCGAACATGCCGCGACGGATGCGGCCCTTTTTGCTGCGGGCGGTTACGCGGCGCGGCTCCCATGCGGCCCCGTCCGGAGAACGTTGTGCTGTGATATTTGCCTGCTGAATGCGGCGCACGTCGCGCGCCACTTCGCGCAGCATCTTTTTCCGGGCCGCCGGTTCCAGTTGCGACAGCAGCGCCGCCAGCCAGGCATCCACTTCATGCAGTTCAGCCACGTTTCACCGTCCAGACTTCCTCCGGCCCGTCCGGTTCCGGCACCGCCTCAACGCTGATTTTCCCGTCCACCGTCGTTGCCACAATGCGCTCTGTCAGCTTCAGATCCATGCTGATGTCACAGCGGTCGTTTGCCAGAATATCCACCTCAAACGAAAACAGCTTTTCGCGCGCCTCACTGTTTTGCAGCGCGTCGGGCTGGTTTTCCCGCAGCCACAAAAGCACCGGGGCCATCAGCAGGTTCTGATCGCCGGTGAAGTCGGTGATCACCACGTTCAGCGTGTAGCGATATTCCCACGACAGGGACGGGGCAGACGTGGCAACCACCTGCCCGCTGTCCACGAACAGGTGCAGGCGATCCGGGTTGTCGGCCACGTAAGGGACCGACTTATTCAGGGCGCTGCGTAAGGACTGCGGCTTGTTCATCGTCTTTTTCCTGACAGCTGATGATGGTATCGACTTTACCGGCGCACGCCGCCCAGGCGGCCTCCGTTTCGTTCAGCAGGGCCAGAAGGTCGCCGTTAGTGCGCGGCGCTGCCGGGTCCAGCTGGCAGCGGGTGATTTTCGGACAGCCACTCACGGTAAGATTCACCTCCTGAGAGGGCCGGTCGCTGCCGCAGCCGGATAACAGGATCAGGCAGAGCGGCATCAGCCCAGCGGCGAAGGTCTTCATTTTCACGTTTCAGTTCCTCAATCTTTCGCTGCCGGTCGCGCAGCAGCTGGCCGTTGCGTTCGGCGGCGGCGTAAAGCTGCGTCTGCGCCTGGCTGCTGGTCTGCGTCAGGATATTCAGGGCAATCAGCTGGCTGTTTTTCTGGCTCAGCTTTTTGCCCTGGCCCGCAATGGTGGTCTGCTGCGCATCGATCCTGCCGTGGGCGCTGCTCAGCCGGTAAGACTGCACGCCAGCGAATACCAGCAGGATCAGCACGATGGCGGCCAGTGCGCGCGTCATGCCGCTATCCGCTTCAGCTCTGGCCTGATCATCCAGCGGTAAAACAGAGCATTCAGGCTCACAAGAACCACCAGGTGCCATCCTGCTGTCCACATCACCACGGCGATAATCACGCGGTGATACCATCTGAGCGGCACACGGTCAGCCAGCTGCGCAAACCTCAGCAACCAGGCAAACGCCCGCTTATGCTCTCCGCCGCTCAGCGTGACGGCGCAGCACAGCCCGGAAAAAACGATGAATGCCCAGGCAAAGAACTCTGCCCAGAGCAGCGCCGCCAGCGGATAGCCCGCAAAGCTGCCGTGACTGATACTGACCAGCGTCAGCAGGACAGTGAGTAACGCCGTAAACCACCAATTTTTAATCATCTGCATCTCAGACTCCTTTAAGGCACCATGCCAGTTCACGTCCGCGCCGGTTATCCAGCCCCTGATTAAATACGCCTTTCACATACACCCAGCGCGGCAGCTGATAACACGCATCGCGCCATTTACCCCGTTTCAGCAGCGCCACCATCGTGGAGCCGCACACGTTGCCGGTTCCCACGTTGAACGCCAGCGACACCAGCGCGTCATAAACCTGCTGCGGCATGGAAACCGCCACGCAGCGCGCCAGTGCCGCCTCAGTGCGCAACACGTTGGTGATGAAATTCCCCGCCGCCTGCCGTTCCGTGATGGAATTACCCGGCACCACGCCGGACGTATTGCCGATCCCGTCGGTCCACTTTCCCGCGCTGCACTGGTACGGCTGCAGGCGGCAGCCCTCGTAATCAGCAATCAGCCGCAGCCCCTCCACCGATGTGTGCAGCTGCTGAAAGCCGGGCATTGATGCGGCCAGCGCCAGCACCACGCCCACAGCGCAGCGTTTAACGGTCTGCAGATTCATACTCCCCCCGCGTGATGCGCCCGCTTGCCAGAAGCTGATAGGTTTTGTGCTTGTAGTACCAGCTGATAAGCGCCATCAGCAGGCCGATAAGCACACCGGCCACGGTGGACACGTCCTTCAGGTCCATGCCGCCCAGCCATGCCATCACCACCGCAATGCACCAGGTCACAAAGGTGCTGATTTTTTCCCACATGATTCAGTCCCAAAGCTGGACGGCCTGCACGGTGGCCGTCGCTGTCACGTCCGGCAGCTCCACCTCCAGCCCGTGCGGTAAGAGGGGGCCGTGCTCCGCCAGCCCCGGATTTGCCTGCAGCACCTGTTCCGTCATGCCCTGCGTGCGCCCGTAGTGACGCCAGCAGAGTGCGTCCACCGTGTCATACTGCTGCGCACGCACTTTCATCAGATAAGCTCCACGGTGCAGTGCGGCATGTCCTGCACGCGGCTGACGGCCCAGCGCGCGTCCCGCCACAGGTCGCCGCTGGCATCAGTCAGTTCTTCGCCGCGCTTAACCGCTATCGCGGTTGCGTCAAAGTCCTGATAACGCTCGTTCAGTACTGCGCGCGTCCAGCACCACACCGCGTTAACGTAGTGATGCAGCCGCACGCTCTCACCGGCCAGACGCTCCGCCGGAACGTCAGCCAGGCTGTTGTGCCCAGCCAGCTCCTGCCGCTCACGCCACGGATAGAGCTCTGCGTTAACCTCCGCCATCGCGGTCAGCACCACCTGACGCAGACGTTCCGGCGTCACGGTGCCGTCAACGCGCATGACGCTGCGGAACTTCGCCAGATCAACGTCGGGCCAGAATGAATTGTTGGGGATGATGTCCGGCGTTCCCGTCGCCTTCTGTGGCGCGATAAATTCCATTGCTCTGTTACTCCTGAATAGGTGGGCGGTGGACGGGGTTTTGATGCGGCGCTGCCTGTCGCCACCCCGTGCCGCCCCGCGCGTGGGCACGTCCGGTTATCAGCTGGCGTTACGGATTTTCCGCTCCAGCTGCTCAATGTCTTTTTTAACGCCGCACTTCTCGTCCAGCTGCAGGGCTCGCTTCAGATGGTTCAGCGCGGACGCCGGGCTGCTTTCCGTCAGCACCCAGCCGATGGACTTGTGCAGACGGGCGCGTGACTGATCGGGCATGTCGTGTGCATCCACCACCTCCAGCGCCTCAAGCAGCAGGACCGGATCAAAAGGCGTCTTCGCCAGCACGGCGGCCTTTGCCGCATCGGCAATTTCTTCAGCCAGCACCGTTGCGGTGGTGCGGTGTCCCAGCGGCATCGCCCAGCCGTGCTTCAGTGCGTGACGGCCAATCGCCAGCGCACCGGCATAATCACCGGCGTCAACGCGCCAGAGCATCACGTACATCAGTACGTCGTCCTGCTGCGCGCCGTCAGCACTCAGCACGCCCTCAGCCCAGGCGGCGTACTTCGGCAGCACCTCCACCTTGATTTCAGCTTTTCGGACGTTGGACTGAATGCCCTTGAGGCGGCGGCGGTCTTCGTTCAGCTGCAGCAGCATCAGGTCATAGCCCTTTGTGCTGCGGCCACTGCCGCCCGACCGGGCGGCCTCCTGTGCCTGAATAAAGCGCGTGTGCGCGCGGAAAGGGTTGGTCACGGGTTACGCTCCGCCTTTGCTGCCATCACCGGCATCACCGGTCTGCGTGGTGTCCGCGCTGGCGGCTGAACTGTCCGAGCCGCTCATGGACTTGACCACGCTGGCCGCCACGGCGGCGATACGTGCGATTTCCGCGTCGCTCATCTCACCCGGCGCTTTTTCCGGCTCCTGCTCCAGCAGCTCGATGTTTTCCACCAGGCAGGTGCAGTCGTAGTCCTCGACCACGTAGGCCTCGTTAACCGACTCAAGGTTTTCGATGCGGTCACGTTTCGGGTTATCGATGATGGAGCGGCGACGCGTCTCTTCCTGCCAGTAGATGGACAGGTTATCCAGGCGGGTGATCAACAGCGCATTCGCCGGGAAGTAAGGCGCGCGCACGGCCTGCAGGCCGCCGATGCGCTTCTGACTGATGATCAGATCAGCGGCCAGTGCTTCGGTGTTGGGCTGGCTCTGATTGACCAGCGGGAAATACTTGTCAGCCAGCAGCTGGCGTCCGCAGATCACCACCAGTTCGGTGTCGTCCTGGTACTGCACGCCGATTTTTTCTGACACCGCGCCCATCACCACGGCGTCCAGGTTACGGAACAGGCCGCCAATCCCGACGGTGATTTTGTCCGATACCACTTTGCCGTCGTCACCGATGTGCTGACCCAGCACCTGCGCCGGTTTTTCCTGGCGGATTTTCTCCAGCCAGCCGATATTCACGTCCTGCAGCAGCGGGTTCTGCACGCGGTTGGAGGTTTTCTCGCGCTTGATGCCGTTGAAGCCGATCATGATGCGGTCCAGCGCCTGACGCTTCACGATGGCGTCACGAATGCGCACCTGGAAATCGCTGAACTTCGCCCACATGTCCAGCTTTGAATAAGGCAGCGCCGTGTCAAAGTTGGTCTGCGTGCATTTGTAGCCGTCGCCGTCGATGTAAGTCGGGTCGGTCGGCTCACGCTCTTTCTGGGTGGTATCGGTGGTGCCCGCAATGGTGGTGCCGATCCCCAGCCCCAGCCGTTCGCCGCTCTGCTCACTGACCGGCATGATGTTGATGGCCTGCAGGAACGCGGAAGACTCCTGAATTTTGCTTTCCAGCGTCTGCGACACGGACGGCTCAATGGTGAATTTGCTGTTCAGCGCGGACAGGTCAATCTTGTTAATTTCTGCCAGCACCGACATGTAAGCATTCAGCTTAAAACGGGTAGTATTTTTCATCGCTCTGCTTTCTCTGTTCATTAAAAAGGTTTGCCGCCGCTGTATCAGCAGTCGGTGCGCACTTCGCCGCCGCTGCCGTTACCCGGCGTGCGCGGGCGGACCTGCTGGCGGCCATCTTCCCGGCTCAGCTGCTGCTGCAGTTCGCTGAAGTCCGCCTGCAGCTGTTCGCGCTTCAGCACTTCCTCACCCAGCGCACTGCTGAAATGTGATTTCAGGCTGTCAGCCTGTTCGCTCAGTGCCGTTTCAAGGCGCGCGCTCAGGTCCTGCTGCTCCGTGGCGATCAGCTCCACGGCCTGATGCACGTCGCTGAAGCGGGCCGCATCGGTCTGCTGCTGTCTGCTGAACATCGCCTTTATGCGGGCAAACAGGGCGGGCTTTTCGTCTGCCACGTCCTCAAACTCGATCAGGGTTTCTTCAGCGGCAGAGAAAAGGTTGTCAGGGTGCTGCTTGCGGTTTGCCAGCGGGTTCGTCCCGGCGCTGGCGCTGAACTGCAGCATTTCGGTGCCGAGGCTGGCCGGATCGTCGGTCACGGCCAGGCCAATCAGATAGGCCGCGCCGGTGTCCGCGAACTCCGGGCGGATTTCCATAGAGGTGAAGATTTTCTGCATGGCACCGGTCAGCGTGACCAGCTCATCCGTCGGGTTAATTACGGCATACAGCCCCAGCTTGCCCTTCAGCGGGCCGTCGCTGATTTCTTCTGCATCCAGCGCCTCTACTATGCCAAAGCGGCGAAACGGGCTGTCAGGCGTGTAGCCCTTGATGTGCTCCATGTTGATCAAGGCGGTGTACAGCTCAGGGCTGTAATTTGCCGCCATCTGTTCAAGCCAGCTGCGCTCGATGGTGCGCCCGTCCGTGGTGGCACCTTCCACCCCGATACGAAAACGCTTTGCTTTCTTTGCCATTGTCCAGGCTCCGGTCAGTAAAACTCTGTGAGGCCCTATGGTTGCGGCGGCAGGGGTATCGAAACAACGCGCGGACGTTGTGCGGGAAACCACACAATGAGGGATGGCGGAAAAGGCGGCGGCGGGGCCGTATTTTGGCTGCATGAACATGACACCCGCCCCCGACGACCTCGATCCCCGCAGGCAGGCTTTGCTGCTGTACTTTCAGGGATACCGCATCGCCCGCATTGCTGAAATGCTGGGAGAAAAACCCGCAACCGTTCACAGCTGGAAGAAGCGCGACAGGTGGGGCGACTACGGCCCGCTTGACCAGATGCAGCTGACCACCGCCGCACGTTACTGCCAGCTCATCATGAAGGAGCAGAAGGAAGGGAAAGACTTTAAGGAGATTGACCTGCTGGCGCGCCAGTCGGAGCGCCACGCCCGGATCGGCAAGTTCAGTAACGGCGGCAACGAAGCGGACCTGAACCCGAACGTGGAGAACCGGAATAAAGGCCCGCGTAAGCCTCCGGAAAAGAACCTGTTCAGCGACGAGCAGATTGAGAAGCTGCAGGAGGTTTTCCACGGCTCGATGTTCGGCTACCAGCGCCAGTGGTGGGAGGCCGGAAATAAATATTCGGTCCGTAACCTGCTGAAGTCGCGCCAGATCGGGGCGACCTTCTTTTTTGCCCGCGAGGCGCTGATCGATGCGCTGACCACCGGGCGAAATCAGATATTCCTGTCGGCCAGTAAGGCGCAGGCGCACGTCTTTAAGCAGTACATCATTGAGTTCGCAAAAGAGGCGGACGTTGAACTGAAGGGCGACCCGATGACGCTAAGTAACGGCGCGTGCCTGTACTTTTTAGGCACCAACGCCCGCACCGCACAGAGCTATCACGGCAATCTGTATCTGGATGAATATTTCTGGATCCCGAAATTTCAGGAACTGCGCAAGGTTGCATCCGGCATGGCGCTGCATAAAAAGTGGCGGCAGACCTATTTTTCCACACCGTCCAGCCTGACGCACAGCGCCTATCCGTTCTGGTCCGGCGCGCTTTTCAACCGGGGCCGTGCGAAGGCCGACCGCGTAGATATCGACCTGACGCACCCGAACTTGTCGCCGGGCCGCTTCTGCGATGACGGCCAGTTCCGCCAGATTGTGACCGTTGAGGACGCCGTGCGCGGCGGATGTAACCTGTTTGACCTCGATCAGCTGCGCCTGGAATACAGCCCGCCGGAATACCAGAACCTGCTGATGTGTGAATTTGTGGATGACCTCGCGTCCGTGTTCCCGCTGCAGCTGCTGCAGAAATGCATGGTGGACAGCTGGGAAGTGTGGAAAGACGATTTCGAAGCACTGGCGCTGCGTCCGTTCGGCTGGCGTGAAGTCTGGATCGGGTACGACCCGGCGAAGGGCACGCAGAACGGCGACAGCGCCGGGTGCGTAGTCATGGCTCCGCCCGCCGTGCCGGGCGGTAAGTTCCGCATCCTTGAGCGGCACCAGTGGCGCGGCATGGACTTCCGGGCGCAGGCTGAGTCCATCAAAAAACTGACGCAGCAGTATAACGTCACTTATATCGGCATCGACTCCACCGGCGTCGGCCTGGGCGTTTATGAGAACGTAAAAGCGTTTTTCCCCGCCGTGAAAGAGTTTGTCTACAACCCGACTGTGAAGAACGCCCTGGTGCTGAAAGCGTTCGACATCATCAGCGGTGGGCGGCTTGAGTTCGACGCCGGACACCTCGACATCGCGCAGTCATTTATGGCAATCCGCCGCGCCACCACGGCCAGCGGCAACCGCCCGACCTACGAAGCCAGCCGCAGTGAAGAAGCCAGCCACGCGGATTTAGCTTGGGCGGCCATGCACGCGCTGGCAAACGAACCGCTGCAGGGTGAATCTGCCCACACACGCAACATCATGGAGATTTTTTAAATGAGCAAACGCAGAAACCGCACGCGCACGCAGCCCGTACCGGAACAGATGACCGGCGGTCCGGCGGCGGAAGCGTTCACCTTTGGCGACCCGATCCCGGTACTGGATCGCCGCGAACTGCTGGACTATGTGGAATGCGTGGTGATGGACAGGTGGTATGAGCCGCCGGTGAGTTTTGACGGGCTGGCGCGCACGTTCCGCGCCGCCGTGCATCACAGCTCACCGCTGAACGTGAAGCGCAACATTCTGACCAGTACGTTTATCCCGCACCGGCTGCTGAGCGGGCAGGCGTTCAGCCGCTTTATCCAGGACTATCTGGTGTTCGGTAACGCCTACCTTGAGAAGCGGACCAACCGCCTTGGCGGCGTGATTGCACTGGAACCATCGCTGGCGAAATTCACCCGGCGCGGCACTGACCTGGACACCTACTGGTTTGCGCAGTACGGGCTGACCACGCAGCCTTACCAGTTCACGCCGGGCAGCGTATTTCATCTGATGGAGCCTGACCTTAATCAGGAGATTTACGGCCTGCCGGAGTACCTGTCCGCTATCCCGTCAACGCTGCTGAATGAGTCGGCGACGCTGTTCCGCCGCAAATATTACCTCAACGGCAGCCATGCCGGTTTCATCATGTACATGACCGACGCCGCGCAGAATCAGGAAGACGTGGACAACATCCGCAAAGCGATGAAAAGCGCGAAGGGCCCTGGCAACTTCCGCAACCTGTTTATGTATTCACCTAACGGAAAGAAAGACGGGATTCAGATCATCCCTCTGTCAGAGGTAGCAGCTAAGGATGAGTTCCTGAACATCAAGAACGTGAGCCGTGATGACATGATGGCGGCGCACCGCGTACCACCGCAGATGATGGGGATTATCCCGAACAACACCGGCGGATTCGGTGACGTGGAAAAGGCCAGCCGGGTATTTGTGCGCAACGAACTGATGCCATTGCAGAAGCGATTTGAAGAACTTAACAGTTGGCTGGGTGAGGATATAATTCAATTCTCTAAGTATGTGCTAGATTGATATCAAAAAAGCCTGCAACGCAGGCTTTTTTTCTTTTACTCTTCATCATTCTCTGTAGAGCTGTTTTTTTCTTTAGTTCCTACTTGTTCTGATTCCTGAGATAATTTTTCATTGTCTTTATTATTTTTTCTTTTCCAACCATACTTGTTCATGATCGCATCAACCGCATCATCACCTTTAGAGAAAATGTCCTTAAACTTATCTGATGAAAGCAATTCCATTAATGGGGAAGAGTGAGCGCTTTCCTCTACAAAACGTAGTGGTGGCTCTTCCAATCTAGTCAAAGCATTACCAAAAAGTCGTTGTGAAAAGTCACTATCTAAGCTCAATGCTTCTCTACGGTAACCCTCATAAGCTTTCGAAACTGAAGCCTTAAACTCGTAGTCTTCAGCCAACCTGAATCGCTGGCCAATTTGCTTAGTTGCTAACCACGCAAACCATAGTGGCGCACCCACACTAAATATTGATAAAGTAAGCTGAATAAATATTTTTACTCCAGATGAATTTGGATCTGCCAAAAATGCTTCTAATGCATGTAGGCGATAATATCCAACGCAAGCACCAGCTATCAAAGCGGCCACCAACCCCAAAACCCAACATTGTATACTACGATTTAATTTTTCTGCCTTATCTTGGAAAGCACCTGCTAAGCCTTTGGATGTAGTTGTTCGAAATGCCTCCTCACATTTATCAATATAATTTTGAGCAGCCAATTGATAATTTTTCATGTAGTCATCTATAGATTCCATCATGTTATCAGAGAGTTCTTTTAAATTCGTTGCTAATTTTTCAACTTCTTCTTTAGCAACTGATGATGCTTGAAGGTTTTTTACTACTGTTTCATTGCAAACCTGTGATTGTATTTTTAGTGTTTCAATCTCAGAGTTGGTATCTCTGAGACTTTGTAAGGTTGTTGGCAAAGTCTCTGCCGCATCATAGGCTTCAATTATAGTTGAGATTTTAGAATCGATATCCCCTGTTTTGCCTCCAATTTCATTGAGCTTACCCTCATAAAAGGAAAGTCTGTTAATAATTCTTTTTGGCAAAAGCTCTCTATTTGATAGCACTTCAAAAGAAAATAACCTGTTTAAACTATCACTTACAAAAAACATAGAAAGGAGATATGAATTTAAGGAGGCAACTGCTGCGGTAACATTACCGCTGGTTATTGATGACACGTGATCTTTTGTTTTTTCAATGATAGATATAATGGAATCAATAGTATAATTATCTTCAGTGCTGGGGACGTATTTATTTTGCAAACTCAATCTTTCCATTAACTCAGATGGAAAATAAACGATATCGTCTTTTGTTAAATACGGAAATTGATAACCACCCCAAGCCGTTAAATCTTCATATGGAAATACCAATTCTTCCATGATTTTATGTAGCTGATCTAATTTTTCCTTGATTGGTAAAAGCTTCTCATGCATAGGTCACCCAGCGATACAGTGTAGTTTTAGGATTTATCTCAATTTAACCCGGCATCAACAAAATGAAAAGCATTGCTTACTAGTCTGAGCGCGCGCTCGTACCCCCGCCACGCCTGCCCGCTTTATGCAATGGTTTTCATGCACCTGCATGACATAAGCAAAAGCCCGCCAGAACTGGCGGGCCGGAGGATAAACGATCCTATTGGGATCATGCGGATTCATGCAGCATAGTCATGCACTACCGGGTTTATCTTCTTTCGTAGGCTCAGGCGTTGAGAAATCATCGAAAGATTTGTAGGTTTCTGTGTCGAAAAGTGAAACGCCCTCAACCTGATCCATCGGCATTACGTGCCGGAAATGCCCGAAATTGAGTGGCACTGAATCAGCTGTAATGTCCTGGCTCAGGTAAAGCTCAAAATATCTGTGCTGTTCGTGATAGCGCAGCGTATCTTTATCACGGTAGCCGCTGATGTAAGGGATGATGGCAAGGTGCTGTGTATCGTGATGCTCCATGCGAGGCGCTGCTACATAACCGATATAAACTTTCCGTGATTTCAGAGTAACGAAAATCAGCTGTCCTTCATCAATCGCCTGGAGCAGCAATGACTCAATGCCATCCTGCGCTGCCATTTCCCGATATGCCCTTTGCCTCTCTTCATTGTTTTCCAGCGCACGCTTAGCGCTGTTTCCCTGCTCAACAGCAAGCCATACAGCCATTCCCATTGAAAGAACAAAGAAAAGTGGATAGGACATGACCTCAACATCCGTCAGCCATGAGTAATAATCAGCATGGAGGCTGGGCCATATCATGCCCAAGATGTTGACTACAGTACTGACCAGAAGGAGAAAAACGAAAAGAGCGGTGACAACAGCAAAACCCTGAATAGCGAACTTACATCCATGCATAGCCACATAAAAGTAAGCATTCCAGCCGTCACTTCGGGCTAATTTTATGCGGGATTGGTAATGATTTTGTGTGTACCAAAACCCGCATACCAGAACAACCATAATAATCAACGGACCCATCAACTATCCCTGACGTTTAGCAGCTAACTCTTCCATACGTGCACGCATTGAGTCGCGCACCTGCTGATTTTTCATGTTAACCGTCGCTGAGCCGTTCAGGTCGGTAATGATTTTACCGTTCGAATTGCTGACGTCATGACGGATAGCTTCCTGCATGATCTTACCCGGAGCGGATAACATCTTTCTGAGAAGTTCGGTCATATTACCTCCTGATGACACGAACGCCGCTGGCAGCGGCGTTTACAGTGTGCTGCCATGTAACTATAGGACAGCTGCAAAATAATAAAATTCGGTTGGAGCTACTTCTTAACCTACTTACCTGTAGCAATCAACAGATTTCAGGTGCAATGCTCATTACGGCCTAACGCCTCGGAATGCTCGTTGTTCAACCTTGCCAGCGCCAAAATTAAATTTTGCCGCCAGCAACGTTATCAATATGCTTGGCTGCGGACTCACGCTACTCCGCAGCGTAAAAAATCTCATCATCAGGGAATTTTTCGCAGCTCGAATGCGCTAGTTCAGCGATGATACTCATCGCCAACTTCATGTCAGTTTGCTTGCAATTTGCAATAAGCGATACCTCAGCAATGAACTGAACGCAAGCCATCTTACGGTTTATCGGTGCCAAATCTTGAGTGTCCATCTAACCCTCCCTTTACTCTAAAGACTGTATAACCATACAGTAGTAGATGCGTTGCGAAATGTGAAATGTTTTTTCATTCAATCGGACCTAATCTGAAAATGAAATGTAAGTCTATCAGTGGTTACAACCTGTTATTTTGATTAGATAAAACCTTGCTTTCTCCTGACTAACGACTTCGCTTATGGCAGCTGTCTTAGTTCAGATCCATTGACTCCATTTATCATCTTCCTGCAGCCGTCCGTTCTGGTAAAAAATGCGCATACCTGCACCAGAATCAAGGCTCCCACCGGACAGAAGCAGATTTGTTTCCCTTTCCTCCCCGGAAAACCCCCTCACCCGCAGTTCTGCAACCAAAAGCGCCCGCTGATCATCGTCAATTTCCTGCTTATAACTCTGTTTCTGGCGCAGCTTCACCACCCGGAGACGCGCCAGCAGATCACGGCGCTGTTTTCTGGTCATGTTGTTGAAATCTGCCGGACCATACACAGGCGTTCCGCCCGGCTCGACAGGTTCAACAGTTACCGGCTCACTTCCTGAAATGCTCAGTTTTTCATCAGGGGGACAGTTATTGCCACGAGTCCAAGGGGCGCTAGCGCCCTGGTCGGCTGTCGCCTCCTGAACGTCAACGGCCTTACGGACCATTTTCCACTTCGTTGCGTGCGTGCAGATGCGGCCCGCCACTAACGGGGACCAGATGCCATAAATGCGAGTGCCGTGATCACCGTAAGGGGTAGGCTCGTCGTTAAGCTCATAGGCCGTTCTAACGATGTGATGTTTGCGCGGAACCAGTACGCCGCCCTGCTTCATGATGTAGGTGGCAAAGCAGCCCACATCTGCAGCGGCCAGCACAGCGTCCAGCTGCGCGTTTTCAAGTACTGGCGCCCCGGCCTTTTTATCGCTCTGATTTCTCAGCGCCTGACCGGCAAGCAGGCGCAGTTCCCTGTAAGCCTGGCGGCCCGGAATGCCAAAGAAGCGGAACTGCTGGACACGATGAAGTGACGCCCACGCGCCCACGTTCTCCGCGCTGTCACGCAGTGATTTACCCGTTTCTGCGCTGATCTCATCCGACAGTCCGCGCCCGTCAATATTCTTGCTCACGTATTTAGCGATATAACTGGTCGGTGAACCTTTGCGCGGGTTGATCAGCTCAGCCTTAAAGCGCGGACCGGTATTGCTGCCAAGCTCTTCGCGGTCTTCACGAATGGCAAATTTCCGAAGCAGCGCAGTGACTGAACGGCGCTCTTTTTTGCGCATGAAGCACAGCAGGTGCCAGTGTACGGTTCCATCATGATGCGGCTCCGCAACCCGCACGCCATACCAGCGCATACCGGCTTTGTGCATGGCCTTGCGGAAGGCGGCAAACGTATCAACCAGATAATCACTGCTCTGGCGAACCGTGGCCGTGGTCCACTTAGGATTGGGCCTGCCGTTGTTCAGGGTAGCGTGGAAACGCGACGGGCAGGTGATGGTGTAAAACATGGCGCAGTCGCCGCGCATCTCCGCGATAAGCTCCAGCCCCTTAACGCAGGCCATCATTTCATTGCGGCGGTGTGCCGGATTGCTGTTACTGGAATTCACCACGTCTTCCATATCCAGCGTATCGCCGTCGTCGCTGACCAGCTCATGTGAGCGGAAGAACTCCAGAGACTTGCGGCGCTGTTCGCGCTTATGGATCACTGCCTCATAGCTGACGTAGGGGGAGGCTTTTTTGTTGACCAGGCACACAGCACGCAGCTGCTCTTCACGCCATTCACAACGCAGCTGCCATAACTTGCGATACCACCAATCCGCGCAGAGCATACGTGCCAGCGAGGGCGGGATCAGATCATAGGGCACTGGCTTGCGGCGGCGCTTTTTGCGGCGTAGCTGCTCAAAGGCCGGGGGGATTACGTCCAGACGCATCGCTTCCGCTGCAATAGCTTCCCATGCCTGGCGGACCTGCTCCGGCGTCACGTCGTCACTGACGAACAGATGACCGCTGGCTTTATCGAGACACACGCTCATGTGCGCAGCAACCAGCGTTGACAAACGCTTGACCTGATTCTGGTTCATTTCAGGCAAGGCCAGCAGGCCGTCCAGCCCGTCGTGACCGGCCATATACCGGAATGAGGCTGAAATCTGGCTATCACGCACGCGGGCCAGCCTTTCAAGGCAGGGGCGAATAGTTTCGCGCAGGTAACGGGAATAAGCGTGCGGCCTGCCTAGATTGTGGAAAAACTTAACGCGATCCATGAGAGGCTTGCTGATGTGCGAAGGCTGGGCGCTGACATCTGCCACGATGACCAGATCAGGATTGAACTGCTGCTGTTCTCGGGCCATCTTTGCCCGGCTGATGATTCTGTCCTGCAAAATTTCGCGCTGAACAGGATCGCGGGATTCGTTGAAAAAATAGCGGTCCCAGACCTGATCGCTCACTGCCTCACGGCGCAGCTGCTCCTGCTCGTTGTCCGCAGCATAGAGAGCGATCAGGTTTGAAAGCGCAGAAACCGGCGCAACTTCCGCCGGGTCCAGTTTTGGATTTATCGCCTTTTTAGCGGCATTCCACGGATATGCTAATAGCTCAGTCATAACGCTCAACTTCATGACCAGCCTCACGAATCGCATAAGCGATCATGTCTTTAGCAACGCGATATTTCACATTAGAGCCACAGTAGATACGGAAATCAGGGATTTTCACCGGTGCAGCAAGTGCTACTGGCGCGGCGAAAGTAAAAAGAGGCTGATAAACCGATTCATCCTCTGAGGCATTCGGCTGCTGCTCCAATGAAACACAGACATCGGAAAACTTATTCAGGTAACGCAGAGGCTCAGCCTCCAAAGCCGCCAGCGCAATTCTCTGAATCTGCAGTTCGCTTCTTACATCAACGATGAACTCCGCAAGCCCTTTTTCCCCGACATAAAAAAACTCTAGGCAATGCTCAAACTGAGCGATCTGCTTTTTGCAGCAGGCAATGAGCCTCTGCTTTTCCTCATGAGTCATGATGCAACCCTCTCCTGAAGTGTTGCGGGTGTACGGGTAGCGATGATTTCTGGCGCGCTCTTACCTTCCCCGGCGGCCACGCCAACAGAGCGGGCGGCAGTGATTTTGGTCAGGCCAAATTCGCGGTAGATACTGCGGGTAAACAGCGTGTCGCTGTTTGAAACAATGACCGGGTTACGCTCAGAGATACCCAGCAGAATGCAGGCCAGCGAGTGCTGATCGTCGTCGCTGAACCCTTCGGTGTGATAAGCGGAGAATGTGCCGTGGTACGGCGGATCGCAGTACACGACATCACCGGCACGGACCATGTTCAGGGTTTCGCTGTAGCCCAGGCATTCAAACGTTGCGCGCTGGGCCTTCAGGGCAAAAGCCTCAATTTCGGCCAGCGGGAAATATGGTTGTTTGTAATGCCCGTAAGGATTATTAAATTCGCCTTTCTTGTTATAGCGGCAAAGACCACGGTAGCCGTGGCGGTTCAGGTAGAGGAATTGCGCTGCACGTTCCAGCAGTGGCAGCGCCGCGTTGAAGTTAAAATCTTCGCGGACCTGATAATAACTCTCTTCCGTTTTGTTCTGATTAAAGAGCGACAACGCCACGATAATAAACGGGCGCGTATGCTCTTTAACCTGGCGATAGAGGTTAATCAGATCGGGATTCACGTCGGCCACCAGATAGGCCGGATAATCCGTATTCATCATGACTGCACAGGAACCGGCAAACGGCTCAACCAGACGATCACCGGCGGGCAGGTGCTTAGTCAGTTCAGGCATCAGTCCGGACTTGCTGCCGGCCCATTTCAGGATGGTTTTCATAATGCCGCCCCTTTGTAATGCACGCTTTTCAGCTCACTGATTTCTTTGCAGGTCACGCAGAGGGAAACGCCCGGCAGTGCGCGGCGCCGCTGCTCCGGGATTTCTTCGCCACACGACTGGCAGAAAAACTCACTCGCCCCTGCGGGGCGGTGAGTCGCGTTTGCCAGATTGCGCGCCAGCTCTTCATGCACGCGCTGCTGTACCATGTCCATTGAGTCAGCCATCAGTGCATCTCCTGCGCCTGGTTCTCAAAGCGATCAGCCTCTTTGTCCAGAAGTTCGATGATTTCCGCCGCAGACATTTCCTCTTTGCGTGCATGAATTGCCAGCGCGGCCAGGCGGATTGAAACTGACATAGCATCATCAGAACGCTGCTCTGATTTGGCCTTGCTCAGCAGGGCATTAAGCGCATCATCATCAGCTTTAAAATTACGGGTCTGGATATTTCGCATTTCTCATTCTCCTGAATTCGGGCAAAAGAATGCCCGGCGGGTTTACGCCATTTAATTTCTTAGGGTTAATTAATTAGGTAACGTCAGATTCTTTGGAAATAAACTCACGACTGCTTTTAAGTGATTCATCGCGCTAATCAGCGCCGTTTTTTCGTCACTCGTCAGTTCACTGAAATCAACGCCGTGACGTTCTTTGCTGATATTTGCCAGGAAGAAAATCGCGCTCAGTGCGCGGCCATTCCGTTCTGCCTGGTGATCGCGCTTATCACGCATGTCTGCGATAAAGCGTTTCAGTTCATTGCTGCAATCGCCGTACATCATGGTGCGTAGCGCAGAGATGTGATTAAGCGCACTGGCACGCTGCCCCGCGTTCATCTGAACAGTGATACTTTCAGCTTTGTAAGCCATGATTCTTTCCTCTTACCGGTTAATTCTGCCAGCAGTTCGGCCTGTGAAATTGCCGGATGCCAGAGATGGCCTGTCTTTGTCTCTAACCATCCATGCCCAGAAGCTGCTAACTGCTGTGGTGGTGACTGATTTTTTAAAAGCCTCACAAATACCGGCATAATTCGCTTTTTCCCTTTTTAATCTCTCTTACTTCTTCACCCCGAAAACGCTCACCATTTACAAGAGTAAAAAAACCACTACCGTCGCCAGATATTGACGGGTAATAGAGCGCGACATCCTTTGCATCCACCGACATATCGCTGCCGCGATAGCGAAAGTGATAAATAAACCCTTCGCCCATAGCCCTAGCTCATGCCTATTGATGAACCGATCGCGCCTGCAATATCAACCGTTGAGGCGATTGTGGGGTTTGCATGAATGCGGGCCTGTACAGTCAGAGCAGCCAGCATCATGCAGCGAATGCCGGTATTAGCTGCTTCAACGATCCCGCGACGGCATGAGGTTGTAATGCTGGCATGATTAGCAGCACTGGCAGCGAGTGTCCCCACCTGCGCGGAAGCACTGAGCACGTAATCGGAAAACTTTTCTGCCGCATGTTCATTTACAGGAACGCATGGCAGACAGTGCAGCTGCGCCAGCATCCCATCTATCAAAGTCGCGTCTTCGGTCAGGTCTGTGAGCAGCAGCACTTCAGGAACAGTCAGCTGATGGGCCTGTTCTGGGTTCAGCTTGTTGCGAAGGGTCTGCACTTTCACCCCCGCGCGCTGAGCCAGCTCAGTCATGTTATGAGTAAGCGCAAACTTGCGACACGCATCATCATATTCGTTATGTGTGGAAGTCTTAAAATCAAACATCGCTATATATATCCCTATTCCGATATTGTTTTTCAGGCGCTCTTTGAAGTTCTAGAACGCGAACCGGAATCCGAAATCGCGAACTTAACTTCATGTGACGCAATAGCATCGATCGCTAACGCAGCAACGTTGATAAGCACAAGTTCACGTTTGCCATCCTTGCGAAGACGATGGCGGTAGGAAGAAAGGCGACCATCCTTGAGCATGAGATCGATTGTTTCAGCATCAATCCCTGTCTCCTGGCTGTACCTCTCCTTAGTCATGTGCGGAACTGTGAGCGCAATTGAAATGTTTGGCTGCATAAGTCAGAATCCCCAGATTTGGCGGTGCAACGCCAATTAGCCCGATTTACCAGTAATGAACGGTATTGAACCCAATTTCGTACTTCTGCGGCGAACTTTAGATCCGAAATTGGGTACTTGTCAAAGGTATTTTAGAACCCGAGGGGAATCATGGAGTTTACAACTGGAGGCAAAGAGGTAGTCCATCGCTTGCTGGACGCCTATGGCTTCAAAACTAGGCAGGCGCTTTGTGACCAAATGGGTGTCTCAAAAAGCACCATGGCATCTCGCTATTCCAGAGACATTTTTCCGGCAGATTGGGTTATACAGGCTGTTATGGAAACGGGAGTGAATATTGAATGGCTTGCTTTTGGCAGAGGCGTTAAGTACTTAAATGAAAACCACGCCGCAAAAAAAATCCCAAGTATAAGCCTCGAAAATGGCGTTCTTTCCAATGGCGAACTTCTTTATATTGATGAAAAGTTATTCCCAGAAGCCTTACGTGATGCGCATGTTCTGTTTATTGGTAGTGGGCGCTATATCGTTGATTTAGAGCCTATCGATATTGTTGACGGCTTATGGCTTGTTGAAATCGATGACAAGGCATCATTACGCGAAATAATGCGTCTACCTCAGCAAAAGATCAGAGTAACCAACGAGAGCGGCACATTTGACTGTCACATAAATGACATCAAACTGAGGGGCCATGTGGCTCTCGTAATGCGCAAAGAGAGTGCTTAAGTAATGACCGTTCGTAAGTTAAACACCGGTAAATGGCTTTGTGAGTGCTACCCGCAAGGACGCGATAAAAAGCGAATCAGGAAGTCTTTCCCGACAAAGGGTGAGGCCGTTGCTTATGAACAATATGTAATGAATGAATCGGCAAGTAGGCCATGGATCATTGAAAAAACTGACAAGCGAACTCTTTTGGAATTAGCCCAGCTTTGGTACGACCTGCACGGGCAAACTTTATCTTCTGGCTTAATGATTTTTCGTAAACTTAAACTTATCTCTAACGCTGTGGGAAATCCCCGAGCCGCTGACTTTACAGCTAATGACTTTGCCCACTATCGCAAGATGCGTTTAAGTGGAGAAATTTATTTAGACAAACGCTTTCCATACGGGGCATCAAACACCACATTGAATATGGATCACTCTCATTTGAACAGCATGTTTAGGGAACTGATCAGGCTGGGTGAATGGTCCCTGCCAAATCCCCTTGAAAATCTGAGAAAGTTAAGCACGACTGAGCGAGAAATGGCCTGGTTAGACCTGGCTCAAATAGAACGGTTGCTAAAAAGCAGCCGCGCAGAAGCCGATTTGAATCGTGTTATCAGAATCTGCTTGTCTACCGGCGCAAGATGGAGTGAGGCCCAAAACCTACGCAAGTCACAATTGAGCCCAAACAAAATCACGTTCACCAATACTAAAAGCAAAAAGAATCGTACGGTGCCGATCACCAAAGAATTTTATAAAGAACTTAGCAGCATCAAGAAGGAAATCCTGTTTGACGACTGCCACTACAACTTTCTTAGGGCGATTAAAAATTCATCTATTCACCTACCCAAAGGCCAGATGACACACGTACTCAGACATACTTTTTCAGCACACTTTATGATGAACGGCGGCAACATTTTGGTGCTTCAAAAAATTTTAGGTCATCACGACATCAGCATGACAATGAAATATGCACACTTTGCGCCGGAACATTTAGAAACAGCAGTAAAACTAAACCCCATTGAAATGGGAAAGAGTGGCGGCAAACTGGCGGCAGAAGTTACCCCTTATTAACCCTCACTACCCTTCATCACGGGTTTAAGTTACTGTTAAACAAATAAATAACTGTTTTTAATGGGTGAATATGAAAATCGGTCTTTTTTACGGTTCAAGTACCTGTTACACCGAAATCGTAGCGGAGAAAATTCGCGATTTCATTGGCGAAGAGTTAGTGACGCTGCACAACGTTAAGGATGATGATCCACGCCTGATGGAGCAGTACGATTTGCTGATCATGGGTATCCCGACCTGGGATTTCGGTGAGTTGCAGGAGGACTGGGAAGCGATCTGGACGCAGCTGCCCTCGCTGAATCTGCAGAATAAGATCGTCGCGTTGTATGGCATGGGCGATCAGATTGGCTATGGCGAGTGGTTTTTAGATGCACTCGGTATGCTGCACGATCTGCTGAAACCGATGGGGGTGCGTTTTGTCGGTTACTGGCCGCTTGAAGGCTATGAGTTTACCAGTCCGAAACCGCTGAGTGCCGATGGCTCACAGTTTGTGGGTCTGGCGCTGGATGACGTCAATCAGTTTGAGATCACCGATGAGCGCGTGGAGCAGTGGTGCGAACAAGTGTTAACCGAGACCGCCGGACTGCTTTAGCGCCCTCTGCCGGACGCAGGCTGGTGAAAGATCTGAATCCTTTTTTCAGCCTGACTGCGTTCAGGGCTCCGCCCTGCTGAAGCAGCAGGCGCGTAACGCCCGCCATTCGCCAGGCTGCATACTGTCCTGCATCAGCCACCAGCGCAGTATCTCACCCTGTTCGCTCTTCGCCACCAGCAATACGCCGGTCGGCAGCCAGCGCAGTGGCTGCACTGGCCGGAAGCGTTTACCCTGCCAGACCCAGCAATGCGTGCTTTGCCGCTGCAGCACGCCGCGCCGCTGCGTCAGCCGCCGGTAACGTTGCCAGCCCTCCGCCAGCAACAGCAGTATTATTGCGCTTTTGAGAAGCCACGTTTCTGCAGGTAACCTCAGCAGCCCAACACCGGTAATCGCAGCCACCAGCCAGGCGCACAGTAATCCGTACGCCAGCCGGGAAGGTCGCAGTTCACATTGCCACGGGGCCGCGATCATGGTTGCGCTGCTGGATCAGATTAACCATTCGCTTAAACTCAGGATCTTTCGGCTCACCATGATTCATCAGCCAGTTGAACAGATCGGGATCGTCACTTTTCAGCAGAGCCACAAACACACGCTTATCGGTGTCGCTCAGCGTGTCATACTCAAATTTGAAGAACGGCATAATCGCCACATCCAGTTCCAGCATGCCGCGACGGCAGGCCCACTGAATACGTGATTTATCATTAATATCCATGCATCAGTTTCCACAGTTCACAACGTGGCGCTTAGTGTAACCTGGTTTAATACGGCTCGCAGGCGCGGCGTCTTATGCTGTGCAAT
This sequence comes from Pantoea sp., assembly GCF_032114055.1. Taxonomy (GTDB): domain Bacteria; phylum Pseudomonadota; class Gammaproteobacteria; order Enterobacterales; family Enterobacteriaceae; genus Pantoea. The sequence goes on from NZ_DAMCTB010000006.1 coordinate 173,473, forward strand.
CCGCCACATTTCAGCCCGGACCTTTTCAGGGTTATCACGCCTTTTGTGCGCCGTTTTCCGTAAACAGGTTGCATTGCCAGTCGGCTCTTTTAACATTGAAGAGACTGTTCCGGATGAACCTTCTTATACAGGATATCTCCATGCCCACTTTTACTTTACCGCCGCGCCAGCCTGCCGCGTCGTCACGTCTGCCGTTAACCCTGATGTCACTGGATAACTGGGCACTGGTTTCGATCACCGGTGCCGACAGCACCGCTTACCTGCAGGGTCAGCTGACACTGGATGTTGCGTCACTGGATGCCGATCACCATTCGCCCGCCGCGCACTGCGATGCTAAAGGCAAGATGTGGAGCAGCCTGCGCCTGTTCCATCGCGGAGAAGGCTATGCCTATCTGATTCGTCGTGCACTGCGCGATACCCAACTGACCGAGTTAAAGAAATATGCGGTCTTTTCAAAAGTCGCGATGGTCGCCGACGATGAGTCAGTCGTGCTGGGCGTGGCCGGTTTTCAGGCGCGCGCCGCGCTGACTAGTCTGTTTGACAGCCTGCCCGACAGCGAAAAGCCGGTGGTGCAGCAGGGCGAAACCACGCTGCTCTGGTTCGCGCATCCGGCCGAACGCTTCCTGATTGTCACCTCGCAGGCCGTGGCGGAGACGCTGAAGCAGAAGCTTAATGACGATGCACAATTCAATGACAGTCAGCAGTGGCTGGCACTGGATATCGAAGCGGGGATTCCGGTGATCGATCCGGCCACCAGCGTGCAGTTTATTCCGCAGGCCACAAACCTGCAGGCGCTGGATGCCATCAGCTTTAAAAAGGGCTGCTATGCAGGTCAGGAGATGGTGGCCCGGGCGAAATATCGCGGTGCCAACAAACGTGCTCTCTACTGGCTGGCGGGTCAGGCGAGTCATCTGCCCGACGCCAATGGCTCACTGGAGTTGCAGATGGGTGAGCGCTGGCGTCGTACCGGCAGCGTGCTGGCCGCGGTGCAGTTAGATGACGGCACCAGCTGGATCCAGGTGGTGCTGAATAACGATCTGGAGCCAGATAGCGTACTGCGGGTTGAAGGGGATGAAGCCGGACATCTGACGATTCAGCCGCTGCCCTACTCGCTGGATGAGAGCTGATTCCGCCTGCTGGCCCTGCCGTTCAGTGGACGGGCCAGCACCGCTTAACGGACCAGGCTGGAATCAGCGTACATAGAAGTAGATGGCGCAGAAATGGCAGAGGCTGCCACCCAGTACAAATCCATGCCAGATGGCGTGATTATAGGGAATGCGCCGGACCACATAGAAAATCACTCCCAGCGAATAGACAATTCCGCCCGCCGCCAGCAGCCAGACGCAGCCTGGCGGCAGGATCATCGCCAGCTGATAAACCACAATCAGCGACAGCCACCCCATGCAGAGATAGGTCACCAGTGAGAGCGCTTTGAAACGCCCGGCTATCATGAGTTTGAACAGCACCCCTGCCAGTGCCAGCAGCCAGATGACCGCCATCAATCCGTAGGCCAGCGGCGTCCGCAGAGCGACCAGCAGAAACGGCGTGTAGGTGCCGGCGATCAGCAGATAGATGGCGCAGTGATCCAGCTTTTTCAGCCAGGGCCTGACCGGGCCATCGGGGAACGCGTGATAAAGCGTCGAGGCAAGAAACAGCAGGATCATGCTGCCGCCATAGAGGCTGTAACTGATAAATGTCAGCGTGTCTGCCTGCCTTTCAGCGGCCTGATGCAGCATCAGCAGCAGCCCGACGATGCCGGAAAGGCAGCCAAGACCGTGACTGATACTGTTGGCGATTTCTTCTGCGAACCAGTCGCCCGCAGCGGTACGGCTTTTATGAGAGAGCGTCGTGGTCATTTCCATTTCCTGAGCAACAGTCGCGCGAGATCACGCTCTTCAGCGTAACCAACATTTTTTTCAGTGTGCAGTTGTACGCTAAAAATTTCTGATGCCATTCTCTGCGCCTGACCCGCACGCTAAATCTGATAAACTAGCCGCCGGTCAACTGTTCAATGAGTCATTCATGTTTTCGCATCGCGATCTCGCCCGCCTTAACGATCTGGAAATGCAGGTCTATCAGTTCATCATTAAGCACCGTGAAAGCGTCAGCTATATGACGATTCGCGAACTGGCTGAGCAGACGGGGGTATCTACCACCACCGTGCTGCGTTTCTGTCGCAGAATGGGCTGTGAAGGCTGGTCAGAATTCCGCATCCGTCTGCGCTTAAACGAGAAGAGTCCGCCTTTACTTAACACGGCGGGCGTCAGCGACATGCTGAGCTTCTTTAAAAGTATTAATAACCCGGAATTTGAGGAGCTCATTGCGCAGGTTGCACAGAAAATTAATCAGGCGGAGCAGGTTTTCTTTATTGGCGTTGGCACCTCGGGTAGCCTGGCAAAATATGGCGCGCGTTTCTTTTCTAATCTCGGTAAATTCAGCCACGCGATTGACGACCCTTATTATCCTGTCACCCCCGATCTTTATGAAAATGCGGTTGCGATTGTTCTTTCCGTTTCCGGCGAAACCGAAGAGATCCTGCGGATTGCCAGCCAGTTCAGCCTGAACAAGTGTAAGATCGTAGCCATTACCAACACGGAAAGCTGCTCGCTGGCAAAGCTGGGTGATTTTTCGCTCTGCTATCATGTGCCGATTATCCGCACGGCAGACCATTGTGACATCACGACCCAGGTGCCGGTCACCTATATTATTGAAGCCATTGGTCGCCAGCTGGGGAAATAAAACACCCTGTTTTTCAGATGTAACAAACGCAATATCCGGCGCACTGTTATATCGTGACTTTCTTTATTGCCTTGCTACACTCAGCTCAATTTCACTATCCGGAACGGAGTCGCGCATGAGTGCAGAATTGCAGTTACCAAAGGGCTTTCTCTGGGGCGGCGCCGTCGCCGCGCATCAGGTTGAAGGCGGCTGGGATCAGGGTGGCAAGGGCGTAAGCATTGCTGATGTCCTCACCGGCGGTTCACATGGCGTGGATCGGGTGATCACGGATGGCGTGCAGCCCGGCCACTTCTATCCTAACCATCAGGGCGTGGAGTTTTATTCCCATTACAGGGAGGATGTCGCGCTGTTTGCCGAGATGGGCTTCAAATGTTTCCGCACCTCCATCGCATGGACCCGCATCTTCCCCAACGGCGATGAACAGCAGCCCAACGAAGCCGGTCTGCAGTTTTATGACGATCTGTTTGATGAACTGCTGAAGTATGGCATTGAACCGGTCATCACCCTTTCGCACTTCGAGATGCCCTATCACCTGGTTAAAGAGTATGGCGGCTGGCACAACCGCAAAGTGGTCGACTTCTTTGTGCGCTTCAGCGAAGTCGTGCTGAACCGCTATAAGAACAAGGTGAAGTACTGGATGACCTTTAACGAGATCAATAACCAGCGCAACTGGCAGTATCCGCTGTTTGGCTACTGCTGTTCAGGCGTGATCTTCACCGAGCATGAGAAGCCGGAACAGGCGATGTATCAGGTCATGCATCATCAGTTTGTTGCCAGCGCCCGGGTGGTAAAGCTCGGCCACGCCATTAATCCTGAGTTTAAGATTGGCTGCATGATCGCCATGGTGCCGGTTTATCCTTTCTCCTGCCATCCGGACGATGTGGTGCTGGCTCAGGAAGCGATGCATCAGCGTTATGTCTTCAGTGACGTGCAGATGCGTGGTGCCTATCCGGCTTATACCCTGAAAGAGTGGGCGCGCAAAGGCTATGAGATTCAGATGGAAGCCGACGATGCCCGCACGCTGCGCGAGGGATGCGCAGATTATGTGGGCTTCAGCTACTACATGAGTAACGCCGTGAAGGCCGATGCCAGTGGTGTTGATGATCCTATTACCGGCTTTGAGGGTGTGGTGAAAAACCCACATGTGAAAGCCTCAGACTGGGGCTGGCAGATTGACCCGGCAGGTCTGCGCTATGTCCTGAACGATCTGTATGAACGCTATCAGAAACCGTTGTTTATTGTGGAGAATGGCTTTGGCGCTATCGATAAGCCCAACGCCGGGGGCGTGATCGAAGATGACTACCGCATCGACTACCTGCGTGCGCATATCGAAGAGATGAAGAAAGCCGTAGCCTGGGATGGCGTCGACCTGATGGGTTATACGCCGTGGGGCTGTCTGGACTGCGTCTCTTTCACCACCGGCCAGTACGACAAACGTTACGGTTTCATTCATGTGAATAAAAACGATGACGGCAGCGGCGATTTTTCCCGTGCAAAGAAAAAGAGCTTCGGCTGGTATCAGCAGGTTATCGCCAGCAACGGCGAAAACCTGTAACGCCCTGCGCCCGCTCCCGGGTAATGCAGATTAACGGCCACCGGCAGCGTCAATGATGCTGCCGGTGACGTAAGAGGCCGCCTCACTGGCCAGCCAGACGATGGCTTCCGCCACCTCTTCGGCTCTGCCGCCGCGTCCCATCGGGATCGCGCTGGCAAGCCGATCCACTCTGCCTGGCTCGCCACCATCGGCATGCATCTCTGTATAGATGAATCCCGGCCGGACACCGTTCACCCGAATCCCCTGCTGTGCCACTTCCAGTGACAGGCCTTTAGTCAGCGTATCCATCGCCCCTTTTGAGGCGGCGTAATCAACATATTCGCCTGGTGCACCGATACGGGACGCGGCTGATGAGACATTGACGATAGCCCCGCCCTGACCGCCATGATGGGTGCCCATCCGCTTCACCGCCTCACGGCAGCACAGAAAGGTGCCGATCACGTTAGTGGCAAAAACCCTTTGCAGGCGCGCCGCATCCAGATCTTCGGTGCGGCACTGCTGAAACAGAATGCCGGCATTATTCACCAGCACCGTCAGCGGTTCAGGCTGCTGGTCGAGCTGCGCAAACAGCGCCATCACCTCCGCTTCATCGCTGATGTCTGCCCGAATCGCAAAAGCGTCACCGCCCTGCTGCTGAATCTGTGCCACGACCTGTCGGGCTTCCTCTTCGCGCTGGCGATAGTTCACCGCGACCCGATACCCCTGCGCGGCCAGCAACCGCGCCGTGGCACGTCCGATACCGCGACTGCCGCCCGTGACCAGTGCCAGTTTCATGCCGCTTCTCCTGAAAAAAAGGGCCGATGAATCGGCCCTGTGGGGTGATGACGCTGCGCGTTACTGATAGTCGCTCATCGGTACGCAGGAACAGAACAGGTTACGGTCACCAAAGACATCATCCAGGCGCTTTACCGTCGGCCAGTATTTGTTGTGGCTGCCTGCCGGGAAGACCGCCAGTTCACGACTGTAAGGGTGCGACCACTCACTGACGATTTCCAGCTGGGTATGCGGCGCATTGACCAGCGGGTTATCATCCAGCGGCCACTCCCCTGCGGCTACCCGATCGATCTCCATGCGGATAGCCAGCATCGCGTCGATAAAGCGGTCCAGTTCAATCTTGCTCTCTGACTCTGTTGGCTCGACCATCAGGGTACCGGCAACCGGGAACGACATGGTCGGTGCGTGGAAGCCGTAATCGATCAGGCGTTTCGCAATATCCAGCTCACTGATGCCGGTCTGCTCTTTCAGCGGCCGGATGTCGAGAATACATTCGTGCGCCACACGCCCATCCCGACCGGTGTAGAGTACCGGATAGGCAGACTTCAGGCGGCTGGCGATATAGTTGGCGTTCAGAATCGCCACCGAACTGGCCTGTTTCAACCCTTCTGCGCCCATCATACGGATGTACATCCAGCTGATTGGCAGGATAGAGGCGCTGCCAAACGGCGCTGCGGAGACGGCCCCCTGCTGCGTCAGGATGTCGTCAATCTGCACGACGCTGTGTCCCGGAACAAAAGGCGCGAGGTGCGCTTTCACACCAATCGGCCCCATGCCCGGACCGCCGCCGCCGTGCGGGATGCAGAAGGTTTTATGCAGATTCAGGTGCGAGACATCCGCCCCGATATAGCCCGGCGTGGTGATGCCGACCTGCGCGTTCATGTTCGCGCCGTCCAGATAAACCTGGCCGCCATGCTGATGCACAATCTGGCACACTTCGCGGATCGTCTCTTCATAGACGCCGTGCGTAGACGGATACGTCACCATGATGCAGGAGAGCTTATCGCCCGCCTGCGCCGCTTTTTCACGCAGATCGTTGAGGTCAATGTTGCCCTGCTTATCACAGGCCACCACCACCACGTCCATGCCCGCCATCTGCGCGGAAGCCGGGTTGGTGCCATGCGCCGAACTCGGGATCAGGCAGAGATGGCGATCGCCCTCACCGCGGCTTTCGTGGTAACGACGGATGGCCAGCAGCCCGGCATATTCGCCCTGCGCGCCGGAGTTAGGCTGCATACAGAGCGCATCATAGCCGGTGAGCTGCACCAGCCACTGCGAAAGCTGGCCGATCATCTGCAGATAGCCGGTGGCCTGCTCAGCCGGGCAGAAGGGATGCAGTTCAGCAAATTCCGGCCAGGTGATTGGGATCATCTCGGCGGCGGCGTTGAGCTTCATGGTGCAGGAGCCGAGTGGGATCATCGCCTGGTTCAGCGCCAGATCCTTTTTCTCCAGGCTGTGCATATAACGCATCATCTCGGTTTCACTGTGATGACGGTTGAATACCGGATGGGTCAGAATCTCACTCTGACGCTGCAGCCCCGTCGGAATCGCCTGGCCTGCGTGGGCGACATCGCTGTCGAGCGCCTCCAGATCCTGACCGTGGTCATCGCCCAGCAGAATGGCGAACAGCGCCAGGATATCGTCGCGGCAGGTGGTTTCATCCAGCGTGATGCCGACCGCGTTGTGGATGTCGCTGCGCAGGTTCACGCCAAAACTCTGCGCGCGATTCAGCACGGCGGCTTTATCCGCCACATCGACCGTCAGCGTATCAAACCAGTGCTGATGACGCAGCGTCAGGCCGCCCTGCTGCAGTCCGGCCGCCAGAATGCTGGTGAAGCGGTGAATGCGCGTGGCGATGCGTTTCAGACCCGCCGGGCCATGAAACACCGCATAGAGACCGGCGATGTTAGCCAGCAGCACCTGCGAAGTACAGATGTTGGAATTAGCTTTTTCACGACGGATATGCTGTTCGCGGGTCTGCATCGCCATACGCAGCGCAGTGTTACCTGCGGCATCGCGCGACACGCCGATGATACGGCCAGGCATAGAACGCTTATGCTCATCGCGGCTGGCGAAGAACGCGGCGTGCGGACCGCCGTACCCCATTGGCACGCCAAAACGCTGGGCGGAACCAAAGACGATGTCTGCGCCCTGCCTGCCAGGTGCCTCCAGTAAGACCAGCGCCATAAAGTCCGCCGCCATGCTCACCACCACTTTGCGCGCTTTCAGGTCGCCGATCAGCGCGCTGTAATCGTGCGCGTCGCCGGTGGTACCGACCTGTTGCAGCAGCACACCAAACAGGTCGTCATGCTCAACCGCTTTTTCTGCACGATCGATAATCAGTTCAAAGCCAAAGGTCTCCGCACGGGTGCGGACCACATCCAGCGTCTGCGGATGAATATCATCAGCAATGAAGAATTTGTTGGCGTTTTTGAGCTTGCTGACACGTTTTGCCATCGCCATCGCTTCCGCCGCGGCGGTCGCCTCATCCAGCAAAGAGGCAGAGGCGATATCCATGCCGGTAAGGTCCAGCGTCAGCTGCTGGAAGTTCAGCAGTGCTTCCAGACGGCCCTGTGAAACTTCCGGCTGATAGGGAGTGTAGGCCGTGTACCAGCCTGGATTCTCCAGCATGTTACGCAGGATCACCGGTGGCGTGATCACCGCGCTGTATCCCATTCCAATCCAGGATTTATAGCGCAGGTTCTGGCTGGCAATCGCTTTCAGTTCCGCCAGCGCCTGCTGTTCTGTGACGGCATCGCCTACCGCGGGCGGGCCCGGAAGTTGAATGTCTGCCGGCACAATCGTACCGATCAGCGCCTCCAGCGAACGGGCGCCGATGGCTTCGAGCATTTGCGCCTGCTGCTCAGGTGAAGGACCAATATGGCGCTCAATGAAAGCACCGTTGTGTTCAAGCTGGCTGAGAGTCTGAGTCATTAGCAGTAAATCCTGAATCGGGCTGGGGGAACCGGAGATCAAACAGAAATCTGCGGCCTCGTGGCGAGGCCGCCTGACGACTACTCGTCGATAGAGGCTTTATACGCATCGGCATCCAGCAGCGCGTCGATTTCAGACTCGTCGCTGGCTTTGAGTTTAAATAACCAGCCGCCGTCATAGGGCTCGCTGTTGACCTGCTCAGGCGAGTCGGTCAGCGCGTCATTGACCGCGACCACTTCACCGCTGATCGGCGCATAGATATCTGAGGCGGCCTTAACGGACTCGGCAACCGCGCACTCTTCGCCGGCGGCAAAGGTCGCGCCCACTTCCGGCAGGTCGACGAACACCATATCGCCCAGTAACTCCTGCGCATGTTCCGTGATGCCCACGGTGTAACTGCCGTCAGCTTCTTTACGCACCCACTCGTGGCTGTCACGGTACTTCAACGTATTTGGCACATTGCTCATTGGCCATCTCTCCTGAATGAAATTTACTGAGCGACCGGTTTACCGGCGCGGACAAAAACGGGACGGGTTACCTGAACCGGCATCTCGCGGTTACGGATCTCAACGATGGCGCTGCTGCCGACGCTGGCGGGTACACGCGCCAGGGCGATGCTGCAGCCCAGAGTCGGTGAGAACGAGCCACTGGTGATGATCCCCTCCTGCAACTGCCCCTGACTATCGGTGAAGCGCACCGGCAGGCCGTTGCGCAGCACCCCTTTTTCCCTGAGGATCAGCCCCACCAGCTTGTCGGTACCCCGTTCGCGCTGCTCTTCCAGCGCTTCCCGGCCGATGAAATCGCGATCGGCGGGTTCCCAGCAGAGGGTCCAGCCCATATTCGCGGCCAGCGGTGACACGCTTTCATCCATCTCCTGACCATAGAGATTCATACCCGCTTCCAGGCGCAGCGTGTCACGCGCACCCAGTCCGGCGGGCTTCACACCTGCGGCCAGCAGACGCTGCCAGAACCCGGCCGCTTCCGTAGCGGGCAAGGCAATCTCATAGCCTGCTTCACCGGTATAGCCGGTGGTGGCGATAAACAGATTCTCCGACGCCACACCGAAGAAGGGTTTCATGCCCGCCACTGCCTCGCGTTGCGCCTCAGTAAACAGCGTCTGCGCTTTCTGCTGCGCCTGCGGCCCCTGCACGGCGATCAGTGCCAGGTCATCGCGTTCGGTCAGCGTGATGCCATAACCTTCGGCATGCTGCGCGATCCAGGCGAGATCCTTTTCACGGGTCGCGGAGTTAACCACCAGCCGGAAAAAATCCTCGCTCATAAAGTAAACAATTAAATCGTCAATGACGCCACCAGAGGCATTCAGCATGCCGGTGTAGAGTGCTTTGCCCGGCTGCGTCAGCTTTGCCACATCGTTTGCCAGCAGGTAACGCAGAAATTCGCGGGTGCGCGGGCCGGTCAGATCGATAATGGTCATGTGGGAGACGTCAAACATGCCGGCGTCAGTGCGCACCACATGATGCTCATCCATCTGTGAGCCATAGTGCAGCGGCATCATCCAGCCATGGAAATCTACCATGCGGGCACCGCAGGCTTGATGCTGTTCAAACAGAGGTGTTTGCTGAGTCATAACGATCCTGTGCAGAAGCGAGTGAGTGCAAAAGTGCGCCGGATTTCAGTGCCGACGCAAACGTTCTCTTACGGCTGACGTTACCACCGAATTTAAGGATTAACCATAAACAAAACGGGGGCGAAATCAGAAACTCAGCCTAACCAGAAAGGCGCAACCGCAGGATAAAAAACTGCAATTTTGTGATTTATCGCTCAATAAATGCAGGGCTTTTAAATATACGCAGCAAATTTATGCGGGACGGCGTCGAGGATGTTAAAAAAATGCCGACCGAAGAAATCTAAGAAATGAAAAAAACTAATGCGAAATGCGTGGCAAAATTAGAATAAATCAAATGAGGAACCCTGCTGGTGCAGCGTTGCCTTCTTGTGGTGCAGAGGAACTTTAGCGATAAAAAAAGCCAGCGCAGGCTGGCTTTCAGAGAGGGGTTTTAGCGGAGCCAGCCGGGCAAATCGTTCAGCCCCATCGCCTGCTTCAGCATCATCGGTTTGACGCCCGGCAGACGATCGGCCAGTTTCAGGCCCACGTCGCGCAGCAGTTTTTTGGCCGGATGATTGCCCGCAAACATTTCACGGAAGCCCTGCATGCCCGCCAGCATCATGGCCGCGCTGTGCTTGCGACTGCGCTCATAGCGGCGCAGATAGAGGTGCTGACCGATATCTTTGCCCTGCTGATGCAGGCGACGAATTTCACCGATCAGCTCGGCGGCATCCATGAAGCCCAGGTTCACGCCCTGACCGGCCAGCGGATGAATGGTGTGCGCCGCATCGCCCACTAATGCCAGACGATGTGCAGCGAACTGACGGGCATAGCGCGCCACCAGCGGGAACGATTTGCGTTCACTCTCCAGCTGACACAGACCAAGCCGCATATCAAACGCCACCGAGAGCTGCTGATTGAACAGCGCGTCCGGCATGGTTTCCAGACGAGTCGCCTCCTGCGGCGCGAGGGACCAGACAATCGAACTCAGGTGCGGGTCCTGCATCGGCAGGAAAGCCAGAATGCCGTCGCCGTGAAACACCTGGCGGGCCACCGCAGCATGCGGCTTTTCCGTGCGAATGTTGGCTACTAACGCGTGATGATCGTAATCCCAGAAGGTCAGCGGAATATCGGCCTTGTTGCGCAGCCAGGAGTGAGCCCCGTCCGCGGCAATCATCAGCCGCGCGCTCAGCATGGTGCCATCCTGCAGGGTAATAAAGGCTTCATTGTCACCAAAGGCCACCTGCTGCAACTGTGCAGGCGCCATGAGGGTGACGTCGCTGCAGCCGCTGGCACGCTGCCAGAGCGCATGATGAATAACCGGGTTTTCGATGATATGGCCCAGATGCGACAGGCCCTGCTGCTGATCATCAAAGGCGATGGTGCCAAAGCTGTCTCTGTCCCACACTTCCATGCCGTGATACGCGCTGGCACGCTGTGAGAGAATGGCCGACCAGACATCGAGCTTCTGCAACAGCCGTTCGCTGGCGGCATTGATGGCTGACACGCGAATGGAGGGTGACGTACTCAGCGCCATCGGCGGCTCCGGTGCTTTCTCCAGCACGGCGATACGCAGTCCGCTGCCCTGCAAGCCACAGGCCACCGCCAGTCCCACCATACCGCCACCGGCAATCACCACATCAAAAGTTTGCATCTGAGCCTCTTTATTAACGCTTAACCCAGCCTAGCGTGCGCTCGGCCAGTTGATTTCGTAGCCACGGCAGATGGTCCATCGCCAGCAGGCCCAGGTTACGTCCTGCCACCAGCGGTCCATAACGATTCGCGAAGACGCGTACCAGACCGTCGGTTATGCCGATGGTGGCGGCGCGGTCAGCCTGGCGACGCTGCTGATAGTGATGCAGCACCGGATAACTGCCGGGATCCTGCTGTTGCCGATGGGCGGCGGCCAGCGTTTCAGCCAGCGACATCACATCACGCAGCCCCAGGTTAAAGCCCTGCCCGGCAATCGGATGCAGCGTCTGGGCCGCATTGCCGACCACCGCCACGCGATGCGCGATCGGTGACACCGCCTGGTGCAGCGCCAGCGGATAATAGTCACGCCGGCCGGTGTAGGTAAACTTACCCAGTCGCCAGCCAAAGGCGCGCTGCAGCTGGCTGAGAAATTCGGCATCGCTCCACTGTGCAACCTGGTCGCGCTGCGTGTCCGGATGACACCAGACCAGCGACAGGCGGTTGTCAGACATCGGCAGCAGCGCCAGCGGGCCATGCTCGGTGAAACGCTCAAACGCCCGTCCCCGATGCGGTAGCGCCGCAGAGACATTCGCGATCACCGCAATCTGCTGATACGTCTCACTCTGCCACTGGATGCCGCACGAGGCGGCCAGCGCAGAGCGCGTCCCATCTGCCGCAATCAGCAGCTGACCGCTGAGACGCTCGTCATTATCCAGCGTTACCTCAACCTGCCGCGCAGTGCGCTCAGCCCGGACCACGCGGGCCGGACAGCGCAGGGTAACCCCCGGCGCTTTTTTCAGCTCCGCAAACAGCCGCTGCCCCACGTCGAACAGCCCGACCACCTGCCCCAGCGCCGGAATAGCGTAGTCCGCCGCCGTTAGCGAGACAAAACCAGCATGACCGCGATCGGAAACATGGATATCGCTAATCGGCGTGGCACAACCGGCAATAGTCTGCCAGAGGTTAATATCCGCCAGTTGCTTGCAGGTACCGGCAGAGAGCGCAATCGCGCGGCCATCAAAGCCCGGATGTGCACGGCTGCCCGGCTCACTGCTTTCAATCAGCGTAACCGGCAGTGTGCCCTGGGTCAGATGGGAGATCGCCAGCGCCAGCGTCGCCCCGGTCATGCCGCCACCGGCAATCAGAATCGTCATGCCTGTCGTGCCGCCGCCATCAGTGCTTCAATCTCATCGGCCTCTTTCACGACGCTGTCGGTGAGATTCTCAATGCCGGTTTCGGTGATCACGATATCATCTTCAATGCGGATACCAATACCGCGATAGCAGGCGGGCACATCCGCATCCGGCGCGATATAGAGACCAGGCTCAACGGTTAACACCATGCCCGGCTCCAGAATCCGGTCGCGGCTCGGCGTACCGTAGTGACCGACATCATGCACATCCAGGCCCAGCCAGTGGCTCAGGCCATGCATGAAGAATGCACGGTGCGCCTCTTCAGCAATCAGGGTATCAACATCACCCTCCAGGATCTCCAGCTCCACCAGCCCTGTGACCATGATGCGTACTACTTCATCATTCACTTCACGGATGCTGACGCCAGGCCGGAACAGCTCGAGTGAGCGATTCAGGGAGGCCAGAACGATGTCATAGATGGCGCGCTGGGCCGGGCTGAATTTGCCGTTCACCGGGAAGGTTCGGGTGATATCGCCTGCATAGCCCTGGAACTCGCAGCCTGCGTCAATCAGCACCAGATCGCCGTCGCGCATCTCGCTTTCGTTTTCGGTGTAGTGCAGGATGCAGCCGTTTTCGCCCGCGCCCACGATGGTGTTGTAGGAAGGATAACGTGCGCCGTGACGGGTAAATTCGTGATGAATTTCGCCTTCGAGTTGATACTCGAACATGCCTGGCTGACAGGCCTGCATCGCACGGGTATGCGCCAGCGCAGTGATTTCTCCGGCACGGCGTAACAGCGCGATCTCATCCTCATCTTTAAACAGGCGCATCTCATGCACCCAGGGACGCCAGTCTGTGACGGTAGCTGGCGCGCTAAGATTCTGGCGGAAACCGCGGCGCAGCTTATCCAGCGCGCCGGACACCAGCGCATCCGCATAGGTATATTCGCCCTGCGCATGGTAGATCACATCCAGGCCGTTGAGCAGCAGGTGAAGCTGTTCACCGATGTCATTCCAGGGTAACGCACGATCGACGCCCAGTTTTTCCGGTGCCGCCTGCTGGCCCAGCCGGCGGCCAGACCAGATTTCTGCATTGAGATCACGTACCCGGTTAAACAGCACACTGTGGTTATGATTTTCGTCGCTTTTAATCAAAACCAGCAGCGCCTGCGGTTCATTAAACCCGGTGAAATACCAGAAATCGCTGCTCTGGCGGAACGGATACTCGCTGTCATTACTGCGCGTAACTTCAGGCGCAGCAAAAATCAACGCTGCGCTTCCTGATGCCATCTTCGCCAGCAGCGCCTGACGACGCTTCTGGAAGCGTTCCAGTGAAATCATCTCTGCACTCCCTGTAAACTGACCGGTTAAACTTGTTGCCCTGAACTTAGTGTAGCGTTGGCTTCTGAACTTCGGGCGCAGTGGGCTGCGGGCGGGTAAAGGTGTCGTGACACAGCAGTGCTGCCACACGCACATATTCGATCACCTCTTCAAGCGACTGCTCCAGCTCCTCCTGGTCTTCATCTTCTTCATAACCAAGCTGTGCAATCGTACGCAAATCGTCAATCGCTTCGCCGGTTTCGCCCGTGACCTTATCCAGTTTAGGCTGTGTGACGCCCAGGCCGAGCAGAAAGTGGTTAACCCAGCCAGCCAGCGCGTCGGCGCGGTCAAAAACGGTGATGTCATCGTCAGCGGGCAGAAGCAACTGAAACAGAAAACCGTCATCTTCCAGCGTGGTCGCCGTCTGTTCGTGCAGCGCCGCCAGCGGCGCTGCAAGAGTGTGTGAAAACGCCATGCCTTCGTTAGCCAGATCGTGTACCAGCGTCTTCCAGCTGGTGTCCTGGTTACCGCCGCAGAGGATGCCGCTCAGAAGACCATGCATTTCTGCTGGCGTCATTCCCACACCCTGCTGTGAGAGTATGGCGGCAAGCGCGTTGTAATCGGGGGTTGCGTTCTGTAAGGACATAAGTTTTCATCGTCGTTGGCAGAATAAGTTCGTGTTATGCTACCACTAGCTGCCTCAAGGTTTCCAGAAAAGGGGTTGTATCTTATTTCGTGGGTCTATATAGTTGCCCGCCTCCCAGGCCATTGACCGCTAAGGGAGTGGCGAGCGAAGGAATCAGTCAGGAAGGTGGCATGTCTGCACAACCGGTAGATTTACAAATTTTTGGTCGTTCGTTGAGAGTGAATTGTCCGCCAGAGCAGCAAGATGCGCTCAATAGCGCGGCTGAAGATCTCAATCAGCGGTTGCAAGATCTGAAAGTTCGCACTAGAGTCACAAATACAGAACAACTGGTGTTCATCGCCGCGTTAAACGTCTGCCACGAGCTGGCGCAGGAGAAAGTGAAAACGCGCGATTATGCTGCTAATATGGAACAACGCATCCGTATGTTGCAGCAGACGATTGAACAGGCACTGGTTGAGCAGGGCCGCATCACCGAACGTGAGGGTGCGAAGTTCGAATAAAACTTCATGGTTGCTACACGTCAGGCAACGGTGAGGTAAACTTTCTCTGAGATGTTTGCAAGCGGGCCAGTCCCCTGAGCCGATATTTCGAAAAAACAGAATGTGACGCTCTGTAACCTGTGTGCATGCTCGGTTCGTCCGAGAAGCCTGATGGTTATGACGGCATGTTCACCTTGAACCAAGGGTTCAAGGGTTACAGCCTGCGGCGGCATCTCGGAGATCTCCCTTCTTTTCATCCTGCTTTTTTCCCCCGACTGCCATGTTATAGTGGCTGCTCAGCAGCTTATCCGGCGGAAAAATCATGTCAGAACCTTCCATGACGCAACGTCAGGCGATTCGTCAGCAGGTGCGCCATCTGCGACGTGCTCTGACCGATGAACAGCAGACCCAAGCGGCGGAACAGCTCGCTGACCTCGCTCTGAACTTTGCGCCACTCTCGGCGGCAGACACCGTAGCCCTGTTCCTCTCCGTAGATGGCGAACTTAATACCCGTCCCCTGATCGCACGGCTCTGGCACCTGAAAAAGACGGTCTGCCTGCCGGTTTTACACCCCTTCTCTCCCGGTCATTTACTGTTTTTACGCTATACGCCTGATACGCCCCTGATCACTAATAAACTGGGCATCCCGGAGCCGCCGCTGGATATCCGGCAGTTGATCACCCTGGATCAGCTGGATCTGATGCTGGTGCCGCTGGTCGCGTTTGATCACCACGGGCAGCGGCTGGGGATGGGCGGCGGCTTCTACGATCGCACGTTGCAGAACTGGCGGCAGCACGGCTTTCTGCCTGTGGGTGTGGCGCACGACTGTCAGCAGGTTGAGGGTTTACCGGTGGCAGAATGGGATGTGCCTCTGCCCGCGATCATCACGCCATCAAGGCTCTGGCAGTGGGAGTAGCAGCGCCCGGTGTCAGACGGCTGAAAAATCAGATTTGGCAGCAAAGAAGAGTGAAGCGTTAATGGAGCAGGCTCAGCCGCAAAGCAGCCCGAGCCTGACATTGCTGACAACAAGAAGTGGCGCGACCTGGCGCCACCTCCTGTCTGAAGTGCTTAGTAAAGCAGACGGGCGCGGATAGTGCCCGGAATGGCCTTCATCAGCTGCAGGGCTTTATCTGCCACTTCAGGCTCCGCATCAATGTCGATAACCACGTAACCCATAAATGGCGACGTCTGCAGATACTGAGCAGCAATGTTGATGCCCTGCTCCGCAAAAATCTGGTTAATGGCCGTCAGCACACCTGGACGGTTTTCATGGATGTGCAGCAGGCGGCTGGCGCTGATGCCGTGAATCGGCAACGAGACTTCCGGGAAATTCACTGCTGACAGTGTCGACCCGTTGTCGGAGTATTTCGCCAGCTTGCCCGCCACTTCAATGCCGATGTTCTCCTGCGCTTCTTCCGTTGAGCCGCCAATGTGTGGCGTCAGGATCACGTTATCGAACTCACTCAGTGGTGAAATAAAGGGATCGCTGTTGGTTGCCGGTTCTACCGGGAAGACGTCAATGGCTGCGCCACCGACCTGCTTACTGGCCAGCGCGTCGCACAGTGCCGGGATATCGACCACTGTACCGCGAGAGGCGTTAATCAGCAGTGCGCCAGGCTTCATCTGCGCCAGTTGCTCTGCACCGATCATATCCTGCGTCGAAACGGTTTCCGGTACGTGCAGGCTGACGACATCGCTCATATTGAGCAGCTCGTTCAGATGGCGAACCTGGGTAGCATTACCCAGCGGCAGTTTGTTTTCGATGTCGTAAAAGAAAACATGCATCCCCAGGCTTTCCGCCAGCACACCCAGCTGCATACCGATGTGGCCGTAACCGATGATTCCCAGTTTCTTGCCACGCGCTTCAAACGAGCCTTTGGCATTCTTGTTCCAGATGCCACGGTGAGCTTTCGCATTTGCTTCCGGGATGCCACGCAGCATCAGCAGCATCTCACCAATCACCAGCTCCGCTACCGAGCGGGTATTCGAGAACGGTGCGTTGAATACCGGAATACCCCGGCTGGCCGCAGCGTTCAGATCAACCTGGTTCGTACCGATACAGAAGCAGCCTACGGCAACCAGCTTTTCAGCCGCAGCAAAAATTTCTTCAGTGAGCTGGGAGCGGGAACGGATACCAATGAAATGTGCATCGCGGATCGATGCTTTTAATGCGTCAGAGTCCAGTGCGCCCTTGTGGAATTCGATGTTGGTGTAGCCTGCTGCCCGCAGGTTATCCAGCGCACTCTGATGGACACCTTCCACCAGCAGGAACTTAATCTTATCTTTTTCCAGTGATACCTTTGCCATTTCCCGATCCTATTCAGCGTTCAATGAGGACTACCATAAGCCAGCCTTCTGTCAAAATATCAAAAAAATCGCGTCCGGCAATACAAACGATTGCCCGAAGGCCAGCACGGCAACGGCTGACGGCAGCACATTGCCGGACAAAATCATGAGGTGGACGTTGAAGAGAGAACGAACTCACTGTCGATGACGGTTATGTGACATAAGTCACCAAATTTCAGCCGGGCGAGAAAAGATGATTTGCAGGCAGAAATAACCGGCGTCTGAGCGACGCCGGCCAGATCATCTTTTGATGGTTTTCACCCCATCCGGCCCGCCGATCAGCGCAATATCGGCTCCGCGCGCGGCAAAAAGACCGACGGTAACGACGCCAGGCAAGTCGTTGATGGTTTTCTCCAGTTCGATTGGATTAAGAATGCGCAGATTGTGGACATCGAGAATTATGTTGCCGTTGTCAGTAACCACGTTCTGACGATATTCAGGCAGCCCCCCCATTTTCACCAGCTCACGCGCCACATAGCTGCGCGCCATCGGGATCACTTCAACCGGCAATGGAAAACGGCCCAGAACGTCCACCTCTTTGGAGGCGTCGGCGATACAGATAAAGGTCTGCGCCACCGCGGCTACGATTTTTTCCCGTGTCAGCGCCGCCCCGCCGCCTTTGATCATCTGCATCTGAGGGTTGATCTCATCTGCGCCATCAACATAGACCGACAGCTGGTCAACCTCGTTCAGATCGAATACCTGAATACCCAGGCTTTTCAGCTTCCGGGTAGAGGCATCGGAGCTGGAAACGGCACCGTCAATCTGATGTCTGATCGTGGCAAGCGCATCGATAAAGTGGGAGGCGGTCGAGCCGGTGCCTACGCCAACAAGGGTGCCTGGCTGCACGTACTCAAGTGCAGCCCAGCCAACGGCTTTTTTCAGTTCATCCTGGGTCATGGTATGTTTAAAACCTGTGCGACAACGAAGTGCGCGTAGTATAAAACAAGGCTTGCTAAAAATGCGCGGCTGACCGACGTGGATTTATCGGTTTGGAAGCCAGCCCACAAAAACACGTTAGCCATCACCGGTGACACTTTTGTGGCATAGTGACGTCCACCCTGAAGGAGAGAAAACAACAATGAAACGCCCGGATTATCGAACGCTTCAGGCGCTGGATTCAGTGATCCGCGAACGCGGATTTGAGCGTGCTGCACAAAAATTGTGTATCACGCAGTCGGCGGTGTCGCAGCGCATCAAGCAGCTGGAAAACCTGTTTGGCCAGCCGCTGCTGGTGCGTACCGTGCCGCCGCGGCCCACCGAACAGGGTCAGAAACTGCTGGCGTTGCTGCACCAGGTGGAACTGCTGGAAGAGGAGTGGCTGGGCGATGAGAACAGTGGCACCACACCTCTGCTACTCTCCCTGGCGGTCAACGCCGACAGTCTGGCGACCTGGCTGTTGCCTGCGCTGAAAGATGTGCTGGCAGACTCGCCCGTCCGCCTGAATCTGCAGGTTGAAGATGAAACCCGCACCCAGGAGCGCCTGCGTCGGGGTGAAGTCGTGGGCGCGGTCAGTATCCAGCCGCAGCCTCTGCCCAGTTGCCTGGTGGATCAGCTCGGCGCGCTTGACTATCTGTTTGTAGCATCGCGTGACTTTGCCGATCGCTTCTTTCCGAACGGCGTGACCCGCTCTGCTCTGCTGAAAGCGCCTGCGGTGGCATTTGACCACCTTGACGATATGCATCAGGCCTTCCTGCAGCAGAACTTTGACCTGTCACCGGGCAGCGTGCCGTGCCACATCGTGAACTCCTCGGAGGCCTTTGTGCAGATGGCGCGACAGGGTTCAACCTGCTGCATGATCCCCCATCTGCAGATTGAACGTGAGCTGGCGAGCGGAGAGTTGATCGATCTGACGCCAGGCCTCTATCAGCGCCGGATGCTCTACTGGCATCGATTTGCGCCTGAAAGCCGGTTGATGCGTCGGGTGACCGATGCGCTGATTGCGCATGGACATCGGGTGCTGCGGCAGGATGAGGTCGCCACCTGAAAACAAAAACGGGGCATCAGCCCCGTTTTTTTATTGTGTCGCGTTGGGCTTGATCTCAAACACCACATCGACCTGATCGTCAAAGTTGATGCTTTGCTGATCATAGGTCTCCTGCGCAGAAGTTTCTGGCGCAGCCGCCGCTTTATACATACGGTTCATCGGCATGGGCTGATAGTTGGCCACCTGGTAACGGATGCTGTAGATCGGTCCCAGCTTCGCGTTAAATCCTTCCGCCAGCTGAGAGGCCTGCTGGGTCGCATTCTTAATCGCCGCGTTACGTGCCTGCTCTTTATAACGCTCCGGATTGGCCACGCCTAACTCGACGCTGCGAACCTCGTTAAGACCGGACTTCAGCGCCCCATCCAGCAGCTCGCTGAGCTTGTCCAGCTGGCGCAGCGTGACCTGCACCTGACGGACAGCACGGTAGCCTTTCAGCACCGCTTTACCCTCTTTGGTGTAGTCATACTCAGGTTGCGTGCTCAGGTTAGCCGCCTCGATATCTTTCTTCTCAATGCCATTTTTCTGCAGAAAATCGAAATATTGAGCAACCCGGCTGTCTGCCTGCTTTTTCGCATCGGCGGCGTCTTTGGATGAGACGTTGACCACGATAGAGAGCGTGGCGATGTCGGGACGGGCATCGACTGTTGCCTTGCCTGAGGTCACCACGTGGGGCCCGTTCGGTAACTCATCAGCGTATACGCCAGGCAGTGCCCCGGCGCTCATGATTGCGGCCAGAGCCAATGCTTTCAGTTTCATGAAAGTCCTCCTTGAAAAGGTCACTATGACGGCTTCTAACCGGCGAAGCCCAGCAGCGCATCGGTATGCGCCATGCTTTGAGTGGTCATTATGGCAAAAGTTCGCCCGTCATGCGGCAATTACCGGCACGGCTCGCGTACCGGATTCAAAAACCGGCCATGCCCTGGCGAGCCAGCTGCAGGGCGATAAACCACATGACCGCACCAACCAGCAGATTAATGATGCGCTGTGCTTTTACCGTGCGCAGCCGCGGGGAGAGCCACGCCGCAAGGAGTGCCAGGCCGAAGAACCACAGTACCGATGCGCTGATAGTCCCCAGTGCGAACCACTGGCGTGCCGTTGTGGTCGGCAGCTGACCGCCCAGGCTGCCCAGGACCACAAAAGTATCAAGATAAACGTGGGGATTGAGCCAGGTAACCGCCAGCAGCGTCGCGATAATTCGTCCCCTGCTCTGCTTTAACGTCTCCCCCTCTGCCAGGTCAGCGTCGCCACGAAAAGCACTGCGCAGCGCCCCCCAGCCATACCACAGCAGAAAGGCAACGCCCGCCCAGGTAATGGCCATCAACAGCAGCGGCGACTGGTTCAGCAGTGCGCTGCCACCAAAAATGCCACCACAGATCAGCAGAATATCGCTCAGCGAGCAGAGTGCCGCTGTCATCAGATGATACTGGCGCTTTACGCCCTGATTCATCACAAAGGCGTTCTGAGGCCCCAGCGGCAGGATAAGCGCAGCACCAAGGGCAAGCCCCTGAAAATAAAGAGATAACACAGGATGACTTCCTCACAGGATTCAGTGAGGTGAAGTATAAGGAGAGAAGGTAATAAGCGGAAATGGAAAGATTTAATCTGCGATTAGCAGAATTAATGGGCGACCGGGGTCGCCCGACATAAGGTTACTGTGACTGCGCCTCGGGTGCGGCGGCCTCCGGCTTACTGACCGCATGAAGATGCACATCCATCTGCGGATAAGGAATACCGATGCCTTTCTCATCCAGGGCACGTTTGAAGTTCTTCATCAGGTCCCAGTAGACATTCTGCAGGTCTCCGCTGTTACTCCAGCAGCGCACCACGAAGTTCAGGGAAGATGCGGCAAGCTCGTTCAGGCCAATCTGAATGCCCTTATCTTTCAGTACGCGGTCATCGGCTTCAACCACCTGCTGCAGTAATGCGATCACTTCATCCACATCCGCGTCATAGGCGACGCCAATGATAAATTCATTGCGGCGAACCGGTTCGCGCGAGAAGTTGACGATGTTTCCACTGATGATCTTGCCATTAGGTACGACGACGATTTTGCCATCTGCAGAGCGCAGCGTAGTGGAAAAGATCTGCACATTCAGGACAGTGCCCATTACGCCACCCAAATCGACAAACTCGCCAGTGCGGAACGGACGGAAGGTCACCAGCAATACGCCAGCCGCCAGGTTTGAGAGTGAGCCCTGTAAGGCCAGACCCACGGCCAGTCCGGCAGCACCCAGCACGGCAATGACCGAGGCCGTCTGGACACCAATGCGCCCCAGCGCGGCGATAAGCGTAAAGGCGATGACGCCGTAGCGCACCAGTGCGGAGAGGAAATCTGCGACTGTGGCGTCGATGTGACGGGCACGCAGCAGACGATTGACCGTATTAGAGATAATGCGGGCGATGATCATCCCGACGATAAGAATGGCGATGGCCGCAACGATATTGACGGCATAGCTGAGAATCAGCGCCTGATTGCGTATCAGCCAGTTGCCCGCGTTATTGATGCCGTCGACGACGTGTAACTCTTCCATTAATAAGCCCTGTTGTTAGCTTCCCATCGGGAATGACAAAACTGCCAGATGTAATCCGACACCCTGCTAACAAGGGTAAACAATTATCGGTTGATGTGCCAAATCCCCCCTCTCTTCCGGCTGGCTTAACGCATAAAAAAAGGCCCTTTCGGGCCTTTTTTATACGGTAACGGATAAACGTTACAGAACGTCGACAGCATTCAGCTCTTTGAAAGCCTGCTCCAGACGCACGACCATTGAGGACTGGGCAGCACGCAGCCAGACACGCGGGTCATAGTATTTTTTGTTTGGCTTATCGTCGCCTTCCGGGTTACCCAGCTGCGACTGCAGATAGCCTTCGTTCTTTTTGTAGTACTGCAGAATGCCGTCCCAGGTTGCCCACTGGGTGTCGGTATCGATGTTCATCTTGATCACGCCGTAGCTGATAGACTCTTCGATTTCTGCTGCTGAAGAACCGGAACCGCCGTGGAAAACGAAGTCCAGCGCGTTGTGCGGCAGGCCATGTTTTTCACAGACAAATTTCTGCGAATCGCGCAGGATGGTCGGGGTCAGTTTTACGTTGCCTGGCTTGTAAACGCCGTGAACGTTGCCGAATGAGGCCGCAATGGTGAAGCGCGGGCTGATCGCATGCAGTTTTTCGTACGCGTAGTTTACATCTTCTGGCTGAGTGTAGAGCGCTGACGCGTCCATGTGGCTGTTATCCACGCCATCTTCTTCACCACCGGTGCAGCCCAGTTCGATCTCCAGGGTCATGTCCAGTTTGGCCATGCGCGCCAGGTACTTGCTGCTGATTTCGATGTTCTCTTCCAGAGACTCTTCTGACAGGTCAATCATGTGAGAAGAGAAAAGTGGCTTACCATTTTTCTGGAAGTACTCTTCGCCAGCGTCCAGCAGACCGTCGATCCACGGCAGCAGTTTCTTGGCACAGTGGTCGGTGTGCAGGATAACCGGCACGCCATACTGCTCTGCCATCAGGTGAACATGGTGTGCCCCAGCGATAGCACCGAAGATAGCCGCGCCCTGTGGCTTGTCAGTTTTGAAGCCTTTACCTGCGATAAAGGCCGCACCACCGTTAGAGAACTGGATGATGATAGGCGCTTTTACTTTCGCTGCTGCTTCGAGTGCCGCATTGATGGAGTCGGTGCCGACGCAGTTTACAGCTGGCAGTGCGAATTTGTTCTCTTTTGCAACTTTGAAGATCTTCTGTACGTCATCACCAGTGACAACGCCGGGTTTTACGAAATCAAAAATTTTAGACATGATTGTGTCCTGTTTCGTGACCGTTGTTCCTCTGAAGGAACGTCGATTTAAACGCCCAGTCGGGCAAGACTTCAGGCGATGCTGTCAGGCACCGCCCCCAAAGGATTACTGCTTCGCACGCTCTTCCAGCATGGCAACGGCTGGCAGTTTTTTGCCTTCCACGAACTCCAGGAATGCGCCGCCGCCGGTCGAGATGTAGGAAATTTTATCTTCAATGCCGAACAGATCGATAGCCGCTAAGGTATCGCCGCCGCCTGCCACAGAGAACGCGTCGCTGTCTGCAATGGCGTTGGCCACGATCTCAGTCCCTTTACGGAAGTTAGGGAACTCAAATACGCCTACCGGGCCATTCCACAGGATGGTTTTGGCGTCCTTCAGGATGGCAGCCATTGCCTGTGCGGTTTCATCACCGAAGTCCATAATCTCTTCGTTATCCGCGACTTCCGAAACCTTTTTCACGGTTGAAGGGGCAGTTTCAGAGAATTCCGTGCCAACGCGTGAGTCAACCGGAACCGGGATACCATACTGGTCGCGCAGGCCTTTAGCCGCTTCAACGAAGTCTGGCTCATAGAGTGATTTACCGACTTTATTGTCGATAGCAACGAAGGTGTTAGCGATGCCGCCGCCGACAATCACGGTGTCCGCGATTTTCACCAGAGACTGCAGCACATCGAATTTGGTCGAAACTTTAGAGCCACCAACGACCGCAACCAGCGGACGCTCAGGGTTACTCATCACTTTACCCAGCGCTTCCAGTTCAGCGGAGAGCAGCGGGCCTGCACAGGCGACAGGCGCAAATTTGCCGACGCCATGGGTAGACGCCTGCGCGCGGTGCGCGGTACCAAAGGCATCCATCACGAAGACGTCACACAGGGCAGCATACTTTTTAGACAGCGCCTCGTCGTCTTTCTTTTCGCCTTTGTTGAAGCGAACGTTTTCCAGAACCACCAGCTCGCCAGCGCCAACTTCAACGCCATCAAGGTAATCTTTGGCCAGCGTCACGGTGGTGCCGTTCAGCTTCTCTTTCAGGTAGTTAACCACCGGCAGCAGTGAGAACTCTTCGTTGTATTCACCTTCGGTCGGACGACCCAAGTGAGAGGTAACCATCACTTTCGCGCCCTGCTTCAACGCCGCTTCAATGGTTGGCAGAGAAGCACGGATACGTGCATCAGACGTCACTTTACCTTCTTTAACAGGTACGTTGAGATCGGCACGGATCAGCACGCGTTTGCCAGCCAGATCCAGATCGGTCATCTTAATTACAGACATGGTGAATCCTCTCGTTGATTCTCATAAGTTTTGCCAGACGCAAACCGCGTCTTACCTGAAACCACTTGCGGCCATCGCTAACGTCGTGTCGAGCATCCGGTTAGCGAAGCCCCATTCGTTGTCACACCAGACCAGCGTCTTGATAAGGTGTTGACCACTGACCCGCGTTTGTGTTCCATCCACAATGGCACTGTGCGGATCATGGTTAAAATCGACTGAGACTAACGGTAATTCCGTATAGTCAACTATACCACGAAATGCCCCCTCTGCCGCGCTTTGCAGCAGGGCGTTCACCTCGCACGCCTTCACCGCCTGGCGCACAGAAACGCTGAGATCGATGGCCGTCACGTTAATCGTTGGCACACGAACGGCTATCGCCTCGAAGCGATCGTTGAATTTCGGAAAAATGCGGGTAATCCCGGCGGCCAGACGCGTGTCGACCGGAATGATCGACTGACTGGCAGCCCGGGTACGACGCAGGTCGCTGTGATAGGCGTCGATCACCTGCTGATCGTGCATCGCGGAGTGGATCGTGGTGACGGTGCCGGACTCGATACCAAAGGCGTCATCCAGCAGTTTGATCACCGGAATAATGCAGTTGGTGGTACAGGAGGCGTTGGAGACGATGCGGTCGCCGGGCGTCAAATCCTGCTGATTCACGCCATACACGACGGTTGCGTCGAGGTCATGGCCGCCAGGATGCGAAAAGAGCACTTTCTTCGCCCCCGCCTGCAGATGCGCTTCACCGTCGGCGCGCGAGCCGTAGACACCCGTGCAGTCCAGCACGACATCCACGTCCAGTTCGCGCCAGGGAAGATCGGCAATATCGGCACGGTGCAGAATGCGCAGGGTATCGCCTCCCACACACAGCACATCGCGCTCCTGGCGGACATCGAAAGCAAAACGGCCATGGCTGGTATCATACTTCAGCAGGTGCGCCATACCGGTGGCTTCAGCCAGCTCGTTGATGGCGACAACGGTGATTTCCGCCCGCCGGCCCGTTTCATAGAGCGCACGCAGGACGTTGCGTCCAATCCGGCCAAAACCATTTATTGCTACCCGTACCGTCATTTCTCTCCTGCCACGTCAGACTGAAAAAAACGTGCCGTTAGCCTGAGCGTTTCACTGCATTTTGTACAGGAGATTCTTACCCGGCTTTGTCCGAAACCAAGGCAATTTGCCCGGAGACTGAAACGGTTCAGCTACAATAATAGAAGGAAGGAATAACGGGAATGACTGTGATCAATCTGCCTGCTTAAATTTGGATCTGCATCACAAAAAAGGGCAAAAATCAGTTATTACTGCAGGAATAATAGAGAAGAAAGGGACGAAAATTTCGTCCCCCGGTTTTACTGCCAGACGGGTGCAGACCCGCCTGGCCGCTTTTTTACGCCAGCAGCGCCTTCGCTTTCGCGACGACGTTGTCGACGGTAAAGCCAAACAGTTCAAACAGCTGATCTGCAGGCGCAGATTCGCCGAAGCTGGTCATGCCCACAATCGCGCCGTTCAGGCCAGTGTATTTGAACCAGTAATCTGCGATACCCGCTTCGATAGCGACGCGTGCGCTGACCGCTTTCGGCAGTACAGATTCACGGTACTCATCGCTCTGCTTGTCGAAAGCATCGGTTGATGGCATAGAGACCACGCGCACTTTGCGGCCTTCGCTGGTCAGTTTGTCCCAGGCGCCTACCGCCAGTTCCACTTCTGAACCGGTAGCGATCAGAATCAGCTCCGGTGTGCCATCACACGCTTTCAGCACGTAACCGCCGCGTGCGACGTTAGCCAGCTGTGCAGCATCACGTTCCTGCTGCGCCAGGTTCTGACGGGAGAAGATCAGCGCCGTCGGGCCATCTTTGCGCTCAATGGCATATTTCCACGCCACGGCAGATTCTACCTGGTCACATGGACGCCACAGACTCATGTTTGGCGTGGTACGCAGGCTCGCCATCTGCTCAACCGGCTGGTGCGTCGGACCATCTTCGCCCAGGCCAATGGAGTCATGGGTGTAGACCATGATCTGACGAATCTTCATCAGGGCCGCCATACGCGCGGCGTTACGCGCATATTCCACAAACATCAGGAAGGTTGCGGTATAAGGCAGGAAACCGCCGTGCAGTGCCAGTCCGTTAGCAATGGCGGTCATACCAAACTCGCGCACGCCGTAATGGATGTAGTTACCGGCCGCATCTTCATTGATTGGCTTAGAGCCGGACCAGATGGTCAGGTTGCTTGGCGCCAGATCGGCTGAGCCACCCAGGTACTCTGGCAGAATTTTACCAAAGGCTTCGATGGCGTTTTGTGAGGCTTTACGGCTGGCGATTTTCGCCGGGTTGGCCTGCAGCTGCTCAACAAACTTCTGCGACTCTTCCTGCCAGTTCGCAGGCAGTTCGTTACTGACGCGACGTTTGAACTCAGCCGCCAGCTCCGGATGCGCCTGCGCATAGGCGGCGAATTTCTCATTCCAGGCAGACTCTTTCGCCTGGCCCGCTTCTTTCGCGTCCCACTCCGCGTAAATATCAGAAGGAATCACGAAGGGTGCGTGGTTCCAGCCCAGCTGTTTGCGGGTCAGTGCCACTTCGTCATCGCCCAGCGGCGCGCCGTGTGAATCATGCGTGCCCGCTTTATTCGGCGAACCGAAGCCGATGACGGTTTTGCACATCAGCAGTGAAGGTTTGTCGCTGACGCTCTTCGCTTCGTCGATCGCTTTAGCAATCGCCTCTGCATCGTGACCATCAATGCCACGGATCACGTGCCAGCCGTAAGCCTCAAAACGCTTAGCGGTGTCATCAGTGAACCAGCCGTCAATGTGACCGTCGATAGAGATGCCGTTGTCATCATAGAAAGCTACCAGCTTGCCCAGCTTCAGCGTTCCCGCCAGTGAGCAGACTTCGTGAGAGATGCCTTCCATCATGCAGCCGTCACCCATGAAGACATAGGTGTTGTGGTCTACGATATCATGACCCGGACGGTTGAACTGGGCGGCCAGCGTGCGTTCAGCAATGGCAAAGCCGACGGCGTTAGCGATGCCCTGCCCCAGCGGTCCGGTAGTGGTTTCCACACCTGCGGTGTAGCCATATTCCGGGTGACCTGGAGTTTTAGAGTGCAGCTGGCGGAAGTTTTCCAGCTCGCTCATGGGCAGATCGTAGCCGGTCAGGTGCAGCAGGCTATAGATCAGCATTGAGCCGTGGCCGTTAGAGAGCACGAAACGATCGCGGTCAGCCCACAGCGGGTTCGTTGGGTTGTGGTTCAGATAGCCGCGCCAGAGGACTTCAGCGATGTCCGCCATACCCATTGGGGCTCCCGGATGTCCCGATTTCGCTTTCTGTACTGCATCCATACTTAACGCGCGAATGGCGTTGGCAAGCTCTTTACGAGAGGGCATTTTCTACTCCAGGTCGGATTAATGCTTCGCACCTTAACTTATTGTTATTAATGAGTTACCGGGCAAAACAAGGAAAAAGTTGCCCATCAATGTACATGAAAATCGGGGCAAAAGTACATGCTGTAAAACGCTAAATGCAGCCGCTTCGTCTGGCTTTTCCGGCCAACTCTGCTAGCAAAGTGCAGACGGGCACGCTATAACCAAAACGCTTATCCACCTGACTGAGTTTCAGGTGTTTGTTTTTCTTACCTTGTTATGAATGGGATCGAGCATGAAAATCCAGAAAACGGTATGTGCGCTTGGGCTGGCAACGCTGCTCAGCGGCTGTCAGGGTTTAGATAATAATGCGCTGATGCAGTCGGGTGCACAGGCGTTTCAGGCTTATACCCTGAGCGACGATCAGGTTAAGCAGCTGAGCGATAAATCCTGTGAGCAGATGGACAAGGATAATCAGATTGCGCCCGCAAACAGCGACTATCAGCAGCGTCTGAACAAGATTGCGGCTGCACTGGGCGATAACATCAATGGGGTTCCGGCTAACTATAAGGTCTATCAGACTAAAGATGTTAACGCCTGGGCGATGGCCAACGGCTGTATTCGCGTTTACAGCGGCCTGATGGATATGATGACCGACAACGAAGTCGAAGGCGTGCTGGGCCATGAGATGGGTCACGTCGCGCTGGGCCATACGCGCAAGGCGATGCAGCTGGCGTATGCCACCACTGCGGCCCGTACAGCAGCCGCGTCGGTGGGGGGCGTGATCGGCTCTCTGTCGCAGTCGCAGCTGGGTGAAATGGGCGAAAAGCTGATTAACGCGCAGTTCTCGCAGACCCAGGAGTCGCAGGCGGATGACTACTCTTACGATCTGATGAAGAAGCGCAACATTAGCCCGATGGGTCTGGTGACCAGCTTCGAGAAGCTGGCGAAACTGGAACAGGGACGCCAGAGTTCAATGTTTGACTCTCATCCGGCCTCTGAAGCGCGTGCGGAACATATCCGTGAGCGCATTGCGGCGGACGCGAAGTAACGCCAAAGGCAGGCGCATCAGGATGGATGCGCCTGTCACGCGGCTCAGCGGGCTAGCGGTGGAATATCTGATTCACCATGGAGCCCAGATCGAGTTTGTTCTCGTGCAGTGAAGCCTCATCCATCTGCCCCTGCGGCGACATCCGGTCGATCAGCTGCGGCAGGATCACCGCCAGCGTTCCCGCCGCTCCCTGCACATCTGTGCCCAGCTTCTCCGCCAGCGACTGCAGCTCAGCCTGACCAAACGCCGAGTGGATATCGCTGCGCGCCAGCGGCTGATTTGCGCCCGTGCCAATCCACGAGCTGAAGACCTCGCCCAGTCCGCCCTGCTGGAATTTTTGCAGCAACACTTCGATACCGCCCTGCTCCTGCACCCAGTGCCAGACCGCCTGAAGCTGTCCCGGCAGATGCCCGTCACTCTGGTGGTTCTGCAGTGAACCAGCCAGTTCATCAAGAAAGCCCATGATCGCCTCCACATTGAGAATGGATATCACTCAGTTTAGTTGCTGATGCAGGATCGCGCCCGGTGTGTCGTCCGCCGGATTAACAGGGCTGTCGTTACGGAAGCAGCGTTGCGGCAGGTGTGTTTCAGTATGGCGGGCATGGATGAGTCGCGAAAACGATGTGATAAGGCACCGCCGCGGCAGGAAAGGCGAAAAAGAGGCCTGCCAGACGCATCCGGCAGGCGTTTCAGGTCACGCAGGCACTAGCCTTTGTTCACAGCCTGAACATGCAGCATATCCAGCGCCAGCGTGGCCGCAGCCAGCGCGGTCAGATCGGCGTGGTCATAACCCGGTGCGACTTCGACCAGGTCCATACCTACAATGTTCATCCCCTGCAGGCCGCGGATCAGCTTAGTCGCCTTGTCGGTGGTGAGACCGCCGATGACCGGCGTGCCGGTGCCAGGCGCATGGGCCGGATCCAGACAGTCGATGTCGAACGTCAGATAGACCGGCAGGTCGCCAACGGTGCGTTTTACTTCGGCCAGGATATCGTCAACGCTACGGTCATTGACCTGCGCCGCATCCAGCACGTTGAAGCCCAGGCTCTTGTCGAACTCGGTGCGGATACCAATCTGTACCGAGTGCTGCGGATCGATCAGTCCCTCTTTTGGCGCGGTAAAGAACATGGTGCCGTGGTCAAATGTCGGGCCGTTAGAGTAAGTGTCGGTGTGCGCATCGAAGTGCACCAGCGCCATCTTGCCGAAATATTTCGCATGGGCGCGCAGCAGCGGCAGCGTAACGTAGTGGTCGCCGCCGAAGGTCATCATGCGCTTGCCGTTAGCCAGCAGTTTTTCGGCATGGGCCTGTAACTTGTCAGAGAGATCCTGCGAATCACCGAAGGCGTAGACCAGATCGCCGCAGTCAACGACGTTCAGACGCTGACGCAGATCGAAATCCCACGGCCAGCGGCAGCCTTCCCACGCCAGGTTGGTGGAGATCTGACGGATGGCACCCGGCCCCAGACGGCTGCCCGGACGACCCGAGGTGGCGGCATCGAAAGGAACGCCGGTGATCACCCATTCTGCGTCGCTGTCATAAGGCTGGAAATTCAGCGGGAAACGCATAAAGCCGAAGGCGTTAGAAACCAGGGAGTTGTCGTACTGATTACCAAGCGTGTTATACATAATTGCTCTCTCTATGTGCGTGAGTCGGGCCGGGCCCGCAAGCCATTAAGGTTGAGATGAAAAAAATCCCCTCCGCGTCGTTAGGCCCGACGAGGAAGGGATTGAGTGTGTCAGATTATCGACATAGTGAACGGCAACTGCAATATGCGATCGCCGCCTGCCCGCGCCGGTTACTCATCTTCTAAATAAGTGTATCCGTAGAGGCCGCTCTCGAACTCTTCGAGGAACTGCGCACGCAGTTCGTCGTCGATATCGGACGTCTGTACCTGATTACGGAACAGCGTCATCAGCTCGTTGGGATCAAGCTGCACGTAGCGCAGCATGTCTGCCACCGTGTCCCCTTCGTCGGAGAGCTGCACTTCGACTTCACCGTTCTCGCGCGCGTAGACATCCACCGCCTCGGTGTCGCCGAACAGGTTGTGCATGTTGCCCAGGATCTCCTGATAGGCACCGACCATAAAGAAGCCCAGCATCGGCGGGTTATCCAGGTCATATTCCGGCATCGGCAGCGTCGTCGCGATGCCGTCGCCATCGACGTAGTGATCGATAGTGCCATCGGAGTCACAGGTGATGTCGAGCAGCACGGCACGACGCTCCGGCTTCTTATTCAGCCCTTCCAGCGGCAGCACCGGAAAGAGCTGGTCGATACCCCATGCATCCGGCATCGACTGAAATAGCGAGAAGTTCACGTAGATCTTATCCGCCATCCGCTCCTGCAGTTCGTCGATAATCGGACGGTGTGCCCGGTTGCTCGGATCGAGGTGCTGCTGGATGTAATGGCAGATGCTCAGGTAGAGCTGCTCGGCCCATGAACGCTGCTTAAGATCGTAGGTGCCGGATGAGTAGCCCGTGTGGATGTCAGACAGATCCATCTGACTGTCATGCAGCCATTCGCGCAGCGAGCGGCGCGTGTCCGGCTCGTGCATCTCCTGCCAGGTTTCCCACATGCTGAGGATCGGACGCGGCGCATCCGGATCCGGCGTTTCGGGTTCGCTGAACTCGTTGCGCTCCACGCCGATAATGTTCGAGACCAGCACCGTGTGGTGCGCGGTCACGGCACGGCCCGACTCAGTAATGACCGTCGGATGTTCCAGACCATGCTCATCACAGGCGGCACCGATTGCCCAGATCACGTTGTTCGCGTACTCATTCAGGCCATAGTTGACCGAGCAGTCAGACTGCGAGCGGGTACCTTCATAATCGACGCCCAGACCGCCGCCGACGTCAAAGCATTTGATGTTGACGCCCAGCTTCGCCAGTTCAACATAGAAGCGCGCAGACTCCCGTACGCCAGTCGCGATATCGCGGATATTGGCCATCTGCGATCCCAGATGGAAGTGCAGCAGCTGCAGGCTGTCGATGCGGCCGGCTTCACGCATAATCTCAACCAGTTTCAGCACCTGCGTGGCTGACAGGCCAAACTTCGACTTTTCGCCACCGCTTGACTGCCATTTGCCGGAGCCCTGCGACGCCAGACGCGCACGGATACCCAGACGCGGCACCACGTTCAGACGCCCGGCCTCTTCCAGCACCAGCCGTACTTCGGTCATCTTTTCCAGCACCAGATAGACCTTGTGGCCCATCTTTTCGCCAATCAGCGCCAGACGAATATATTCGCGGTCTTTGTAGCCGTTACAGACGATCACCGAACGGGTCTGCCCCGCATGTGCCAGCACCGCCATCAGTTCTGCTTTCGAGCCGGCTTCCAGTCCCAGCGGCTCACCGCTGTGAATCAGCGACTCGATGACGCGCTTATGCTGGTTAACTTTAATCGGATAGACCAGGAAGTAGTCGCCGGTGTAGCCGTAAGATTCGCGCGCGCGTTTAAAGGCGGCGTTGATGGAGCGCAGACGGTGCTGCAGGATCTGCGGGAAGCAGAACAGCGCGGGCAGACGCTGGCCCTGTGCTTCGCGCTCTTTAACCAGCCGGGCTAAATCGACGCGTACCTCGGGACGATCGGGGTCCGGGCAGACGCTGATATGACCCAGTTCGTTAACGTCGTAATAGTTGTTGCCCCACCAGGCAATGTTGTACGTGCGCAACATTTTGCTCGCATCCTGATCGTTCATTGCAACCTCCTGCATGGAGCGGAGTGTACCCTGTTCGCCAGCTGACGAACCTTTGATATTCTTCATGTCGTCAGACATCGCGAACCTCAATTTTCCGTTGAAAGATGAAACTGTTAGCCGGCTGCATGGCCGCTAATCTGAAAACCTGTCGCCACATTAAATGCACTGTCCTGTTCACCTGACGTTATCGTCAGCACGATTCACGCTTCAGCGTTAAGTGTAAAACACCCTGACCATCCTGGTTCAAACAGAGAAGATTTAACCAATCGGTATAGACCAGAGATAAGCGGTGTCGTTCCGCTGCGCAGCCGCAGAGAAGAAAACCCTGAGAACAGAGGTAAAGATTAGCCGGTGCCTGTGTCGGTAAAATTACCGTAGCGGACAGCGTATCGGCAGGTATGAGAAACAGATGGGAAGCAGGAGAGAGCCAGCGCAGCGGCGCAGCGCAGAGAACCGAAAGATGAAAACGCGTGGTTCATTACTTGTATCACCTCCGCATGTGTCAGAGGCACATGGAGAACAACCAGGGTGAAAGCCAGACCTGGGTCTGACAGGCGCGACGCAGTCAGGGGCGTCATCCTTGCTGCTGCTATCAAAAGCAGCGGCGTTTTATACAGTTTACCGCGAAAAAATGCAAAAAGATTATCGGGGAATTGTGTGTAGCCTCAGTAAATTATGCCGATAACAGCGACAGGGCGAAAGCGGAAACAGAAAAAGGGCTGGCAATTGGTTTATCCTCTATCCTAAAATAGCCGTCCAGATGGTTTTCCATCTAAACAGGTTACGATCCAGGCGGTATCAGCCTGCTGCGCTGATATTTCCTCACTGCTCGCGGCTTTGCCTGAAGGGGCTTCAGGTCAGAAACCTTTCCTGATGCTATGCAGTCGTACTCAAACCATATTTAAGGTAAAGAACAGAATGGCTAAACACCTTTTCACGTCCGAGTCCGTATCAGAAGGACATCCCGATAAAATCGCCGACCAGATTTCCGATGCTGTGCTGGATGCAATCCTGGAACAGGATCCTAAAGCGCGCGTGGCCTGCGAAACCTACGTCAAAACCGGCATGGTGCTGGTTGGCGGTGAAATCACGACCAGCGCATGGGTCGACATCGAAGAGATCACCCGTAAAACTGTACGTGAAATCGGCTATGTTCATTCCGATATGGGCTTTGATGCCAACTCCTGCGCAGTATTAAGCGCCATCGGTAAACAGTCTCAGGATATCAACCAGGGTGTTGACCGTACCGATCCACTGGAACAGGGTGCGGGCGACCAGGGCCTGATGTTCGGCTACGCCACAAACGAAACCGACGTGCTGATGCCTGCGCCGGTGACCTATGCGCATCGTCTGGTTCAGCGTCAGGCTGAAGTCCGTAAAGACGGAACGCTGCCGTGGCTGCGTCCGGATGCCAAGAGCCAGGTGACCTTCCAGTATGACGATGGCAAAATCGTCGGCATTGATGCCGTGGTTCTGTCGACCCAGCATGCCGAATCCATCAGCCAGAAAGATCTGCAGGAAGCGGTAATGGAAGAGATCATCAAGCCGGTTCTGCCAGCAGAATGGCTGAGCGCCACCACCAAATATCACATTAACCCGACGGGTCGCTTTGTGATTGGTGGCCCGATGGGCGACTGCGGCCTGACCGGTCGTAAAATCATTGTGGACACCTACGGCGGCATGGCACGTCACGGTGGCGGGGCATTCTCAGGTAAAGATCCGTCTAAAGTAGACCGCTCTGCAGCCTATGCCGCGCGTTACGTGGCGAAAAACATCGTGGCGGCCGGTCTGGCTGACCGCTGTGAAATCCAGGTCTCCTACGCGATCGGCGTGGCTGAGCCGACCTCTATCATGGTGGAAACCTTTGGCACCGAGAAGGTCTCAACCGAGCAGCTGACGCTGCTGGTGCGCGAATTCTTCGACCTGCGTCCATACGGTCTGATTCAGATGCTGGATCTGCTGCACCCAATCTACAAAGAGACCGCCGCTTACGGTCACTTTGGTCGCGAGCATTTCCCATGGGAAAAAACCGACAAAGCTGCCCTGCTGCGTGAAGCGGCTGGCCTGTAAAGTCACCGGCTGCTGACGAAACCCTGCCCTGCGGCAGGGTTTTTTATTTTTTCAGCCGTATCACTGACGGCAGGCGTGAATTTCTTCCCCGCCCCGTAACGCTGTGCAATGGCTGTTCTGGCTCGCCTTCCCGGCAAAATCGCCATTTCAGGCATGAGCGTTTCGCGCTGCAGCAACTTCTGATTTCTCAGCTACACTTCCTTTCGCTTTTTCTGACAACAAAATGTTAACGATTACAAATTGAAATGCTTTGTTTATCTGGTATTTAAGATTTAACGCACGTAGTTATTCTTCTGAAAATGCGTTATTTTCAGCGTCGTCTGATAGCCGGTAAACAGAGCATTGTCAGAAACTCGATGAGTGCTATACCTCACTGATTAATTAATCTTTACGAGAGAAACAGGCTGAATTTCAGGGTTTCAGCGTGTGTAAACGGTTACATAAAAGTGATCGACTTCACATTTTTCTCGCAAACGGTTTTTTAACGTTGATAAAAACAATGATGGATAAACCTGGAGGCTAAAATGCCTGGCAATACACGTAAAAGCAGAACTTCAAATAAGGCGATGACCTTATTTGTCTGCTTTCTGGCGGCCCTTGCGGGTCTGCTGTTCGGTCTGGATATCGGCGTCATCGCTGGTGCCCTGCCGTTTATCGCAAAGGATTTCAATGTTACCGCGCATCAGCAGGAGTGGATCGTCAGCTCCATGATGTTTGGTGCCGCAGTCGGCGCTATTGGCAGCGGCTGGATGTCATCCCGCCTGGGCCGTAAAAAAAGCCTGATGACCGGGGCGGTTCTGTTCGTTATCGGCTCACTCTGGTCAGCAATGTCACCGAATCCGGAAATGCTGATCAGTGCCCGCGTTCTGCTGGGTCTGGCTGTGGGTATCGCCTCTTATACCGCCCCGCTCTATCTTTCTGAAATCGCGCCGGAAAAAATTCGTGGCAGTATGATTTCACTCTATCAGCTGATGATCACCATCGGTATTCTGGGCGCTTACCTGACCGATACGGCGTTCAGCTTTACCGGCAACTGGCGCTGGATGCTGGGCATCATCACCATCCCGGCACTGCTGCTGCTGATCGGGGTTTTCTTCCTGCCAAACAGCCCACGCTGGCTGGCGGCACGAGGTAACTTCCGCGATGCCCAACGCGTGCTGGATCGTCTGCGTGACACCAGTGAGCAGGCAAAACGTGAGCTGGAAGAGATTCGTGAAAGCCTGAAGGTCAAACAGTCTGGCTGGGGTCTGTTCACCACCAGCAGCCACTTCCGCCGCGCGGTCTATCTCGGCATCCTGTTGCAGGTGATGCAGCAGTTTACCGGCATGAACGTCATCATGTACTACGCGCCGAAAATCTTCGAAATCGCCGGTTTCGCCAACACCACCCAACAGATGTGGGGCACGGTGATTGTGGGTCTGATTAACGTACTGGCGACCTTTATTGCCATCGGTCTGGTGGATCGCTGGGGACGTAAACCGACCCTGATTCTGGGCTTTATGGTGATGGCGGCCGGAATGGGCGTACTGGGCACCATGCTGCATTTTGGTATTCATACCCCGGGCGCGCAGTACTTCGCCATCGGTATGCTGCTGATGTTCATTGTGGGCTTTGCCATGTCAGCCGGGCCGCTGATCTGGGTACTCTGCTCCGAGATTCAGCCGCTGAAAGGCCGCGATTTCGGTATCACGGTGTCTACCACCACCAACTGGATCGCGAACATGATTGTGGGCGCGACCTTCCTGACGATGCTGAATACGCTGGGCAATGCGAATACCTTCTGGGTCTACGCGGCGCTTAACCTGTTCTTCATTCTGCTGACGGTGATGCTGATCCCGGAGACTAAAAACGTCTCGCTGGAGCATATCGAACGCAATCTGATGGCCGGTAAAAAACTGCGCGATATCGGTTCACGCGACTAAGATAACGCATGAAAAAAAGGGCGGGGTTTCTCTGGAAACCCCGCCCTTTTTATTGGTTCAGCGCATCAGGATGAATGCGTCATGCGCGCCACCGGTAAAGCGCGTGGCAGGCAGCAGAGCGCCAGCGCCATAATAAAAATGGTGGCGGTCTGATTATAAGGCAGCACCGAGTCAGTCAGCCCTGAGATAAACAGACCCACAATCGGCAGCGCCACGCCACGCAGATCGCATTTCTTCAGCCCGCCCGCCAGCACGGTCAGATAGAGTAACGCCAGCGACAGTGTTCCCAGCCAGCCCTGCAGCGTCGTGACCTCCAGAAACTCGTTGTGCATGTTGTATTTAACGTTGGTGTAGCCTTCAACATTATGCGGATAATGGGCCATGATGAACTTCCGCGCCTCGGTCGTTCGCGCATCCGGCGTTGCGAAGCCCTCGTGATGCTTAATAAAGTCCATGGCCCCGCCCCAGATGGCCACACGCGCGCCCAGCGAAGTCGAACTGTTCGAACCGTAGTTTTCAATGTCCCGGACGCCTTCTACCCAGCGATTGCTGGTCATCAGAACCAGCACCGCCAGCAGCCCCACCAGTAGCGAGCCGGTTCGCCAGTTGGCGAACAGTGCCAGCCTGTAGGTCTGTAACAGGAACAGCAGCCCTGCCACGACCAGCGCAATCAGGGTGACACGGGTGCCGCACAGATAGAGCAGGGCCAGCGTCGCCCCCAGCGCCACAATATCAGCAACCTTCCAGTAAGCATGCGTCTCAAAGCGGCTCAGCCAGAGCCAGGCGCAGTAGATAAACAGAATCATGTAGGAGGACATAGAGGCCGCTTCAGTGGTGAGCTTGATGCGGACATTCTCCGTGTAGAGATGCTCGTGAATCCCGAAGCCCAGCGTAATCAGCAGCCCCGCCAGCATCAGCAGCCTGCCGATACGCAGTGTGGTTAGCGAGACCCGCTGCCCGTAAATCGCCAGACTGAGCAGGACAAAGGCCCCCAAAAGCAGACGCTTCGCGCCCAGCAGATAGTTCCCGATATTGGTGATAGCGTCGGTCGACGGCGCAGTTTCGACGCCCCTGACGTGAATCGCCCAGAATAAACGAATCAGCGCAAAGAAGATCAGCACCGCAAACAGGAGGAGATAAAAGCGGTTATCTTTAAAGTCCATCCGCCTGCGCGCCACGCCATACAGCACGGCGGCGACGGAGAGATAGGAAACCAGATAGAAAATCTTTTGTGGCAGGCCCGTAACAAACATATTCAGCGACAGCGCCAGGCAGAGCGCAATAACCGAGAAGTTCACCAGCAACGTTAATCCGTTGCGGCCGGTTTTAATCGTCATGTTTAACCTCAGTCAGGCGGTTAAACACACTCATCAGGTGCTTCATATAATTTTCCTCATAAAAACCGGTAATGCTCGCTTTGATAACCTGATGCGCAGGGAAGTGAAAATCCCCGGTCATGGCGTTGAGAATCGCGGCCAGCGCCATGCTGTCATTAGTGGGGTAAAGCTGACCATTCAGACCGTTCTGAATAATCTCCGCCGGCCCGCTGACGCAGTCAGATGAAACACAGTAGACGCCGCGCGACATCGCCTCCAGCAGGATCAGCGGGAAACCCTCAAAGTTAGAGGTCATGATCAGACATGAAACCTGTTTTATGTGGCTGCTGACATAGGCCCAGGCATTCTCCTGCCAGCCATGCCAGGTGATGCGATCCTGAATGCCGAGCTGCGCCACGTAGTCCTGGCACTGTGTCAGATCCTCTCCGTCACCCACAATTTCCAGCGTCCAGGGAACGGTGAGCTGATGCAGGGCATCAAAAAGATCTTTCAGCTGTTTCTGGCGCTGAAAGTGAACCCGGCCAATGTAGAGAAATTTCAGCGCCTGCGGCCTGCCAATTACGACGTCGCTGTGCCTGACGGGATTATGGATCACGTCGACATCGGCAGCCGGTATACCCAAATCCACCAGCTGCTGTTTAATCTGATGACTGATCGCAAAATGGTGATCGGCCCGCCGCAGATAGTGTGGGCGGTAGCGATCCCGTGGAGGGAGATGCATCCAGCTCGACAGGACAATTTTACGTCCGGACAGCCTGATGGCTCGTCGGGCCATTAAAGTGGGAATCGTATTCAGGGTCAGCACGTGGTCGGGCTGATAGCGCCGGAAAAAAGCGGCCATTCTCAGCGTATGAATCAGATTTTTTATCTTCTTATTGCGCAGCGTGCAGACGCTCTCAGCTAAAACGGCGTTGGCGGTCCAGGCGCGGGAGTGGCTCTCTTCACCACTGTTAATAATAAACAGCCCCGCTTCCGTTCCGGCTTCAGCATTCAGAGCAGTAATCAGCTGACAGGTCACATTTTCCATGCCGCCACGGCCAGCCATCAAATCAGTAACCAGTACTATCCGCTGTTTCCTGATGTTCTTATTTTTCATTGCGTTGTCCGTACACTCTGCCATCCGCTTCTTCTTCATCCACTCTGCAGTGAACCTTACAAACAGGATATTCTATAAGAGGCCATAACCCTATTTAATCCGGAAATTTCAGCCAGTCGCCTGGCCTGTTCAGATTGTGTTGCTGTTACAGATTATCTGGCGGGAAACTGGCGGCAAAGTATAGCCATTGTGCCGCCGATTTTCGCGGGCAACATTGAGTTCCGGCGCCGCGGCGACTATTCTGGGCGCCATGAAAACACCCCGACTTCCCATCGCCCTGCAGCAGGCCGTGATGCGCTCGCTGCGTCAGTCGCTTGACCGCGCTAATCAGGCACTGAAGGCCGACTGGCCTGAACCGAAACTGCTCTATCAGCAGCGCGGCACGGCGGCGGGCACGGCCTGGCTCAACGCCTGGGAGATCCGCCTTAATCCGGTGCTGCTGCTGGAAAATCAGCAAGCTTTCATTGATGAGGTGGTGCCGCATGAGCTGGCACATCTGCTGGTCTGGAAGCAGTTCGGTCGTGTTGCCCCGCACGGCAAAGAGTGGAAGTGGATGATGGAGCAGGTGCTGGGCGTACCGGCACGACGTACCCATCAGTTTGAGATCGCCTCCGTGCGCAGCAACACGTTTGCGTATCGCTGTCAGTGTCAGCAGCATCAGCTGACCGTGCGCCGTCATAATCGCGTGCTGCGCAAAGAGAGCGAATATCGCTGCGTACACTGCGGCAGCCTGCTGGTTGCAGGCGAGTTTATCGCGACCTGAGAAGAATCCCCATTCCGCCCTATTCCACATTCTGTTAACCTGCCGCCCTTTTTCGTACTTAGCAGAAATCCGGAATATGTCTCGCATACTCACTCTGGCGCTTGCGCTGCTGTTTGCGCCCGCCGCTGGCGCGCTCAACCTGAATAACTATCACCAGAATAACTTCCAGCAGGCTAAAACCTTCGCTGCAGCGATCAATGCCGATGCGCCAGGGTCTTTCTATTGTGGCTGCAAAATTACGTGGCAGGGGAAAAAAGGCGTTCCCGATCTCAACAGCTGTGGCTATCAGGCCCGCAAGAATGCCAACCGCGCCGCGCGCATTGAATGGGAACATGTGATGCCCGCCTGGGAGTTTGGTCATCAGCGCCAGTGCTGGCAGGCGGGTGGCCGTAAAAACTGCAGTAAAGATCCAGATTATCGCCGCATCGAAACCGACCTGCATAACCTGCAGCCTGCGCTGGGTGAAGTGAATGGCGACCGGGGCAATTTCGCCTACAGTCAGTGGAACGGCAGCGAAAAGCAGTATGGCCAGTGTGAGATGAAGGTCGACTTTAAACTCAAACAGGCTGAGCCGCCTGCACGGGCGCGCGGCGCGATTGCCCGCACTTACTTCTACATGCGCGATCAGTATCATCTGCGTATTTCGCGCCAGCAGACGCAGCTGTTTACGGCCTGGGATAAGCTCTACCCCGTCACAAAATGGGAGTGTGAACGTGACCAGCGCATTGCCAGAGTCCAGGGCAATCACAATCCTTATGTTCAGCAGGCTTGCCAGCGTTAAAATCCCTGCCCTACACTAGCTTTTTTTCTCCATGACGCCGCCGCTGTGCGGCGTCCGGTTTCAGGAACTTTATGCGCATACCTCGCATCTATCACACCGGTCCCCTCAGCATCGGCAGTGAATTTACCCTGGATGAAGATGCATCCAACCATGTCGGCCGGGTGCTTCGGATGACCGCCGGTCAGCGTCTGGAACTCTTTGATGGCACTAATCTGACTTTTGCAGCAGAGATCACGCATGTCGACAAAAAGCGTGTAAAAGTATCGGTCACAGAAAGCCAGCCGGACGATCGCGAGTCACCTCTGCATCTGCATTTAGGTCAGGTGATGTCGCGCGGTGAAAAAATGGAATTCACGATCCAGAAATCGATCGAAC
This sequence comes from Pantoea sp., assembly GCF_032114055.1. GTDB lineage: Bacteria > Pseudomonadota > Gammaproteobacteria > Enterobacterales > Enterobacteriaceae > Pantoea. Next base: position 214,152 of record NZ_DAMCTB010000006.1, read on the forward strand.
TGGGCGTGAATGTCATTACACCCTTGTTTTCCGAGCGCTGTGGCGTAAAGCTTGATGCTGAGCGTCTGGCAAAGAAAATCCAGCAGTGGCAGAAAATTGCGATTGCTGCCTGTGAACAGTGTGGCCGCAATCGCGTGCCGCAGATTCGTGATGCGATGACGCTGGAAGCCTGGTGCGCGGAAGCGGACAGCGGTCTGAAGCTCAACCTGCATCCCCGCGCCAGCCACAGCATCAATACGCTGCCGCAGCCCGTTGAGCGGGTGCGGCTGCTGATTGGTCCTGAAGGCGGGCTCTCTGCGGATGAGATTGCGATGACAGCAGCGCACGGTTTTACTGACATTCTGCTTGGTCCACGGGTGCTGCGAACCGAAACTACTGCGCTGACGGCCATAACGGCACTTCAGGTGAGGTTTGGCGACCTGGGTTAAGCGATACTTTCAGCGGTAGGCGCCCAGGCATCACATTCTGACCTATCGGCCCACTGCAGACCGAACCAGACGAGGCGGCAGAGTCCGCCTTACCGAGGAGATAATAATGATTAAACTTGGCATTGTGATGGACCCGATTTCGTCCATCAACATTAAAAAAGACACCAGCTTCGCCATGCTGCTGGAAGCACAGCGCCGTGGTTATGAAATTCACTACATGGAGATGCACGACCTCTCTATGCGCGGTGGCGTAGCGTCTGCGCGTACCCGTCTGCTGAGCGTCGAGCAGAATCCTGATAACTGGTATCAGTTCGGCAGTGAACAGGTGATCCCGCTGGCCGATCTGAACGTCGTGCTGATGCGTAAAGATCCTCCTTTTGACACCGAGTTCATCTACGCGACCTATATTCTGGAGCGCGCGGAAGAGCTGGGGACGCTGATCGTCAACAAACCGCAGAGCCTGCGTGACTGCAACGAAAAACTCTACACCGCCTGGTTTGCTGAGTTTACGCCTGACACGCTGGTTACCCGCAGCAAGGCGCAGCTGCGCGACTTCTGGCTGGAACATGGCGACATCATCATGAAGCCACTGGATGGCATGGGCGGCGCGTCTATTTTCCGCGTGAAGCAGGATGACCCGAACTTTGGTGTCATCACTGAAACCCTGACCGAACATGGCAGTCGCTTCTGCATGGCGCAGAACTACATTCCAGCGATCAAAGAGGGTGATAAGCGTGTGCTGGTGGTGGACGGCGAACCCGTGCCCTACTGCCTGGCGCGTATCCCGCAGGGCGGCGAAACCCGTGGTAACCTGGCCGCCGGTGGACGCGGTGAAGCGCGCCCGCTCAGCGAAAGCGACTGGGAAATTGCACGCCGCGTAGGTCCGACGCTCAAAGCAAAAGGACTGATTTTTGTCGGTCTCGACATCATCGGTGATAAACTAACTGAAGTTAACGTGACCAGCCCGACCTGCGTACGTGAAATTGAGGCTGCGTTCCCGATCTCCATCACCGGCATGTTGATGGATGCCATTGAGAAACGCCTGGGCTGAGCAAGACGCCGGGGCGAGGCTCCGTGATCAACCCAATACCGGTGCGGCCGTCGCGCGCCGGTTATTTTTTGGTACATCGTGTGAGAATGAATTTACAACATCACTTTTTGATTGCCATGCCTTCATTGCAGGACCCTTTCTTCAAACGTTCCGTGGTCTATCTCTGCGAACATAACGAAGAGGGTGCAATGGGACTCATCATCAATAAGCCCATGGAAAACCTGACGGTTGAAGGTATTCTGAAGAAACTGAAAATCTCCGCTGACGATCGCGACCCGGCGATCCGGCTGGATAAACCGGTCTTTACCGGCGGGCCGCTGGCGGAAGATCGCGGCTTTATTCTGCACTCAGCGCAACGCACGTTTACCTCCAGCATTCGTGTCTCTGATAACACGATCATCACCACGTCCCGTGACGTGCTGGAGTCAATCGGCACGCCTTCTCAGCCTGCCAATGTGCTGGTGGCGCTGGGTTACTGTGCCTGGGAGAAAGATCAGCTGGAGAATGAGTTGATGGAAAACGCCTGGCTGACCACACCTGCGAACAGTAATATCCTGTTCCAGACGCCTGTGTCTGAGCGCTGGCGCGAGGCGGCACGCAGCATTGGCGTCGATATTCACAATATGGCCAGCGACGCCGGACACGCCTGATGTCAACACAGACTCTGTTAGGTTTCGACTTTGGCACCAAAAGTATTGGGGTTGCTGTGGGTCAGCAGCTCACCGGCAGCGCCCGCCCACTGGCGGCGCTGAAAGCGCAGGATGGCACCCCGGACTGGCTGGCGATCGAAAAGCTGCTGAAAGAGTGGCAGCCCGATTTCGTGGTGGTGGGACTGCCGCTGAATATGGATGGCACCGAGCAGCCGCTGACCGCACGCGCCCGTAAGTTCGCTAATCGCCTGCATGGCCGCTTTGGCATCCGGGTTGAGTTGCAGGATGAACGCCTCAGCACGGTAGAAGCGCGGGCTGGCCTCTTCGAGCGTGGCGGCTATCGTGCGCTCAACAAAGGGTCGGTCGATTCACAGTCCGCCGCCATCATTTTGCAGGACTGGTTCGAAAACCATTACTGATCTCCGCTAAATAAGACCGGCGGCCTGCCGCGCCAGACGACTCTGCTCAAACGTCTGCATACCGGCCTGTGCGCCGGTCTGCAACAGCGCAGGGATCTGGTGCATCTTTCCCTCGCGGATCAGATTGGTGATGCCAGGCGTGCCGATAAGGATCTCAAACAGTCCGATGCGCCCGCCCGACGCCGACGGCACCAGACGCTGCGCGATCACGGCTTTCAGGCTGCCCGCCAGCTGGGTTCGCACCAGTGACTTCTCCTCTGCCGGAAAGACATCCACCAGCCGGTCGACCGCCTGCGCCGCACCTCGGGTATGCAGTGTTGCCAGCACCAGATGGCCGGTTTCCGCCGCCGTCAGCGCCTGACGAATCGTTTCGCTATCGCGAAGCTCACCCAGCAGAATAACGTCCGGATCTTCACGCAGCGCCGCCCTGATGCCCAGCGCGAACGACGCGCAGTGCAGGCCGATTTCCCGCTGCTGAATCAGTGACTGCTGGCTCTGATGAATAAACTCAATCGGATCTTCCAGCGTGATGATATGACGCGCCTGCTGGCGGTTCAGCGCATCCACCAGGGCCGCCAGCGTGGTGGATTTTCCGCTGCCCGTCGCGCCGGTCACCAGAATCAGCCCCTCCTCCAGCGTCAGCAGCGCCGGTACGCTCGCGGGCAACTGCAATGCCGCCAGTGTGGGGCAGGTCGTGGCGATAATGCGCAGCGCCAGCGACAGGCCATCGCGCTGCCTGAACAGATTCGCCCGCAAACGCGTGCCGTCCGCCAGGCTCAGGGCAAAATCGATCTGTCCCGCTCGCTTCAGCTGCTGTCGCTGTGAGTCACCAAGCCACTGCGCCATAAACTGCGCTATCCCATCGTCGGTGATCCGGGGCTGCTGCGGCAGGCTTTCCAGCCTGCCCTGCCGCCGCCAGCAGGGCAAATGTCCGCTGCAAAGGTGCAGATCGGCGGCATTATGCTTTACACTAAGCGCCACCATTTCATCCAGATTCATGATGTCTCCTGACTATGACCTCAATCCAGCAGAACCTACAGCAAGTGCGGCAGAGAATCGCCGCCGCAGCCGCGCGTTGCGGCCGTGCTTCAGAAGAAATTACCCTGCTTGCCGTCAGCAAAACCAAACCTGCGAGCGCGGTCGAAGCGGCGTTTGCCGCTGGCCAGACAGCCTTCGGCGAAAATTACGTGCAGGAGGGGGTTGAAAAGGTTCAGGCGCTGGCCGCACATCCTGAGCTGGTGTGGCACTTCATTGGCCCGTTACAGTCCAACAAAAGTCGTCTGGTGGCGGAGAATTTTGCCTGGTGTCATACCATTGACCGTCCACGCATTGCGCAGCGGCTCAATGACCAGCGGCCAGCAACATTGCCTCCCCTGAATGTGTTAATTCAGGTAAATATCAGTGACGAGAACAGCAAATCTGGCATCATGCTGGAGGCCGTTTCCGGGCTGGCAGAGCAGATCGCGGGCCTGCCGCGGCTGCGGCTGCGGGGACTGATGGCTATCCCGGCCGCAGAGAGTGATTACGCGCGGCAGCTGGCGGTATGCCAGCAGATGGCGGAGGCCTTCCGGCAGTTGCAGCAGCAGTATCCAGACATTGATACGCTCTCGCTGGGAATGAGCGATGACATGGAGGCGGCAATCGCCGCAGGCAGTACCATGGTGCGTATCGGCACCGCCATTTTTGGCGCACGAGACTATGCGCACAACTCACAAAAATAACAGAGGAACTTCATGTTAACACTGACGTTTTTAGTAAAAACGCTAATCGATCTTTACGTGATGGTGCTGCTGCTGCGCATCTGGATGCAGTGGTCGCGCTGCGATTTTTATAATCCCCTGGCGCAGTTTGTCGTTAAAGTGACGCAGCCGGTTGTGAAGCCGCTGCGCCGCATCATTCCGGCGCTGGGGCCGATCGATACCGCCTCGCTGCTGCTGGCCTTTGTGCTGACTACCCTGAAATACCCCATCCTGCTGCTGATTCAGGTCGGCGTGTTCTCTGTCGATCCGACTAATCTGCTGGTCGGTCTGCTGTCGCTGCTGAAATCCGCCGGTTATCTGGTCTTCTGGGTCATCATTATCCGCTCGCTGATGAGCTGGATCAGCCAGGGCCGTGGCCCCGTTGACTATCTGCTGGTGCAGTTAACCGAACCGATGATGGCCCCCATTCGCCGTATTCTGCCTGCGATGGGCGGCATCGATTTCTCGGCGATGATCGTCATCCTGGTGCTGTATGCCCTGAACTTTCTCGGCATGGACCTGTTCCCGGGTCTCTGGTATCTGCTGTAAATGAATCAAACTGGAACCGTTATGCAAAAAGTTGTCCTCGCCACCGGCAATCCCGGCAAGGTACGTGAACTGGCGGAGTTACTCTCCGCGTTTGGTCTGGATATCGTCGCTCAGAGTGACCTTGGGGTTGAGTCGGCGGAAGAGACCGGTCTGACCTTTATTGAGAATGCCATTCTCAAGGCGCGTCATGCGGCGCAGGTCACCGGCTTACCGGCGATTGCCGATGATTCGGGCCTGGCCGTGGATGCGCTGGGCGGTGCGCCTGGCATCTACTCGGCGCGCTATGCCGGCGAGGATGCCAGCGATCAGCAGAACCTGGAGAAGCTGCTGCAGGCGCTGGAAAACGTGCCGGACGGTCAGCGTCAGGCGCAGTTTCACTGCGTGCTGGTCTATCTGCGTCATGCGGAAGACCCGACGCCGCTGGTGTTCCACGGCAGCTGGAAGGGTGAGATCACGCGTTCAGCCTCTGGCAACGGTGGCTTTGGCTACGACCCGATTTTCTCTGTTCCGGCGCTGGGTAAAACCGCTGCCGAGCTGAGCAAAGCGGAAAAAGGTGCCGTGTCTCACCGGGGTAAAGCATTGACGCTGTTGCTGGAAGCGATGCGTAATGCCTAATCTGCCGCCACTGAGTCTCTATATCCACATTCCATGGTGCGTACAGAAGTGTCCCTACTGTGATTTTAACTCTCACGCGCTGAAAGACGAGGTGCCGCACGTTGAGTACGTGCAGCACCTGCTGCGCGATCTGGAGATCGACCTGCCACTGATTCATGGCCGTGAAGTGCGCACGATCTTTATTGGCGGCGGTACACCCAGCCTGCTGAGCAGCAGCGCGATGCAGATGCTGATGGATGGCGTACGGGCGCGTCTGAACCTTGCGCCGGATGCGGAAGTAACCATGGAAGCCAACCCCGGCACGGTGGAAGCGGACCGCTTCAGCGCCTATCAGCGCGCCGGTATCAACCGCATTTCGATTGGCGTTCAGAGCTTCAGCCCGCAGAAACTGCAGCGTCTGGGCCGAATTCATGGCCCGGAAGAGGCGGTGCGCGCCGCTGAGCTGGCGGCTTCTTTGTCGCTGCGCAGCTTTAACCTCGACCTGATGCATGGCCTGCCCGATCAGTCGCTGGAAGAGGCGCTCGACGATTTACGCCGGGCGATAGCGCTTAATCCGCCGCATCTCTCCTGGTATCAGCTCACCATCGAGCCCAACACCCTGTTTGGCTCGCGCCCGCCGGTGCTGCCGGATGATGATGCGCTGTGGGATATCTTCGAACAGGGCGACAGGCTGCTGCGTGACGCCGGTTATCAGCAGTATGAAACCTCCGCCTATGCGAAGCCGGGCTACCGCTGTGAACACAACCTCAACTACTGGCGCTTTGGCGACTATCTGGGGATTGGCTGTGGTGCGCATGGCAAGCTGACGCAGCCGGATGGCCGCATCGTCCGCACGGTGAAAACCCGTCATCCGCGTGGCTTTATGCAGGGCAACTACCGCGAAAAGCAGTATGAAGTGGCAGACAGCGACAAGCCGTTTGAATATTTCATGAACCGTTTTCGCCTGCTGGAAGCCGCGCCGCGCGACGAGTTCAGCCGCTACACCGGCTTAGCCGAACAGGCAATCCGTCCGCAGATGGATGCCGCGATCGCTGCCGGTTACGTGCTCGAAACCCCGGCACAGTGGCAGATCACGGAGAAAGGGAAACTGTTCCTGAATTCGCTGCTGGAGCTGTTCTTAGCGGAAGAGTAAGCAGGACGCCTCAGCCCGGCAGGCTGAGGCGTTAACTTAGTTTTTCAGTGCGCCAGCGAGCTGTTTACGCTGGTCTTCCAGGGAGATGACGCGATTGCAGACTTCGTGACCGAAGTTCTGAAAATCCTGCTCCTGTTTGCTCCATTCAGCCTGAATCGACTGCTGCAGACCGCCCAGGTTTCCCATAATCGCCTGCAGCGGGTTACTGCCACCACTGCCCTGCTGACTGCCCATCTCATTCAGACTGTCCTGCATGACGCCGCCCAGCGTCGACTGCACCAGCCGTTCGCCTTCGGCACGCACCTTGTCGATCGCCTGATGATGGAACGTCAGGCCATCTTCGCGATGCTCGATGATGCGGTTCATCTGCTGTTTCAGCTGACCATTAAGGGTCGTCAGACGGTTGCGGACGTTGCTGCCGCTCCCCAGCTTTTCGACGATGACCCGATCCAGTGCCGCACGCCCTTTTTCCAAACGTGACGTCGCCCCGCTGTCAATCCAGGGCAGATCGCGGCGCAGCGCGTTCTGGTAGTCGATGGCTTTCTGACGGCCGGCCGCATCCAACGTGACCCGCTTTCCGTTGAACTGCACATCGCCCTGCGGCGAGATTTCCATATTGCCGTTGGCCCCGACCACCTGCACGCTCTGTGGTTTAATCACCACGTCGTCCTGCGGCTTAACGCTGCATTCATAGGCGGCCTGCGCCTGGGTCGCTGCCACCAGCAGCACAGCAAGAAGCGCTTTACGCATCATATCCACTCCCTAACATCTGGTCTGAAACCGTTCAGAGATCGGGCTCAGCCCGTCGCTGTGTGACTGAAAATCTGGCCCGCGATACGCACCGGGGGCGTGGCTCTTAGTCCCACCAGACGTCAAAGAGTTCCGTCGTCTGCACATCCTGCAGCTTGTGATCTTCCAGCCATTTGCGCACCAGCGCACGATGTTCCTCAGTGCATTTGCCGGTTTTCTGCAGGCAGACCAGACCTTCCCACACCAGATAGCCGCTGCCATCGAAGGCCAGACCGTTAGGATCGATCGCTTCATTGATGAACTGGTTCAGCGTCTCATCAATTTCGTTCTCGCTGGTTCCTTCCGGGAAGCGCCAGGCAACCGAGAAACCCAGCTCCTGAAACTCGTCGATGTGCAGTTTTTTACGTAAACGGCGGCTGCGTTGTGTGGCCATTATTTCACCCTCTCAAACATTAAATCCCATACGCCGTGGCCTAAACGCTGCCCGCGCTGCTCAAACTTGGTCAGTGGACGCGTTTCAGGACGCGGCACGTAATTCTGCTGTTCTGACTGATTGCGATAGCCGTCGATGCTGTTCATCACTTCCAGCATGTGTTCGGCGTAAGCTTCCCAGTCGGTCGCCATGTGGAACACGCCACCCGGTTTCAGCTTGCGCATCACCAGCTCGGCAAAAGGCACCTGAACGATACGGCGTTTGTTGTGACGCGCTTTATGCCAGGGATCGGGGAAGAAGAGCTGAACCATGCGCAGCGAGTTATCCGGAATCATCTTCTCCAGCACTTCCACCGCGTCATGACACATCACCCGCAGGTTCTGCACATCGGCCTCTTTTGCCGAGGCCAGGCAGGCACCGACGCCCGGCGCATGCACCTCAATACCCAGGAAGTTCTGGTGCGGCGTGTTCTGCGCCATGGTCACCAGCGAAGCGCCCATGCCAAAGCCGATCTCCAGCGTCACCGGGGCATCACGGCCAAACAGTTCGGTCAGATCGACGGGCTCTGGCTGATATTCCACGCCCATAACCGGCCACAGGGTATCCAGCGCCTGCTGCTGGCCTTTCGTTAAGCGTCCCTGGCGGCGCACAAAGCTGCGGATCCGGCGCAATGGCCGCCCGTTCTCATCAAATTCTGGGGTGATGACGTCATTAATCATGTAAAAGCCTGCTGGTTAGCCTGTTCCGGGAAACGGGCATTATGCAAAGTTCATAAGCAGAAGCAAGCCTTTGCAATCTTCCGGTTTACACCCAGGTGCGCATGTGCTGGAATTCCTGCCTGAGTGTAGAGTAAACACGGAAAATTTCCTTCTTATGATGCAAGCGCCGCAGTTCGCGCAACAGGTGCTGGACTGGTATCAGCGCTTCGGTCGCAAAACCCTGCCGTGGCAGCTGGAGAAAACGCCTTACAAGGTGTGGCTCTCCGAAGTGATGCTCCAGCAGACCCAGGTTGCCACGGTTATTCCCTATTTTGAACGCTTCATGACGCGTTTCCCCACGGTCACCGATCTGGCTGCGGCACCGCTGGACGAGGTGCTGCATCTCTGGACCGGCCTCGGCTATTACGCCCGTGCGCGTAATCTGCACAAAGCCGCGAAGCAGGTGGTCGAGGTGCATCAGGGCGAGTTTCCGCAGAACTTTGAGGATGTCTCCGCCCTGCCCGGTGTGGGCCGCTCAACGGCAGGCGCCATTCTGTCGCTCTCCCTGGGGCAGCATTTCCCGATTCTGGATGGCAACGTCAAGCGCGTGCTGGCGCGCTGCTACGCCGTCAGCGGCTGGCCGGGTAAAAAAGAGGTCGAGAAGCGGCTGTGGCAGATCAGCGAAGAGGTCACGCCTGCCGAGGGCGTCAGCCAGTTCAATCAGGCGATGATGGATCTGGGGGCGATCGTCTGTACCCGTTCGAAACCCAAATGTGAAATCTGCCCGCTGAACAGCGGCTGCGAAGCTTACGCCAGCAGCAGCTGGGCGAGCTATCCCGGCAAAAAACCTAAGCAGGTGCTGCCCGAGCGCAGTGGCTGGTTCCTGATGATGCAGGATGGCGATGAGGTCTGGCTTGAACAGCGGCCGCCGGTGGGCTTGTGGGGTGGTCTGTTCTGCTTCCCACAGTTTACCTCCGAAGCGGCCATGACCGACTGGCTGGCGGCGCGGGGCATCCATGATAAACCGCAGCAGCTGACTGCCTTTCGTCACACCTTCAGCCATTTCCATCTCGATATCGTTCCGATGTGGCTGGCATGGCCTTCTGCCGGGGCGGCGATGGATGAAGCAGGCGGTCTCTGGTATAACTTAGCGCTGCCACCATCTGTGGGATTAGCCGCACCCGTTGAGCGCCTGTTGCACGAGCTGCGCCATCCCCGACAACTGGCGTTGACCCGTTGCGAGATTAATGAGGAAGAGTAATGAGCCGCACGATTTTTTGTACTTTTTTACAGCGCGACGCAGAAGGACAGGATTTTCAGCTTTACCCGGGCGAGCTGGGTAAGCGCATTTACAACGAGATTTCCAAAGAAGCCTGGCAGCAGTGGATGGCCAAACAGACCATGTTGATCAACGAGAAGAAGCTCAACATGATGAATCCCGAGGATCGTAAAGTGCTGGAGAAGGAGATGGTCAATTTCCTGTTCGAAGGCAAGGACGTTCATATCGAAGGCTATACTCCGCCAGAAGCGTAAACATTCCGGGCCTCTTCACGGAGGCCGGTTATCCAGGTCAGGCTTGCACTCCCAATGAATAAAAAATTAATCGCCTTGTTGGTGATAGCACCACTTTTGGTCTCCTGTTCCGGGTCGAAGCATCAGCAGTCCCACGAAGAGTGGGTAAAAGATACCAATGGCTTTGATATTCTGATGGGACAGTTTGCTCATAATATTGAGAATATCTGGGGTATCAATGAGGTTCTGATTGCCGGCCCGAAAGATTACGTCAAATACAGCGACAACTATTACACCCGCAGCCACATTAACTTCGAAAGCGGTAAGCTGACGATCGAAACGATTTCGGGCACCGACCCGATGGCCAGCCTGCGCCAGGCGATTGTGACCACCCTGTTGATTGGCGAAGATCCGGGTAATGTCGATCTTTACTCTGATGCCAACGACATCGAGATCAGTAAAGAGCCGCTGCTCTATGGTCAGGTGCTGGATAATACCGGTCAGCCGATTCGCTGGCAGGGCCGCGCTGAGGCCTTTGCGGACTATCTGCTCCAGCACAAACTGATGCGCCGTACGTCCGGTCTGCATGTGATTTACTCTGTTTCGATTCCAATGGTGCCGAACCACCTCGACAAGCGTGCGCACAAATATCTGCCGATGGTTCGTAAAGCCGCCGAAGAGTACGGTGTTGATGCGTCACTGATCCTGGCGATTATGCAGACCGAATCGAGCTTTAACCCCTATGCGGTCAGCCATGCCGATGCGCTGGGCCTGATGCAGGTCGTGCAGCATACCGCCGGTGTGGATGTCTTCCGCATGAAAGGCAAATGGGGCAAACCAAGCCGCAGCTATCTGCTGGATCCGGAGAACAATATCGACGCCGGTACAGCCTATCTGGCGCTGTTGCAGCGCAGCTATCTGGGCGGCATTCAGGATCCACTGTCGCGTCGCTATGCGGTGATCACGGCCTATAACGGCGGGGCGGGCAGCGTGCTGCGTGTCTTCTCAAGCGATAAAGATCGGGCGTTTGCGATGATTAACAATATGTCACCGAATAAGGTCTATCAGACCCTGACCAGTCAGCATCCGTCGGCGGAGTCGCGCCGTTATCTCTATAAGGTGAGTACCGCGCAGCGGAGTTACAGAGGGTTCTGATTGGGGTGCTCGCTGCGCGGGAGGAAGTTTGCTGCGCAAATGGGCTGGGCTTCGCCTGGCGGCGGGCTGACGCTGAGCGGGTTTCGTTCGCCTTGCAGTGTTCTACGCGGAGCGGGTTTCGTTCGCCTGACGGGCCGGGCAGTTTCAGGCCTGCTTCTGCAGGCGACCGACAAGGGGGCGCCAGT
>NZ_DAMCTB010000007.1:0-12568 GCF_032114055.1 Pantoea sp.
AATACCTGCCTGTCACGCAGGGGGTCGCGGGTTCGAGCCCCGTCCGTTCCGCCACCCTTTTAGGGGCGTAGTTCAATTGGTAGAGCACCGGTCTCCAAAACCGGGTGTTGGGGGTTCGAGTCCCTCCGCCCCTGCCAGAAAACGATCCTTTGCTTCGGCAAAGGATTTTTTTTTGCCTTTAAAAAAGTAAAAAACCAGTTAACGCTAACTGGTCTCTTATTTCTCCCGCCTGCTTCTTTCCTTTTATTTCAGCTATTTTGCCTGACCAGAATCGGGAATTTCAGCAGCTGGCGGATATGTGCCTGCTGATCGCTGTTCTGCAACCAAACCGCATAGAGTGGACGAACAGCCACCGGTGTATCCGGAATGACCGTTAACTCGCTGTAGAGACTCTGCCAGAAGTCGGGCAAAAACGCGCATGCTCCGGTCGTATGCAGCAATTCACGGGTAACATGCGCTGAGGTTGTCGTCAGAACCGGCACATCGTCAGCGCCGGAAAGATAGCTCTGATGCTGATGAAAGTCGGCTCCCCACTCCAGCTTAATGTAGTCGTAGTGTTCGCGCTTCTCGCTCTGACGGGCGCAGAACAGCGCCAGCGAAATATGCCCTATCTGCTGACTGGTTAACTCATCCATCTTGGGTGCTTCGGTCGTGATCAACAGATCCAGCTGGCGTTCATGAAGCTGTTTTACCAGCAGATGCCGCTGCGCTACGCGTGCTTCCAGATGCAGGCTCTCGCGGTTCTCATACAGCGTCTGGAGCCATGGCGTCAGATAAGCCTCCCATAGCGAAGCGCTGGCTCCTATGGATAGCTCATGATGCTGCTGCGTGTGAGAGACCTCTTTCTTCGCCATCATCCAGGTACTCATCAGGCTCTCAGCGTAGGGGAGTAATCGCTCTCCGGCCGCCGTCAGACGGATGTTGTTGCGATGGCGGGTGAAAAGATTAACACCGAGCTGATTTTCTAACTGACGGATGCGAAAACTGACGGCAGACTGCGTGAGATAAAGTGCTTCTGCAGCACGCCCGAAATGGCGTGTTCTGCTCACTTCCAGGAAAGTTTTCAGTAATTCCGTATCCACAGCCTTCTCCCAAAAAATGTTTGTCGTATAGATTTAAATGTTTTGTTTTACACTCTGTCAAGCCTATCTAATACTCCGCGCCATTAACAGCACGGCATTAGAAAATCAGGAGCGTGTAACATGGCGGAAAGCTTCTCAACAGAGAATCGTTTCTTTGATAACAAACATTACCCGCGTGGTTTCTCACGTCACGGTGACTTTACTATTAAAGAAGCTCAGCTTCTTGAACGCCACGGTTTCGCCTTTAATGAGCTGGATTTATCAAAGCGTGAGCCTGTAACTGAAGAAGAACGTTTGTTTATTGAAGTGTGTCGTGGTGTGCGTGAGCCGCAGACGGAAGCAGAACGCGTCTGGTCCAAATACATGACCCGCATTAAGCGTCCTAAGCGTTTCCATACGCTGTCTGGCGGTAAACCGCAGATGGATACCGTTGAAGACTTTAGCGACAGCGACGATTAACAGAAAAGGGGCGAAAGTCCCTTTTTTATTGCAGGCTGTTGTGCAGATGAATCATCAATCGATCAATCGTCCGGTAACTGATGGCCTCCTGCAGATGAAGTCGCGTAATCTCCCGCTCTCCGGCCAGATCGGCCACCGTACGCGCCACTTTCAGGATCCGCTGCCAGGCCCGTACCGATAAACCCAGCTTCTCCAGCACGGACTCCAGCCACGCCGCATCCTCCTTAACCAGCTGACACCAGCGTACAATCTCCGCGTTATTCAGATTGGCATTAATTTTTCCGGCACGAGCCAGCTGTACATCACGCGCGGCGACAACCCGCTGACGAACCTGCTCAGAGGCTTCGGCAGCAGGGCGCTGACCACTGAGCATGCCTCCGGGCAGCAGCGGTATCTCCAGCGAAAGATCAAAACGATCCAGAAAAGGACCGGATAGCTTACTGAGGTAACGCAGCACCTGTTGAGGTGAGCAGCGGTTATGCTGTCCCTGATAATGTCCTGTCGGGCTTGGATTCATCGCCGCAATCAGCTGAAAGCGTGCCGGATAGGTGACTTTCGCACGGGCGCGAGAGATCGCGATGCAGCCGGACTCAAGGGGCTCGCGCAGCGAATCAAGCACCTTGCGGTCAAATTCCGGCAGTTCATCCAGAAACAGCACACCGTTATGGGCCAGCGAGATCTCGCCAGGACGGGGCAGCGATCCGCCACCAATCAGGGCGTAGAGCGAGGCGCTGTGATGAGGCGACCTGAAAGGCCGGGTGCGCCACTGGCGGTGCAGGGCGCTGCTGTTGACCAGACTTGCAATTGCCGCACACTCCAGAGCCTCCTGATCGCTGAGCAGGGGCATGATACCGGGAAGCCGGGTGGCCAGCATGGTCTTACCGGTGCCGGGCGGGCCGATCAGCAGCAGGTTGTGCCCGCCTGCGGCCGTGATCTCCAGGGCTCTGCGCCCCTGTTCCTGACCAATCATATCGGCGAGATCGTCAGACGGCATCTGCCCCGGAGGCTCAGGGTAGCGGGCCACAGGCAAAGTGTGTGCATTGCGCAGAAAAGCGCATACCTCGCTGAGGTGTGAGGCGACGAGTGAGGTGCCCTGACGGATTAAGCCAGCATCGTCCTGATTCTCCACAGAGAGTACCAGCTGCCGCCCGGCCTGAATCGCGACCATTGCTGCCGGAATCGCGCCCTGTACCCCGCACAACGCACCGTCAAGCGCGAGCTCACCCAGAAATTCATATTGCATCAGCTTATCGGCCGGAAGCTGTTCAGAGGCGACCAGAATAGCGATGGCCATAGGCAGGTCATATCGCCCACCCTCTTTGGGCAGATCTGCTGGTGCAAGATTGATGGTGAGACGTTTTGCCGGGAAGGTAAATCCGCTGTTGATAATGGCGCTGCGCACCCGCTCACGCGCTTCTTTTACGGTAGTCTCAGGCAGCCCTACCAGCGTTAAAGCGGGCAGCCCGTTACTGATATGTGCCTCGATTGTGACCAGCGGGGCTTCCACCCCCAATGCTGCCCGGGTCAGAACTTTTGATAATGACATAGTCGCTCCTTATGGCCGTTATCCTGGTCACGGCATCGCAGGAAAGCGAGGGCAGCATTTTTACGCTTCGGGGCATCGCACAACAGATTGGCGTTATCTTCATAAGGTGTCATAACGCTGCGAAGCTGTACGCAAATCCACCAGAATATTATTACGTCACTAAAGTGATGAATAATTATCATCATGTAATTATTTCTTGTATTACAGGTCGATAGGCGCAATCACGTCTGTCAGCACGAAAAAAAAGCTGCAAAAAAAGTTGTGTCACAACCCCTGACTATGATAACTCTGTAGGCATTACTTCGAACACGTAAAAGAATTGAACAATACATGAAAGCCCTTCTACAAGTGATTAGCCTGGTCGTGATTAGCGTGGTGGTGGTTATTAACCTACCGTGCGGGGCAACGCTTGGAGAAAGAAAGGCTTAAAAATCAAGCCTCGAATTCGAAAAAACCCCCGCACCGAAAGGTCCGGGGGTTTTTTTTCGAGCCGGGGAAATATCAGCAAATCCACGAGGAACAAACAATGAACAGTAGCATAAAATTCTGTTGTTCCGGTCAGGACACAGGAGAATAGCGATGACAGGTGCACAGTGGGTAGTTCAGGCTTTACGCGCGCAGGGTGTGAATACCGTATTTGGTTACCCGGGCGGCGCGATTATGCCGGTATACGACGCGCTCTATGATGGCGGCGTGGAACACCTGCTGTGTCGTCATGAGCAGGGCGCGGTGATGGCGGCAATCGGTTATGCGCGCTCCACCGGCAAAACCGGCGTCTGCATCGCAACGTCCGGTCCTGGCGCAACAAACCTGATCACCGGTCTGGCGGATGCGATGATGGATTCCGTGCCGGTTGTGGCGATAACGGGACAGGTTAACTCTGCCTTTATCGGCACCGATGCATTTCAGGAGATCGACGTGCTGGGCCTGTCACTCGCCTGCACCAAACACAGTTTTCTGGTGGAGTCGCTGGATGAGCTGCCCGCCATCATGGCCGAGGCCTTTGCGCTGGCGCAGTCGGGCCGCCCAGGGCCGGTTCTGGTTGATATCCCGAAAGATATTCAGGTTGCGCAGGGTGAACCCGCGCCGCATCTGGTGTCGGTCGAAGAGGACAGCAGCCTGCCCCATCAGGCAATCCACGACGCACGCGCCCTGATGGCACAGGCCAGAAAACCGATGCTCTATATCGGCGGCGGTGTCGGTCTGGCGCAGGCCGTGCCGGCACTGCGTGCGCTGGCAGAAGAGACCGGTATCCCGGCCGTCGCGACCTTAAAAGGGCTGGGCAGCGTGGATCCTCACAGCGAGGTTTATCTCGGTATGCTGGGGATGCACGGTACCAAAGCCGCCAACTTCGCCGTGCAGGCGTGCGACCTGCTGATTGCGGTCGGCGCCCGTTTTGATGACCGCGTGACCGGTAAGCTGGATACCTTTGCCCCGCACGCCAGCGTCATCCACCTCGATATCGACCCGGCAGAATTAAACAAGCTGCGTCGCGCGCATGTCTCGCTGCAGGGCGATCTCAATGATCTGCTGCCCGCGCTGGGTCAGCCGCTGCACATCGACGCCTGGCGTGACGAGGTGAAGGCGATGAAAGCCAGCCACACCTGGCGCTATGATCATCCGGGCGAGGCGATCTATGCGCCGCTGCTTCTGAAACAGCTCTCAGATCGCAAATCCGCCGATGCCGTCGTCACCACCGACGTCGGTCAGCACCAGATGTGGACGGCGCAGCACATGGCCTTCAGCGCACCTGAGAACTTCATCACCTCCAGCGGTTTAGGCACCATGGGCTTTGGCTTACCCGCCGCCATCGGCGCTCAGGTGGCCCGCCCGGAAGATACCGTGATCTGCGTTTCAGGTGATGGCTCTATCATGATGAACATTCAGGAGCTGGGCACCATCAAGCGTGGCAGGCTGCCCGTAAAGATCCTGCTGCTGGATAATCAGCGTCTGGGCATGGTGCGCCAGTGGCAGCAGCTCTTTTTTGAAGGTCGCTATAGCGAAACGAATCTCTCTGACAACCCCGACTTCCTCACGCTGGCCAGTGCGTTTGACATTCCAGGCCAGCGTATTACCCGTAAAGATCAGGTCGACGCCGCCCTTGATGCTCTGCTGAACAGCGAAGGTCCTTACTTCCTGCATGTTGCAATTGATGAGCATGAAAACGTCTGGCCACTGGTACCGCCGGGTGCCAGCAATGCAAACATGATGGAGAAAACCGTATGAACCAGCATCAGTTGTCTATCGAAGCCCGATTCCGCCCTGAAATACTGGAGCGCATTCTGCGTGTCGTGCGTCATCGCGGTTTTCAGGTCTGTTCCATGAACATGGCCACCGTCGCCAATGCAGAAAATATTAATATTGAAATGACCGTTGCCAGCCAGCGCTCCGTCGATTTACTGTCTTCTCAGTTAAGCAAACTGATCGACGTCGCAGGCGTTCAGATTCAACAACAGACAACACAACAAATTCGCGCGTAGCCGCGAGAGGGAATAACAATGAGCACGAAGAAAGCAGACTTTATTTGGTTCAATGGCGAGATGGTTAAGTGGGAAGAGGCGAAGGTCAGCGTCATGTCCCACGCGTTGCACTACGGTACGTCGGTATTTGAAGGCGTGCGCTGCTACGACTCTCACAAAGGACCGGTTGTGTTCCGTCATCGTGAACACATGCAACGTCTGCACGACTCCGCCAAAATCTACCGTTTCCCGATTAAAAGCAGCGTTGATGAGCTGATGGAAGCGTGCCGCGAAGTCATCCGCGTTAACCAACTGAAAAGTGCTTATATCCGTCCGCTGGCCTTTGTTGGCGACGTCGGCCTGGGCGTGAACCCGCCAGACGGTTTCACCACCGATGTGATTATCGCTGCATTCCCGTGGGGCGCCTATCTGGGTGCTGAAGCCCTGGAGAACGGTATTGATGCGATGGTCTCATCCTGGAACCGCGTGGCGCCGAATACCCTGCCGACCGCCGCGAAAGCGGGCGGAAATTACCTCTCCTCACTGCTGGTGGGCAGCGAAGCCCGTCGTCATGGCTATCAGGAAGGCATCGCGCTGGATACCAATGGTCTGATTTCCGAAGGCGCAGGCGAAAACCTGTTTGAAGTGAAAGATGGCGTGCTCTTTACCCCGCCATTTACCTCTTCGGCACTGCCCGGCATCACCCGCGATGCGATCATCACGCTGGCGCGTGATATGGGTATTGAAGTGCGTGAACAGACCCTGTCGCGTGAGTCTCTCTATCTGGCTGACGAAGTCTTTATGTCCGGCACCGCAGCAGAAATTACCCCTGTGCGCAGCGTAGACCGCATTCAGGTCGGTGAAGGCAAGTGTGGCCCGGTCACCAAACGCATTCAGCAGGCATTCTTTGGCCTGTTTACCGGCGAGACCGAAGACAAATGGGGCTGGCTGGACCCGGTTAACGCATAACCAGACCTTGCGCGGATATCGCTGGATATCCGCGAACTTATTTTCACTGGAGTAAAGAGCATGCCTAAGTACCGTTCCGCTACCACCACCCACGGCCGCAACATGGCGGGTGCCCGTGCCCTCTGGCGCGCAACAGGAATGACCGACGACGATTTCGGCAAACCGATTATTGCCGTCGTGAACTCCTTCACCCAGTTTGTGCCGGGTCACGTTCATCTGCGCGATCTGGGTAAGCTGGTTGCCGAACAGATTGAAGCGGCAGGTGGCGTAGCCAAAGAGTTCAACACGATCGCGGTGGATGACGGTATTGCCATGGGTCATGGCGGCATGCTCTATTCCCTGCCTTCGCGTGAGCTGATCGCCGATTCCGTCGAGTACATGGTCAACGCGCACTGTGCGGATGCCATGGTCTGCATCTCGAACTGCGACAAAATCACCCCGGGGATGCTGATGGCGTCACTGCGCCTGAATATTCCGGTGATCTTTGTTTCCGGCGGCCCGATGGAGGCCGGTAAAACCAAACTGTCCGACCAGATCATCAAACTGGATCTGGTGGATGCGATGATTCAGGGGGCGAACCCCAACGTCAGCGATGCTGACAGCGAGCAGATCGAGCGCTCTGCCTGTCCGACCTGCGGCTCCTGCTCCGGTATGTTTACCGCCAACTCCATGAACTGCCTGACTGAAGCGCTGGGTCTGTCACAGCCGGGCAACGGCTCACTGCTGGCCACACACGCCGACCGTAAAGAGCTGTTCATCAACGCCGGTAAGCGTATCGTCAGCCTGACCAAACGTTACTATGAGCAGGATGACGTGAACGTCCTGCCAAGAAATATCGCCAATAAAGCGGCCTTTGAGAACGCGATGACGCTGGATATCGCGATGGGCGGCTCCACCAACACCGTGCTGCACCTGCTGGCGGCGGCGCAGGAGGGCGATATCGACTTCAACATCTCCGACATTGACCGCCTGTCACGCAAAGTCCCACAGCTCTGTAAAGTGGCGCCCAGCACCCCGAAATACCACATGGAAGATGTGCACCGTGCGGGTGGCGTCTACGCGATTCTCGGTGAACTGGATCGCGCAGGTCTGTTCGACAGCAGTGCCCGCAACATCCTGCAGCAGACCATGCGTGAAACGCTGGATCAGTACGACATTATGCTGACCCAGGATCAGGCGGTAAAAGAGATGTACCGCGCCGGCCCTGCCGGTATCCGTACCACTCAGGCATTCTCACAGAGCTGCCGCTGGGACACGCTGGATGACGATCGTGCTGAAGGCTGTATCCGCACGCGCGAAAACGCCTACTCGCAGGATGGCGGTCTGGCCGTGCTCTACGGCAACATTGCGGAAGATGGCTGTATCGTTAAAACCGCAGGCGTAGACAAAGAGATCCTCACCTTCACCGGCCCGGCCAAAGTGTATGAAAGCCAGGATGACGCGGTAGAGGCGATTCTGGGTGGCAAAGTGGTGGCAGGCGACGTGGTCGTTATCCGCTACGAAGGGCCAAAAGGGGGACCGGGTATGCAGGAGATGCTCTATCCGACCACCTACCTGAAATCGATGGGCCTGGGCAAAAGCTGCGCCCTGATCACCGACGGTCGCTTCTCAGGCGGCACATCGGGTCTCTCGATCGGTCACGCCTCGCCGGAAGCGGCTAACGGCGGCACCATTGCGCTGGTTAAAGATGGCGACACCATCGAGATCGATATTCCTAACCGCGGCATCCGACTTGCTGTGCCGGATAACGAACTGCACGCCCGCCGTGAAGAGCAGCAGGCACGTGGCGATGCGGCTTATACGCCGCGCAATCGTCAGCGTGAAGTCTCCTTCGCACTGCGTGCTTACGCATCACTTGCGACCAGCGCCGACAAAGGTGCGGTCCGCGATAAGAGCAAGCTGGGAGGCTAACCGTGGCCGAGTCTCAACCGCTACCCGACGCGCCTGGCGGCGCGGAGTATTTGCGCGCAGTGCTACGCTCACCCGTGTATGAAGTGGCACAGGTGACGCCGCTGCAGGTTATGGAAAAAATCTCATCGCGTCTCGGCAACACTATTCTGGTGAAGCGGGAAGATCGCCAGCCGGTGCACAGCTTCAAGCTGCGTGGGGCGTACGCGATGATTGCCGGCCTTAATGAAGAGCAGAAAGCGCGCGGCGTGGTCACGGCGTCAGCCGGAAATCACGCGCAGGGCGTGGCGCTCTCAGCGACGAAGCTGGGCATCAAGTCACTGATTGTGATGCCGCTGGCAACAGCAGACATCAAGGTTGATGCGGTGCGCGCATTTGGCGGTGAGGCTTTCCTGTTCGGGGCCAACTTTGACGAGGCGAAAGCTAAGGCGATTGAACTCTCTGAACAGCGCGGTTACACCTTCGTTCCGCCGTTTGACCATCCGGCCGTCATTGCCGGACAGGGCACACTGGGCATGGAGCTGCTGCAGCAGGATGCGCACCTTGACCGGGTCTTTGTCCCGGTGGGCGGCGGCGGCCTGGCAGCAGGCGTTGCGGTGCTGATCAAGCAGCTGATGCCGCAGATCAAAGTGATCGCGGTGGAGTCGGAGGACTCTGCCTGCCTGAAGGCGGCGCTGGAGGCGGGTCATCCCGTCGATCTGCCGCGTGTCGGGCTGTTCGCTGAAGGCGTTGCGGTGAAGCGGATTGGCAGTGAAACCTTCCGGCTCTGTCAGGCCTACATCGACGAGATCATCACCGTCGACAGCGATGCGATCTGTGCGGCCATGAAAGATCTGTTTGAGGATGTCCGCGCCGTGGCGGAGCCGTCGGGTGCACTGGCGCTGGCGGGCATGAAAAAGTACATTCAGCAGCATGAGATCAAAGGCGAGCGGCTGGCGCATGTGCTGTCCGGGGCCAACGTCAATTTCCACGGCCTGCGTTATGTCTCTGAACGCTGCGAGCTGGGCGAACAGCGGGAGGCGCTGCTGGCCGTAACGATCCCGGAGCAGCAGGGCAGTTTCCTGCGCTTCTGCCAGACGCTGGGCGGACGCTCTATCACCGAGTTCAACTATCGCTACGCCGATGCGGACAAAGCCTGCATCTTTGTGGGCGTGAGGCTGACCCGCGGCATGGAAGAGCGCAGCGAGATCATCGGCGAGCTGACCCGGGGCGGTTATCAGGTGGTGGATCTCTCTGATGATGAGATGGCGAAACTGCACGTGCGCTACATGGTCGGTGGTCGTCCCTCTAAACCGCTGCGTGAACGGCTCTTCAGTTTTGAGTTTCCGGAGGCGCCAGGCGCGCTGCTGAAGTTCCTGCAGACGCTCGGCACCCACTGGAATATCTCGCTGTTCCACTATCGCAGCCACGGCACCGATTATGGCCGCGTACTGGCCGCGTTTGAACTTGGCAGCGATGAGCCGCAGTTCGAAGAGCATCTCACCGATCTGGGTTACGACTTTCACGACGAAAGCGACAACCCGGCGTTCCGCTTCTTCCTGTCAGGCAGCTGATTACAGCTGGCTCCAGAACGCACTGATAAGCGGCTCACCGAGCCGCTTTTTTTGTACGCAGATGCCAAGCTCAAATGGCGCAACGGACTCTACATTCTCCAGCATCAGTACGCGGTTACGCACCGGTTCCGGGCTGTTTTCCAGTACCACATCCGGCAGTAAAGCGATACCGCAGCCCAGCGCCACCATCGAGACAATCGCCTCATGCCCCGACACGGTGGCGTAAATTAACGGATTCGGGATGCGATGACGGCGGAACCAGAGATCGATACGCCGCCGTGCCGGGCCCTGCACCGGCAGGATAAAGGGGATTTTTGACCAGTCGGGCTGCGGCTGTGTGGCCTGAGTGCGCACGGCGCAGGGCAGCGCGGGCGCGATCAGCACCAGCGGAATCAGCCCCAGTGGCATAAAATCGATACTGGCGGGCAGGGTTTCAGGGCGACCGGCAATCGCTAAATCAGCATCGCCGGAGTGCACTTTTTCCACCGCATCTGCGGCATCGCCGGTATCCAGTTTGATCTCAACCTGCGGATGTTCTGCGCGAAAGCGGTCGAGAATAGGTGGCAGATGGCTATAGGCCGCTGTCACCGAGCAGAACAGGCGCAACTCACCGCTCAGTGAAGGGCCATTCAGATCCATCACGTGGCGCAGCTGCTGATACTGCAACAGTGTCTGCTGGGCAAATTGCCGCAGGCGCTCGCCCGCCTCCGTCAGCGTCACGGTGCGGTTATCGCGCAGGAACAGCGCGTGGCCGACATCCTCTTCCAGTCGCTGAATCTGGCGTGACAGCGTGGAGGGACTGACATGCATCGCCCGCGCGCTGCGCCCGAAGTGGCAGCTTTCTGCCAGATGAAGAAACAGTTTCAGATCCCGTAAATCCATGCGCGCGTCGCCTCTGATTAGTGTTGCATTTATTGCAATATGACGTTGTTAATATATCAATTTAAGCAACAAAATTCCTGTCGTATGATGGGGTCATTCGCGGCGTGGCATAACACGCCGTTCCTGAACAAAAAAAGCAAACACAACCTTACCGGAGTTCCCATGGCTAACTATTTCAACACATTGAATCTGCGCAACCAGTTAGCGCAGTTAGGCAAATGCCGCTTCATGGCACGTGATGAATTTGCGGACGGTGCCAGTTTCCTGAAAGGCAAAAAAGTCGTTATCGTTGGCTGTGGCGCACAGGGCCTGAACCAGGGTCTGAACATGCGCGATTCCGGTCTGGATGTTGCCTATGCACTCCGTGCGGAAGCCATTGCGGAAAAACGCCCTTCATGGCGCAAAGCGACCGATAGCGGTTTCAAAGTGGGCACCTACGAAGATCTGATCCCGCAGGCGGACCTGGTGGTTAACCTGACGCCGGACAAGCAGCACTCCGCCGTGGTTCAGGCTGTTCAGCCGCTGATGAAAGATGGCGCTGCGCTGGGCTACTCACATGGCTTCAACATCGTTGAAGTGGGTGAGAGCATCCGTAAAGATATCACCGTCGTCATGGTGGCACCGAAGTGCCCGGGCACGGAAGTTCGTGAAGAGTACAAGCGTGGCTTCGGCGTGCCGACCCTGATCGCGGTTCATCCGGAAAACGATCCAAAGGGCGAAGGCATGGCGATTGCCAAAGCCTGGGCCGCCGCGACCGGTGGCGACCGCGCGGGCGTACTGGAATCGTCGTTTGTCGCTGAAGTGAAATCTGACCTGATGGGCGAGCAGACCATCCTGTGCGGTATGTTACAGGCTGGTTCACTGCTCTGCTTCGACAAGCTGGTGGCTGAAGGCACCGATCCGGCTTACGCCGAGAAGCTGATCCAGTTCGGCTGGGAAACCATCACCGAGTCGCTGAAGTTTGGTGGCATCACCCTGATGATGGATCGCCTCTCTAATCCGGCGAAACTGCGCGCTTATGCGCTGTCAGAGCAGCTGAAAACCATCATGGCGCCGCTGTTCCAGAAACACATGGACGACATCATCTCTGGCGAATTCTCCTCCGGCATGATGGCAGATTGGGCCAACGACGATAAAAAACTGCTGACCTGGCGTGAAGAGACCGGCCAGACCGCGTTCGAAACGGCCTCTCAGTATGAAGGTAAAATCGAAGAGCAGGAGTACTACGACAAAGGCGTGGTGATGGTTGCGATGGTGAAAGCGGGCGTTGAGCTGGCGTTTGAAACCATGGTCGACGCGGGCATCATCGAAGAGTCGGCTTACTATGAGTCACTGCATGAGCTGCCGCTGATCGCGAACACCATCGCCCGTAAGCGTCTGTATGAGATGAACGTGGTGATCTCCGACACCGCAGAGTATGGTAACTACCTGTTCTCCTTCGCGGCAGTGCCGTTGCTGAAAGAGTTCATGACCACGCTGCAGCCAGGCGATCTGGGCAAAGCGGTTGAAGGTACGCAGGTGGACAACGCGCAGCTGCGTGACGTCAACGAAGCCGTTCGTCAGCACCCGATTGAAATCGTGGGCCGTAAGCTGCGTGGCTATATGACCGACATGAAGCGTATCGCTGTCGCAGGTTAATCACCGGCAACACCGTTTTCAGCAAAACAGACCCCGGCTTGCCGGGGTTTTTTATTTGTGAACACTTGCCTG
>NZ_DAMCTB010000007.1:12668-224598 GCF_032114055.1 Pantoea sp.
CACTGCCTGCACTGCCTGCACTGCCTGCACTGCCTGCACTGCCTGCACTGCCTGCACTGCCTGCTTCGCTGTGAGACCGAGCCTGCACAGGCAACGCGGTCAGATCGGAAAGACGCTTAAGCCAATCCCTGGCATGCCCGGCCCGCGCGATTACGCACCTCATCCCTGAGGTGCGCCCGTAAACGGGCCAACGCTTTACGTTGTTCAAAAACGCTCCCGGCGTTTTTGTCCATGGCGCGAGACGCTTTCCTCTTCTGACCGTGTTGCCAGTGCCCTCAGACTGCTTAATTGCTGTAAGAATGGCCTCGCCTCATTTTTGTTACTTTAAGCACGATCAGGATCTTGTGACAGATAGCTGATCCACTTAACGCGATGGGAGCATACGCCTGTAGCAAAGCATAGCGGGCCAGGGATGGCGGGTTTTGCGTCTTTGCGAAGGGCGTATACTCCCTGAGCCTGGCGCCTGAACATAAGGCGATGCTTTGTTTAGCCCTTCAGAGCGGTTGTACTCTTTAAGCCTGCACCATAAAAAAAACCCGGCATCTGCCGGGTTTGACTTCCCTTCACCAGGGAAGATTACACATCATACAGCGTCTGATGACGCGTCTCTTTACAGGCGAGCAGCGCAATCAGCGTCAGCGCCGCCATTGACGCCAGATAGAACCCCACAGCCTGCAGGCCATAATGCGCATTCAGCCAGGTCGCGATATAAGGTGCTACAGAGGCACCCAGAATCGAGGAGAGATTGTAAGAGAACGAGGCACCGGTATAACGGACTTCCGTCGGGAAGAGCTCCGGCAGCAGCGCGCCCATCGGGCCAAACGTCAGGCCCATAATGCTCAGGCCCAGCAGCAGAAACACCATCACCAGCGCCTGTGAACCGGAACCGAGCATCGCCGGGAACAGGAACGAAAATGCGATGATCATCAGCGTAATAGTGATCATGGTTTTGCGGCGACCAAACCGGTCCGCCAGCAGGCCGGCAATCGGCACCATGACCCCGAAACCAATCACCGCCAGCATCAGCATCCACAGCATACTGTTACGCGGAATACCCAGGCCGGCAGGCACAGGCGTGGTCCCGTAGCTCATCGAATAGACCGTCATGATGTAAAACAGCGTGTAGGTCGCCAGCATAATAAAGGTGCCGAGAATAGTGGCGGTCAGATGCTGGCTCAGCAGCGCGGCAATCGGCACCCGAACCTGCTTCTTCTCTTTCTGCACTTTGGCGAACACCGGACTCTCATGCAGCGACACGCGCACATAGAGGCCAATCAGCACCAGTACGGCAGAGAGAATAAAGGGTACGCGCCAGCCCCACTGCATAAACTGCTCGTCAGTCAGCAGCCACGAGAGCAGCAGAAATGTCCCGTTTGCAAAGAAAAAGCCAATCGGCGCACCCAGCTGAGGAAAGGAGCCATAGAGTGCACGCTTCTTCGCTGGCGCATTCTCTGTCGCCAGCAGCGCCGCGCCGCCCCATTCACCGCCCAGCCCCAGCCCCTGACCAAAACGCGCCAGCGCCAGCAGCAGCGGTGCCAGCACGCCGATGGTTTCATAGCCTGGCAGCAGGCCAATCACCACGGTAGAGATCCCCATGGTCAGCAGCGAGGCCACCAGCGTCGCCTTGCGCCCTACGCGGTCACCAAAGTGTCCGAACACCGCCGAGCCAATCGGACGCGCCACAAAGGCGATGGCGAACGTGGCCAGCGACTGGAGCGTGGCGACCGTGGCATCCCCCTGCGGGAAGAAAATGTGCGGAAAAACAATGACCGCAGCCGTAGCGTAAATGTAAAAGTCGAAGAATTCGATGGCCGTTCCGACCAGCGACGCAATCACCACTTTACTGCGTGAGTTAACGGGCGTGGGGTCCTGCTGTTTGTCGAGTGTGTCTGTGAGGGAGGCTTGCATAACTGTTTCTTATTTGTAAATACAGACAAAGAATCTTACGCATCTGCCAGGGTGCATTCAATGGTGAAAACCCGCGCCACGTCTGGCTTCAGCGGGCAAAAAGAGGATAATTTCTGTGGTGCGACAAATGCCGGGCGATACCGGGGAAAACCGGGTGATATCTGGCGGGATACTCTGAGAAAGGGCGAAATAAAAGTGACCCCTCAGCTATTCATCCTGTTATCTGATTAAAAAGTAGCTGAGGGGGAGCATTTTCCGCGGTTGTTAGCCGGTTACGATGCTTTCTGTTTTGCGCCTGCCTGAGGCATCTGCGGATCGTCTTTATATTTAGCCGTGGCAATCCAGGCGGCACAGAAGAGCGTCAGGCGGGCGAAGAAGTAAAAAAACGCCATCAGACCCAGCACCGAACCAAAGGCCGCGCCTGACGGCGAGGTCGCCAGCTTTGGCAGCGTCAGCGTCATCACAAACTTAATCACCTCAAAGCCGATGGCGGCCAGCAGGGTGCCGCGAAACAGTGCCTTCCTGCGCGGCTTATGACGCGGCAGTATCCAGAAAATCCAGAGAAACAGAAGATAGTTAGCCATGACAGAGATCGAGGTAGCGATAATAGTCAGCGCGGGCCGCAGCCAGTCGATGCCATCCAGCCCCAGCGCGCTCACGATGACCGCCTGCGCAGAACCGGCCACTGAAGTCAGCGACAGCGTAATCACCAGCGCCAGCATCAGACCGGTCAGCGACAGAAAATCACGGATATAGCGCTTCCAGATTTTCTCTTTGTCATCCGGTTGCCGCTCCCACACGTCGCGCGACTGCGCACGAATCGCTTCGCGCAGATTGCCCATCCAGTTAAGGCCGGAATAGAGCGCCAGCAGTAAACCGGTAATCCCTACCGTGGCACGCTGCTGAATGGCGGTGTTTACCGTATTCTTCAGCGTGGTAGCCAGCGTCGGATCGCTGATGCTGCTGACGATCTTGTTGATGATATCGGTTAGCAGACTCTGATTGGATGCCAGCACAAAACCCACAGCTGCAAACGACACCATCAGAATCGGGATCAGCGACAAAAATGAGAAATAAGTAATCGCTGCGCCAAACTGGCTGCCGAGCCGATCGTTAAAACGGTCGATCGCCCGAATAAAATGCGCGACCGCCGGAATAGCCTGAAACCAGGCGGCGAAGCGCGACACGCGAACAATCGACTCATCGACGGTGTGATTACCGGTTTTAATATCGATAAGCGGTTTTTCTGGCTGCTTATCCTGTGAATTTTCCTGCTTGTCTGTCATAGACCTTCGCTGTCCTGTTTATCATGAAAATCAAAGTATAGCCGCTCAGGTGACGTACTCCTGTAGTACCTGACTCAGCCACTCCATAAATACCCTGACGCGACGTGCCACATTGCGCCGGTGCGGATAGAGCAGATGGATCGGCATGGGGCGGGCGGGGAAACGATGCAGCACCTCCACCAGCGCACCGCGTTCCAGTAGTGACTGAATGCCGGCCGCGGGCACCTGGATAATCCCCAGACCGGCCAGGCAGGCGGCGCGATAGGTCTCCGTACTGTTTACGGTCACCACACCGCCGGTGTGAACATAGTGGCACTGGCGGCCATCGAAATATTCAAAACCGGGTGAGGCCTGGCCAAGCTGCTGGCTGTAGTGCACCATCGCATGCTGAGACAGCTCTTCCAGCCGGGTCGGCATGCCGAAACGCGAAAGGTAGCCAGGGCTGGCACAGTTGATCAAGGTATGGGTCCCAATTTTTCGCGCAATCAGCCCCGAGTCTTTGAGCTCACCGACCCGAATCACGCAGTCAAAGCCTTCCCGTATCACATCCACCTGGCGGTCGCTGCTGCTCAGTTCAATCTCAATGCCGGGATAGTGCTGCAAAAATTCCGGCAGCCGCGGCAGGATAAAACCGGTCGCCATCGCCACCGACATATCCACCCGGAGCTTACCGCTGAGTGAGGCGGGTTCATGCTGGAACAGGCTGTCCATATCATCAATCATCGACAACAGATCGAGACAACGGTCGTAATAGACCAGCCCATCCTGCGTGAGTTGCACCCGGCGCGTGGTGCGATGCAGCAGACGTGTTGCCATCTGATTCTCCAGCGCCTGAATCTGTCGCGATACGCTGCCTTTGGGGACGCCTAAACTTTCCGCTGCACGGGTAAAACTGCCCATTTCGGCCACCCGCACAAACACCTGCATTGCGTGAATTTTGTCCATATTGTTCACCGATTGTTGTTGTTATTGAAACAGTGATGCGCGCTTAGCCCTGTTTATAGATCAGGAACCGGCGAATATCCTTAAGGCGTGTTCAATTTTTCAACAGGCGTGAGAGATGAATCAAAAAATAGCGTTAATTACGGGTGCCAACCGCGGTTTAGGCCGGAATGGCGCATTAAAACTGGCTGCCAGAGGCACAGATATTATTCTGACCTACCGCAGTCATGCCGATGAAGCGCAGGCCGTAGTGAAAGAGATTGAGGCGCTGGGCAGGCGTGCCGTCGCGCTGGCACTGGATGTTGGCGAAACCGGGCAGTTTGATCGCTTTGCCGGAGAGGTAAAGGCAATACTTCAGCAGCAGTGGCGGCGCGACACGTTTGATTATTTAGTGAACAATGCCGGACATAGCCACTACAAGCCTTTTGCCGACACCACTGAGGCGGAATTTGATGCGCTGATGAATGTGCATTTTAAGGGCCCCTTCTTCCTGACGCAGAAACTCCTGCCGCTAATCGGTGATGGAGGCCGCATCCTGAATATCTCCAGCGGGCTGACCCGCCTGGTCTATCCAGGCTCTGCGACCTATGCGTCGATGAAAGGGGCGATGGAGGTGCTGACGCGCTATCAGGCCAAAGAGCTGGGTGAACGGCGCATCCGGGTTAATATCCTGGCACCGGGGGCGATAGAAACCGACTTCGGCGGTGGCCGGGTGCGCGATACCCGCGAGATAAACGACCAGATCGCCGGGCTGACGGCGCTGGGTCGCGTCGGCCTGCCGGATGATATTGGCGACGCCATCAGCGCCATCCTCAGTGACGAAACGGGCTGGATCACCGCGCAGCGTATTGAAGCGTCAGGCGGGCAGGGAATTTAACGGCGGGCGGCGTCGCGATAACCCGTCTGCGAATGCCGCCTCTCTTACAGGGCGATCGTGCCGTCGATGACGGTCAGAGTATGACCTCCTATCCAGATCGTTTCTCCGGCAAAGGTCACGCTCACCCGACCGGCACGCTGCAGCGCCGTGCCCTGGCGAACGCGGTAAGGCGTCGTCTGGCCGGTCATCGCCAGATAACGTGCCAGACAGGCGTTGGCGCTGCCGGTCACCGGATCTTCGGTCAGGCTGCCATGCTCGACCAGCAGACTCCGCACTTCATACTGTTCCTGCTCACCCGCAGGCAAACGACCAAAGGGCATCACACCCGAAACGCCCGCCTGAAGAATCAGCTGCTGAAGATCGCTGACGCCGGGCTGCAGTGCCAGCACGGCTTCGGCGCTGACCATAGGCACCAGCAGCCAGCGAATCCCCATATCCACCACGGTCGGGCTTTGCGTCAGGTCGAACGCATCACTGTTTAACGCTCTGCTCAGCAGGGCATCCTGCCAGGGCATCAGCGTCGCAGCCGGTGCCGTAAACGCCAGTTCGCCCGCCTCGTTACGCCTGACCGCGACGTTACCGACACCGCACTCCTGTACGATGATGTCCGGGTTGCGGGTCGGCCAGCCCGCCTCCAGCAGGGCGTGTGCGGTGCCCAGCGTCGGATGTCCGGCAAACGGCAGTTCGCCTTCCACGGTGAAAATACGCACCCGGTAATCAGCTTCTTCGTGCTGCGGGGGCAGGACAAAGGTGGTTTCTGACAGATTCGTCCAGCGGGCAATCGCGGCCATCTGACCGTCGCTTAACCCCTGCGCGTCCATAATCACCGCCAGCGGATTGCCGTTAAAGGCAGATGAAGTGAACACATCGACTTGCTTAAACGCGACCTGCATGGTGACTCCTTGCTCTGGGTTGAGTATGGCCTTTTCTCTGCCGGAAGATTGCTTATCACCGCCAACAGCGTTATCAATAAGTTAAAGGTTTTGTCGGAGACTGTGAATGCTAACGATCCTGGGACGCGCTTCCTCAATCAACGTGCGCAAACTGTTATGGCTGTGTGACGAGCTGGATCTGGACTACGAGCGCGAAGAGTGGGGTGATGGATTCCGCTCCACGCACCTGCCGGAATTCATGGCGCTGAATCCTAATGCGATGGTGCCGGTCCTGAAGGATGATGACTTCGTGATGTGGGAATCCAATGCCATCCTGCGCTATCTGGCCAATGCCTATGGCGGCGAATGGCTCTACTCTCTTCATCCCCAGACGCGCGCGCCTGTCGACCAGTGGATGGACTGGCAATCCACCGAACTCAACACCTCCTGGCGTTATGCCTTTATGTCGCTAGTGCGCAACTCGCCGGCTCATCAGGACCCGCGTCTGCTGGCTGCTGCCTGTAAAGGCTGGGCGCATACCATGAACATTCTCAACCAGCAGCTGGAAAAAACCGGACGCTACGTGGCCGGACGGAATTTCACCCTTGCGGACATTCCGATCGGGCTGGCCGTCAATCGCTGGTTTGAAACCCCGCTCGATCATCCTGACTATCCGGCGGTGCGCACCTATTATGAACGCCTGACCGAACGGCGTGGCTACACCGTCTGGGGCCGCAACGGCACACCCTGATCCTCACCGGCTGGCAGCGCCGCCATCTCACAGGCGATCTCGCCCGCGCGTTTAATCGCCTGAGTGTAACGCGCATCAAACGGATAGCAGCAGGAGAGGCGCAGCGCATGGTTATAGCGCTCACTCAGGGAGTAAAGTGCGCCGGGCGTGACGCAGATTTTCTCCTGCAACAGCCGGTCAAACATCGCGGTGGTATTCACGCCGCCCGGCAACTCAACCCAGAAAACGAAGCCGCCGCGCGGCAGCGTCGCACGGGTACCCGTGGGGAAGTATCGGGCGATTAGCCCGCGGGCCTCATCCAGATTGGCGGCGTAGCGCCGACGCAGGGTGCGCAGATGGTGGTCATAACCGCCGGACGCCAGAAACTCCGCCAGGGTTTCCGAGAGCAGGGCGGATTCGGCCATTGACGACACGGCTTTCAGGCGGGCGATCGCATCATGAAAACGGCCTGCAGCGGTCCAGCCAATACGAAAATCGGGCGCGACGGTTTTGGTAAAACTGGTGCAGTAAATAACCCAGCCATCGCGGTCAAAGGCTTTAACGGGCGGCGAGAGCGGCCAGTCGAACTGCAGTTCGTCATAGAGCCCATCTTCTATCAGCGGGACGTGGTAAGTATTCACTAACTTCGCCAGCCGCTTCTTATTCGAAAGCGACATGCTGCAGCCCAGCGGATTCTGTACGCCAGGCATAGCAATCAGCGCCTGGATGCGCTGCTCCTGAAGCAGCATCTCCAGCGCATCCAGTGACAACCCCTGCTGGGGATCGGTAGGGATTTCCAGCGCCCTGAGGCCCAGTGAGGCCAGCAGGGGAAACAGGAAAAAGTAGGTCGGTGACTCCAGCCCGACGCAGTCACCCGGCTGGGTCACCGCCCGCAGAGCGAGCTGAAGCGCCTCCATACAGCCGTGGGTCAGGGTAATCTCATCCGCTGTAAGGGTCTGCCCGGCGTGAAGTGCCCGTCGCGCAATCTCCTCCCGTAAGCGCTCACTACCAGGCGGAAGCGCATAACGCCCGATGATGCCGGGATAACGACGCAGCAATGAGGCGGTAATCCTGGCGATACGCGCCGCCGGAAACAGTTCGCTGTCCTGCGGGCAGGCCAGCGAGATGTTGATATAGTCGGGATGATTCTGGGCCGCAAAGACCTTATCGATCAGATCAAGCTTGCCGCTGCCGGGATCGCGTACCCGGGTTTTATGCTCACCGTGCCGGATTACAGCGGGTAAAACGCCGCGCACGTAATAGCCTGACTGCGGCCGCGCCTCAATCAGGCCGCGATCTTCCAGCATCTGCCAGGCATTCAGCACCGTATTGACGCTGACCTGATGGGACTGAGCCACGCGCCGGATTGCGGGCAGACGTTTGCCGGGTTTCAGCGTGCCCTGATGAATGGCCTCGGCGAAGCTCTCGGCCAGCTGCTGATAAAGGGGCCGATCGGATGTGGGAACAAGGGACACAGTCGCCTCCGGACAGAATGGGTACAATTGCAATTAACAGTAACTGTAACCATAACAATAGTAATTTTGTGTCACTGTTACCATCTCTTTTCCCGCCGTAGCATAGCGTTCTGTCTGTTTTTCAGGAGCGTTATGATGCTTGATCCCTCTTTCTTCAGTTACGTTACCGTGATGTCTATTACGCCAGGCCCGAACAACCTGTTGCTGGCGACTTCCGGCGTTAATTTTGGCATGCGGCGAACCCTGCCGATGGTATTCGGCATTTTAATCGGCTGTGCGATACAGACGCTGATTGCCGGGATGGCACTGGAGCTGCTGCTGCACGGGATGGCGGCGGTTCGCCTGCCGCTGACGCTGGCAGGCTGCGCCTATCTGTTGTGGCTCTCCTGGAAAATTTTCCGCGCCGCTGCGCCGGAAGCGCGAAACCGGCCGCAGCCGATGACGCTGGTGGGCGGCGCCTGCTTCCAGGCGATTAACCCCAAGGCCTGGCTGATGGCAACCAACGTTGCATTGCTCTACAGCGCCAGCAGCGGGGTTCTGACGGTGATGACCGGCTTTATGCTGCTGAACCTGCCCTGCATCCTGATCTGGGCTGCGCTGGGCGATCGCCTGCGCAGCCATCTGCAGATTGCCTGGAAACGTCAGCTCTTTAACAGCCTGATGGCGCTGTCGCTGGTGGCGACCACCGTCTGGATGCTGACCGACGCGCTGCTGGCTGCTTAGTCGGGCGCACCCGGTGCGGTGGCCGACGGCCATTTCCAGTTCCGCACCTCGGGCAGATCTTCACCATGCTCACGCACATAACGATGATGTTCCGCCAGCCGCTGCTGTAAATCCTCCAGCAGTTCCGGATGTGCCGCCGCCAGCCCCGGTACACGCAGGATCGCCTCCTGCGCCAGATGATAGCGATCGAGTTCGTTCAGCACGGTCATATCAAAGGGCGTGGTAGTAGTTCCCTCTTCGTTAAAGCCGCGCACATGGAAGTTGCGGTGATTGGTACGCGAATAGGTCAGACGATGTATCAGCGCCGGATAGCCGTGGAAAGCAAAAATCACCGGCTTATCCTGCGTAAACAGCGCGTCGAATGCCTCATCCGGTTTGCCGTGCGGATGCTGCTCCTGCGGCTGCAGCGCCAGCAAATCGACCACGTTCACCACGCGGATGCGCAGTTCGGGCAGCATTCCGCGCAGCAGGTCGACTGCCGCCAGCGTCTCCATCGTCGGCACATCACCGGCACAGGCCATCACCACGTCCGGCTCTGCATTATCGGGCGTCGTGCCCGCCCAGCGCCATTCGCCCATACCCGCTTCGCAATGGGCTACCGCGCTGCTGATATCCAGCCATTGTGGCGAAGGCTGCTTGCCCGCCACGATCACGTTGATGCGGTTCCAGGTGCGCAGGCAGTGATCGCCCACCCACAGCAGCGTATTGGCATCGGGCGGCAGATAGATGCGCACAATGTCCGCTTTCTTGTTGGCGACGTGATCCATAAAGCCCGGATCCTGATGGCTGTAGCCGTTATGATCCTGCCGCCAGACGTGGGAGGAGAGCAGATAGTTAAGCGATGAGATGGGCTTACGCCAGCCCAGCTTGCGCGACACCTTCAGCCATTTGGCGTGCTGATTAAACATCGAATCGACGATGTGGATAAAGGCTTCATAGCAGTTGAACAGCCCGTGGCGGCCGGTCAGCAGATAGCCCTCCAGCCAGCCCTGACACTGATGCTCGCTGAGGATTTCCATGACCCGGCCATCGCGCGCCAGCTGCTCATCGTAAGGCTCGGTGCGTTCCAGCCAGGTGCGGCTGGTCACATCGAAAACCGGCGTCAGACGGTTAGAGGCGGTTTCATCAGGCCCGAACAGGCGGAAATTATCGCGGTTACGCAGGAACAGCGCGCTGAGATAACGTCCCAGATGTTCCGTGGCCTGCGCTACCTGCGCGCCCGGTTCGCTGACCTCGCAGGCGAAGTCCGCCATCTCCGGCGTATCCAGTTCGCGGCGCAACAGGCCGCCGTTAGCATAAGGCGATGCGCCCATCCGCTTATCGCCTTCGGGTGCCAGCGCCTGCAGCTCCGGCTTCAGCCGGCCCTGCTCATCAAACAGGTCGTCGGGCTGGTAGCTGCGCATCCAGTTCTCCAGGATCTGGCGATGTCCTTCATTTTCGCGGCAGGCTGCGACCGGCACCTGATGGGCTCGCCAGAAATCTTCCACCTTTTTGCCGTCGACCGTTTCGGGGCCGGTCCAGCCTTTGGGACTGCGCAGGATGATCATCGGCCAGCGCGGCACGTCGGCGCTGGCGTTGCCACTGCGCGCCTCTTGCTGATAAGCGGCAATTTTTGCCAGTGCCCGCTCCAGGGTCTCCGCCATCAGCGGGTGCATTTTTTCCGGTTCATGTCCGCAGACAAACAGCGGCTCATAGCCGTAGCCGCTGAACAGCTGGTGCAGATCCTCGTCGCTGCTGCGCCCCAGCAGCGTCGGGTTGGCAATCTTATAGCCGTTAAGGTGCAGAATCGGCAGCACCGCGCCGTCACGTTCAGGGTTGAGGAATTTGATGCCGTGCCAGCTGGAGGCCAGCGGCCCGGTTTCCGCCTCGCCGTCACCAATCACGCACGGCACGATCAGGTCGGGGTGGTCGAAGGCCGCCCCGAAAGCATGAGAGAGCGAATAGCCCAGCTCACCGCCTTCGTTGATCGAGCCCGGCGTTTCCGGTGCCGCGTGACTGGGGATGCCGCCGGGAAAAGAGAACTGCTTAAACAGGCGCTGCATGCCCGCTGCATCCTGTGAAACCTGCGGATAGATCTCGCTGTAGCTGCCCTCCAGCCAGGTGTTTGCCACCATGCCGGGGCCGCCGTGTCCTGGCCCGCAGAGATAAATCATATTCAGATCGTGCCTGCGGATCGCGCGATTGAGGTGGGCGTAAATAAAATTCAGCCCTGGCGTGGTGCCCCAGTGGCCCAGCAGGCGCGGTTTGATGTGCTCTGGCCTTAGCGGTTCGCGTAACAGCGGGTTATCCATCAGGTAGATCTGTCCGACGGAGAGGTAGTTAGCCGCCCGCCAGTAGCGGTCAAGCAGCGTGAATTCCGATGAGCCGGGGGAGTAAGACATGCCGTTTCCTCTTGAGCGTTCAGCGAAAAGATGCCTTAACCCTAATAGAGAATAGTCAGGACGACCAGGCAATCGGCCAATAAAAAAGGCCCCGCCGTGCGGAGCCTTTTTCTGGATGGCGCTGAATTACTTGCCGACCACGAATGCGGTTTCACGGCCTTCGTCGTTGGCCGCCATTGGGGTAACCGGAGAGTAGTCGAGTTGCAGAATACGGCTGGTTTCGGCTAACACTTTTTCCGTCAGCGCCACATCGCCGTTGAGTTTGCGTCCCCAGGAGGGGATCACGGCACGAATTTTATTCTGCCATTCCGGCGTCTTCATCTGCTCAGGACAGACCTTATGCAGCAGCTCCAGCATAATCGGTGCTGCCGTAGAGGCGCCCGGTGAGGCACCCAGCAGGGCAGAAATCGTGCCATCCTGTGAGGCGACGACTTCGGTGCCCAGGCGTAATACCGCACCCTCTTTCTCATCTTTCTTGATGATCTGCACACGCTGACCCGCGGTGACAAGGCGCCAGTCCTCCTGCTTCGCCTGCGGAACATAGGCGCGCAGGGCCTCCATGCGGTCGCGATCGCTTTGCAGTACCTGATCCATCAGGTATTTCACCAGATCAAAACTTTTCAGGCCCACTTTTACCATTGGCAGCATGTTGCTGCTGTTCAGCGAGGTGAACATATCCATCAGCGAACCCTGCTTCAGGAACTTAGTGGAGAAGGTCGCGAACGGACCAAACAGCAGGACCTGCTTGCCATCCAGTACGCGGGTATCGACGTGCGGCACGGACATTGGCGGTGCACCCACGCTGGCTTTGCCATAGACCTTGGCCATGTGCTGAGCGACGACCTGCGGGTTTTCGGTGACCAGGAATGATCCGCCTACCGGGAAACCGGCGTAGCCGTGAGCTTCCGGAATACCGGCTTTCTGCAGCAGCGGTAACGCCGCGCCGCCTGCGCCAATAAAGATTTTGCCTGCGACCAGCGTGCGACGAGTGCCGCTGTTCAGGCACTGCAGGGTGACCTGCCAGCGCCCGTCGGCGAGCTGCTTCAGCTCACGCACTTCCTGACGCAGACGCAGTCGGAAGTTTGCTTTCTTCTCCAGGGCGGCAATCAGCTGACGGGTGATTTCACCGAAGTTGACGTCGGTGCCCATCTCAGTCCATGTCGCGGCCACTTTCTGGCGGCGATCGCGGCCATTCATCACCAGCGGGATCCAGCGGGCAATCTGCTGTGGATCTTCGGAGTAAGCCATACCACGGAACAGGGTACTTTTCTGCAGCGCCTTGTAGCGCTTACGCAGGAAGTCGACGTTGTCGTCGCCCCAGACAAAGCTCATGTGTGGCGTGCTGTGAATAAAGCTTTTCGGGTTGCGCAGATTCCCTTTCTGAACCTGCCAGGCCCAGAACTGGCGGGAAATCTGAAACGATTCGTTAATCGTCACCGCTTTGGAGATGTCGATGCTGCCATCCGCCTGCTGAGGCGTATAGTTCAGCTCGGCCAGCGCCGCATGACCGGTCCCGGCGTTATTCCAGCCGTTGGACGACTCTTCAGCCACGCTATCCAGCCGCTCCACCATTTCGATGGACCAGTCCGGTTCTAAATCCTGCAGCCATGCGCCGAGGGTAGCGCTCATCACACCTGCGCCAATCAGCAGCACGTCAACGTCTTTGCGCTCCTGCGCGGTAGTGGTGTCCTTTGCCATGGCACTCATCGCGAGCGCAAGGTTTACAGCTGAATTGCACATGAGGCGACATCTCCTCTTCTGTTGACCTGAAGCCCAACAGTTTCGCAGGCGAAATAGTCACGCTTCTGATGAGCGCGTTGCGCTATTTCTCAAAGGTTAAGTCTCAGGTATAGGTTAAAGCGGTGATAACGCGTTAACTGCACGTTATGCTTTGTCCTCTGAATATAACATTCTCGCATCTGAATTAAACATTTGTTTATTTTTTAAATGCAGAAATGATTCAGCATAAGAATTAATCATCAGGTACTGTACAGGATTAGCGTTTTTTTATCGTTAAGTCAGTAAGTTAACAGAAAAATGATGTTGCGGAAAAGCCCCATGATGGTGCAACCCCTGAATGCGTGATAACCGTGAGGAATTATTTAATTGGCTGAAATTTAGCGATTTATTATGCAAAAAGGAATAACGGGAATAGGGTCAGAAGATGCGCATCGGCTGTATGTGTAAAAACAATGTTACATTTTTGTGAGTCTTAAAATGCGCGCGCAGTGGCGCACGCATCGGTTTCGCTTATGACGCATTCGCACAGGCGGGCAGCTTTTTCAGACTTATCGCCATGCGGTTGTAGGTGTTCATCAGGCCAATCGCAATGTTCAGATCGACAATCTCTTTCTCACAGAAGTGCTTCCTTAGCGCGGTATAGTTCGCGTCCGGCGCGCCGTTCTGTGCAATCAGCGTCAGGCACTCCGCCCACTGCAGGGCCGCCTTCTCTTTTTCGCTGAACAGGGTGCCGGATTCGTGCCAGACCGGCGTCAGCACAATTTTCTCCCAGCTCATCCCGGCTTTGTTCAGCGCTTTTGTATGCATATCAATGCAGTAAGCGCAGCCGTTAATCTGGGATATACGCAGGAACAGCAGTTCCAGTAGAGTGAGCGGCAGATCGGTTTGTGACAGATAACCGTTTACGCCGCTCAGTGCTTCCATGCCTGCCGGTGCTGCCTGGTGAAAATTGATACGTTCGCTCATCGTGTTGCCTCAGTCAGGGTTCAGGGTTGATGAAGCGATTTTCGGCCTCTGGATGGAGCAGATAAAGTGCCAAAAAATGAGAGTCTGACTGGTCCATCGCCCCTTTCCTCGCTGATGCTGCAACGGGGTGCGTCACGTGGGCTTAGCGAACAGCTACGCCTGCTGATTGAGCAGGCGATTGGGGAAGGACGTTTACAGCCTGGGGCACGTCTGCCTTCCTGCCGCGATCTGGCCGCACAACTCGGCGTTGCTCGCGGTACCGTCCGTGCCAGTTATGACATGCTGGCTGATGGTCAGTTTCTGGAGACGCGGGGCGCGGCGGGCACCTTTGTCAGCGCCTTGCCGCCCTTAAAACCGGCTCGCGCTGACGCCGTGTGCCCTCCGCCCTGTTCTGAGGCGATCGAGGTCTTTGATGTGCCGCCGTTGACCTTCCAGATGGGGACGCCCGCCAGTGATGCGTTTCCGGCCAAAGTCTGGCTGCGCATCCTGCAGCGGCAGGCGCGAATGCAGGTAAGCCGACCAGCCAGCTATCCCGATCCCCGTGGTAGCCTGGCACTGCGTCAGGCGCTTGTGGCCTATCTGGCCGTGGCGCGCGGTCTGCGCTGTCAGGCAGACCAGATCATTATTACCAGTGGCTATGCAGGTGCGATGGGCCTGATTGGCCTGGCGATGGATTTTCAGGGCAAAACCGCGTGGCTGGAAGATCCCGGATTCTGGCGGGCGCGCGGCGCGGTGGAAGCGCTGCGGGTCAGGCCGGTTGGGGTACCTGTTGATGAAGAGGGGGATGCAGGTCGCTGTCGGAATGACGCGTGCGCCGGAGGCCGCCTTCGCGCTGGTGACACCGGGCCAGCAGGCACCGCTGGGTATGACGATGAGCCTGGTGCGCCGCCATGCTCTGCTTGACTGGGCCAGCCGCGAACAGCGATGGATTATTGAAGATGACTATCTGGGTGAGCTCCAGCCGGGTCATCGCGCCGCGCCTGCGTTAGCCGCACTCGACCGCGAGGGGCGGGTCCTGCATATCGGCACATTCAGCAAGACGCTGACGCCGCAGCTGCGGCTCGGTTTTGTGGTGGTGCCGCCCGCACTGACCGCCCGATTCGGTGAGGTGTGCGCGTTACTCGCGCCGGCATCGGCAGGATTGCTGCACAATGCGGTCGCGGCGTTTCTGCGGGAAGGTCACTTCATGCGGCATCTGCGGCGGATGAAGCGGGTGTATCACGATCGGCTGGAAAAGATGGTCGCCGCGCTGCAGCCTCATTTTCCGGACCTGCAGCGTGCAGGGCTGGCGGTAATGGTCCGCCTGCCCGCGGGTTCCCCGGATCAGCTTATTGCTCAACAGGCGGCAGAGTGGGGGCTGGCGCCTTCGCCGCTGTCAGCCTGGTATCAGGATGCGGCTCAGCACTGTGCAGGCCTGTTACTGGGCGCGGCCCATCTGCCGCGTGACGGTTACGCCCGCAGCGCCGCACAATTAAAAGCGCTGGTGGACGCGCATTGTGCCGTCAGACCCTGAACCAGCGACGCCAGACAAAACGGATCACAAAAAATTCCAGTGCGCCCAGTACCAAAAACCAGACGCAAAACACCACCGTGTAGAGCTGATTCAGATCCTGCAGATGAAATATCTGCAACAGATGCTGTGCCACCGTCAGGCTGAAAGCGGGCGCAGGCAGCAGCAGTGCCGAAAGAAAGCCCAGCAGCAAAATGCCACCCGGCACGATCAACGTTTCAAAAGGGTTATTCATAACCGGTTCCCTTGTTTATCAGCCCGACATTTTCCGGTAATCGGCGGCGCGGTTCAATGGCAGCGTCGTGAAGCAGGGCCACAGGCAGGGCAGAACTGGCAGCGGAAAGCGCAGAAAACGCTTTGCTGCCATCGACTTAGCGCCATCTATAGCGAATGATAAGAGTTATAGCCTTTGCTATACTTAAATCCATGATTTTACTGTCTTTTTATCTTCCGGTTTGCATGGTAGACTGCGCCCACTTTTTTATAACTGAACACTTTGTGTGGTGAATTCAGCGTGAATTGCCGCTTTTTCGCCCCAGGTGAATAAATCATGACCTTTATTGCTACTCTGATTCTTGCGCTTGGCATGTCGATGGATGCATTTGCTGCTGCCCTGGGCAAAGGTGCCACCCTGCATCGTCCTGGTTTTAAAGAAGCACTGCGTACCGGTCTGATTTTTGGCTCTATCGAAGCGTTAACCCCGTTGATTGGCTGGGCACTTGGACTGGCTGCCAGCCGTTACATTATGGCGTGGGATCACTGGGTAGCTTTTAGTCTGCTGGCGTTTCTGGGTGGCCGCATGATGATGGAAGGCTTGCGTCAGACAGCGGTTGCAGAGCCCTGTGAAGCGCCGCAAAGCCATGGCTTTATGGTGCTGGCCACCACCGCCGTGGCGACCAGCCTCGATGCGCTCGCCGTCGGCGTCGGTCTGGCTTTCTTACAGGTAAACATCGTGACCACCGCACTGACTATCGGCGCCGCGACCACCGTGATGGCAACGACCGGGGTGCTGGTTGGACGCTTTATTGGCCCGGTTCTGGGCAAATGGGCGGAAGTGCTGGGCGGCGTGGTGCTGATTGCAATTGGCTCTACCATCCTGTTAGAGCATCTCGGCTATATGGCGTAGGGCTGTTGACCTATAAGCGGCCTTTTTTGTGATCTGGTTCAAATTTATTTGCTGTTAAAACGCGCAGCGGCTATACTTTTTCAGTATATCTTCAACTAAATTTGAATCAGGTGCTGCATGAAACGCATTTTCAAATACGTGTTCCGCGCTTATGTTGCGACGTTCAGACACGTACCGCCGGGTGCCATGAGCTAAACACCCCGCAGGAAACCCTCGATAATCGCGGTCAGGGACAGACCGGTGATTATCATCCTTTGCTTTTGCTCTTTCTGATTAAATCCCGCCTGTACGCGCTTCTGATGCAACTGTTCTGCTGCCACTCCTCTGATTATCAGCTTTTCGCTTTGTGCCAGAAGCGGAACTTCATAACAATGGGCTGAGTTATGCCTGAAAAGAGGCTTTGTAAAAAAAGAGGCTGGCCGCCTGAATACTCAGGTGAAATGCAGATTAATTTTTATTAACAGCTCCAGCTGCGGGATGTTATTGCTGGAATTTATCGGCTTCCTCACCACTTTCCGGTCGCAGACCTTTAACCCTTTCAGAGCCATCTGCAGAGCATTGCGGGAGTTTTTTGTACGCCACTGTACTTTCTCAGCTGCTGGCTACTGCGCTGGCAGTGAGATGGCTCAGTCTTCCTTACCCGCCAGCGGGTCTTTTCTGTATCATGCGCTTATTCAGCGAGCGGTCAGAATTTCAGGCGATTTGTTTCCGGAAAAAATTGAAAAAATTATTATTTTATGAACATTTACATTTCACTAAATCGATAGCCTTCCTTTTGTATAATTAATTTCTTTTTTTTGCCGATAAATAAGCTGGAAGTTTGGTTTATAGAAAATTTTTAATAGATCAATGACTTATAACGGCAGGAAATAAAGATGACAATTGCACAGCGATTACTGCTCACCTTTTCGCTCCTTTCGGCAGCACTGGTCACGATGGTCATCGTGGCAGTGATCGTTGCCGGAGGATTTCAGACCCGCTTTCAGTACGTTCAGGAGAATACCGTTCCGTCGCTGCTGGACATCGGTAAAATGGTCGACGGAAGTAACTCCCTTATTATCTGGCTCTACCGCCATCAGAGCGCAACGGAGCCGCGGCGGCAGGCCGACATTGAGAAGCAGATTGACGCGACCATCAGAAACATTACTTCACTGAACGAATACTACCTGAAGAACGACGTTTCTAATGAAGAGGACCGCCAGATGACCGAGTCGGCCTTCACCATTCTGAAACGCATTGAATCCACGCTTCCGGCATTCCTGGCAGGCTCACGGGCTCAGAATGATGCCGTAGCACTGGGAGCGCTTCAGGGAAGCGATGGCATTGGTGAAGCTGCACGTCAGTTGATTGCGGGTTATCAGAAGCAACTGAAGTTCAATGTAGACGTCAGCAACAGCCTGCGTAAAGAAAATGACAGAACCTATAAAATGACAGTGTGGAGTCTGATCGGCGGTTCAGCGCTGGCCATCATCACGCTGGCTTTCTTTGCACTCAGGACTATTTTTGGCATCCGGGGCCAGCTTAACGGTATGCGTGAAACG
The DNA here is from genome assembly GCF_032114055.1 of Pantoea sp. Lineage (GTDB taxonomy): Bacteria > Pseudomonadota > Gammaproteobacteria > Enterobacterales > Enterobacteriaceae > Pantoea. The sequence continues at coordinate 30,746 of NZ_DAMCTB010000007.1, forward strand.
ATGGAAAGTGCCAGCGAAAAGCTTGACCTGACACTCCGGGTTGACGCGTCCCGCAAGGATGAAATCGGCATGACGGCCCGGGCATTTAACCATCTGGTTGAAAACGTATCCTTATCACTGTCAAAAGTTGAAGCGTCAGCCCAGTCCGTCAGCTCTGCGTCAGCACAGATAACAGCGGGTAACGAAGACCTCTCATCGCGCACCGAGGAACAGGCGGCCTCCCTGGAGCAGACTGCTGCAAGCATGTCTGAGCTGAGCGAGACGGTTCGCCAGACCGCTGAAAACACCCGTCTGGCCAGCCAGCTGGCGAAGAATGCACATGAGATCTCAGAAGACAGTGCCGGTCGCGTTCGCACACTCCTGTCGACAATGGGCGATATCAGAGGAAGCTCAGCGAAAATCACTGACATTATCGCGCTGATTGAAGGAATTGCTTTTCAGACCAATATCCTCGCCCTGAACGCTGCGGTTGAAGCGGCCCGTGCCGGAGAGCAGGGCCGTGGTTTTGCCGTCGTGGCTGGTGAAGTCCGCAATCTTGCACAGCGATCCTCATCTTCGGCACGCGAAATCAAGGAGCTGATTGAATCATCAATGGGCTTCGTTGAAGCCGGCTCTGCTCAGGCAGAAGGCGTAGGGGAAAACATATCCAGAATGAACGATGCCGTGCGCCAGGTCACTGACCTTGTGGATGAGATATCCGTGGCGGCCAGTGAGCAGTCTCAGGGAATAGGGCAGGTGCATCAGGCCGTCAATCAGATGGACGACGTAACACAGCAGAATGCCGCGCTCGTTGAAGAGGCTTCTGCGGCCTCACGCTCTCTGATGGAGCAGGCTGCAGCGCTCAATCAACTGGTAAACACGTTTACCCTCTCAGCGTCCCGTGTGACAGCCCGCCCCTCTGATCTTCCCGCACCGGTCGCGGCCGTCCGGCGCCCGGTTCCTGCCGTTGCCGTTGCGGGCAATGACAACTGGCAAAGTTTCTGAGAAGGACTTAACGGTTTTCTGATTAAGTAAAGGGCTTGCAGAGGCCCTTTTTGCTGCAGTCCGGCCGGGAGAGGAAAGTAAGTTATCCCGAATGTTCCGGCGACAGGCGGGCAACCCACATTGAAAATTGCGAATTTTCACTCCCTGTTCTTAGCGGACAAGCCTTATTCCATACAGGAACTGAATTCCCCTGCCAAAACTCATTGCCCTAATCCCGACTAACCCACCATAAACCCGCCGCCTGTTCGATCCCGGCCTACACTGAATTATTCTCCCCCAATCAGGAGCAGCGGATGATTCAGAAGCATCGACGAAAACAGGCAGCGATTGTGGCAGGCGTGGGGTTGGGTCTGGCGGCGACGCTATGGGGCATGAAACGCTGGCAGGCGCTGAAGCAGACGCCGCCAGTGTCGCCGCGCAGTCATCACGCCGGACTGGCCGGTTACTTTCAGCAGATTGGCGACTGGCGCATGTTTACCCGCGTCACGCCAAACGACGATCAGGGTCTGCCGGTGGTGCTGATCCATGGTCTGGTGATGTCGGGCCGGGCTATGGAGCCGCTGGCGCTGGCGCTGGGTCGCGACTACCACGTGCTGGTGCCGGATCTGCCAGGTTTCGGCGCCAGTGCGCTGCCAGCGTCAGCCCCCCTGATGTCAGTGGATCAACAGGCGGACGTGCTCTGGCTCTGGTTGCAGCATAACGGTTTTCAGCGTGCCATCTGGGTCGGGAATTCGTTCGGCTGTCAGATTCTGGCGGCGCTGGCGGTGAAACATCCTCAGGCAGTGGCCGGGCTGGTGCTGCAGGGGCCAACGGTTGATCGTCACGCCCGCAGCCTGCCGCGTCAGCTCTGGCGTAGCTGGCGCAATGGACGACTGGAAACACGCCGGCCACCGGGGCCGCTGGCCCGCATTGATTATGCTAAGGCAGGGCTGTGGCGCGCCTTTGGCACGATACGTGCCATGATGCGGGATCACATTGAGCATCGCCTCACCTACATCACTGCCCCCACGCTGCTGCTGCGCGGCTCGCGCGATCCGATCTGTCCGGCGCGCTGGCTGGATGAACTTGCCGCGCTGATGCCGCGCAGTGAACGTCTGACGCTGCGCGACGGCACCCACACGCTGCACTACGTCTATCCGTGGAGTTTCTGCAACGCCATCCGCCCCTTCCTGGCGCGTATCCAGCAGGAGAATCAGCATGAGTAAACCGCCCAAAGGCATTGCCCGTTTTGACTCTGCGGCCGCCATGCTGCTGGCACTGGCCAATGCGCTTCACGATCGTCCCTTTACCAGTCCCAGCCAGTCACCGACGCTGGATCGCCTGCTGCCCTCGCTGAACCGTCTGCCCACCGGGCTGCGTGAGTGGGGCTATGCGCTGGGCGGCCTGGCCGAGGGGATCAGCCTGCATCAGGCGGGCGAGCTGGATATGGAAGGGATTGCCGAGTGGATGGTGAGCGAATATCCCCAGCAGGCATATCCGGCCGCCTTTATTGGTTCATCGAACGGGGCGCTGGTGCATCTGGCGTCGGCGATGAGCGTGCCCTGGCTGCCGCAGACCTTTCTCTGTCCTGTCCGGGCGTCCGGCAGCGATCCTGACGATGCAATGGCGAGTTTTGAGCAGGGCAAAGAGATTGCCGCGGCACTGCTGGCCGCCTGGCCGCGGCTGGCGGTTCACCACATGCATGACCCGAATCAGGATCGCCTGATGCTGGACCAGATGCGCTATTTCCGGCTGAAACTGCGTGACCTGCCGCTGGCCTTCAACGAATTTCTGATGGGCAGCCTGCCGGCCGGATCGACGCTGTTTATCAATCACTGCACCCGTCAGTGGCCGGTGACGCGCACCAGCGACCGCTCGTTCTTCCAGTTCGGCGCGCTCGGCGGTGCCACGGAAAAAGAGTATCTGCAGGGCGGGCCGAGAGTCGCGGAATACCTTGCCCGTTACGGCGTTGACCGGGAGCGCTGGACGCCACCCGCTATCACCGATCACGTGCCGGAAGCGGAGTGGGGACTTGATGGCTACCTCATCTCACCGCTGAAAAAACTGGCGGCGGCACAGAGCTGGACGCTGATGGAGATTCGTTATGAAGACCCGGAGGCGATGAGTTATGTGGTAGCAGAGATCTACCGCGACTGGTATCTGGCGGCAGGCATTTTACCCACCCGGCTGACGGTGGACAGCTTCCTGCTGATGGACCCATGGTGTACGCAGCAGCAGCAGGCGATACCATTCTGGCTGGTGTTCTGCACTGAACCCTCCGCTGCGGCGCTGCAACGCTTCCTCGAAAAACAGCCGCCGTTCCGCAATATCGACATGATGCTCTTTTCTCACGGCACGGAGAGCATCGGGCTGGCGGAGATTGATCGCTGGCGGACGCTGCTCGCCCATGCCCGCGATGAGGGGGTCTTTATCGGGGTGGATGAAGAACGGTTCCCGCGTGATTTCGCGACCTTCTCCCGCTTCGACTCGGCATTGCGCGAACGGGCCGCACTGTTGCCGCCGCCGCCGCCGCTCAGCACGGAGAAGGTCGTGGCGGGTATTAAGCGTTATGGCGCGAAATATGGCGTGACCCTGACGGCGCTGACGTAGCCGCCGCGCCGTCAGCGGCGACTAGTCGCCGTCGGTAATCGGCTGGCGCACCAGCAGCAGGTAGGCGAGTGCGCCGACCAGCGTCACGCAGGCGCAAATCATCAGCGCCAGGCTGAAGGATTTCGTGGTATCGAGTACCCAGCCGGTGATGACCGGCGCGAACGAGGCGAAGATAAAGCTGGCAAAGTTCTGGATGCTGCCGACCGACGCGGTCATGCGGGCGGTAACATTGGCGTGGATCAATCCCCAGCATGACGTGCCAGCGAAATGGATGCAGAACAGCGCCATTCCAATCAGCGTCACGGCGCTGGTGGTGTCGGTGGCACGGGTCACCACGGCGGTAAATCCGGCTGAGAGCAGCATCCCACTGACGATGCAGACTTTACGGGTTTTCACCGCGTTGAAGCCGCGACGCACCAGCGCGTCAACCACATAGCCATTCAGCAGCATGCCCGCCGCACCAAACAGGAACGGAATCGCCGCCAGCAGGCCGGTGCTTTTCAGATCAAGGTGATAGGTGGACTGCAGATAGCCCGGCAGCCAGGCGATATAGAGCCATGCGGTATAGTTGATGCCGCTGAAGCCAATCATCATGCCCCACATGGTGCGCTGTTTAAACAGGCCGCGCCACTCTCTGAAGCTGATCGGCTCTTTGCGTGACGCCACGCTGCCCGCCTGCAGATAGTGGATCTCTTCGGCGCTCAGGGTGTTGTTGTCGCGATCGCGGTAAATCATATACCAGCCGATGGCGAGGAACATGCCGAGGATACCGATGGTGACAAACATGCCTCGCCAGCCCATCACCAGCATCATTGCCGCCAGGATTGGTGGTGCTACCGACAGCCCAATCATCGATGCCGCATTAAACATCCCCATCGGCATGCCGCGATCTTTGATGTTGAACCAGTCGTTAATCACTTTCACGCCACACGGATTCATCGGCGCTTCGCCAATGCCGAGGCCGATGCGGACCAGTACGAACTGCGTGAAGTTATGTACCAGGCCAGAGGCGGCCTGGAACAGCGACCAGATAAACATGCCGATGCCGAGCATAATGCGCGGCCCTTTGCGATCCAGCAGCGCACCGCACGGCAGCTGCGCCAGCCCGTAGGCGAGCGAAAAGGCGGAGAGCAGCACGCCGATTTCGGTGGCGCTCAGCCCCATCTCATCGCGAATCGTCAGGTTCGCCACGGACAGCGAGCTGCGGTCCAGATAGTTGATGATGGCCGCGAACAACAGCAGCAGCATCGCTGTTACCTGCACCTTGCGGATACGCGGGGAGCGCACCACGTCGCTGCGCATCGGCACGAAATCCTGGTCTGGTGTCATCTCACCGGCTGCGCGGTCGCGGCCGGTTACTGAGGTCTTTTCCATTGCACTCTCCCGAAACTGGGTACTTATCGTTATGGTGAGAAGGGGTCTGCGCGCAGCGGCAAGCGGCCGCCGTGACGTTGAAGTCGAGACTAGAAGCAAAGAGATAAGGATGTTGCATAGATGTTTCTGAATCGTGCGGGAGCTAATGCTTTGCGGTTTTTAATCGGTTTTTAATTGTACTGGCCGATAGAACGGACCATGGAGGTTTTGGCCGTAGCCAGATGGCTATGTAAGGCACAAAGCGCGTCGATATCCTGACGCCCAATCAGCGCAGTCAGAATCGCCATGTGCTCCTCCAGCGCTACAATGTTGCGCTGCTTCAGATCGCTCTCATCCCACTGATAATGCGAGTGAAAGATCACGGAGATAATCTCCAGCGACTGATTAAAAAAGGGGTTGTTGGCGGCAGACAGGATCAGCGAGTGCATCTGCCGGTCAAGCGCCGCAAAGTGGCGATAGTTGCTGGCGATGGTGTCGCGCATCGATCGATGACGATCCAGCAGATCCCGCGCCTGCACCCAGCGCTCATCGCTGGCGGGCAGATTCAGAAAGCGGCTCAGGGCGTGGGTTTCCAGCATTTCGCGCAGTTCAAACAGCTTCTCTGCGTAATCCTGAGTGAATTTTTTCATCCGCCACTGACCCCGCCGGACCGGTTCCAGCAGGTCATAGCGCATAAAGCGCAGCAGAAACTCGCGGACGACTACCGGACTGACCTTAACCTGCTGCGCCAGCTGCAGTTCGCTGAAAGTGTCACCGGGCACCAGTTGCCGCTGGTTAATCAGGTTAAAAAACATCTGTTCGACGTGGCTGGCCTGCTGCTCAACCGGCGGCGTTAAAGCACTGAAGCGGTCATCTTCACAGGGTTCGCGTACGATCACGTAAGTCTGTGCCACCTTGTCGAGTACGCCACGCTGATGCAGATAGTGCAGGGTATGGCGCACCGTGGTGCGGCTGATATTAAACATCTCGGCCAGTGCCGCCTGCGGTGGCAGGGGAGAACGGATGTGATGCTGCGCAATACTTTCAAGCATCTGGTTAATGACGTTCTGACGCAAATTCTGACTGCGGCTCATCGCACTCTCCGGTTTTTTATGCATTAAAAACCATTCAAAGCCCAAAAAAATCGTCGTGCTTCACACTTCCCGCAGACCGGCGCTGCGCGGCGTAGCGGATTCGCCCTAACTGCCTGCAGGACAACCGGAGAATCACCATGACAACAATGAAAGCTCTGCTCATCGCAGAACCCCGCAGAATGGTATGGGCCCGCCGCGACCTGCCGACACCCGCCGCTGGCGAGGCGCTGATTAAGATCCTGACCGCCGGGATCTGCGGCACGGATATTCACGCCTGGTCCGGCAATCAGCCGTTTTTCAGCTATCCGCGTGTGCTGGGTCATGAAATCTGTGCAGAAGTGGTGGCGCTGGGCAGTGGCGCTGAGGGTGTGCAGCCGGGCCAGCGGGTGGCACTGATGCCTTACATCTCCTGCCTGACGTGCGACGCCTGCCAGAGCGGCCGCACCAACTGCTGTGAGCAGATTTCCGTGATTGGCGTGCATCAGGATGGCGGCTTCAGCGACTACCTGAGCGTGCCGGTCAGTACGTTACTGGCTGTTGATGAGGTGGCACCAGAGGCGGCCGCGCTGATTGAGCCGTTCGCCATCAGCGCCCATGCGGTACGGCGTGCCGCGGTAGTGGCGGATGAGCAGGTGCTGGTGGTCGGTGCCGGGCCGATCGGGCTGGGCGTTGCCGCCATTGCGGCCGCCAGCGGCGCACAGGTAGTGGTAGCGGATACCAGCGAATGTCGTCGCCAGCATGTCACCGATCGGCTTGGCCTGACCGCACTTAATCCGGCTGAAGAGACATTTATTGCGGCGCTGCGCGAACAGTTTGGTGGCCGGCTGGCGCTGAAGGTGATTGACGCCACGGGCAACCCGGCCGCGATGAACAATGCGGTTAACCTGATGCGGCACGGCGGCACTGTCGTCTATGTCGGCCTGCACAAAGGCGATCTGGTGATCCCGGACAGTGAATTTCACAAGAAAGAGACCACGCTGATGGGCAGCCGCAACGCCACCCGCGAGGATTTTGACCGGGTGTGTACGCTGATGGCCAGCGGCCAGTTACGCGCCGACATGATGCTGAATCATCACCTGGCCTTCTCGACGCTGGATGAAACGTTTGAAGCGCAGGTGATCAACAACCGTGAACTGATCAAAGGCGTGATCCATTTCGACCGCTAACGGGCGTCAGGGCGCGGCGGTCAGGGTTTCAAAAAAGTGCGCCCGCACCGCATCCGCGTCCACGGCGAGCGCCACCTGCTTGGCGGGCAGACCGGCAAACGGATCGGCTCGTGAGGCGAGCGCGCTCAGCCTGCGCACCGTCTGGCCGCAGGCGATGCCCTCTGTGATCACCCGTAGCGGGCTTTCGGTGAGGGTGAAGGCCTGGGGCAGGGTCAGCCATGCCACCGCCAGGGTATCGTGCAGCGCCATGCCGCTGAATCCCTCTTTCGCCAGGCTATAAGCCAGATAAGGGCGACAGATGGCACTCAGCACCGGCTGATTCAGACGCTCCACATCGTCGCTGCTGATTAATACCTTATGCGTGACGTCCAGTGGGATCACCACCACCTTCAGCGCCGAGGCGAGCACCTGATCGGCGGCGTGCGGATCTTTCCAGATATTGAATTCACTGAAGGGCGTCACATTGCCGCTGTGGCCATCGGTACCAAAGGCACCCCCCATAATCACCAGCTCCTTCACCAGCGGAATGATATCCGGCGCCTGATTGATGGCCGTGGCGATATTGGTCAGCGGCCCTATCGCCACCAGCGTAATCTGATGCGGCTGTGCCCGTACGCTGTCGATAATAAACTGCACCGCACCTGGTGCCTGGTCGCTGTACGCATTTTCAAAGGCATCGCCCAGACCGTCCTGACCGTGCAGCGCAGCGGGTGCAGAGGGGGCCAGTGCCAGCGGCCGTGAACAGCCGCGGTAAACCTCCGCCTCAATCGCCATTTTTTCGCAAAACAGCCGGGCGTTTTTCACCGCCTGACCCACCGGCACATTGCCGAATACCGTGGTAATCCCCAGCAGATGCTGCGTTCGCGCCGCGTAGGCCAGCGCAAAGGCGTCATCCACGCCGATATCAGTGTCAAAAATCAGGGTACGCATGGGATCTCCGCAACAGGCTGTAAAGCATCAGCATTACCCCGTCAGCCGCGCCGCCGTCAAGCAATTCAGCCGCCCTGTGCGTTCGCTTGCCAGCCGCAGACCGGCGTCGTATCATCAGCGGCGCAAGGTGATGGCGTACCACCTTTCCCAACCGCCGGTGGGCTTACACCGGCTGATGACGCCTGACACTCAATCCTTTCGCGGGAGCGGAGGTGTCAGGCGCTGTATATCTCTGCCTTTCCCCTCAGCCCGGCGTGAATCTGCAATCAGGAGCAGAATATGTTGAAACCCTTACTGGCTGTGATGATCGGCGGCTCAGCCGGCTGTGTGCTGCGCTGGTTCTTCTCGGTGCGCTTTAATGCACTCTTTCCTAATCTGCCACCCGGCACCCTGCTGGTGAATCTGATCGGCGGTGTGGTGATCGGCGGGGCGATGGCCTGGTTTGTCCGCCATCCCGATATCGACCCGGTCTGGAAACTGCTGATCGTCACCGGACTGTGCGGCGGGCTGACGACCTTCTCCTCTTTCACGGCAGAATTAATGGGCTTGCTACAATCAGGGAAGTATCTCTGGGCGATGACCAGTGCGCTGGTGCATGTGATTGGCTCGCTGCTGATGGCGTTTGCCGGTTTTGCGCTGGTAACGCTGCTGAGCTGACCGGCGATAAGCGGGCCGCGACGCGTCAGAGATCAGAGGGGATTCAGGTGACGCGCAGCGTGCGCGGAGCCTGAACTCACCGATTATTCCGGACTAAGGAGCAGAGCCATGCAAACCCAACCGACCTTCCTTAACCTGGTGCTGTTGAGCGGTGAACCCTGTCAGAAGCTGCAGGCGGCGCGTGACGCCGGTTTCGATCAGGTAGAGATTTGGCGCGAAGATGTTGAGGCGCACAGCGGCGGCGCGGCGGCGCTGGCGGCGATCGCCGCACAGCAGGGGCCAGGCTTTACCAACCTTCAGGTGCTGCGTGATTTCAGCGGCGCGCCCGGTGAGCTGCGCGCAGAGAAGCGCGACGAGCTGCGGCAGTTTATTCAGATGGCTCAGGCACTGGGCTGCGACACCATACAGGCCCCGGCCACCACCCGTGAGGATTGTTGCGCCGATCAGATTGATGATGACCTGCGCTGGATGGCGTCGGAAGCCGCGCGTCACAACATGCGCATCATGTATGAACCTATGGCGTGGTGCAGCGTAGATAACACCCTGCCGCTGGCGTGGCAGCGACTGCAGCGGCTCGATCAGCCCAACATCGGGCTGGTGGTCGATCTGTTCCATATCTGCGCACGGGGCGGCGATGCCTCGCAGCTGGACGGCATCCCTGCCGACCGCATTTATGAAGTGCAGCTCTGCGATATGGCCGCTATTCCCGCTCAGGATAAGCAGAGCCTGATGGCGATGGCGAAACACCAGCGTCTGCTGCCGGGCGAGGGAATAATCGACGTCAGACGCTTTGTCGATAAACTGAAAAGCGCGGGCTATCAGGGGCCGGTAGGCATTGAAGTCTTCAATGATGCGCTGAAACGCCTGCCGCCCGGCGTCGCGGCGGACAAGGCATGGCAGGCGTTAACCCGCTGCTGGGGCTAGTCCTGTAAGCATTGCGCGATAAACGCGGCAGCGTGCATCGCGCCCTGCGCAGAGATGGTGTGGCTGGTGGCGGGTTCAAACTGCGTCGCGACCGGCACTGCGGCGGCCCGGAGTCGTGTGGCGGCAGATTCGCTCTCCTGCCACGGGATAACCTCATCAGCCTGACCGTGGATCAGCAGTGCAGGCACATGGGGCTGCGGCGTCAGTTCGCCATCAACCGCCAGACGGCCGGAAAAGGCGACCACGCCCGCCAGCGGATAACGGCCGGAGGCCAGCGCATCCAGCGCCATGATTGACCCCTGGGAAAAACCGACCAGCACCACATCCTGCCAGCGGTCGGCGAAGCCGTGCTGCGCGATAATCCCGCTCAGCGTCGCGTCAAACGCGGCCCGCGCCGCCCGCACCCGGCCCGGACGGTTTTCCGGTGTCACGTCCGTCAGGCTGAACCACTGATAACCCATGCCGACGGGAAAAGGTTCCGGGGCGTTGGGAGAGGCAAAAACCACATCCGGCAACAGCGTCGCCCAGTGACGGCCAATCGGAGCCAGGTCGTCGCCATTGCTGCCCACGCCATGCAGAAAAATCACCAGTGCCTTTGCCATCGTTGCTCCTTTAAAAACCGTATTCACTCAGATCGGGGCCTGCCGGAACAATCCCGTTCGGATTCAGTGCCTTGATCGAATAATAACCCTGTTTGATATGGTCGATATTGACCGTTTCGCGTATGCCAGAAACCGACAGCATGCTCTTAAGATAGCGATTCAGCAGCGTATAGTCGCGTACCCGGCGCAGGTTGCATTTGAACAGGCCATGATAGGCCGCGTCAAAGCGGATCAGGGTGACGAACAGCCGGATATCGGTTTCCGTCAGCCGCTCACCCAGCAGGAAGGTGCGGCCATCGCCCAGCAGAGCTTCCAGTTCATCAAGCTGACTGAAGACGTCACTGAACGCCGCCTGGTAGCTTACCGGGGTGGTGGCAAAGCCCGCGCGGTAAACGCCATTGTTGAGACGCGGATAGAGACGCTCATTCAGCGCATCAATCTCCGCACGCAGCGCCAGCGGGTAGAGATCGATACGGTTGTCGGCCAGTTCGCCAAAGCCGCTGTTAAACATGCGCACGATGTCCGCCGATTCATTGCTGACGATAGTGCCGGTTTTCTTGTCCCACAGGACCGGCACGGTGGCGCGGCCCGTATAATCGGGCGCGACGCGGGTGTAGATCTCATGCAGATACTGCGCGTTGTTCAGCGGATCGGGCTGCGCGCCAGGGTAATGACCGAAGCGCCAGCCCTGCGCGCCGAGCTGTGGCTCGACGACGGATACGCTAATCAGCGACGTCAGCCCTTTCAGTTTGCGGGCGATCAGGGCGCGCGACGCCCACGGGCAGATCAGCGCCACATAGAGATGGTAGCGATCGGGTTCGGCGGCAAACTCTGTGGAGCCATCGCTGCTGATAAAATGCCGGAAACCGGACGTCTGACGAACAAAACCGCCCTGTTTATCGGTGGCCTGCACCGGATGCCAGTCACTACTCCATTTGCCTTCTACTAACATCGTGCGACTCCTCTGTGATTTTGAGTCGCAGCATAACTGATGACTAAATGACTGATAATCCGGTCATAAAGACAATCATTTATTCCATTATGGAAGAAATTACGTGGGCGGAAAGTGGGTGAAGTGGGTGACCAGAAAGTCGATAAGCAGGCGCGCCCGATGGGGCAGGTGACGGGCAGGCGGATAGACCGCAAACAGGCCCAGCGGCGGGGTGTCGAAGTTCTCCAGCAGACGGACAACCTCCCCGCGCTGCAGCGCAGGGGCCGCGATAAAGCCGGGCAGGCGCGCAATTCCCAGTCCGGCTACCGCCGCCTGCAGGCAGGCTTCGGTATTGGCGAAGCGCAGACGGCCCCGGACCGGCACCGTGACAATCTCGCGGCTCTCATCACTGCTGCTGAACGGCCAGTGCCAGGGATCGCGAAAATTGGTGTCGATAATGCACTGGTGCTGTGTCATGTCGCGCCAGTGCTGCGGGGTGCCGAACTGCTCAAGGTAAACCGGCGAGGCGGCGATGCGCACATGCACCTCGCCCAGCTTGCGGGCCACCAGACTGCTGTCGCTGAGGTTGCCGATCCGGATCGCCATATCAAAGCCCTCATCGACGATATTGACCGCCCGATCGGAAAAGCTGACATCCAGTTCAATCAGTGGATAGCGCCGCGCAAAGGCGACCAGCACCTGAGAGAGCACCGCTGTACCAAATGAGCCGGGTGCGCTGATCTTCAGCCTGCCGGTGGGGGTGGTGGCGCTTTCGCGCACGCTGGCGTCCAGCGTCTCAAAGGCGTCCAGCAGGTGTTTTACCCGCTCATAGTAGCTGCGGCCAACGTCGGTCGGCGACAGGGCGCGCGTGCTGCGCTTAAACAGCTGCACACCAAGCTGCTGCTCCAGCTTTGACACCAGCTTGGAGGCCTGGCTGCTGCTGGTGCCGAGACGTAACGCCGCCGCCGAAAAGCTGCCGGTTTCCAGCACCGTGACAAACATCCGGTCACAATCGAGTCGATCCATGGCGAAGTCCTGCTGAGGTAAAGTCGCAGTATAGAGGCTGTGTTCAGGGGATGCAGCCTTCACTTTGTGTGCCTTAACCCTTTCGCCGCGGCGGAAAACCTGCTTGACTGACGCTCTGCCCGACGCTGTCTGGAGTATTTCATGTCGCTGATTCACCTGACGTCACTGGCAGCCATCCCGGCCGCCGAGTGGGATGCGCTGTTGCCCGATGACCAGCCCTTTTTGCGCCACGCCTTTCTGCTCACGTTAGAAGAGAGCGGCAGCGTCCGGCCTGAGGCGGGCTGGCAGCCGGATCATCTGCTGTGGCAGGAAGAGGGCGTGACCCGCGCCGCGCTGCCGGGCTATCAGAAATATCATTCACAGGGCGAGTATGTTTTCGATCACGCCTGGGCGGATGCCAGCCAGCGCGCCGGTATCCGCTACTACCCGAAATGGCTGGGCGCGATCCCCTTCAGCCCGGTCAGCGGCGCACGTCTGCTGGGGGATCCGGCCGCCGCTGCGCAGCTGCTGTCGGCCCTGCCGGCGAGCCTGTTACAGCAGGGGCTGAGCGGGGCGCATATCAACTTTACCGATGCCCGGGCTGACCAGCTGCTGGCCGGGCAGCCCGACTGGCTGTCGCGGCTCGGTTGTCAGTATCACTGGCACAATCGCGGCTACCGCGATTTTCAGGACTTCCTGGATACGCTGATGTCGCGCAAGCGCAAACAGCTGCGAAAAGAGCGCGAACAGGTGGCGCAGAGCGGCTTTGTATTTGACCGCTATCCGGGCGATCAGCTGCGTGAAGATCAGTGGGATTTTGTCTACACCTGCTACGCCAACACCTATGCGGTGCGCGGTCAGCGGCCCTATCTGACGCGCACCTTTTTCAGCCGGCTGGCAGAACGGATGCCGCAGAACATTGTGGTCGTGATCGCTCGCCTGCAGCAGCAGCCGGCGGCGATGGCCTTTTACCTGCGGGACAGCCAGACGCTCTATGGCCGCTACTGGGGCTGCCTGGCGGAGTTTGACCGGCTGCACTTCGAAACCTGTTTTTATCAGGGAATGGAACTGGCGATTGAGCAGGGGCTCACGCGGTTTGATGCGGGCGCGCAGGGTGAACACAAGCTGGTGCGCGGCTTTGAGCCGCAGCTCACTCACTCCTGGCACTATCTGCTGCATCCCGGTCTGCGTGATGCCGTCGCTGATTTTCTGGTGCAGGAGCGGGAAGGCGTGCGCGGCTGGGCGGAAGAGGCCCGCGACGCCTTGCCTTATCGCCGCGGCAATTAATCGACGCCGACAAATCCCCCGGTCTGATGCTGCCAGAGCCGGGCATAGAGGCCGTTTTTCGCCAGCAGTTCATGGTGGCTGCCCATCTCAGCAATGCCGCCTTTGTCCAGCACCACCAGCCGATCCATCTTCGCGATAGTGGAGAGGCGGTGCGCAATGGCGATCACGGTTTTGCCCTGCATTAACGACTCCAGGCTCTCCTGAATGGCCGCCTCGACTTCGGAGTCGAGCGCCGAGGTCGCTTCATCCATGATCAGAATCGGTGCATCCTTCAGCAGCACACGGGCTATCGCTACGCGCTGACGCTGGCCGCCCGAGAGCTTGACGCCGCGTTCGCCGACGTGTGCATCCAGCCCCATGCGGCCCTGCGCATCGGAGAGCAGCGGAATAAACTCATCGGCGCGCGCGCGCTTAATCGCCAGCTGCAGCGCCGCGTCGCTGGCGTCGGGACGCCCGTAGAGCAGGTTTTCACGGATGGAGCGGTGCAGCAGCGACGTGTCCTGGGTGATCATGCCAATCTGACTGCGCAGACTCTCCTGCGTGACAGCGGCGATGTCCTGATCGTCGATCACAATCCGCCCGCTGTTCAGGTCATAGAGCCGCAGCAGCAGATTCACCAGCGTCGACTTACCCGCGCCTGACGGACCGATCAGGCCAATCTTCTCGCCAGGCCTGATAGTGAGGTTAAACCCGTCGATCACCTGCCGGCCACCGCCATAATCGAAACGCACATCCTCAAAGCGGATTTCACCGCGCGTTACCTGAAGCTGCGTCGCCTGCGGCGCATCCTGCACGCTCAGCGGCTGCGCAATGGTTTTCAGGCCATCCTGTACGGTGCCGATATTCTCGAAGATCCCGTTCACCACCCACATGATCCAGCCGGACATATTGACCAGGCGGATCACCAGCCCGGTCGCCAGCGCAATTGCCCCGACGCTGATTAACGACTGGCTCCACAGCCACAGTGCCAGCCCGGAGGTTGAGACAATCAGCAGGCCATTGAGGGCAGACAGGGTCAGATCCATGCTGGTAACCATGCGGCCGGCGTGCTGGGTTTTCTCCGTCTGTTCCTGAATTGCCTCTCGCGCATACTGACGTTCCAGGTCGCTGTGGGCAAACAGCTTGAGGGTAGCAATATTGGTATAGCCATCCACAATCGTGCCCATCAGCTTCGAACGGGCTTCTGAGGAAACCACCGAACGTGTTTTCACGCGTGGCACAAAGAAGCGTAGCGAGGCGCTGTAGGCCACCATCCAGATAATCAGCGGGATCATCAGTCGCCAGTCAGCACCAGCAAACAGCACCAGCGCGGTGACGGCGTAGATCAGGACATGCCAGATGGCGTCCACCAGCTGCACCGCCGAGTCACGCAGTGAACTGCCGGTCTGCATAATGCGCTGGGCGATGCGCCCGGCAAAGTCGCTCTGGAAAAAGTTGAGGCTCTGGCGCAGCACGTAGTTGTGATGCTGCCAGCGGATCATGCTGGTCATGCCGGGGCTGATGCTCTGGTGAACCAGCATGTCATGCAGGCCGATAAACACCGGCCGCAGAATCAGCGCCACTGTCGCCATCCACAGCAGCAGTGGCCAGTTATCCCGGAACAGCGTAGCGGGCGTGGAGTGATTGACCATGTCAATGATGCGGCTCAGATAGCTGAACAGCGACACTTCGATCAGGGCTGACGCCAGTCCCACCACCAGCAGGGCGGCAAAGCTCGGCCAGACCTGCCGCAGATAGTAGAAATAAAACGACCAGACCGTTGAAGGGGGCGAATCGGCAGGCGCGTCATGAAAAATATTGATAAAGCGTTCAAAACGGCGATACAACATAGTGATACTCTTTCCGTCCGGTTAAGAGCTACAGCTTAGTGCATGAACCCTGTCAGGCTAAAAGGAGAAAATATGGAAATCACCATTCGGGCGCGGGAACCGCAGGACGCAGCAGCCTATCAACGACTGTACAGCCATCCCGATGTTTACCCCTGGACGCTGCAACTGCCGTTTCCCAGCGTGGCAACGTGGGAGAAAAAATTCGCCAGAATGGATGCCGAGGGCTTTATCGCCTTTGTGGCAGAAATCGACGGCGTGCTGGCCGGTGAGCTGACACTGTTTGTGGACAATAAACCGCGCACCCGCCACTGCATCAGCTTCGGGTTGGGTGTGCATCCCGATTTTGCCGGTCGCGGCGTGGGCGAGCGTCTGATCCGCACCGCACTCGACTATACCCGCAACTGGCTGGGCATTACCCGCATGGAGCTGGAAGTGTTTCACGACAATGACCGGGCGCTGCGCCTTTATGAGCGGCTGGGCTTCGAGCGTGAAGGGGTGAAGCGTCAGGCTGCCCTGCGCGAAGGGCAGTTACGTGATGTGGTGATGATGGCGAAGCTGCTGCACGGAGAGTGAGAAACGGAGCGGCGGCACAGCCACTCCGCCTCCTTCTACGGATTCTTACTGCTGTATTGCTGCATGTTTTGCGGTGTCACCAGCTCAAACGGGATCCACTGATGTGAGTCGACTTTCTGACCTTTAATCAGCTGCTGCGCGACCTCAACCGATTTTTTGCCCTGACCCTGCGCATCCTGGAATACCGTCACTGCCAGTGCGCCGTTCGCCAGCGCCTTGAGTCCATCCGGCGTGGCATCGATACCGCCGACCAGAATGGGCTTTTTCGGCTTCGCCTGCGCAATCGCCATCGTGGCACCAATCGCCATTTCATCATTGTTGGCGGCAACAATATCAATTGCTTCGCCGTTCGACAGCCAGCTGAGCATTAAATCCATCCCCTCGTTGCGCGCATAGTTGGCGGTCTGTTTCAGCACCACTTTCATCCCGGGATACTTTGCGACTACCTGTTCCACATCCCGGGTGCGCTGCAACGCACCCGCGTCGCTGAGATTACCGATCATAATGGCGACATTGCCGCGATAACCTGCCAGCTTCGCCAGCGCCTCCATCTGCAGCGTGCCAGATTCGCGTTCATCCGATCCCACAAACACCACGCCCGGCGGCAGGGTTTTATCGCCCGGCGTGCGGTTAACGTAGACCAGCGGAATATGCGCCTGCTGTGCCAGTCTGGTCAGGGCAGGCGTGCTGGCGGAGTCAACCGGATCGACAATGATCGCGTCTACGCCTGCGCTGATAAAACTCTGCACCTGATCGGTCTGGCGGCCCACATCTCCCCGGGCGTCTTCAAACTGCGCATCAAGCTTTTGCGCTCTGGCCTCTTTGTCGATCGCCTGACGAATAAGGGTGAGAAAGTTCTGGTCAAAATAGGCCATTGAAACGCCGATTTTTTCCGCCAGCGCGGAGGTGGAAAGTGCGAGCAGACAGAGCAGGGCCCAGGCACGTTTTTTCATTGCAGACTCCCGAGGTTAACCGGATGAAATGGATTTTTCGTTTTTATTCGGAATGGACAAACAGCATCATTGGCAGCTTATGGACAGGCGTGAGGTTTGACAACCCGCCCTTTTCACTCTTGCTGGCGATACCACATTTTGGCCTGAAATCACTGCGTCATAGTGCGCAGCGCCTGCAAAATCCGCGACAAGACGCACACTCTGCGGCAGGAAGCCGGGGCTTTTCAGACTTTTGTGCAGCACCGCACGGACGGTTGTGGCCGTTGCCAGAAAATCGTCTAATTGGGCCAGACGATCCCAGCATCTGCACAATATCCCTTCGTTAGCGTCCTATCTATATTTCCTGAAGCGGGAAATCTCAGCGTTATTCCTGAAAAAAACATCGTGGCGTAACCCGCCCCTTTTTAAGGAATTCAGCCCATGCCTGAACACGCAATGCCTCAACGGACAACCCATGTTCGTATCTGGATCCTCTGCCTGATCCTGTTTCTGTCGGTTGTGGCTTACGCCGACCGCTCGATCCTCTCGATCTCCGGGTCGGCGATCAAAGAGGAGTTCGGTCTGTCAGCGATCCAGCTGGGACTGATCCTTTCAGCCTTCAGCTGGGCCTACGTTATCGGGCAGATCCCCGGCGGACTCTTCCTTGACCGCTTCGGGGCTAAAAAAGTGTATGGCGTTACGCTGGCACTCTGGTCTGTTTCAACGCTGGCAATGGGATTTGTGGGTGAGTTTTCCAGTAGCATGACCGGTGCGCTGATGCTGATGTTTGGTCTGCGCTTTATGCTGGGATTGATTGAGGCACCCAGCTTTCCGGCCAATGCGCGCGTGGTGATTATGTGGTTTCCCGGCTCGGAGCGGGGACGCGCTTCATCGCTGTTCAGCTCAGCGCAATATTTTGCGGTCGCCATCTTCTCGCCGCTTTCGGGCTGGCTGGTGTCGCGCTTTGGCTGGGAATGGCCGTTCTTTGTCCTGGGCGGTATCGGCCTGCTGGCGGTGTTCGTCTGGGCGGCCTGGATGCGCGAGCCGCGCAACCATCCCGGCGTGTCGGAAAGTGAACTGCGCCATATCGTAGACGGCGGGGCACTGGTAGATATCGATGCGGCACAGACGCTGAAAGCGCGGCCACCGATCAGCAAAGCGATGTTCAGAAAGCTTCTTACCAGTCGCATGCTGTGGTGCGCCTATCTTGGCCAGTACTGCATCATCGCGCTCAGCTACTTCTTTATTACCTGGTTCCCGATCTATCTGGTGCAGGCGCGCGGCATGAACATTATGGAGGCGGGTTTCGCCACCATTGCCCCGGCGCTGTTTGGTTTTCTCGGCGGCATCAGCGGCGGTTACCTGTCAGATAAGTTAATCGCCCGGGGCTGGAGCGTCTCCTGGGCGCGTAAAACGCCCTATATCGTTGGCATGCTGATGGCATCAAGCCTGGTGCTGGCGGCGATCATGCCCGGTAACGGCGGCATCATCGCCATTATGTCGTTTGCCTTCTTCGGCAAAGGCATCGCGGCAGGTGCGGGAACCTGGACGGTAATCAGCGACACGGCACCCAAAGAGGCGGTCGGTCTGGCGGGATCCATTTTTAACGGCATCGGCAATATTGCCGGTTTCACCACGCCGCTGCTGTTCGGCATCATCGTCGGGCTGACCGGCAGCTACAGCATTGGGCTGGCGTTTGTCGCGGCGCACTGCCTGGTGGCGGCGCTGCTGTTCCTGCTGGTGATGGGACCAATTGAACGCGTCGGGGAAGAGACTCCTCGCCCGGCAGCCTTAACCCGTCAGGAGAAACAAAATGGCATTAAAGCGATGTAATGTTCTGATTAAAGGAAAGTTTCTGCCACCGCAGCTGATAGCGAATATTGAAAAGACATTTACTGCCTTCCGGCTGTGGGAAGCGGAAGATGAGGCGACTTTTCTGGCTGAACAGGGCGCTGCCATCGACATACTGGTCACCAGCGGCAACGCGGTAATGGGCGCCTCCGCCGCACTGATTGCCGCGCTACCCAACCTGAAAGCGATCTGCAGCAACGGCGTCGGGTATGACAGCATTGATATGGAAGCCGCCCGGTCACGCGGTATTGTCGTCACCAACACGCCAGAAGTGCTGAATGACTGCGTCGCCGATCTGGGCATGGCGCTGCTGCTGGATGTGGCGCGCCGCATCAGCGAGGCCGATCGCTTTACGCGCGCCGGGCACTGGTTGCAGGGTCGCTTTGCACTGAGCAGCAAAATTGGCGGCAAAGTGTGCGGCATCGTCGGGCTGGGCAATATCGGTCAGGCGGTGGCCAGGCGTGCGCAGGCGTTTGATATGCAGATTCACTACTACACCCCGCGTTCGCAGCCCGATCTGCCCTATACCCGCCATGACAGCCTGGTTGCGCTGGCGCAGCAGGCCGATTTTCTGGTGCTGACGCTGCCAGGTGGTGCCGCGACCCGCCATATTATCAACGCAGAGGTGCTGCAGGCGCTGGGTCCGCAGGGCTATCTGATCAACATCGCGCGCGGTAGTGTGGTAGATCAGCATGCGCTGGTGGCAGCACTGGAAAACGGGCAGATCGCCGGTGCCGGGCTGGATGTGTTTGAACAGGAGCCCCAGGTTCCTGACGCCCTGCGCCAGCACGACAATGTGGTGATTACACCGCATATCGCCAGCAGTACCCGCGAAACAATGGCGGCGATGGCGGATTTGGTGTTTGAAAACATGCTGGCGTTTGCCCGCGGGGAGCCGGTGCTGACCCGCGTAGTCTAAAGGCAACAATGACTTAATCATACTGAGCAGAGAGTGAAGCAGGAGGCCGCTCCTCTGACCACACAGGCAGCCACGTACTTCGCCCAAAACAGCCTGAAGAAAATTTATCCAGCTGCCGATATCACCTTACCACCCGCAGATATAAAGGAGTGATAGCGTGATAAAGCTGATTACTATCGATGAACTGCGCCCCGGTATGTTTATCCACAAGCTGGAAGTGTGGTGGGTAAAGGACCAGCGCATTCATAATCAGATGCTGATCGCCGATCCACGACAAATCGACCTGTTACGTCATGAAGGGATCCGCCAGCTCTGGATCGATCTCGATCGATCGGTTCAGGTACCGATCGCCATCCCTATCGCCACGAAACCCACTGTCCGGACGCCCTTTTTTCAGGAGCTGGATCAGGCACAGCAGATCTTTCAGCAGGGTAAACCTAAAGTGCTGGCGATGTTCAATGAGGCCAGGCTGGGCAACAGCCTGAAGCTGGACTACATGATGGATCTGGTGGATGAGATCGCCGGGTCCATCACGCGTGAACCCTCGGCCATGCTCAGCGTGGCGCGGCTTAAAAATCATGATGACTATACCTATCTGCATTCGATGGCCGTCTGCGGACTCATGATTGCGCTGGGTAAAAAGCTGGGCCTGGATGAACACGCATTGCGCCGGGTGGGCATGGGCGGTTTGCTGCATGACGTCGGTAAAGCCGCCGTGCCGCTGGCGATCCTGAACAAAGCCGGCAGCCTGGACGACGAGGAGCTGCGGGTGATGCGTGAGCATCCGGTGGTGGGCGCACAGATCCTGATTGAGTGCGATGCGGGCAGCGATCTGATCGATATCGCCCTGCATCATCATGAAAAATATGATGGCAGTGGCTATCCGCACAGGCTGAAGGGCGAGGAGATTTCGCTCTATGCGCGCATGTCGGCGGTATGCGATGTCTATGATGCCGTGACTTCGACCCGCGCCTACCGCAACGGCTGGACACCGGCAGAGGCCATGCATCAGATGATGAGCTGGCGTGGCCACTTTGATCCGGCCCTGCTGCACACCTTTATACGCACCATCGGCATCTATCCGGTGGGCTCGCTGGTGCGTCTGGCCTCCGGCCGGGTGGCACTGGTGGTGAAAGCGGGCGAAAAATCGCTGATGCGTCCCTGTGTGCATGTCTTCTGGTCGCTGCACGCCCAGCGTGAAGTGAAACCGCAAGAGCTCGATTTGGGCGACAGTTTCTGCACCGACAGCATCGTGGGCGCAGAGGACAGCACCCGATGGAACAGCGTTGACCTGAATCGCATCTGGGCGCTGGAAGTCGCCTGATATTTCGCCATTTTTACACAATTTTTACGCCTGCCCGCTGCATTTTAACCCCTTCTTTATACGTCTCCGCGCAAGCTAAGCCATCAATCCAAACCTCTGGAGGTTCCTGTGAGCGTGGGCGTAATAACCGGCATTGTGCTGGTGGTGTTGTTACTGGGCTATCTGGTCTATGCCCTGTTAAATGCGGAGGCTTTCTGATGGCGGCCAATGCTTTTTTACTTATCGCATTTTATCTGGTGCTGCTGATGGTACTGGCGCAACCGCTGGGACGGGGGCTGGCGTCGTTAATAGCGGACAAACCGCTCTTTGCCCGCGTGGAGGCGCCATTATGGCGGCTGCTGGGCGCACAGCAGTCGGCGATGCGCTGGCCGCACTACCTGCTGGCGATTCTGCTGTTCAATGCGCTGGGTTTCGTGCTGCTGCTGGCGATTCTGCTGATGCAGGGCTCGCTGCCGCTGAATCCCCGGCAGCTGCCTGGCCTGAGCTGGCATCTGGCGCTGAATACTGCCGTGAGCTTCGTGACCAATACCAACTGGCAATCCTACAGTGGCGAAAGCACCCTGAGCTATTTCAGTCAGATGGTGGGCCTGACGGTGCAGAACTTTCTCTCTGCCGCCACCGGTATCGCCGTGGCATTTGCTCTGATTCGGGGCTTCGCGAATCGCAGCAGCGCGACACTGGGTAATGCCTGGCGCGACCTGACGCGCATTACGCTCTACGTTTTACTGCCCATCAGCCTGCTGATGGCGCTGTTCTTTGTCAGTCAGGGCACGATTCAGAACTTTTTGCCCTATCACAGCTTCACCACCCTGGAAGGGGTGCAGCAGACGCTGCCGATGGGGCCAGTGGCGTCCCAGGAGGCGATCAAAATGGTGGGCACCAACGGGGGAGGCTTCTTCAACGCGAACTCCGCCCATCCGTTTGAGAACCCGACCGTGCTGACCAACCTGGTGCAGATGCTCAGCATTTTCCTGATCCCGGCGGCGCTCTGCTTTGCATTCGGTGAAAGCGTGCGCGATCGCCGTCAGGGCCACATGCTGCTCTGGGCGATGACGCTGATGTTTGTTGTGGCCGTAGCGGTGGTGATGTGGGCCGAACTGCAGGGTAATCCGCACTTCCTGCGGCTGGGCGCAGACAGCGCCGTCAACATGGAAGGCAAAGAGACACGCTTTGGCATTCTCAACAGCAGCCTGTTTGCGGTGATTACCACGGCGGCTTCCTGCGGCGCGGTGAATGCGATGCACGACTCCTTTACCGCGCTGGGCGGAATGGTGCCGATGTGGCTGATGCAGCTGGGCGAGGTGGTCTTTGGCGGCGTCGGTGCGGGACTCTACGGCATGCTGCTGTTTGTGCTGCTGGCGGTGTTTATTGCCGGACTGATGATTGGCCGTACCCCGGAGTTCCTCGGGAAAAAAGTCGATGTATGGGAGATGAAGATGACCGCGCTGGCAATTCTGGTCACCCCGGCGCTGGTGCTGATCGGCACGGCCCTGGCGATGATGACGGACGCCGGACGCAGCGGCATGGCTAACCCGGGCATTCACGGCTTCAGCGAAGTGCTCTACGCGGTCTCCTCTGCGGCCAACAACAACGGCAGTGCCTTTGCCGGGCTGAGTGCTAACACCCCGTTCTGGAACCTGTTACTGGCTGCCTGCATGCTGCTGGGCCGCTTCGGCATCATTATTCCGGTCATGGCCATTGCCGGCGCGATGGCGGTGAAAAAAGTGCAGCCGACAGGTAACGGTACGCTGCCCACGCACGGCCCGCTGTTTATTGCATTGCTGATCGGCACCGTTCTGCTGGTGGGTGCACTGACCTTTATTCCTGCTCTGGCCCTGGGTCCGGTGGCTGAGCATCTGCAACTTGTTCAGGGACAATCCTCATGAGTCGTCAACAACAGGCATTATTTGACGCAGCCCTGCTGCGTACCTCGGCCTGGGATGCGGTGAAAAAGCTCGATCCGCGGGTGCAGTTCCGTAATCCGGTGATGTTTGTCGTCTGGCTCGGCAGCGTTCTGACCTCGCTGCTGGCGCTGGCGATGCTGACTGGCCGCGTCAGCGGCAGCGCCAGCTTTACCGGCGCGATTGCGCTCTGGCTCTGGTTTACCGTGCTGTTCGCTAACCTGGCGGAGGCGCTGGCGGAAGGGCGCAGTAAGGCGCAGGCCAGCAGTCTGAAAGGGGTAAAAAAGACCAGCTTTGCCAAAAAACTCGCGACGGCGCGCTATGGCGCAGAGTGGCAGCAGGTGGCTGCCGATCAGCTGCGTAAAGGCGACGCGGTGCTGGTGGAGGCAGGTGACATCATTCCCTGCGACGGCGAAGTCGTGGAGGGCGGTGCCTCGGTGGATGAGAGCGCGATTACCGGTGAGTCTGCGCCGGTGATCCGTGAATCGGGTGGGGACTTCGCTTCTGTGACCGGCGGGACCCGCATCCTCTCGGACTGGCTGGTGATCACCTGTAGCGCCAACCCGGGCGAAACCTTCCTTGACCGGATGATCGCGATGGTCGAGGGCGCGAAACGCCGTAAAACCCCGAATGAGATCGCACTGACCATTCTGCTGGTGTCGCTGACCATCGTCTTTCTGCTGGCCACGGTGACGCTCTGGCCTTTCTCAGCCTGGGGCGGCACGCCGGTCAGCGTGACGGTGCTGGTGGCGCTGCTGGTCTGCCTGATCCCGACCACCATCGGTGGCCTGCTGTCGGCGATTGGTGTAGCCGGTATGAGCCGGATGCTGGGGGCCAACGTGATCGCCACCAGTGGCCGTGCGGTCGAAGCAGCCGGAGATGTGGACGTGCTGATGCTGGATAAAACCGGCACCATCACACTCGGCAACCGTCAGGCGACGCAGTTCCTGCCCGCGCCGGGCGTGAGCGAAGAGCAGCTGGCCGACGCCGCGCAGCTCGCCTCGCTGGCCGATGAGACGCCGGAAGGCCGCAGCATCGTGGTGCTGGCGAAACAGCAGTTTAATCTGCGCGAACGCGATCTCAGCAGCATGGGGGCCAGCTTTATTCCCTTCTCTGCTCAGACCCGCATGAGCGGCGTTAACGTGCAGGATCGCCTGATCCGCAAGGGCGCAGTGGATGCGGTACGTCGCCACATCGAAGCGAATCAGGGGCGTTTTCCGGCTGAGGTTAACGCCCAGGTGGAAGAGGTCGCCCGCACCGGCGGAACGCCGCTGGTGGTAGCCGAGGGTGCGAACGTGCTGGGCGTCGTGGCGCTGAAGGATATCGTGAAAGGCGGCATCAAAGAGCGCTTTGCCGAGCTGCGCAAAATGGGCATCAAAACCGTGATGATCACCGGCGATAACCCGCTGACCGCCGCCGCGATTGCCGCAGAAGCGGGCGTGGATGATTTTCTCTCTGAGGCGACGCCGGAAGCGAAGCTGGCGCTGATTCGCCAGTATCAGGCGGAAGGGCGATTAGTGGCGATGACCGGTGACGGCACCAACGACGCGCCTGCCCTGGCGCAGGCGGATGTGGCGGTGGCGATGAACTCTGGTACACAGGCGGCAAAAGAGGCGGGCAACATGGTCGACCTCGACTCGAACCCGACCAAGCTGCTGGAGGTGGTACACATCGGCAAGCAGATGCTGATGACGCGCGGTTCGCTTACCACCTTCAGTATCGCCAACGATGTCGCGAAATATTTTGCCATCATTCCGGCCGCGTTTGCGGCGACCTATCCGCAGCTCAACATGCTTAACGTGATGCAGCTGCACTCGCCCGCCAGCGCCATTCTGTCGGCGGTGATCTTTAACGCGCTGGTGATTATTTTCCTGATCCCACTGGCGCTGAAAGGCGTCAGCTATCGTCCGCTCAGCGCGGCGGCCCTGCTGCGCCGCAACCTGCTGATTTACGGGCTGGGTGGTCTGCTGGTGCCGTTCGTCGGCATCAAAGCCATCGATCTGCTGTTAGTGTTATCAGGCATGGCCTGAGGAGAGAAAAATGAGTCAGTTACGTCCGGCCGTTTTACTGCTGTTGCTGCTTACGCTGGTTACCGGTGTGGTTTATCCTTTCCTCACCACCGGACTGGCGCAGTGGCTGTTTCCCTTTCAGTCCGGCGGTTCGCTGCTGGAAGAGCGGGGCGCTGATCGCGGGTCAGCGCTGATTGGCCAGAACTTCACGCAGCCCGGTTATTTCCGGGGCCGCCCTTCCGCCACCAGCGATAAGCCCTATAACCCGCTCTCTTCCGGCGGCAGCAATCTGGCCGCCAGCAACCCGGCGCTGGACAAGGCGGTGGCGGAGCGCGTCGCGGCGCTGCGCGCCGCCAATCCGCAGGCGTCTGCCACGGTGCCAGTTGAGCTGGTCACCGCCTCCGCCAGCGGCCTGGACCCCGATATTTCGGTGCAGGCTGCCCTGTGGCAGGCACCGCGTATCGCTGCCAGCCGCCAGCTGCCGTTGCCGCAGGTAGAGGCGCTGATTGAGAAGATGACGCACCGTCCGCTGATGCCTTTCCTGGGGACGCCGACTGTCAATGTATTGCAGCTGAATATGGCGCTCAACGAACTGTAAGGGTGTTAAGAAAGCGATGAACCACGAACCTCAGCGTCCCGACCCCGACGCGCTGCTGCAGGCGAACCGCGAAACGCATCGCGGGCGACTGAAAATTTACTTTGGTGCCTGTGCAGGCGTAGGCAAAACCTACGCCATGCTGCAGGAGGCACAGCGGCTGCGTGCGCAGGGGCTGGATGTCCTGATCGGCGTGGTGGAAACCCATGACCGCCCGGAAACCGCCCAGCTGCTGACGGGGTTAACCCTGCTGCCGCGCCGTGCCACGGGGCGTTCACGCCATGCAGAGTTCGATCTGGATGCCGCGCTGGCCCGCCATCCGGGGGTGATCCTGATGGATGAGCTGGCGCACACCAACGTACAGGGTTCGCGCCATCCCAAACGCTGGCAGGATATCGAGGAGCTGCTGGAGGCGGGCATTGATGTCCTGACCACCGTAAATGTGCAGCATCTGGAAAGCCTCAACGATGTGGTCGGCGGCGTGACCGGCATTCAGGTACGTGAAACCGTGCCCGATCCCTTCTTCGACAGCGCCGATGAGGTGGTGCTGGTCGATCTGCCACCCGACGATCTGCGTCAGCGGCTGAAAGAGGGCAAGGTTTACATTGGCGACCGTGCGGAACGCGCCATCGAAAACTTTTTCCGCAAAGGTAACCTGTTCGCGCTACGTGAGCTGGCCCTGCGCCGCACCGCTGACCGGGTGGACGATCAGATGCGTGCCTGGCGCGACCAACAGGGCCGGGATCGCGTCTGGCACACCCGCGACGCGATTCTGCTCTGCATTGGCGACGACAGCGGCAGTGAAAAGCTGGTGCGCACCGCCGCCCGGCTGGCCGCGCGACTCGGCAGTGAGTGGCACGCGGTCTATGTCGAAACACCCCGGCTTAACCGGCTGCCGGAAGCCCGGCGACGGGCCATTCTGCGTACCTTACAGCTGGCACAGGAGCTGGGTGCCGAAACCGCCACGCTCTCGGAGCCGGATGAGGCGGAGGCGGTGCTGGGCTACGCCCGCGAGCACAACCTGGGCAAAATTGTCACCGGCCGTCGTCCGCTGCGGCGCTGGCGGCGCGACAGTTTTGCCGAACGGCTGGGGCAGCTGGGGCCGGATCTCGATCTGCTGGTGGTGGCGCTGGATGAGCCGCTCAGGGATGCGCCCCATCCGCTGCCGGATGGCCGTGCCAGCAGCGAAAAATGGCGGATGCAACTGCGCGGCGTGATGATGGCGCTGGTGCTCTGCATCGTCGTCACCGCCGCTGGTCAGTCGGTGCTGATCAACTTCGATCCCGCCAACTGCGTGATGATCTATCTGCTGGCGGTGGTGATCGTGGCGCTGCGCTATGGCCGCTGGCCCTCCGTGATCGCCACGATGATAAATATCGTCGCCTTTGACCTCTTCTTTGTGGCGCCGACCGGCACGGTGGCGGTCTCCGATCTGCAATATCTGGTGACCTTCGGTGTGATGCTGGCGGTGGGCGTCATCGTCGGTAATCTCACGGCGGGCGTGCGCTATCAGGCACGGGTCGCCCGCTATCGTGAGCAGCGGGCGCGTCAGCTCTACGAGATGGCGAAATCGCTGGGCAGCGCGTTAACGCCGCAGGATATCGCCGCCACCAGCCAGCGGGTACTCGACGTCACGCTCCAGGCGCGCTGTCTGCTGCTGCTGCCGGATGAGCAGGGTGAGCTGCAGCCGGTCGGCGAGGCGCTTTCCACCAGCGAGCCAGATCGGGCGATTGCGAAATGGAGCTACAGCAAAGGCCAGCCGGCGGGTGCGGGCACGGACACCTTACCGGCGGTGCCTTATCAGATTCTGCCGCTGAAAAGCGGCGTGCACTGCCGTGGCCTGCTGGTGGTGGAGCCGCAGAACCTGCGTCAGCTGATGATCCCGGAGCAGCAGCGGCTGGTGGAGACGTTTACCGTGCTGATCGCCAATGCCCTGGAGCGGATGGCGCTGTCGCACAGCGAGGCGGTGTCCCGGCTCGCGGCTGAGCGGGAACAGCTGCGCAATGCGCTGCTGTCGGCGCTGTCACACGACCTGCGCACCCCGCTGACTGTGCTGTTTGGTCAGGCAGAGATGCTGATGCTCGACCTTGCCGGTGATAACTCAAAATATGTGCCGCAGGCGAGTCAGATCCGTGAACAGACGCTGAGCACCATCCGGCTGGTCAGCAACATGCTGGATATGGCTCGTATCCAGTCGGGCGGGCTGAATCTGCGGGAAGAGTGGCTGGCGCTGGAGGAGGTGATCGGCGGCGCGCTGAGCAGCATGGCACCGTCGCTGAAAGGGCATGAGGTTCAGCTCGACCTGCCGGCTGACATTGTGCTGATCAAGGGCGACAGCACGCTGCTGGAGCGGGTCTTCACCAACCTGATTGAGAACAGCCTGAAGTACGCCGGTAACTGTGCGCCGCGCGGTATCCGCGCCTGGTGCGCCGCTAACCGGCTGGAGATTTCGGTCTGGGATGGCGGGCCGGGCATCGCGGACGCAGATCTC
Source organism: Pantoea sp. (assembly GCF_032114055.1). GTDB lineage: Bacteria > Pseudomonadota > Gammaproteobacteria > Enterobacterales > Enterobacteriaceae > Pantoea. The sequence continues at coordinate 58,692 of NZ_DAMCTB010000007.1, forward strand.
AGCCGGATATTTGATAAGTTCTCACGCGGTGATAAAGAGTCAGCGGTGCCGGGCGTGGGGCTGGGGCTGGCAATCTGCAAGACCATTATTGAGAGCCACGGCGGGCAGATCTGGGCTGAGAACCGGGCCGAAGGGGGCGCGGCTTTTCGTCTCTCACTGCCTCTGCCGCCCGCACCTGAAATTTCTGAAGAAGGGCTGAAATAACTTCACAGTGAATCGGTTATACTCCCGGACCTGTCTGATTACGTGTGGGATTGTATGGAACGTTTTACCGAAAACCTGATGTATGCATCGCGCTGGCTGCTGGCTCCGGTTTACATTGGACTTTCGCTGGGGTTGCTGGCGCTGACCATTAAATTTTTCCAGGAAATTTTTCACCTGCTGCCCAACATTTTCAGCATTGCGGAAAACGATCTGATCCTGTTGCTGCTGTCGCTGGTGGATATGACGCTGGTCGGCGGCCTGCTGGTGATGGTGATGCTCTCAGGCTATGAGAACTTCATCTCCAAGCTCGATATCGACGAAGATAAAGAGAAGCTGAGCTGGCTGGGTAAAATGGACTCCGGCTCGCTGAAGAACAAAGTGGCCGCCTCTATCGTCGCCATCTCCTCGATTCACCTGCTGCGGGTGTTTATGGAAGCGCGCAATGTCGATAACGGCAAGCTGATGTGGTACGTGATTATCCACCTGACCTTTGTGCTCTCCGCCTTTGTGATGGGCTGGCTGGATAAGCTGTCGCGCAGCGATAAGAAGTAACTTCACGCCTCCGGTAGCCCGCTGACGCGGGCACCTGTTTTAACCGCTCTTCCTGCTTTTCTGATTACTCCGCTGGCTGAGCGCGCGGCGAGGCCGGACGCGTGCCGGCCAGCTGCGGCATGACCTCTTTGATCATGGCAAAAAAGTGCTGCAGCCGGGCCGGATAGTAACTCGCCCAAGGATAGGTCAGCCACACCGGCAGGGGCGGAGCCTGCCAGGCGGGCACCAACTGCACCAGGCTGCCCGCAGCCAGATCCTCCTGCACCGCCCAGGAGGAGACAATCGCCGCACCCATGCCTGCCAGTGCCGCTTTCCGCACGGCATAGAGACTGTCGCTGGCGAGCCGCGGCGTAATCGGCAGGTTTACCGGCCGGCCGTCATCAATCTTCTGCAACGCCACTTCATTACGGTAAAAGCTGGTCAGCGCCAGCCACGGCAGATTGCGCAGCTGTTCCACATGTTCTATCGGCGGCTGCCGGGCCAGCAGCGTCGGGGCCGCCACCACAATGCGCGGCACTTCGGCCAGCAGAATGGCGACGACAGAGGGATCGGTGGGTGCGCCGACCTGAATCGCGCAGTCAACGTTTTCCGCGATAAAGTCAGGTGTCCGATCATTCAGCATCCACTCAATATTGAGCCGGGGATAGCGGTTCAGATAGTCGACCAGCGGGGCGATGAGCTGATCCTGACCAAAGGCGTGTGGCGCGCGCACCCGCAGCGTTCCCACCGGATCGTCACTGGCATCGGTCAGTGCATCTTCCAGCGCATGCCAGGTCGCCAGCAGCTCCCGCGCCTGTGCGTAGCAGCGTTCGCCATCATCGGTGAGCTTCAGGGCATGGGTGGTGCGCAGGATAAGCTTCAGGCCGAGCCGCTGCTCCAGAGATTGCAGGCGACGGCTGACCGTCGGTTGCGTGGTACCGAGCTGAACGGCAGCGGCGGATAAGCTGCCGCTCTCGACGATACGGATAAAGGTCTGCATCAGGTCAATGCGATCGCTGCTGTTTGAGTTATTCATACGTTCCACGCATAACGGTTTTGCCTGCAGTCAGTCTACCGCGTATAAACGTGATGCGCTCTAATGGCGGCAGAAAACAGCGAGGAACAGAACCATGTCAGCCATACAGACCCACTCCCACAACGAACCGCTCGCCACGCCGCTGGTGTTCACTCTGGCCGCCGGGGCCGGACTCAGCGTCGCGTCGATCTACTACAGCCAGCCCATGCTGGAGATCATCAGCCGGCAGTTTAATGCGGGCATCGGCGCAGTTGGCATGGTGCCGATGCTGACCCAGGCGGGCTATGCGCTGGGCATTCTGCTGCTGGCACCGCTGGGCGACCGTCATGACCGCCGGACCATCATCTTTATCAAGGGCTTGCTGCTGGTGGCGGCGCTGCTGCTGTGTGGCTTTTCCGGCGGACTCAGCGCGCTGCTGATCGCCAGCTTTGTAACCGGCCTGACCGCCACCGTGGCCCAGGACATTGTGCCTGCGTCGGCGGCGCTGGCACCGGAACGCAGCCGGGGAAAAACGGTCGGCACGGTGATGACCGGGCTGCTGGTGGGGATCCTGCTGTCGCGGGTCGTCAGCGGGGTGGTAGCGGAATATTTTGGCTGGCGCACGCTCTATATGATCGCCGCGCTATCGGTATTGCTGATTACGCTGACGCTATGGCGGGTATTGCCACGCTTCGCGCCGGGCACCCGGGTGAGCTATCCGCGTCTGCTGCTGTCGCTGGTGCATCTCTGGCGGCACCACCAGACGCTGCGCCGGGCCGCGCTGGCGCAGGGGCTGCTCTCCGTCGCCTTCAGCGCCTTCTGGTCGACGCTGGCGTTGATGCTCAGTGACCGTTTTCATCTCGACAGTGCCATCGCCGGGGCCTTTGGCCTGGCGGGCGCAGCGGGGGCGATGGCGGCACCGCTGGCGGGCAGTTTTGCTGACCGCATCGGTCCGGCGCGGGTGACGCTGGTGGGCGCAGGCCTGGTGACGCTCTCTTTTGCGCTGATGTTTCTGCTGCCGCTGCTGCCGGTCGCGGCCCAGCTGGCGCTGATCGTGCTGTCGGCCATTGGCTTTGATTTGGGGGTACAGGCCACGCTGGTGGCGCATCAGACGCTGGTCTATGGCCTGGCACCTGAAGCGCGCAGCCGCCTTAATGCGCTGCTGTTTACCGTGGTGTTTATCGGGATGGCCAGCGGTGCCGCACTCGGGAGTCTGGCGCTGGCGAACTGGGGCTGGAATGGCGTGGTGACGCTGGCGACCCTGGCCGGTGCCGCCAGTCTGGCCGTGCGTTTCGCCAGCCGTCACCTGAAAAACTGATTGTCTCGCTCATCAAAAAATGTGCCAGGCTTATTCATAAACCCGAAATAATCTGGAGTGTTATGAACTTTTTAGCCTGGACAGCAGCGACGGGCGGCCTTCTGCTGCTGATGTCACTGGCTTCCGGATGGATTCACCGGGGCCCCGTGACCTCATTTGGCCTGTTTCTTATCGCCGGGATCCTGTGTGGTCCGTGGGGGTTCGACCTTATCCATATCGATATCGTCACCCACTCTGAAGCCGTGGCGCACATCACTGAGATCACCATGGCCGCCTCACTGTTTATCACCGGCCTTAAGCTGCGGCTGCCACTGCAGAATCACTGCTGGCACACCGGGCTGAAGCTGGCGTTTCCCGCCATGCTGCTGACGGTGGCGTCGATGACCCTGCTGGCGCACTACGTGGTGGGACTCGCGTGGCCAATCGCGCTGGCGTTTGGGGCGATCGTCGCGCCCACCGATCCAGTGCTGGCGAGCTTAATCTCGGTGAATGATGCGCAGGATGATGATTCGCTGCGGGTGGCGATCTCCAGCGAAGCGGGTATGAACGATGGTTCTGCGCTGCCGCTGCTGATGCTGGCGCTGCTGCTGTTCAATGGCGAGCCCCTGAGCGGCGCGATGCTGGCGCACTGGGGAGCCGTTGAGGTGGTCTGGGCAATCGGTGGCGGGCTGATCATCGGCTTTGTTCTGGGACAGTTGATTGGGGTACTGGCGACCCGCCTGCGCAACGCCAATGGCGACGTCGCGCCCAACGATTTCCTCGCGCTGGCGCTAATCGCGCTGAGTTATTCGCTGGTGGAGTGGCTGGGCGCCTCGGGCTTCCTGGCCGCTTTTGCCGCCGGGCTGGGGCTGCGCCGGGCAGAGCTGGGCGTTTTCCGGCGTCATCAGCCCGACGATCTCTCTGACGACGAGCGGGTACTGCCCGCCGAGGCGCTGGTTAATCCCAATAAACGGCTGGCGAATCAGGGCACCAGCAATATGGTGAAATCGATTGGGTTTGTAGTAGGCGACGCCCTCTCTTTTGGCGATACTATTGAGCGTCTGCTGGCGGCTGGCATGATGGTGGTGCTCGGCGTCACGCTGGCGCAGCACTGGAATATCTACGGCGTGCTGCTCGGGCTGGCGCTGTTCGTGGTGGTGCGACCGCTGGCTGTGTGGCTGGTGACGCTGCGCGCCGGACTGCCGCTGGGTCAGCGTCTGCTGATCGGCTGGCTGGGCATCCGGGGAATAGGCAGTCTGAACTACATCGCCTACGCCTGGACGCACGGCATGGAAGGCCCCCAGATGGAAATCATGACGAACATGGCGTTAACACTGGTGGTCTGCAGCGTAGTGATCCATGGCACCACCGTATCCCCGCTGCTGAACTGGCGTCAGAAGCGCATTGAAGCCCGTCAGCGCAAGGCGTAACCCATAAGAACAGGAGTTAAAAAATGAAAGTGACTCAGATAGTGCTGCTGAGCATCCTCGCTTCCGGCAGCGCGCTGGCAGCAGACGACGCTGACACGGAACAGAATGTTTATGCCAGCCAGTTGTGCCACATCGTCAGCGGTGAAAAAAAAGTTGCGACGGCGGACCAGTATGTCGAGCAGATGAAGTCGGCCGTGGCCAGCAGTCAGTCGCCGTCGGCGATGAATCAGCCTGAATTCGATGAAGAGTCCGCGCGCGAAGTCGCCAGCGCCTGGCTGCAGCTGGGTGATGATGAGCGCGCCAAACTGCGCGTCAATGAGCAGCAGTGTGAACAGGCGGTCATGGCGCAGTTTCAGCAGGAAGATTAACCGCGCTGCATGAGAAAAAAACGCGCCTGCCGGGCGCGTTTTTTTATGGCTTTTCGGGGAGTATTGCGTACATAATCGCCAGCCATGGCATCAGCCTTGCATCTGTTGATTCTCCTTCAGCCCGCCGCAACGGCTGGCTTATTACTCTGGCATCACTTAACAGGCATTATGATTACGCGTCGACGCTTTATTCTCGGCACGGGAGCGCTTGGGCTCTCCATGACCACCGGCAAATTATTTGCCCGCGATGACATTATTCCCCTCTGGCCGGACGATCCGCCAGGCGGCGGCGGCCCATCGGGGCCGCTGCGGATTAACAGTACCGGTTCCTGGTCAAATATCGTCAGCCCGGCGATTCAGCGCTTTAAGCCTGAGAATCCCAATGGCGAAGCGGTATTAATCGCCGCAGGCGGCGGCTATCGCTGGATCGGCATGGGACGCGAAGCCTGGCCGGTGGCGCGCTGGCTTAACGCCAGTGGCTACACCGCCTACGTGCTCAGCTATCGGCTGCCGCATGAGAAGTGGCAGGCGGGCCGGCTGGCTCCGCTGCAGGATGCGCAGCGCGCCATCCGGCTGGTGCGATCCTTCGAACGCAAGGTGCATGTGCTGGGCTTTTCGGCAGGCGGCCACCTGCTGGGGCTGGCGGCGGCGCGGCCGGACTTTGCATCCTATCCTGCCATCGATTCGCTGGATGAGGTGGTACCCAGCGTCGACAGCGTCGGGCTGATCTATCCGGTGATTACCCTGGAAGCCCCCTATCAGCACACCAGCACCCATCTGATGATGGTCGGCAAAAATGCCACGCCGCAGGATGAGGCGAACTGGTCGGTACAGAACTTTGTCACCCGGCGCTATCCGCCGACGTTCCTGGCCCAGGCCGAGGACGATCACACCTCCAATCCCTTTAATACCGAACTGATGCGCGACACCTGTCGCCGCAATCGTGTGCCGGTTGAGCTGATTCAGATCAGCAAAGGCGGGCATGGATTTGGTCTGGGCAAAGCGGGAACGCCTGCGGCGTTGTGGGATCAGGCCTATGTCCGCTGGCTGGAGCGGGTCGGCTGAGTTGCCCCGGCGCGGTGCGCCGCTGCACGCTCAGCAAGCCCGACCGGCGGAAGAGAGGTAAAAAAAACAGGCGACCGGGGTCGCCTGTTCTGTTGCTGAAGCCCGTGCGGCTTAGCGCATGGTCACAAACTCTTCCGCTGCGGTCGGGTGGATCGCCACGGTGTTGTCGAAGTCTTTCTTGGTCGCGCCCATCTTCAGCGCCACGGCGAAGCCCTGCAGCATCTCATCCATACCGAATCCGATACCGTGAATGCCGACAATCTTTTCATCGGCACCGACGCAGACCAGCTTCATGCGGCACGGCTGGCGATGCTGAGTGACCGCGCTGTACATCGCGGTAAACGACGATTTGTAGATTTTGACCTGATCGTCGCCATACTGTTCGCGCGCCTGCGGCTCAGTCAGGCCCACGGTGCCAATCGGCGGATGGCTGAAGACCACGGTTGGCACATTGCTGTAGTCCAGATGTTCATCCGGCTTATTGTTAAACAGGCGCTCAGAGAGACGGCGGCCTGCGGCTACCGCCACCGGCGTCAGCTCGACCGCACCGGTGTTATCGCCCACCGCGTAGACGCCTGACACGTTGGTGTTCTGGAATTTATCCACGCGGATATAGCCTTTTTCGTCCAGCGCCACGCCAGCGGCCTGAATATTAAGGTTGTCCGTTTCAGGCTCACGGCCAATCGCCCAGACCAGGCAATCCACAGTGTATTCGCTGCCGTTTTCCAGTCGCAGCGTCAGGCTGCCATCCTCATTTTTCGTGACCGATTCCGGCACGGCTTCGGTGTGCAGCGCCGGGCCTTCGGTATTCATGACTTCGACCAGCGTTTCGGAGAGCAGCGGATCGAAGCTGCGCAGCGGCGCGTGTTTACGCACGAACAGATGGGTTTCCGAGCCCAGTGCGTTGACCACGCCCGCCAGCTCGACCGCGATGTAGCCCGCGCCGACTACCGCTGTGCGCTTTGGCAGTGCATCCAACTCAAAGAAGCCATCAGAATCAATGCCGTACTCTGCGCCCGGAATCGCGGGGTGAACCGGACGACCGCCAGTGGCGATCAGAATGTGGTTGGCCGTAATAATCTCGCCGTTCACTTCCACGCTGTGCGCATCGACGAAGCGGGCAAAGCCTTTGATCACTTCAACTTTATTTTTACCCAGCACGTTGTCATAGGAGTTGTGGATACGATCGATATAGGCGCTGCGGTTTTTCACCAGCGTGGCCCAGTCGAAACGGTTCACCGTGGTGTCGAAGCCATAATCGGGGCCGTAGAGATGGATAGCCTCAGCGATTTGCGCGGCGTGCCACATGATCTTTTTCGGCACGCAACCTACGTTCACGCAGGTGCCGCCCAGCTCTTTCGCTTCAATCAGGGCGCATTTCTGGCCATACATAGCTGCACGGTTAATTGAGGCGATGCCGCCGCTGCCGCCGCCAATGGCGAGATAGTCGAAATGTCGGGTCATTGAAGTATCCATCCGGTTGCATAAAAATTGGGGTTGAGTGTAACGCTGCGGGTCGAAATGACGCAAAGATTGCGCCTATGATTGTAATAGGGTTCTGTTTTTTCATCGCTGACAGGGAAGCATACCATGCACCTCACTTTTCTTGGCACCGGCGGCGGTGCTCCCAGCCTGCAACGTAACGTCACATCCATTGCTTTTACCCGTGCGCAGAGCGGTGAAACCTGGTTGTTCGACTGCGGGGAGGGGACGCAATTACAGTTTATGCGCTCCAGCCTGAAACCGGGCAAGGTGGACAAGATTTTTATTACCCACCTGCATGGCGACCATATTTTCGGGCTGCCAGGCCTGCTGACCAGCCGATCGATGGCCGGGCTGACCACACCGATGACGGTCTATGGGCCTAAGGGGTTAAAAACCTTTGTGGAGACGGCGCTGTCGATCAGCGGCTCCTACACCGACTATCCGCTGACCCTTATTGAGATTGAGGCGGGCTGGACGCTGGATGACGGGGAGTTCCGCATCAGCGCCTGGCCGCTGAACCACCCGGTGGAGTGCTATGGCTACCGTATTGAACAGCATGACAAACCGGGCCTGCTAGATGCGGAGCGGCTTAAGGCCGAAGGGGTGCCGCGCGGCCCGTGGTTTCAGCAGCTGAAGCAGGGCGAGCGCGTCACGCTGGAGGATGGCCGGGTGATCAACGGCGCGGACTATCTGGGGCCAGCGACGCCCGGCAAAAAACTGGCTATCTTTGGCGACACCGCCCCCACCGGGGTCGCGCTGCAACTGGCGTCGGATGTTGACCTGATGGTACATGAAACCACGCTGGAGGCGGCGATGATGGAAAAGGCCAACGGACGCGGCCACTCCACCACCCTGCAGGCCGCCGATCTGGCTAAACGTGCCGGGGCAAAACGGCTGATCGCTACCCACTTCAGCTCCCGCTATCTGGCCAGAGACATGAGCCGCCTGCTGGCGGAGTGCCAGACGATTTTTCCCCACACCGAACTGGCTTCAGATCTGGCCGTCTTCACGGTTTAGTGATGCAGAGCCGGGTAGGTAAAGAAAAGCAGATGCGTGAGATTAAGCGCAAAGTGCAGGGCGGTCGACAGCCATAAACGACCGCTCCAGTGCCACGCCAGGCCGTACAGCAGGCCCGCCAGCGTGGCGAAAATCACCAGCAGTATCCCGCCGGTGAAATGCACCAGTCCGAACAGCAGCGCGCTGATCGCGAGCGCGGGGAGCCCGCCCAGCGCCTCCCTGAGCCGCTGTTGCAGGTAACCGCGAAACAGCGCCTCTTCGGCCAGCGAGACAAAAAACAGATTCGCCAGCATAAAAGCGGGCAGCCACGAGGGAAAGTGCGGCTCAAACGCCAGACCGCCCAGCAGCACGGCGCAGCAGAGCAGCAGCGGCACGGCGGCGATTAACGCCAGCGCCGCGACCCATGGATAACGCGGCGGGCAGGCCCGGGCGCGGAACAGCGTCGGCAGGCAGGCCAGCAGCACAAAGGGGATCAGGGCTTTGTCGAAATTGAAGAAGAAACTGAACGGCAGACTTCGCGCGCCCACTTTGATGCCATCGACCTGCACAGGATTGTTAAAGCCGGGAAAGAGATGAAGCAGCAATCCCAGGGCGATCAGCACCAGCAGTGCTTCGCTCAGAATCTGTTGCCATGAAGGCGTCGGGTCATAGCGGCGCAGCGCAACCAGCGCGGCGGTTCCGGCCAGCAGCGGCAAAACCGGCCACGTCAGCACCTGATAATAAAACCCTGCCAGCGCGGCGAGAGCAGCCAGCAGCAGCGCCAGCCGCCGGGCGGATTGCAGTGCGGCCAGTGCGGCCGCCAGCATAATCCACATAATGACATTACTCAGGAACGATCGGGTTTACGGCGACGTGCCCTGTGCCCGCCGGGACCAGCTTCTTATGCAGCCAGGGCAGCACGGTGTTCATCTGGTCGGCCAGCTTCCACGGCGGGTTGATCACAATCATACCGGAGGCAGTCATGCCGCGCTGATCGCTGTCCGGACGAGCCGCCAGTTCGATCTGCAGAATATTGCGAATGCCGGTCGCTTCCAGGTCGCGCAGCATGTGTTTAATCTGCTGACGTAACACCACCGGATACCACAGCGCAAAAATGCCGGTGCTGAAGCGTTTGTAGCCTTCCTGAATCCCTTTCACCACCGCCTGATAATCACTTTTCATCTCATAGGGCGGATCGATTAACACCAGACCGCGACGTGACAGCGGGGGCAGCTTCGATTTTAACTGCTGATAACCATCGGCACGATCGACGCGGGCGCGCTTATCTTTGCTGAATTCGTTACGCAGCAGCGGATAGTCGCTGGAGTGCAGTTCGGTGAGTTGCAGTCTGTCATCCTCACGCAGCAGATGACGGGCAATCAACGGGGAGCCGGGGTAGTAACGCAACGCGGGCCCGCGATTCAGGGCTTCGATCGCCTCAAAATAGGGTTGCAGCAGTGCGGGCGCATCGGGCTGTTGCCAGATCCGGGCAATCCCTTCCAGATATTCACCGGTACGCTCGGCGTGCTCGCCGCTGAGCTGATAGCGGCCTGCGCCAGCATGGGTATCCAGGTAGAAAAACGGTTTCTCTTTCTCTTTCAGCGCCGTGATGATCAGGCTCAGAACGGTATGCTTCAGCACGTCAGCATGGTTGCCAGCATGGAAGCTGTGGCGATAACTCAGCATTGTTTATCCTGTTGAATGTATAAGGTTTTAATTGATGGAAAATCAATTTATCCCAATTATTACCCCACGTATTACCCACAGAACGACGCACAGCAACCGACGCAGGAAAAGCATGAGAATCCGCGATTATATCAGGGATGACCTGCGGATGGGGCGAAAGCGAGAGAACAAATCGGGCCAGCATGACGCTGACGTCAGCAGGGGCCTCTGTCCGCGCTGCATCCGGCGGCAGAACCTGACATGTCCCGCGGCTATCGCAGCCTGTAGCAGACAAAAAAACCGTGCGCCCCGGGCAATGCGTTCCACGTTTCTTTCCCCTCGCCCTCTGACCACCATTGATTTTCGCTACACTAAGCCGCATGTTACTTAAATTGCGTTGCGCGACCCGCTGCGCCCCATACATCCATAAAGGACTGCGCTATGACCAATCCACTACTGACCTCTTTTACGCTTCCTCCTTTCTCTGCCATTCAGCCTGAACACGTCGTGCCTGCTATGACAGAAGTGCTCAGCCAGTGTCGCGCAGAAGTTGAAAAAGTCGTGGCACAGGGCGCGCCCTATACCTGGGGTAACCTGGTTCAGCCGCTGGCCGAAACCGACGACCGTCTGAGCCGTATTTTCTCCCCGGTCAGCCACCTCAACTCGGTGAAAAACAGCCCGGCGCTGCGCGAAGCTTATGAGCAGACGCTGCCGCTGCTCTCTGAATACAGCACCTGGGTCGGTCAGCATGAAGGGCTCTATCAGGCCTATTGCAGCCTGAAAGCAAGTGACGAGTATGCCGCACTGGATCTGGCGCAGAAGAAAGCGGTAGATAACGCCCTGCGTGATTTTGAACTCTCCGGCATCGGCTTGCCTGAAGAGAAGCAGCAGCGCTATGGCGAAATTGCCGCGCGCCTCTCCGAACTGGGCTCGGCTTACAGTAACAACGTGCTGGATGCCACCATGGGCTGGAGCAAGCTCATCACCGACGAAAATGAACTGGCCGGTATGCCGGAAAGCGCGCTGGCGGCGGCGAAAGCGCAGGCTGAAGCCAAAGAGCAGGAGGGCTGGCTGCTGACGCTGGATATTCCAAGCTATCTGCCTGTCATGACCTACTGCGATAACGCCGCGCTGCGAGAAGAGATGTATCGCGCTTATGCAACGCGCGCCTCCGACCAGGGGCCGAACGCCGGTAAGTGGGATAACGGTCCTATTATGGCGGAAGAGCTGGCGCTGCGTCATGAACTGGCACAGCTGCTGGGCTTTGACTCCTACGCCGATAAATCGCTGGCGACCAAAATGGCGCAGAGCCCGTCTCAGGTCATCGACTTCCTCAACGATCTGGCTGAGCGCGCCCGTCCTCAGGGTGAAAAAGAGCTGGAACAGCTGCGCGCGTTTGCTCAGAAAGAGCATGGCGTCACGCAGCTCAATCCGTGGGATCTCACCTATTACGGTGAAAAACAGAAGCAGCATCTCTATACCATCAGCGATGAGCAGCTGCGCCCTTACTTCCCGGAAGAACGTGCCGTCGCCGGCCTGTTTGAGGTAGTCAAACGTATTTACGGCATTACGGCGAAGCAGCGTACCGACGTAGAGGTTTATCACCCGGACGTGAAATTCTTTGATCTGTTTGACGAAACCGGTGAACTGCGTGGCAGCTTCTACCTTGACCTGTACGCGCGTGAGCACAAGCGCGGCGGGGCCTGGATGGATGACTGCGTGGGCCAGATGCGCAAAGCCGATGGCAGCCTGCAGAAACCGGTCGCCTACCTGACCTGTAACTTTAACCGCCCGGTAAAAGGCAAACCGGCGCTGTTTACGCATGACGAAGTGATTACGCTGTTCCATGAGTTCGGGCACGGTCTGCACCACATGCTGACCCGCATCGAAGCGGCAGGCGTTTCCGGCATCAACGGGGTACCGTGGGATGCGGTCGAACTGCCAAGTCAGTTCATGGAAAACTGGTGCTGGGAACCTGACGCGCTGGCGTTTATCTCCGGTCACTATGAAACGGGCGAGCCGCTGCCGAAAGCGTTGCTGGACAAAATGCTGGCGGCCAAAAACTACCAGGCGGCGCTGTTTATCCTGCGTCAGCTTGAGTTTGGTCTGTTCGATTTCCGCCTGCATACCGAGTTTGACCCGGCGAAAGGTGCACAGATTCTGGAAACCCTGCGCGAAGTGAAAAGCCGAGTGGCGGTCGTTCCGGGGCCGGAGTGGGGCCGTTTCCCGCATGCCTTCAGCCATATCTTTGCAGGTGGCTATGCGGCCGGTTACTACAGCTACCTGTGGGCCGACGTGCTGGCGGCGGATGCCTATTCCCGCTTCGAAGAAGAGGGCATCTTTAACCGCGAAACCGGTCAGTCGTTCCTGGATAACATCCTGACGCGCGGGGGATCGGAAGAGCCGATGGAGCTGTTTAAACGCTTCCGCGGACGCGAGCCACAGCTTGATGCGATGCTGGAACATTACGGCATTCAGGGATAAGTCGGTTCGTGAAAATCTGTTTACTTGATGAAGCGGGCGCCGGAGACGGCGCCTTATCACTTTTAGCGCAGCGCTGGCAGCTGGAGCATGACGACGCCGCGCCGCTGGCCCTGGTGCAGACGGGCACGCATCTGGAACTGCGCAAGCGTGATGAGCCAAAGCTGGGCGGCATTTTTGTCGATTTTGTAACCGGCGCGATGGCGCATCGCCGTCGCTTTGGTGGCGGGCGCGGTGAAGCCGTGGCGAAAGCGGTCGGCATCAAAGGCAGTTATCTGCCGGATGTGGTCGATGCCACGGCCGGGCTGGGGCGGGATGCGTTTGTGCTGGCGGCGCTGGGTTGCCGGGTACGGATGCTGGAACGCCATCCGGTAGTGGCTGCACTGCTGGAAGATGGCCTGCAGCGCGGTTATCAGGATGCCGAAATCGGGCCCTGGCTGCGCGAAAGGCTGACGCTGATCCACGCCGCCAGCGCGCAGGCGCTGGGTGAGATTACGCCGCAGCCCGATGTGGTTTATCTTGACCCGATGTATCCTCATCGCCAGAAAAGTGCGCTAGTGAAAAAGGAGATGCGGGTATTCCAGTCGCTGGTCGGCCCCGACGAAGACGCCGATGCGTTGCTGGAACCGGCCCGCCGGCTGGCGAAGAAGCGCATTGTGGTCAAACGGCCCGACTACGCCCCGCCGCTGGCTGGCGTAGAGACGCAGGCAGCGGTCGTGACCAAAAGCCATCGCTTTGATATCTACCCGCCTCTGGCGGGGCAGACTCACACCGGGGCATGACAGAGACGGATTTCGCCCGGCTGATCAGGCACGCTTCCGTGCTTTTTCAGTAAGGCGATTCATGGTGTGCGACGGAGAAGAAAAGGGGCGGAAGGCGGTCAGCCAGGCCTGATAAAGCGCGTCGCGTCACTGCGGCGCGTTACGCCTGTCAGGGCGTCATCCGGCGGTGGTGTTTGTTCAGTTTTCCTGTTGCTGTCCGCTATTCAGCGGGCACAGAAAAGGCTTTTTCTGCATAAAAAAGCCGGCGGATGCCGGCTTCGGGAAACGGGATTACGCGTCGTCCTCATCGCGTAGCGGCACAATCAGCATGTCGATGTGCACGGTGTTGATCAGCTGGCGTGCAGAGGACATCAGCTTGCTCCAGAAGTCCTGATGGTGACCGCACACCACCAGGTCGACATCATATTTCTTAATCGCATCGACCAGCACCTGCCCCAGGTCGCCGCTGCCGCTCAGCGTCTCGCTGATGGGATAGCCTGCTGCATCCGATAATCCTTTCAGTGCGGTATGGGTTTCTTCAGAGATACGCTTCTGCATATCCCCCAGATTGACATCAATCAGGCCGGTGTAGAGATCGGAATAATTCACATCAACGTGAATCAGGGAAATTCTGGCATCGTAAGGACGTGCCAGCGAGACGGCCTTATCCACCAGCAACTGACTTTCAGGGGAAAGGTCTACTGCAATCAGGATGTGTTTATAAGCCATGATAAAACTCCTTTCACGAGATTAAGGATGGCATCCGGTGTTCCCGCCGCGTCACAGCTTAACGAAATCCTTGCGTGAGCGGGCGATAAGCGCCACCAAAGTGTCTGCCTGCGTTGCAGGTGATAGTGTTGTTATCCCCAGAGTATAGCCCTCTCTCAACGCAAATGCTGCCGTCGTCCGTCTGGCTTGTGCAGCCGATCAGGACTGTTCAGAATTTACTCGCGCTGAACGAAAATCATCGTTGGAAAAAATGTAAAGATTTCTCCTACACTGAAAAAAGGCGGTCCGATTCGCAGCCGCTCAGGGGGTCGAAAATTTTTGCAGTCCGGTGATTCAGTGGCTGGTGATATTTGCAGGCGGGCTCAGTGCATGACGCGGGGTCTGCGGCTGCAATACCGGCCGGGAGGGAGAGAAGATGATCAGCACTATTGCGCTTTTCTGGGCTCTTTGTGTGGTGTGTATCGTCAATATGGCGCGCTATTTTTCATCGCTGCGCGCTCTGCTGGCGGTTCTGCGGGGCTGTGACCCGCTGCTGTATCAGTATGTCGATGGTGCGGGATTTTTCACTTCTCACGGTCAGCCGAGCAAACAGGTGCGGCTGGTAACCTATATCTGGGCAAAGCGTTATCTTGATCATCACGACGATGAGTTTATCCGGCGCTGTGAGCGGGTGCGGGGGCAGTTCATTCTGACCAGCGCGCTGTGCGGGCTGGTGATGATCAGTCTGGTGGGGCTGGCGATCTGGCATTAAAAAAGGGCGACCTGAGTCGCCCTTTTTCGCGGAGATTACACCAGTTTCAGGGCAATCCAGTAGAGGGAACCGGAGAGCAGAATACAGACCGGCAGGGTAAAGACCCATGCCATGGCGATATTCTTGATGGTCCGGCTCTGCAATCCGCCACCGTCGACCAGCATGGTGCCAGCGACAGAAGAGGAGAGGATGTGCGTGGTGGAAACCGGCATACCGGTGTAGCTGGCGATGCCAATTGACAGCGCCGCGGTGACCTGCGCTGACATCCCCTGCGCATAGGTCATGCCTTTTTTACCAATCTTCTCACCGATGGTGGTGGCAACACGACGCCAGCCAATCATCGTACCGGTGCCCAGCGCCAGCGCGACGGCCACAATAATCCAGATCGGCGCGTACTCGATGGTGCCAAGCAGGTCGCTTTTCAGCTTATTGAGGAAGCGCTTGTCATCTGCGGAGGTTTCCGGCAGTCGGGCCACTTTATCCGCGGTATCAGAGATACACAGCAGCAGGCGACGCATGTGACCGCGCTGTTCTACGGTCAGCTGATCGTAGCTCTGCAGGTTGTTCAGCAGCATCTGCGCACTCTGTACCGCCTGCAAGGCGCGTGCACTGTCACAGTGGAACTCTTTCGGGCTGGTCGCAGGCACCTCTTCCGGGGTAGGCAGCTCAGGCGGTGCCATCTGGATGATGTGCGTCAGCGATGCATTATGCTGCTGATAATACTGCTCCAGATGATTGACTGCGTCGCGGGTGCGCGTGATGTCATAACCGGAGGCGTTCATGTTGACCACGAATCCGGCGGGCGCCACGCCGATCAGCACCAGCATAATCAGGCCAATCCCTTTCTGACCGTCGTTCGCGCCGTGCGAATAACTCACGCCGATTGCCGAAACAATCAGGGCGATACGGGTCCAGAACGGTGGCTTTTTCTTGCCGTCGATCTTTTCACGATCGGCAGGCGTCATGTGAATACGCGCCCGTTTTTTGGTGCTGCTCCAGTAGCGGCGCAGAATAAAGATCAGGCCACCTGCCAGCACCAGACCGATAATCGGCGACAGGATCAGCGAGAGGAAGATATTCAGCACTTTCGGAATGTTAAGCGCATCAACGACCGACGTTCCGTTCATCAGAGCATTGGTCAGACCGATACCGATGATAGCGCCAATCAGCGTATGGGAACTGGAGGCAGGCAGCCCGAGATACCAGGTGCCGAGGTTCCAGATAATCGCCGCCAGTAGCATAGAGAACACCATGGCGAGACCGTGCGCCGATCCTACATTCAGCAACAGATCGGTGGGAAGCATGTGAACAATAGCGTAAGCGACGCTCAATCCACCGAGCAGCACGCCAAAGAAGTTGAATACACCGGCCATGACCACAGCAAGCTGGGCCCGCATAGCACGGGTATAGATGACCGTCGCAACTGCGTTGGCCGTGTCGTGAAAACCGTTGATTGCTTCGTAAAACAATACAAACAGCAGGGCAAGAACCAATAACAGGCTAGTACTGAGGTCTAGACCAGCAAACAGATGTAGCATAAACGTTACGCCATTTTTGGAGGACATGAACGCGGCGCATTATCCGCGACAACGTGCGGTATGGGAAAGCAAAATATAGTGCTAATTTGGCCTTTCGTCGTAAAAGGATCAGGCAGAGAGGTGAAAAAGGGTCAGATATCAGTCAGATACAATATGACACATTTACGGCAATTTTTTGACGCTGGCGTCTCAGAGAGCAGACCACTACAATCTGCGCCTTTCCAGTTAAGTGAGTAAACCGCAGTGGAACAGTTTGACGTTATCATTATTGGTGCCGGTGCCGCAGGGCTGTTCTGTGCCGCTCAGGCGGGACAGCGAGGCCTGCGCGTGTTGCTGCTGGATAACGGTAAAAAGCCAGGACGTAAGATTCTGATGTCTGGCGGGGGCCGCTGCAACTTCACCAATCTCTACACTGAACCGGCGGCCTATCTGTCGCACAATCCCCACTTCTGTAAATCGGCGCTGGCGCGTTACACCCAGTGGGATTTTATCGACCTGGTTAATCGCCACGGTATCGCCTGGCACGAGAAAACCCTGGGCCAGCTCTTCTGCGATGATTCTGCTCAACAGATTGTCGATCTGCTGCTGGCTGAATGTGATAAAGGCAATGTCAAGCTGCGGCTGCGCAGCGAAGTGCTCAGCGTGGCGCGCGAAGACAGCGGTTATACGCTGCAGCTCAACGGCAGCACCGTTCAGGCGCAGAAGCTGGTCATCGCCAGTGGCGGCCTGTCGATGCCCGGTCTGGGCGCCTCGCCGTTTGGCTACAAAATCGCGGAGCAATTCGGCCTGAGCGTCTATCCAACGCGCGCCGCACTGGTGCCTTTTACGCTGCACAAACCCCTGCTGGAGCAGCTGCAGACGCTGTCAGGTGTCGCGCTGGACACCACGATTGACGCGCAGGACGGCACACGCTTTAAGGAAGCGATGCTGTTTACCCATCGCGGCCTCTCCGGCCCGGCGGTGTTGCAGATTTCCAGTTACTGGCTGCCGGGTGAGTTTGTCACGGTCGATCTGTCGCCTGCGACCCCGCTGGAGGCGTTTCTGACGGCACAGCGCAACGCGCACCCCAACCTGAGCCTGAAAAACAGCCTGGCGAAGATCCTGCCGAAGCGCCTGGTGGAAGTGCTGCAGGGGATGAAGATAGTGCCGGATGTCACCCTGAAGCAGCTTAACAGCAGACAGCAAAGCGAGCTGGCGCAGGCGCTGCACGCCTGGCGCATTCAGCCAAATGGCACCGAGGGCTACCGGACGGCGGAAGTCACGCTTGGCGGCGTGGATACTACCCAGCTCTCTTCGAAAACGATGGAAGCGCGCGCGGTGCCGGGCCTCTACTTTATCGGTGAAGTCGCCGATGTCACTGGCTGGCTGGGCGGCTACAACTTTCAGTGGGCATGGAGTTCCGCCTGGGCCTGCGCCCAGGCGTTGTAACGCGCCTTTACCAGCGCTGATGCACATGCGGCGCAATCTTTTCCTGATAGATCTGCTTCAGCGCGGTCATCGTCTCTGCAGAGAGAGCCTCCACGCTGCTGGCGCGGGCGTTGGCTTCCGCCTGCTCACGGTTTTTCGCGCCAGGGATGACCACGCTGACATCCTCGTTCATCAGGATCCAGCGCAGCGCAAACATTGCCATCGTGATATCACCCGGCACCCGTCGCCGAATCTCCCCGACCGCGTCCAGTGCAATCTCATAGGGTACGCCTGAGAAGGTTTCGCCTTTATCGAACGCCTCACCCTCGCGGTTAAAGCTGCGGTGGTCGTCAGCAGCGAACACACTGTCGGCGCGCATCTTGCCGGTCAGCAGGCCAGAGGCCAGCGGCACCCGGGCAATGATCGCCACATCGCGCTGTTTTGCTTCACGCAGCAGCCGTTCTGCCGGACGCTGGCGAAAAATGTTGTAGATCAGCTGAATGGACGAGACGTTGGAAAACTCCAGCGCCTTCAGGCCTTCCTCGACCTTCTCAACGGAGACGCCATAGTGACGAATCTTCCCGGCGGCCACCATCTCATCCATGACGGCGAAAACATCCGGGTTGTAGTAAACCTCCGTGGGCGGACAGTGCAGCTGCACCAGATCCAGGGTGTCGGTCTGCAGATTTTCCCGTGAGCGGTCGATAAAGGCGTTGAGGTTGTCTGCCGTATAACCCTGGGCGACGTGGGGCGAGAGGCGACGGCCCAGCTTGGTGGCCACAAAAGGGCGTTCCCCGCCACGTGCATTCAGCACCTCCGCAATGATTTTTTCGGAGCGGCCATCGCCATAGACATCGGCGGTATCGATAAACGTGACACCCGCATCCAGCGCGGCGTTGAGGGCGGCCCTGGCATCCTCCAGGCTCACTTCTCCCCAGGTGCCGCCAATGGCCCAGGCGCCAAAACCAATTTCAGAGACGCGCTGGCCGGTACGGCCCAGTGTTCGTAGTTTCATGCAAACATTCCTCGATGCGTTTCAGACAGGGTGACAGAAAAAGGCTGACTACTGAGCTTAGTGCTTTCTGGCGCAGAGATGACCAGATAACGCGGCAGGTCTGTGCAGCATAATGGCAGGATGTAACGGCAGGCTGCTGGTAACGTTGAAGTTTTCTGCGGTAAACGGCGCCTTCTGACCGCTTACCGCTTCGCTAATTAATTGATTTTAAGAAATATCACCTGAAATTAATCAGGCGAGAGTGTGGATTCGGTCACATACTTCATGTTTTCAGGCTATCAGGTGGATCGTAATGTTCAAATTGATTAAGTCGGTCTTTGCCAGTCCCGAGAAATTTCTGCAGATCATGAGCCGTCAGGATATTAATGACTCCATCGCAGAGGGTGAAAGGATCATCGTTGATGAAAACGGCAATATCTCAGTTAATACGCTGAGCGAGGAAGTTCATGAAGATTTTGCCCGCCATGTGAACACGTTAAAGGGAGTATGAGGTGGGTACCGCGATATTTATGGTGTTGATGGTCAGTGGTTACTGGTATACCAGCCGTGATTTGAACAGCCGTTTTAAAGTCCGCCGCTCGTCAGGCTGGGATGTCTATTTCCTGGTGGCGCTTTACGGCTGTATCTTCGTTCTGCAGGGGGTATTCGCGACCGGACTGGTCTGGTTACTGCTGCTCTGCGTCTCCGGTATCGCCAATGCCGTACAGATGATCCCCGGTGTCCACCTGAAGTGGCAGGTGGAATTTATGAACTGGAGCTTCCTTGGCATCCAGGCGCCGGTGGTGGTAATGCTCACCTTTGCCATTCTGCTCTGCCTCTATCGCTCAAACTGGGCGGGCAGCGCGCGGCTCAACGTCTCAGGTCGTAAAGATCTTTATCAGCGCCTGTCGCGCTCCAATGGCGTAGAGCAGTTGCTGTTTCAGTGTATGGAAGAGGGGGAGCTGGCGTGGATTACCCTGAAGTCGCGCCGTATCTACATCGGCATGGTTCACGCTTCGACCTTTGAATATGAGAGCACCAAAAATATCGTGCTGATTCCGATGCTGAGCGGCTATCGCGACAGTAAGACACTGAAGCTGGCGGTGGAGCATAACTACAGCAAATGGTATGCCGAGCACAACATCACGCTCGACTCTTCGCCCAAGGATGCCATGTCGTTCCGCAAAGTGATTATGGTTGACCAGATTGAGAGTCTGTCGCTGTTCGATCCTGCCAGTGCCACCGCACTTTCTATGGGACATCCTCAGGAGGTCGAAAAGAGCCAGGGCAGTGAGGATAGCGACAGCCCGGATGCGAAAAGCCAGGACACGCCGGGTTAAGTTGTTTCAGCGTTTTTGCCTGCCAGTAATAAACCGGAGACGGATGACGTTCTCTCCGCGCGCAAACGATACTTTCGCCCGACCGCACACCTGGCCATGGCGTGAGCGGATTAGCCGTTAAGCTTGTCATGAGACAATCAACCAGGAGTGAATATGGCTCAGCAAAAAGCGGTTCTGATTATTGGGGCATCGCGCGGTATTGGTCTGTCCGTCGCACAGGCGTTCGCCGGGCAGGGCTGGCAGGTCACGGCCACGCACCGCAGTGGCATTCCGGAGCAGGGTAACCAGCCCGGCATCCGTTGGCATGCGCTGGATATGACCGACGCGGCGGCGGTGCAGCAGCTTGCCGGTCAGCTGCGTGAGGAAAGGTTTGCAGCGATTCTGATCAACGCAGGTATCAGCGGCCCTGCACATCAGACGCTGGTGCAGAGTGACGATCAGGCGCTGGCACAGCTCTTCCTGACCAATGCGATCGCGCCGGTTCGCAGTGCAGAGATTCTGCTGCCACTGTTGCAGCCGGAGGGCGTGCTGGCGATTACCTCTTCGCAGCTCGGCAGCCTGAACGAAAATCCCACGGCGCAGATGCCGATCTACGCAGCCAGCAAAGCCGCGCTGAATATGCTGAGCCGTACGCTGACCGGCGCGGTGGACGCGCAGCGCGGGACGCTGCTGACGCTGCATCCCGGCTGGGTGAAAACCGACATGGGGGGAGAAAATGCTCCCCTGACCGCTGAAGAGAGCGCCGCGGGCATTGTTCAGCAGCTCTCTCACTGGCAGGGACGTGGCGGCCATCACTACGTCGACTACGCTGGCCAGACGCTGCAATGGTAAGCTGACGCGGGGCGTTTACGCCCCGATATCACGCAGCGCCTTGCCCTTCATCAGGTTGCGTTCGATGTGCTCCAGCGTCACATGTTTCGTTTCGGGCACCAGCATCAGCGTCAGCAGGATAAACACCAGATTAAGCGCGCCGTAGAACCAGAAGGTGTTGGCATTGCCCAGCTGGTCCAGCAGCGTCAGAAAGGTGGCGCCCACTATCATATTGCCGACCCAGTTGGTGGTAGTGGAGGCGGTGATACCGAAGTCACGCCCTTTCAGCGGCTGTATCTCTGAGCAGAGCAGCCAGATCACCGGCCCGGCCGCCATCGCAAAGCCAACAATAAACATCAGCAGCATCGCCACGGCGAAATATTTGCGAAAATCGGTTTCAACGCCGACGTGCAACAGTGTACCCAGCGCACCCATCCCGATCGCCATCACCAGAAAACTGGTTGTCAGCATCGGTTTGCGGCCCCAGCGATCAACAAAGAAAATAGCAATCAGCGTGGCCAGCATGTTGACCAGTCCGACAACCACCGTGCCCCACATCTGTTCGCTGGTGCTGGAGAAACCGGCAATATTGAAGATTTTAGGCGCGTAGTACATCACGACATTCATGCCGGTAAACTGCTGCATCACCTGCAGTAGCATTCCCAGCCACACCGCACGGCGGAAGTTACCGTTCGAGCGGAACAGTGACCAGCCGCGCTGCTTTACCTGCAGGCTCTCGCGAATCTCTTCCAGCTCCTCACGCGCCTGTTCGCTGCTGCTGCGCAGGCGATCCAGTACCCGCTGTGCCTCGTTGAAGCGTCCGTGCGCAGCCAGCCAGCGCGGGCTGTTCGGCAGAAACAGCACGCCGATAAACAGGATCACTGCCGGGATAGCGATAATCCCCAGCATCGCGCGCCAGTTGCCGCTGTAGCTGAAAGCGGTGTCAGAGAGGTAAGCCACCACAATCCCGGTCGTCAGCATCAGCTGATACATCGAAATCATCGAGCCACGGATCCGTTCCGGTGCGATCTCCGCCAGATAGAGCGGGGCGGTATAAGAGGCGATCCCCACAGCCAGACCCAGCATCACGCGGGCGCAGACCAGCGAGGTGACATCGGGGGAAAAGGCCGACCACAGCGAACCGATGACAAACAGCGTCGCGCCCGCCAGCATACTCTTTTTACGCCCCAGCTTTGACGACATCCAGCCTGCGACCAGCGCCCCCAGCGCGGCGCCAAACATCATCGCGCTGACCACCCACTCCTGCTGATGGTTGGTGATCTGCAAATCCTTTGCCAGAAAGGGCAGAGCCCCCGCAATCACGCCGATATCCAGGCCAAACAGCAGGCCGGACAGCGCCGCCATAAAACAGACGAACCAGGTGAACCGGTTCTGTTGATGTCCTGACCGCTTTGCTACGCCCATACTGAATCTCCCTGCATCGATGTAATGTCAATATTGTTAACGTTATGTAAACATAGCCGATACCAGTGTGGCGCCGATCACACTTCAGCACATCACGCGCTCTGACAGAGGAAACCGGGGAGAGAAACCGCAAGAGATCAGCGGGATGGCACAGCGGCAGGAAAACGGAATGGCGGCACGATTACGCAAAGCAGGGCCGGCCTGGTCAGCTTTTGCAACTCTCCGCCTGTGGCATTACACTGCCGCTTTTCTGTCATTGATTGAAGGTGCTTATGTCTGAACCTTTCCAGCGTCAGCCATTACCTCTGCCGGATGGTCATAACAAAGTCCTGCTGCACTCCTGTTGCGCGCCCTGTTCGGGCGAAGTGATGGAAGCCATGCTGGCCTCCGGCATTGATTACACGATCTACTTCTACAACCCGAACATTCATCCGCTTAAAGAGTATGAACTGCGCAAAGAGGAGAATATCCGCTTTGCTGAAAAGTTTGGCGTACCCTTTGTGGATGCTGACTACGACCGGGATAACTGGTTTGAACGCGCGCGCGGGTTAGAATGGTCGCCGGAACGGGGCGAGCGCTGCACCATGTGCTTCGATATGCGCTTTGAGCGCACGGCACTCTATGCGCATGAAAACGGCTTTCCGGTCATGACCAGTTGTTTAGGGATTTCGCGCTGGAAAGATATGAAGCAGATTAACAGTTGCGGTGTACGTGCCGCAGCCGCCTATCCGGATCTGCTTTACTGGGAGTTTAACTGGCGTAAAGGCGGCGGTTCATCGCGCATGATTGAAATCAGTAAGCGCGAAAGCTTTTATCAACAGGAGTATTGCGGCTGTGTCTATTCACTGCGCGACACCAATCGTCATCGCATCAGCCAGGGGCGTGAGCGTATTCAGATTGGTGTGCAATATTATCAGCCGGATGAGTCCTGATTATCCGGCGTCGTGAAGCGCCACTGTCTGTGCAGTGCCGTGTGAGGAGACTGACACCGGCTCGCTGCTCTCGTGCTGTCTGTAACTGCACTGCGCACAGAGATTATCCGCATTGCCCGACTGTTGCTTCGCACCGTCGCGCAGCCGACGCTTTCGGCAGGCGCTGGGCGTACAGCCCATAATCTGCCTGAAGGAGCGGGTAAAGGATTGCTGACTCTCAAAATGGTATTTCAGCGCCAGAGTAATGATCGGTGTGCCACTGTGCTTTAAATCATTGACGCTGGCATTGAGTTTTCTCCTGCGGATATAGCGCGCCAGCGTTTCATTGTGATAACGGGTAAAGAGCTTTTGCAAATACCATTTTGAGTAGCCTGCCTTTTCCGCAATATCATTCACGCTTAAACGCTGGTCAAGATTGTTATTAATCCACTCGGTGATAGAGATAATTATACTTTCATTATATTTATGGTGGGTCATAGCGCCTCCCTGTTTCAGGTCCGGCAATAATGAATTTTTTATCTTAATGTGCTTATTCTTTGCGTAAAGATTTTTCAGCATTTGAATCTTTATTTCGAAGGATATTCATTTGACGATCTGTTTTTAATAAAAAGGGGTGAGTTGTAATTGTTGTGTTGATAGTTGTGAAGTAAATGATGAGCGGGCGACAGGCTGTGGCTTAATGATGAAACGGCACCGCCTTTTCAGCCCTCTCTGCTGCTATCACACAGGGGATCAATCGACTTCTGACGGTGATATGCCAGGCTTAGGATTTACTTTTCCCCGGAAGAACATCGGATGAGCCCGACTTATGTGTTAAAAAAACCGCTTGCCGCGTTGCTTACCTCGCTGGCTTTATCTGCACAGGCCTTAGCCAGTGTCCCGCCGGTTTATGGTGAACAGCTGGAAGGCTTTACCTGGCCCTGGCCGCTGCACCATTTCAATTTTCAGTCTCAGCAGCAATCGCTGAGCATGGGTTATATGGATGTCAGCCCGGCGCAACAGGCCAACGGCAAAACGGTGGTACTGATGCATGGCAAAAACTTCTGCGGCGCGACCTGGGAAGAGACTATTCAGGCACTGAGCCAGCAGGGGTATCGCGTGATTGCTCCTGACCAGATTGGTTTTTGTAGCGCCACCAAGCCCGATCGTTACCAGTACAGTTTTCAGCAGCTGGCCGCCAATACCCATCAGCTGCTTGCACAGCTGGGTGTGAAACAGGCGGTGATAGTTGGCCACTCTACAGGCGGGATGCTGGCTACCCGCTATGCCCTGATGTATCCGGAGCAGACGCAGAAGCTGGTGCTGGTCAATCCGATTGGGCTGGAGGACTGGAAAGCGAAGGGCGCACCGTGGCGCTCCATCGATCAGTGGTATCAGCGCGAGCTCAGCGTCAGCGCAGCAGGCATCAGGAAATATGAGCAGCAGACCTACTATGCGGGACGCTGGAAACCCGAATATGACCGTTGGGTCGATATGCTGGCTGGTCTGAATAGTGGGCCCGGGCACCTGAAAGTCGCCTGGAACTCCGCTTTACTCTACGACATGATCTTTACGCAGCCCGTATTCTATGAGCTGGGTGACATCAGGGTGCCCACAACGCTGATGATTGGCACCGCCGATACCACCGCTATCGGCAGTGATATCGCCCCGCCGGAAGTCAAAGCGCGACTGGGAGATTATGCGGTACTGGGTAAAGCGGCGGCGCAACGTATCCCCGGCGCGCGGTTAATTGAATTTCCCGGCATGGGACACGCGCCACAAATGGAAGAACCGGCGAAATTTAATCAGGCGCTGATCGACGATCTGGCACGCCCCTGATCCCGCCGACGCGGCGATGCCCGACCTTATATCGTGACCTGTTTCTGCTTTTTGCTCAGGTACATCTGCTTATCGCTATCGTGCAGCAACTGCTCCAGTGATTGCGGATGTGCCGCGTCAAACTCCACGATGCCGGAAGAGAATTGCAGGTGATAGCGGCGATTCAGGCTGATCGACTGCTGGCGCAGATAGCGGGCAAACTGCGCTAACAGGGCTTCGCTCTGCGCCTGGCCACGCCCATTCAGCAGCACTACAAACTCATCGCCACCCAGACGGGCAAACAGATCGGAGTGCTTAAACACCACCTTCATGGCATCAGCAAAGTCCATCAGCGCGCGGTCGCCTTCACGATGGCCAAGCGTGTCGTTGATTTGCTTGAATTTGTCGAGATCGAGAAAGGTCAGGCAGGCTGGCTGGTTTTTCATCCGGCACTCATTCAGCACCATCTCTCCCAGCGTCATAAAGCCGCGACGATTAGTAATCTGCGTCAGTTCATCACAGGTGGCGGTCTGAAATGCGACCAGCTCTGCTTCGGCCATCGCCGCCAGGTCACGCAGGGTGGCCTGATCCTCTTCATTAAACTGACGCGGCTCACGACCGATAATACAAAGCGTGCCCATTTTGGCACCACCAGGTGCGCGTAGCGGACAGCCCGCATAAAAGCGGATGTGTGGCTCGCCTGTGACCAGTGGATTATCATGAAACCGTACATCGTTGTGCGTATCTTCGACAATCATGATCTCATCCTGCAGGATGGCGTGACCGCATAACGAGATACTGCGTGGCGATCCGGCGGCTTCATAGCCCTGGGCGGATTTGAACCACTGATGGTCAGCCTCCAGCAGGCTGACTAACGCGACAGGAACGTTGAACAGGCGACGTGCCAGGCGGGTCAGGCGATCAAAACGCTCTTCCGCTGGGGTGTTCATGATGTTCAGCGCACGCAACTGCGATAAACGTTGTGCCTCGTCGGCAGGAATTCCAGGTGCTTTCATCACAGAGACCTTTTGTCTGAACTGAAGCCAGGTTCTGGTGTTTGCCTTACGGCGGAGAAGAGCGTGGCACAGCGGCCACGCTCCTGATAAGGAGGGAATCAGAGCACTTTTTGTTCTGCAAGATCAAGAGCGAAATAGCTGAAAATGAGGTCTGCACCGGCACGTTTGATCGCGCCCAGGCTCTCCAGCACCACATTACGCTCATCAATGGCACCCGCCTGAGCCGCAAATTTAATCATCGCGTATTCGCCACTCACCTGATAAGCCGCCAGCGGCAGTTCGGTACGCTCACGGATATCGCGCAGGATATCCAGATAGGCGCCTGCCGGCTTCACCATCAGCGAATCGGCACCCTGTGCCGCGTCGAGCAGAGATTCACGGATCGCTTCCCGGCGGTTCATCGGGTTCATCTGGTAGGTTTTGCGGTCGCCTTTTAGTGCAGTGCCGGCGGCTTCACGGAACGGGCCATAGAACGAAGAGGCGAACTTAGTGGAGTAGGACATGATCGCCGTCTGCGTAAAGCCTGCTGCGTCCAGAGCCCGGCGAATCGCTTCAACCTGACCGTCCATCGCGGCCGAGGGGGCGATAAAATCGGCACCGGCTGCGGCTGCGACGACGGCCTGCTTGCCCAGGTTAGCCAGGGTTGCATCGTTATCGACGCCGTGATCGCACAGCACGCCGCAGTGGCCGTGACTGGTGTACTCACAGAAACAGGTGTCGGACATCACGATCATTTCAGGCACCGTCTCCTTACAGATACGGGACATGCGCGCTACCAGACCGTTTTCATTCCAGGCATCGCTGCCGGTAGCATCGGTATGGTGCGAAATACCAAAGGTCATCACCGAGCGGATACCTGCTTTAGCGATACGCTCGATCTCATAAGCGAGACGCTTTTCCGGAATACGCATCACGCCAGGCATCGCCTGAATCGGTTTGTAATCGTCGACTTCTTCTTCAACAAAGATAGGCAGAGCCAGATCGTTCAGGCTCAGCGAGGACTCCTGGAACATTTCACGCATTGAGGCGCTGGCGCGCAATCTTCTTGGGCGCTGGATAAGGGAATAATCAGACATTTTCATTCTTACACAGGTGAAAAAAGTAACGACAGTTTACTCTCATTATCCGTGCAGCATGAAGGTTTGTGTGCGGTAATGCGCGGGGAAAGGTGCTCTCCCGCCGGGCGGCGGGAGAGCAGAACGATTACTCGTTAATATCCGGATGCTGCTGCACCAGGTTTTTACGTTTCGCTTCCAGACGGGCGATCTCTGCGTCGATATCTTCGATTTTATTCTCGATGTTATCGTGATGCTCCTGCAGAATTTCGCGGGCTTCTTCCATGTCGGAGGCGGCCGGCGTCGCGCCTTTCAGCGGCTTGTTCGCCGTCTCTTTCATGAACAGACCGGTAATCAGACCAATCACGGCCACCACCATCAGATAGTAGGCGGGCATGTAGAGGTTATTGGTCGTTTCGACCAGCCAGGCCGCCAGGGTTGGCGTCAGACCGGCGACCAGCACCGAAATGTTAAACGCACTGGCCAGCGCACTGTAGCGAATGTGCGTCGGGAACATGGCCGGCAGGGAGGAAGCCATCACGCCCGTAAAGGAGTTGAGGATGACCGCCATCAGCAGCAGACCACCGAAAATCATACCCAGCACGCCGCTGTTGATCATCATGAAGGCGGGAATCGAGAAGATTAACAGGGCCAGACTGCCGATAATGACAAAGGGACGACGGCCAAAACGGTCACTCATCATGCCGATCATCGGCTGAACAAACAGCATACCGATCATAATGGCGATGATGATCATCACACCATGATCTTCACTGTAGTGCATGTTATGAGAGAGGTAGCTTGGCATGTACGTCAGCAACATGTAGTAGGTGACGTTGGTAGCGATAACCAGACCGATACAGGAGAGCAGGCTGCGCCAGTGTTTGGTCGCAATCTCTTTAAAAGAGACTTTCGGGCCATCCTGCAGGCCTTCACGGTCGCCCTGTTCCAGTTTATCGACGTGCTGCTGGAAAGCGGGCGTCTCTTCCAGCGCATGACGCAGGTAAAGACCGATAATCCCCAGCGGCAGCGCCACGAAGAACGGCAGACGCCAGCCCCACTCAAGGAAGTTTTCTTCGCCGATAATCGAGGAGATCAGTACGACAAGTCCCGCGCCCAGCACAAAGCCTGCGATGGAACCAAAGTCGAGCCAGCTTCCCATAAAGCCGCGTTTGCGGTCCGGTGAATACTCGGCCACAAAGATTGAGGCACCGGTATACTCACCGCCCACGGAAAAGCCCTGCGCCATCTTGGCGAGCAGCAACAGAATCGGCGCCCAGATGCCGATAGAAGCATAGGAGGGTATCAGGCCGATACAGCAGGTGCTGATCGACATGATGATAATGGTGATAGAGAGAATTTTCTGACGACCATATTTGTCGCCCAGCATACCGAAGAACAGACCACCCAGCGGACGGATGAGGAAGGGTACGGAGAAGGTCCCCAGTGCTGCAATCATCTGAACACCCGGCGACGCATCGGGGAAGAAGACCTTACCCAGCGCATAGGCGACAAAGCCATAAACCCCAAAGTCGAACCACTCCATCGCGTTACCCAGAGAGGCCGCGGTGATAGCTTTACGTAAACGGGCATCATCAATGATGGTGACATCATTGATCCCCATTGGTTTTACACGCTTCCTACGCAATTTCATAGAATTACCCTGTAATGGAACACGAAAGTTCTCAACGGCGCGAGCCGGTATAAAGCAGTCAGACCGCTGCGTTGAGAAATTTAAGCATAGCCGTAAATAAGCGCTACTCAGGCGTTCGTTGACACAATAATTACTGTTGTAATTATCCCGAACAGCGACAGAGTATACCGTTTTTGTGTGATATCTGTCATGTTTGAGCCATAACTGACCTTTGTAAGGAGGAATTTGCGCTGTTTAGCAACGCTAAAAAATTATCACGTTGAGTGACGAGTGCTGGTTTTTTCAGCGCATCAGGCCTCAGGAGGGGTAAGAGCGGATGTGACCGATAGCGCAGATCGTTGCGTTCTGGTCAGGCCGGACAGCCAGCCCGGCAGAACAGGCGAAAAGGCTGAACACAGCGTGAATGGCTGTTGTGTAACCAGCAACGTGGGTGTCGCCTGCATTCAGGCACTGATTCCCTGCAGCGCCTGAAGGGTAGAGGTATCCTCCACAGGCTGCATACCCTGTTCTGTCAGCCAGGCGATGAGTGCCGCGTTGCCCATCGGGCGGGCATAGTAGTAGCCCTGAATAAAGACGACCCCGCGCCGTTGCAGATAGTGGAACTGCAATGCGCTCTCAACACCTTCACCCAGCACTTTCAGTTCCAGCTGATGGCTGAGCTGGATAATCGCGTCCAGCACCGGGGTCCTGCCTTCAAGGGATTCGATTGCATTGATAAAGCCGCGATCAATCTTGAGATAATCCAGCGTGAAGGTTTGCAGGTAGCTCAGCGAACAGTGGCCGGTCCCAAAATCATCAATGGCCACCTTCATGCCATACCCCCGTAATCGATCCAGTTTGCGGGCGACCTCATGGCCTTCCTGAATCAGACTGCGTTCGGTCAGCTCCAGCGTAATCAGAAACTGCTTGTGCTTTACCCGCTCGGCAAAGTGCAGCATATCGCTGACAAATTCGGGATGCTGCAGATGATCTGCCGCGACGTTAATGGCCAGATGAAACTGGGGCACAACCTGCCAGCTTTGCACATCTTTTACGACCAGATCGAGCAGATGCCGGGTCAGCGGCACAATCATGCCTTCGGCTTCTGCTGCCCCGATAAAAATATCCGGCCGTACGCCGTTGCCGTCAGGTGTTACCCACCGCAGCAGCACTTCTGCGCCGCTGCAGCGTTGCAGCCGGTTATCATAGACCGGCTGATAATGGGCCCTGAACTGACCGCTGGTGATAGCCCGCCGGATTTCATCGCGCCATGACAGGCGTCGTTGCAGCCAGTTCGCCACCACCAGCATCAGCACAACAGAGAAAATAGCGGCCATTGGCATGATAATAAAAATGACCTGACGCCAGGCGGCGATCAGCTCAGCCGGCGAGGCCACCAGCGTCACCGATATGGGATAGCGGCTGGACGCCGCCTGATAAACCATCGGTTCAAACCAGCCGGATGTGGCGATTTGCGGATCGCCAAATGAGATGGGCGCACCATCGCTGAACACCATGCGGAAATAATAGAGATGTGTGCTGCTGATAGCCCGCATAAAATCAATCAGATACTGACCATCAATGACGGACCAGAAGCCTTCGCCATCAGGCAGCTGGCGCATAAAAATGACAGCCGGACGGTCCGGTACACCCGATGTTCCGGCAATGGAGAGGCTCCACCAGGCTTTACCCGTGACTGGCGGGTCGCGCATGATCATCTCTTTCAGTTCGCCTGGCGCTGAGCCAAACGCTGATGAGCAGACGATTTTACCCTGTTCCACTTTGCCAATGGTACGGAAATACGCATTCAGGGCACCGATTCGCTGAAGCTGACCTGCGATTTTCTGACAGGGCTGATGCTGAAACTGGCGGAGTTTTGTCACCATATCCCAGGCGCTGTCACTCATTCTCTCGGCCTGAGATAGCAGGGTGCTGGCCGCGTTGATTTGCTGCTGCTGGACGGTATGCCGCGCGTCGATACCCGTAAAGAAAATGCCAATGAGCAGCGGTAACAGACCGGCAATTACAATAATCAGCCTGGCATAGTCCTGTTTATGTTTGAGTCGCGGCACTATTAACTCCTCGGAATAATTATGAGTTTCATAGGGAGGGGCTAATCAGTTGCGCAGCATAGCATTTCTCCGGGCGGTGCAGATTAGCGTTTTGACTAATCACGAAACTGACTCATGTCAATTATCGACCAGATTTTGCATTTATTGACAGGTTGTTTTACCGGCGTTGGTGTGGCGTATAACGTGGACAAAGAGAGGTAACATGGAGGGTAAAGCGGCATTCATGCCAGCGGATAGCAAAACGCTGGCCTGCCTGCGGGCGGGCCAGCGTTCACTTTACACCTGATCGGAAAAAAAGATCTGTTTCAGTGCCACTTCGACGCCGCGCAGTTCAGCCAGCCCTTTCAGGCGGCCGATGGCAGAGTAGCCGGGATTGGTGCGCTTATGCAGGTCATCCAGCATCTGATGACCATGGTCGGGCCGCATCGGGATCGCCCTTTGCTGGCCGGCCCGGCGACGGCGCTGCTCTTCCGCCAGAATGACTTTGATCACGCCGACCATATCGACGTCACCCGCCAGATGGGCCGCTTCATGGAAGCTGGCCGGATTCTCCTCGCGTTTGGTGGCGCGCAGGTGAACGAAGTTAATGCGATCCGCATAGGTTTCTGCCATCTCAACCAGCGCGTTGTCGGCCCGGACGCCATAGGAGCCGGTGCAGAAACAGAAGCCGTTATGCAGGCTGTCTACCGTCTCCTTCAGCCACTGCATATCTTCCTGAGTAGAGATAATGCGCGGCAGGCCCAGGATAGGACGCGGTGGATCGTCCGGATGCACCGCCAGCCGGATGCCCGTCTCTTCCGCGACCGGCACGATGGCGCGCAGGAAGGTCGCCAGATGTTCGCGCAGTTTTGCTTTATCAATGCCGTCATACTGCGCCAGCTGGGCCTGGAACTGCTCCAGGGTGTAACCCTCTTCGGCGCCCGGCAGCCCGGCGATAATATTGCGAACCAGGGTATTTTTTTCTTCTTCGTTCATGGCGGCGAAGCACTGAGCGGCGGCCTGCTGCTCAGCCGCGCTGTAATCCTGTTCTGCGCCCGGCCGCCTGAGCAGGTAAAGCTCAAAGGCAGCGAACGCGTCGGCGTCAAAGCGCAGCGCTTTTGCGCCATCCGGCAGCGTCCAGGCGAGATCCGTGCGCGTCCAGTCCAGTACCGGCATAAAGTTGTAGCAGACGGTATCAATGCCGCAGGCGGCCAGATTACGTAGCGACTGCTGATAAGTGGCGATATAACGAAGGTAGTCGCCGCGCTGGGTTTTGATCGCTTCGTGAACCGGAATGCTCTCCACCACCGACCAGACCAGCCCTTTTTCCGCCAGCAATGCCTGACGCGCTTTAATCTCCTCAACCGGCCAGATTTCGCCATTAGGAATATGGTGCAGCGCCGTCACGATGCCGGTTGCGCCTGCCTGACGCGCATCATCCAGTGAAACCGGGTCGTTCGGGCCGTACCATCGCCATGTATGTTCCATCTTTACTCCTTAACTGTGATATGGCCCAGTGGTCAGGCCGCTGGACCAAGAGTATGATAGCGGGCAAAACCGGGCCGTGATCCGGATCTCAGCGTGACAAACTGCAGCGGCCGTAACGGGCGTTAAGCAGAATAAAGGAGAGGCTAATGAGCCTGACGGTAATCAAAACTGAGCGTCTTTATCGCCAGATTGCTAACGCCATCATGGAGGGTATCGCGCGCGGCGACTTTGTGGCGGGAGGGCTGTTGCCGCCGGAGCGCGAGCTGGCAAAGCAGCTGGGCGTCAGCCGCTCGTCCGTGCGTGAGGCACTGATTGCACTGGAGATGACCGGCTGGGTCGACATCCGCACCGGCACTGGCGTCTTTGTTGCACAGCCGCTGCCGCAGCGCGCCATGCCGCAGGAGCGTGAAACCTGCAGTCTGCAGGACCTTCTGCAGGCGCGTGAGGCATTTGAGGCGATGCTGGCGGGCCTGGCGGCCCGTCATGGTACCGATGCGCAGCGGGCAGCACTGCTGGCGCTGGCCGCAGAACTGCAGCAGCACAATGAGAACGATGCGGCTTTTCTGGCGCAGGATAAACGCTTTCATTTGTTAATCAGCGAGATGAGCGGTAACGATCTGCTGCGTGAGATGCTGGAGCAGCTGTGGAACCGGCGCTACAGCCCGCATGTGCAGCGACTGGAACGCTATTTTGCCGATAATAGCGTCGCGCAGGGGATGAATGACGATCATCAGCAGATCGCTCAGGCGATTGTCGCGGGTGATGAACCGGCAGCCCGCCAGGCGATGGCGCGCCATCTGCAGCACGTTCAGCAGCAGCTACTTGGTTAATCCGCGCGCCCGCTTCGGTCTGCCTGTACCCAGCATGATCGCCAGACGGCTGCCACCTGGTGTGGTTTCCATCAGGATTTTAGTGATGCTGGTGAGCGGCACCGAGAGCAGCATGCCGACCGGCCCCAGCAGCCAGCCCCAGAACACCAGCGACAGGAACACCACCAGTGTCGACAGGCCAAGCCCGCGTCCCATCAGACGTGGTTCCAGCATGTTACCGAACACCATGTGGATTGCGGTAAACAGCGCCGCCACCATCGCCGCATCAAACAGGCTGTTCAGCAGCAGCGCCTGCAGGAAAGGCGGAATCCCGGCGATAATCGGGCCAATGTTGGGAATAAAGTTGAGGATAAACGCCACAACGGCCCACAGCAGTGCGAACTTCACATCCAGCAGAAAGAGCGTCAGCCAGACCGACAGCCCGGTAATCAGGCTCACCAGGGTTTTCAGTGCCAGATAGTGGGTGACCCCTTTCAGCGCCTTATGCAGCCCGGCGATGCGGATTTTCGGGTTCACCAGCGCGTTACGCATTTTGTAAGGCAGGTGGTGGACCTCAAACAGCATAAAAACCACGGTCAGCACCAGCAGGACGGTGTTGGTCATCGCGCCGGAAAAGCCGCTCAGCGCCGCTCTGGCCAGGTTCATCATGGTATTCGGATCGAAATGCTGAACCAGCGCATTGGTGGAAATATTGAGATGAAAGCCCGCAGCCAGATGTTGCAGCACCGTCATTTTCTGCTCCATGGTGGCGCGCAGTTGCGGGTAGAGATCGTAAAACTCGCTCATCGAGCTGGCGATGACCGCACCCAGCAGGACGATTACACAGAAAATTACCGTGATCACCAGCCCGATCGCCAGTCCGCGACGAAAGCCCCGTCGCATCAGCATCGTGACCAGCGGATTGAGGACAATAGCAAAGAAAGCCGCCAGCAGAAGCGGGACCAGAATATCGGACGCAGCCCGGATACCAGCGAGGATGATGACCAGCATCGCCAGTTTAATCAGAATATTTTGCCCGATCTTTTCCCGCTGCAGCTCGCTCATGCCCTCTCCCGTGACGTCAATTGGCTTTACCAGTTTAGCTGAAAGAAAATTAACAAGCTGATTTATCAGAGAAACGGTAAATCACAACGGCAGAACGGCTGGCGAATCAGCGCCACCCTGGTCTGTTGTTGCGGTCGCACTGGCAGGAAGGTTTTCCGATTAACGGCGGCCTGATGGGGCAGGGCCAGCCACCCGATTGCCGGGCCATTCTGATGCACCGGTGATGAAAGCAGGTATAGTGAAAAGATAAACCTTATCATTCAGCCAAATATGCGCGTGAGGACACATGCCTGAACAGCCTGCAGCGGAACCGAATACGCCAGCCGGAAACCTGAGCATCTCTCTGCTGATCCTCTCGATCGTAGCCTACAACTTTGTCAGTTATCTCACTATTGGTCTGCCGCTGGCAGTGTTGCCGGGATGGGTTCATGAGCAACTGGGCTTCAGCGCGTTCTGGGCCGGGCTCGTCATCAGCCTGCAGTATGTGGCGACGCTGCTGAGCCGACCGCATGCCGGACGCTATGCCGATCTCTGGGGGCCCAAAAAAGTGGTGGTGACGGGCCTGGTGGGCTGTCTGATCAGTGGGCTGTGTATTCTGCTGGCGGCGCTGATCGCCTCGCCGCTGGTAAGCCTGACGCTGCTTTGTCTGGGCAGGCTGATTCTGGGCGTGGGCCAGAGTTTTACCGGTACCGGCACCTCGCTATGGGGCGTGGCGCGGGTCGGTTCGCTGCACATCGGCCGTGTCATCTCGTGGAACGGCATCGTCACCTACGGCGCGATGGCGATAGGCGCGCCGCTGGGCGTCATGATATTCCGTGCGGGCGGGCTGCTGTGGCTCTCGCTGGTGATTGTGGCTATCTGCGTCGTGGGCATCGCCTGCGCGGTGCCGCGCCCGGCGGTGAAAGCGAGCCGGGCCAGACCGCTGCCGTTTCGGGCGGTACTGGGCAAGGTCGCTGGTTTTGGTGCCATTCTGGCGATGGGCTCGGCCGGGTTTGGCGTCATCGCCACCTTTATTACGCTGTTCTATCAGGAGAGAGGCTGGGAAGGGGCCGCCTTTGCCCTCTCTCTGTTCAGCGGCGCTTTCGTCGGCGCGCGCCTGCTTTTCCCGAATGCCATTAACCGTCACGGCGGTCTGCGGGTCGCCAGCGTCTGCCTGGCCGTTGAAGCTGCCGGGCTGTTTCTGGTCGCTGCAGCAGGCGAGCCCTGGATGGCTAAAGCGGGCGCCTTTCTGACCGGGGCCGGATTCTCACTGGTGTTTCCGGCGCTGGGGGTGGTAGCCGTAAAGGTGATGCCGCAGCAGAACCAGGGCAGCGCGCTGGCAACCTATACCGCCTTTATGGATCTCTCGCTGGGCATTACCGGCCCGCTGGCCGGATTCATCATGACCTACGCCGGCGTCTCCCGCGTCTATCTGCTGACGGCGCTGCTGGTCTGTGTTGCGTTTTTCTGCACGCTGCGCCTGCAGCGGCGTCAGGCGCCGCAGGCGGCAGATGGAGCTTCAGACTAGCAGCGGGCAGGGCGGCGGTTCGCCCTGTAGTCTCCCCCGCCCGCGGCCTGCACAACGCCGCACTCAGGCCTGCAACAGCTCAATACTGTGGCGGATCTGGCGTTCAGTTTCTGCCGGGGTCCAGCTGTTAAGCTGGCTGGAGAAAGGTTCAAAGGCGTAGATTCCTTTATAGCCCAGCCTCTCCAGGCGTCTGACCTGCTCCACGCTTTTCAGCACATCCTTGTCACTCAGCATGATCCGCTCCTCATCGGTAAGTTCGGCGGTCGGACGTCGATCTTCCACGCCAGACAGATGCACCAGCCCAATCTGTGTCACGTCAATGTCCGTTGAAAACGTCTGTTCCGCTTCCTCAAAGAGATGATGATGGAAGGTGTCCAGCAACAGCTTAAAGGGCACGCCTGCCGCCGCGATAAGCTGCTGGGTTTCTACGCCTGAACGCAGCGAACTGACAGGGAAACCCAGCGGCTCCACCAGTCCCTGAATGCCGTAATGCGCAAAGCGCGGTGCCAGTTGCTGCATCGCCGCTTGGGTCTGCTGAGGAGAGAGGACGACACCCTCATTCAGCGGACACATCACCAGCGCCCTGGCGCCAATCTGCTGTGCTGTCTGAAGCAGCGCCTCCGCGCGTTCAAGCAGATCGTCATCGATGCGGTTAAACGGATAGAGCGCATTAATGGTGACGATATCAATCTGATATCTGTCGGTCAGCGCCCGTAGCTGGTCGACGCTGAGGTCATCAGTGACGCTGCCTCCCGGCATGTCATTGCGCAGTTCAACTTTATTCAGTCCCAGGCGTTGAACCAGCTGGAAAAAAGCTTCCAGTGAAAGCCGGGGTGCAATTTTACGATTAATACAGAAACGGGTGGGATCGATAGCCATGCAATGACTCCAGGAAGGGAGAGGGGATGGGGCTAAAGAAAACATTTATTTCATTAATTGTTAATTGTGGAATGGTAATTTTTAGATCGGTCTCGCATTAATTATTTATCGTAGTCCAGGCAGAGGCCTGATAACCAGACGGGCCTGGCAGCAGTCAGGTTTATCCGCGCGCCGGTAATGGCCCGGCGAGGCAGGTGTTGCCCGGGGATGGCGGCCTGCGGGCAACAGGCGCTGTTCAGCGCGAGAGCGGCAGAGAAAATGCGATCTGTGCCGCTAAAAGTAAATTTTCCAAAAATAACTATTTGAAAAATTTATTCCACTGTAATAGCTTC
Organism: Pantoea sp.; assembly: GCF_032114055.1. GTDB lineage: Bacteria > Pseudomonadota > Gammaproteobacteria > Enterobacterales > Enterobacteriaceae > Pantoea. The sequence continues at coordinate 95,548 of NZ_DAMCTB010000007.1, forward strand.
GTACCACGCTTTCAGGTTTGCCTGGTCAGGCAGCGTGGCAGGTTGCAGGGGCCGTCTGCAGGGAACTTCACCATTTAAAGAGGCAACATCATGACGATCATAGGTAACTTCATTGGTGGTAAAACCACCCTCAGCGCCAGCAACGAAACCATTCCTGTTTACGATCCCGCCACGGGAAACGTTATCCGCGAACTGACGCAAAGCACCGCTGATGAAGTAGCCCAGGCAATTGGTGTGGCCCATCAGGCCTTTGCCGACTGGTCGAAAACCTCGCCGCTGCGTCGCGCCCGCGTTCTGTTCAACTTTAAAGCCCTGATGGAGCAGCATCGCGATGAGCTGGCGGCGCTGATTGTTTCTGAACATGGCAAAGTCTGGTCAGATGCGCTGGGCGAACTGACGCGCGGCATTGAAGTCATTGAGTTTGCCTGCGGGATCCCGCACTTGCTCAAAGGCGAATATTCGCCGAACGTCGGCGGCGGTGTGGACAGTTTTTCGCTGATGCAGCCGGTTGGTGTGGTGGCGGGGATTACGCCGTTTAACTTTCCGGCGATGGTGCCGCTCTGGATGTTCCCGATCGCGCTGGCCTGCGGCAACACCTTTGTCCTGAAGCCCCCGGCGCTGGACCCGTCGGCCTCGGTGCGCATGGCTGAACTGCTGACCGAAGCGGGCCTGCCTGATGGGGTCTTCAACGTGGTCCACAGCTCAAATGACGATGCCGAACAGCTCTATAAGGATCCCCGTATTGCGGCGGTCAGCTTCGTCGGCTCGTCGGGCGTAGCAGAACATATTTATAAAACGGCCAGCGCACACGGCAAACGCGTTCAGGCGTTTGGCGCGGCGAAAAACCACGCCATTGTTATGCCGGATGCCGACCTGGATGCCACCGTTAACGCCATCATGGGTGGGGCATTTGGTTCGGCCGGTGAGCGCTGCATGGCATTGCCGGTCGTGGTCGCGGTGGGCGACGATACGGCCGACAAACTGATTGCCCGCCTGACGCCGCTGGTGAAGGCGCTGCGCATCGGTCCCGGCATGAATCAGGGCGCGGATGAGAATGAGATGGGACCGGTGGTCTCGGCGGCGCATCAGAAAAAAGTGCTGGGTTACATCGACAAAGGCGAACAGGAAGGGGCGAAGCTGGTGGTCGATGGCCGTCACGTCCAGGTTGAAGGCCACGCCGAAGGCTACTACGTCGGCGGCACGCTGTTCGATAACGTTACTCCGGACATGGTGATCTGGCGTGAGGAGATTTTCGGACCGGTGCTGAGCATCATGCGCGCGCCGGACTACTCCCAGGCGCTGCAGCTGGTTAACAGCCATGAGTTTGGTAACGGCAGCGCGATTTTCACCAGCAACGGGCATACCGCGCGTGAATTTGTGCAGAACGTTGAAGCGGGCATGGTGGGCGTCAACGTGCCGGTGCCGGTGCCGATGGCGTTTCACAGTTTCGGCGGCTGGAAACGTTCCGTCTTTGGCGCACTCAATGTCCACGGGCCGGATGGGGTGCGCTTCTATACCCGCATGAAAACCGCCACCGTGCGCTGGCCCTCCGGCCAGCAGACCGTCTCTGAGTTCAGTATGCCAACGTTAGGTTAATCAATTTCCACGCTGTTCAGGATGCGCGACCGGCAGGCTACTCTGCCGGTCGCGCTATTCGCTGGCACTGTGCCGCGAGGTCCCGCAGCGTTAATGGTGACAGAGAGGAGGATCAGGATGTCTTTACTGGCAAAAGCTCAGGCCCCTGACGCGCAGGGCCGTATCCAGCATGTCACGCCTGCGCGGGCAGGCTGGCGTTATGTTGGCTTTGATGCTTATCTGCTGAAAAAAGGGCAAACCCTGCACCTGAGCAGCGGCGACAAAGAGCTGTGCCTGGTGCTGGTTGCCGGGCTGGCTTCAGTCAAAACCCGCCATGCTGAGTTTCCCGGTATTGGTCAGCGCATGTCGCCCTTTGAGCGTGTGCCGCCCTATTCCGTTTATGTGCCGCATGATGATGAAGTGGTTGTTTTTGCAGACAGCGATCTCGAGCTGGCCGTCTGTAACGCACCCGGCCAGGGAAACCTCCCGGCTCGCCTGATTGCACCCGCAGATGTCGGCGTCGAACATCGCGGAAAAGGCCGTAATCAGCGTCTGGTTCACAATATTCTGCCTGACAGTGAACCGGCAGACACTCTGCTGGTGGTTGAGGTCTACACCAATGAGGGCGACACCAGCTCTTATCCCAGCCACAAGCACGACCAGGAAGAGAGTGAAAACGAAACCTATCTGGAAGAGACCTACTATCACCGTTTCGATCCGGAGCCGGGTTTTGCTATGCAGCGCGTCTACACCGACGACCGTTCGCTGGATGTCTGTATGGCCCCCTACAATCGCGACGTGGTGATGGTGCCGCGCGGCTATCATCCGGTGGCGACGCTGGCGGGTTACAACAACTACTATCTGAACGTGATGGCAGGGCCGGTACGGCTGTGGAAATTCAGCTGGGAGCACGATCACGCCTGGGTGAACAGCGACGCCTATCCACGCACGGAATAGTGCCTGAACGGTTTCAGGCAGTCACAAGGGCAGCCCAGGGGCTGCCCTTTGTGCTATGCGAACAGGCTGGCGTCAGGAGGTTTCAGCGTTGTTCAGCGCCAGGGAAACCGCCAGCGTTTGTGCCAGGCAGAGAGAGGCGACCTGAGAACGGAAGCCATCGACCTGGGCCTCACGCACCACAAAGCAGACATCGCTGAAGGCGGCCAGCGGGCTGACCTGGCTGTCGGTAATCGCGATTTGATGTGCGCCGCGTTTGGCTCCCATCTCCACCACTTCAACCGCTTCACGCGCATAAGGTGAATAGCTGATCGCGATGACCACATCTTTCGGGTTTACCAGGCTGAGCTGCTCGGTAAACATTCCGCCCAGGCCATCAATCAGGAACGCACGGCGCTCCAGATGACGCAGTGCATAAACCAGATAAGAGGCGACGCTGAAAGAGCGGCGCAGGCCGATGACATAAATATTCTCGGCCTCGTTCAGCAGCTTCACCGCTTTATTGAGCTGCTCCGGATTGACCTGCATCGCCAGCTGCTGCAGCGCCTGGCTGTTCACCATGGTAAAGACATTCAGGATCTCCGCCGGGCTCTCCGGCGCACTGGCACTGTCGTCGGTCGCGGTCTGACGGAACAGGCGTGCGCGCTCGGTGTAGTTGACCGTCTCTTCCATCAGGTGCTGACGAAAAACCTGTTTCATTTCGTTGAAGCCGCTGAAGCCAAACGCATTGGCAAAGCGGATCAGCGTAGAAGGCGGCACATCGGCCTGCTGAGCAATCGAGGCGACGGTATCAAAGGCGATACTGTTACTGTTATCAAGGATGTAGCGCGCAACCTGTTTAAGCCGCTTACTCAGTGTTTCGTAGCGGCGACGAATATCGTCCTGCAACAGAGAAAGTTGGGTGGGATTATTGTTCATCAATTCTGCCCATGTCCTGAGAATAATGGCTGCATAATGAGCGCTATAGTACCAGATGGATGGAAAATTTCATTTGTTTGCGTCAGCAGCACGGTTTATTTCATGCCTTTATGAAATGGTTCACAGATTAGCCCAGCCTGCCGGGTTGCGCTGCCTTGCAGGCACTAACCGTGTAAAAACCAGCGCTGAACGTCTGCGGTGAAGAAGGATATAGCGGGTAAAAACACGCTTCAGGCTGGATGACGACAGAATGCTGAAAAATCGGGTCTGGCAGCAACGGATGCGCTTCATGAACAGGGAGCGGGGTCAGAAAAGGAGCGCGTCGCGGGCCGGACATGCCAGGGATAGCGGCTTCTGCGTCCTGCCGGACGATTCCCCGGGACTGCACGGGTCCACAGCAGCCCACGCAGATAGGGTCAGAAAGATTAACGCCATCCCGTCCGGGATGGCGTCGGGCAGAACAGGAAATCAGGCGCGGGCAGCGCGCCAGTACGCAATCAGGCGCAGATAATTGCCTTTCACGGTTTCAATCAGCGCCTCATCGTCCAGCTCACCCTGCAGCCACTGGCGCGAAGGCTGACCAAAGATGGTGCGACCTACCGCGAAGCCTTTTACCCAGGGCGCATTCGCTGCCGCTGCAAAACCGGCTTTCAGCTTCTCTTCGGGCGCATCCAGACCCAGCAGCAGAATGCCGCGACAGTAAGGGTCCTGCTGCTCAATCAGGCTGCCAATTGTCTGCCAGCATTCAGCTGAAAGCGGCGGCAGCTTCCACCAGTCAGGCTTAATGCCCAGGCTGTAGAAGTGGCTCAGCATCTCCACGTAAAAGGCCTCGCTCTTGTCCGGATGGTGCTCAGGGAGGATCACCTCCAGCAGCAGCTCGTGACCACTTTTGTTACAGCCCTTCCAGACATCGAGCAGCAGCGCGTCCTGCTCATTTCGCAGTTCAGCGCTGTCATGGGGATGATAAAAGACCAGACATTTTACAACGTGCTCCGCAGGCCAGTCGATCAGCTGAGAGCCGATGTTGCCATGCTCCAGGCGCAGCGGACGGGAGCCTGGCAGCTCGATCGGGCGACCAATCCACCAGTTCTTACCGGTGATCGCATTCAGCGTTTTCTGCCCGTACGTGGTATCGGCCAGAATACCGCTTTTATTCTCTAATCCCGCCTCTTCCGCCGCCTGCTGTGCGGCTTTCAGCAATAACAGCTTCAGCGGCGGGATACGGCTTTCATCGACACCTGCTTCCTGAGCCATCTCCGCCAGCTGTTTACGGTGGTCAAAGGCGAAGACATTCAGCTCCGGCCACGACTGCCTGCGGGTGGTAACGCGGTGCAGGTGGTTGAGGCGAGGGTCGAGATCGGGACGTTGTACCGCGTCATCGCGGCTCAGGAAATCATCCAGCTCCGCTCTGGTTGGCATGGCAGGCGCGCAGCCGTGGCGGGAAACCACCAGCGCACCGCAGGCGTTGGCGTAGCGGCACGCCTGTTCCCAGCCTTCATCGTTCAGCCAGCCGCGCAGCAGGCCGGACATAAAGGCGTCGCCCGCACCCAGCACGTTAAGCACGTCCACCCGTACGCCTGTGTGCAGTTGCGTCTGGTCCCAGCTATCCGGAATGTCACCCTCAAACACCACGCAACCCAGCGGACCGCGTTTGCAGACCAGCGTCGCCTGGCTCGCCTGACGCACATTCTTCAGCGCGGTCAGGGTGTCGGTGCTGCCACCGGCAATATGAAACTCCTCTTCGGTGCCGACGATCAGATCGAAATAGTGCACCACTTCCTGAAGCTGCTGAGTGACCTGAGAGGACTCAATGAAACGGGTTTCGCCATCGCCCGGCGAGGTCAGCCCCCACAATACCGGACGATAATCAATATCCAGCGCGGTGCGCAGGCCGTGACGGCGGGCGATATCCAGCGCTTTCAGCACCGCTGCCCGCGTCTGTGGATGGGACAAATGAGTACCGGTTACCGCCACCGCGCGGGAAGAGGTAATAAAGGCCTCGTCGATATCCTCCGGCACTAAACCCATGTCGGCACAGTTGTCACGGTAGAAAATCAGCGGGAACGTCTCTTCGTCTTTAATACCGAGGATGACCAGGGCAGTCAGACGCCGGGGATCGGTGATCAGCGCATCGGTGTTACAGCCCACACGCTGTAACGCTTCGCGCAGAAAGCGGCCATTGTGCTCATCACCTACGCGCGCCAGCATCGCCGATTTCAGTCCCTGAATGGCCGTGCCATAGGCGACATTGCCAGACGATCCTCCCAGGTATTTCGCAAAAGAGGTGACATCTTCCAGTCTCGCCCCAATCTGCTGGCCATAAAAATCAACGGCTATTCGCCCGATACAAATCACATCAAGCGGCTTCTGTTCTGTACGCATACCTGTGGTTTCCTTCTGTGATTAGCCGGGCGGGTGTAACGAGTCACGCACGCACGGCTCCCGGGTCTGTGAATGTCTGACGGACTGTAGCGGCAGTATGAGGAATAAAAATTCCATATACAATACAGAATGAAATATCTGTCGCAAATATGTGAACCAGGTAAAACTCCTCATCCTTACTTGCGGGTGCGGGAACGGCTATCGCGAGGCGTGTTATATCAGGCTTGTGAGGGCGATCGCAGGAATCTCGCTGTGGCCAGGGCACCCTGCATGACTGAAACGAATTTTTTCATCCCGATTCCGGCACAATAAAACGTTCCGGATTTCCCGGCCGGTATCCCCCGCCAGACCCGCTGCAGCGACTAAATTTGATCTCACTCGCAAAATGAAATGTTTCTTCTGTAATCATGTTTTATGAAAAATATATTTGTTTATAATCGCCTCACGTTTCAGTTATTCCGGTCGCCTGTTCCGTCGATGACTACATAAGGCGGGATGTCGCGCAGGTCGGGGTCCACCAGCATGTAAGGATGAATATGGGCACAATCAGACTGACCACGGCACAGGCGCTGGTTAAATTTCTGGATAATCAGTTTATTGATGTGGACGGTGTCGAAACGAAGTTTGTCAAAGGCATCTTCGCCATCTTCGGTCACGGCAACGTGCTGGGGCTGGGCCAGGCGCTGGAGCAGGATAGCGGCGATCTGGTGGTCTGGCAGGGCCGCAACGAGCAGGGCATGGCCCACGCCGCCACCGGTTTCGCGCGCCAGTCACTGCGTCGTCAGATTATCGCCTGCAGCTCATCTGTGGGCCCTGGCGCGGCCAATATGATCACTGCGGCGGCGACCGCGACCGCCAACCGTATTCCGCTGCTACTGCTGCCCGGCGATGTCTTCGCTACCCGCCAGCCCGATCCAGTGCTGCAACAGATCGAGCAGAGCTACGATCTCAGTATCAGCACCAACGACGCTTTTCGTGCCGTCAGCAAATACTGGGATCGCGTCAGCCGTCCCGAGCAGCTGATGTCTGCCTGCATTAATGCCATGCGCGTCCTGACCGATCCGGCCGAAACCGGTGCAGTAACGCTGTCGCTGCCGCAGGATGTGCAGGGCGAAGCCTGGGATTATCCGGACTATTTCTTCCAGAAACGGGTACACCGGCTGGATCGTCGTCTGCCCGTAGCGGCACAGCTGGCCGATGCGCTGACGCTGATCACCCGTAAGCGTAAACCGATCATTATCTGCGGCGGCGGGGTGAAATACGCCGAAGCGGGCGAGGCGCTGCGCCAGTTCGCTGAACGCTATCAGATCCCTTTCGCTGAAACGCAGGCGGGCAAAGGTACGCTGGTTTCAGACCATCCCCTGAATCTGGGCGGTATCGGTGAAACCGGCTCGCTGGCTGCTAATCTGCTGGCGAAAGAGGCCGACTTAGTGATCGGTATCGGCACCCGCTATACCGACTTCACCACCGCCTCGAAATGGATTTTCCAGCATCCCGATGTCAGCTTCCTGAACGTTAACGTCAGCAATTTTGACAGCTATAAGCTGGATGGTGTCCAGCTGCTGGCCGACGCCCGCGAGGGGCTGACGGCGCTGACGGCTGGCCTGGCCTCACAGCACTACAGCAACGACTGGGGCAGCCAGATTGCACAGGCGCAGCGCCAGCTGCTGGAGGAGACGCAGCGCGTCTATCAGGTCGCCTGTCACGATGACGACTTTGTGCCGGAGATCGCTGACCATCTTGATCGCGCAGCGGTGTTCGCTGAATTTCGCCGTCTGACGAAGTCCCTGCTGACGCAGAGCAGCGTAGTCGGCACCCTCAATGCGCAGCTGCCAGAAGACGCCGTGATTGTGGCGGCCGCAGGCAGTCTGCCGGGCGACCTGCAGCGCGTCTGGCGCACCCGGGATTACAACGCCTATCACGTCGAATATGGTTACTCCTGCATGGGCTACGAGGTCAATGCAGCACTGGGCGCGAAGCTGGCCCAGCCGCAGCGTGAGGTCTATGCGCTGGTCGGTGACGGCTCCTTCATGATGCTGCACTCTGAGCTGGTCACGTCGGTTCAGGAAGGCGCGAAGATCAATGTGGTGCTGCTGGATAACATGACCAACGGTTGCATCAATAACCTGCAGATGGAACACGGCATGGACAGTTTCAGCACCGAGTTCCGCTTCCGTAACCCGGAGAGCGGCAGACTGGACGGCGGCTTCATCCCGGTCGATTTTGCTGCGATTGCGGCCGGTTACGGCTGTAAAACCTACCGTGTGACCACGCTGGAGGAACTCAACGCCGCGCTGGAAGATGCACGTACCCAGACGGTTTCCACCCTTATTGACATCAAAGTGCTGCCAAAAACCATGATCCACAAATATTTCAGCTGGTGGCATGTCGGCGTGGCGCAGGCCTCGAAAACTGAACGTGCGCAGGCGGTGGCAGAAAAGCTCAACAGCCATCTGGGCCAGGCACGAAAGTATTAATTAAAACCCTTTTTCCTCTTCTCCGTACGAACCCTACACAGGTGTGATTATGACTTTAAGGCTTGGTGTTATCGGTACAGGTGCAATTGGTCAGGAACATATTCGCCGCTGCAGCCATGTGCTGCAGGGCGCCCGGGTTGTGGCCGTCTCTGACATTAACGTCGACGGCGCGCGTGCCGCACTCCAGCGCCTGAACATCGAGGCGGAGGTGTTTCAGAACGGCCATGATGTGATTCAGTCGCCCGATGTCGATGCGGTGCTGGTGACCTCATGGGACCCGACCCATGAAGAGTTTACCCTGGCGGCAATTGCTGCCGGTAAACCGGTGTTCTGCGAGAAGCCGCTGGCGATGAGCGCCGAGGGCTGCCGCCGGGTTGTTGATGCGGAGATCAAGGCGGGAAAACGTCTGGTACAGGTCGGTTTTATGCGTCCTTACGATGCAGGCTACCGTGCGCTGAAAAAGGTGATCACCGACGGCGACATTGGTGAGCCGCTGATGCTGCACTGCGCGCACCGCAACCCGACCGTGCCGGAGAGCTACACCACGCCGATGGCGATTACCAATACCCTGATCCACGAACTGGACGTGCTGCGCTGGCTGACCAGCGATGACTACAAAACGGTGCAGGTGATCTTCCCTCGTGTCACGTCGAAGTCACACGGTCAGCTTAAAGATCCGCAGATTGTGCTGTTTGAAACTCAGAAAGGGGTGCGCATCGACGTCGAGATCTTCGTGAACTGCGCGTATGGCTATGACATTCAGTGCGAAGTGGTCGGCGAAGAGGGCATTGCCCGTCTGCCGGAACCCTCTTCGGTGCAACTGCGCAAAGATGCCCGTCTGTCGAATACCATCCTGGTGGACTGGAAAGATCGCTTTATCGAGGCCTATGACGTTGAGCTGCAGGCGTTTATCAACGATATCCAGGCAGGTCAGCTGACCGGCCCGTCCGCCTGGGATGGTTTTGCGGCCTCCGTGGCCGCAGATGCCTGCATCAAAGCGCAAAACAGCGGTGCCATTGAGCCGGTAGAGATGCCGCCGCGTCCTGCTTTTTACAACTGATTTCGCCCTGAATGCGGCCCGGGAACACGACAATGAACAAAGAGAACGTAAAACTGGCGATCGCGCCGATCGGCTGGACCAATGACGATATGCCGGCGCTTGGCAGTGAAAATACTTTTCAGCAGACGGTCAGCGAGATGGCACTGGCTGGCTTTACCGGCAGCGAAGTCGGCAGTAAATATCCCCGCGACCCGGCGATTCTGAAACCGATGCTCGACATTCGCGGTATTGAGATCTGTAACGCCTGGTTCAGTACCTTTTTCGCCCGTGGCGACAGAGAGAAAACCCTTAATGAGTTCATGGAGCATATAAACTTCCTGCATGCGATGGGCGCGCGGGTGGTTGGCTGTTCAGAGCAGAGCAGAAGTATTCAGGGCACCGAACTGGCGGTATTTGAACAGAAACCCGTTTTCACGGATGAAGAGTGGCGCTTAACCGCAGAAGGCTACAACGAGCTGGCGCGGATCGCGGCGGAGAAGGGGATGCGCGTGACGCTGCATCATCACATGGGCACCGGTATTCAGACCACGGAAGAGATCGATCGCTTTATGGCGATGACCGATGAGCAGGTCGGTTTGCTCTACGACACCGGCCATGTCTACTATTCTGAGGGCTCACAGCAGAAGATGCTGGCAGTGCTGGAAACGCATCTGCCGCGTATCTTCCACGTTCACCTCAAGGATGTGCGTGATGAGGTGGTCGCCGACGTCCGGGAGAATCATCTTTCGTTTCTGGAAGGCGTTAAAAAGGGCACCTTTACCGTACCGGGCGATGGCGTGATCGACTTTACGCCGGTGTTCAGGATTCTGGATGATTACGGTTATAAAGGCTGGATGGTGGTGGAAGCGGAACAGGATCCGGCGCTGGCGAATCCCTTCGAATATGCGGTGAAAGCCCGCAGATATATTCGCGAGAATGCAGGTTTATAAAACGGTTTTAAGCTGACAGGCTGACTTCTCTGCCAGGCAGGGAAGCCAGCCAGCCGATTTACTTCAGAGTAATGCTTTTCACAATCGCATCAGCGTCGCTCTGCGCCTGCTGCTGATTATCGCCTGGCAGCGTAATCTGCAGTGTCACGAGCTTGCCATCAACTTTCGCCAGAATCACCGAAGACCAGGAGGTCTGATTGTTGGCGGAAATCACGGTATCCAGCTGCTGCGCCGGCTGATCTTTCAGCGTCACAGATTTGTTCGACACGACCTGCAGCTGCGGGTCACGGTTACGCTGCTGCTGCTCCATACGCTGTGACAGCACATCCAACCCGTCGCTGGTTGGTTCGCCCGCAATCACGATAATGGCGCGTGCGCCGGTTTCATCCGCATAGACGTGCATATTGGTGGTCTGTGAACCCAGCTTACCGCTTTTATCTGACATGCCGGGTGGCAGTGAGAAGCTCAGCTTGCCATCCATCAGCGTGACGGTCTGCGCTGACTGACTGGCGCTGACGCCGTTGTCATTCGCCGCGTCCTCTTTCTTCTGGTCACAGGCCGCTAAGCCCAGTACCAGTAAACTCATTCCTACATATTTCACCAGCTTGCGCATCAGAATCCCTTTTTCAGTTTCCGGTCAGGCACTAATACAACAGGAATCAGGCTGCAAACGCAACCTGATGATTGTCAGAAGATCTTAGCGGATAATTGCCGGAATGGCAGGGTGGCCAGTCGTCGGGTGAGTCAGACGCCTGTTTGTCCGTCAGTCCCTGACGTCTGAAGAACCCGGCTTAGCCGAAGTTGACCTGGCGGGTGGCCTGACGTTCGGCCAGTCGTTTCAGCGCCGCATTGAGCAGCACACCATAAGCGGGCAGGAAGAAGACCATGCAGATCAGCACTTTGAAGCTGTAATCCACCAGGGCGATCTCGACCCAGTGCTGCGCCATAAACGCATCGGGGCTCTTGTAAAAGGCAATAAAGAAGAAGGCCAGCGTATCGCTGATGTTACCCAGAAACATGGCGCAGCCCGGTGCGGCCCACCACTGGGGCAGACGGCGCAGACGGTTGAAGACGTGAACGTCAAGGATCTGACCCAGCGCGTACGCCATAAAGCTGGCGCAGGCGATACGGGCGACAAACAGGTTCATCTGTTCCAGCGCCTGCCAGCCCTGCCATTCACCCTGATAAAAGAGGGCAGAGATGCCATAGGAGATGAACAGCGACGGGATCATTACTGCCAGAATAATGCGTCGGGCCAGCGGTGCGCCAAAGATACGCACGGTGAGATCGGTCGCCAGGAAGATAAACGGAAAGCTGAACGCGCCCCAGGTGGTGTGGAAACCAAAAATGGCAACCGGCAGCTGGACCAGATAGTTACTTGAGGTGATCACCAGCAGGTGAAACAGCGATAACCAGAAAAGCGCATGCATGCGCTGACGTGAAGAAAATGCGAGCATAGTCGACCTTTTTAATGTTGGGGTGAGGGAACCCATTGCGCGACACCGTTCGAGCGGTGACGGGCAGTTTTATGAGCAAAAAGCGGCGGCATCTTACCGCGTTGTGCTTTTTATGCAATGGTTAATTTTAACGCAATCGTTATCGCCTTGCGTCGCCGCCTGCACGCGCTAGAATGAGCGCCCCTTACCTGAACCGAGTCGATTATGAGCGATGCTTTTTCCTCTGCCGACCATCAGCTGGATGCCCGCGGCCTGCGTTGCCCGGAGCCGGTCATGATGGTGCGCAAAACCGTACGCAGCCTGCAGGATGGCGAGACATTGCTGATCATCGCCGATGATCCGGCTACCACACGCGATATTCCTGGTTTCTGTCGCTTTATGGAACACGGCCTGCTGGCACAGCAGACCGACACGCTGCCCTATCAGTTTCTGATCCGCAAAGGCATGGCGGGTTAACGACGGCGGGCCAGACCGCCGTTAACCTCCCTCTTCAGGCACGTCGCCGCAGTAACCGCAGCGCGTTGGCGGTGACCAGCGCGGTGGCCCCTGAATCGGCCACGACCGCCAGCCAGAGTCCGGTCAGCCCCAGCAGGGTGGTGACCAGGAAAATCGCCTTTAATCCCAGCGCAATGCCGATATTCTGACGGATAATGCGGCGGGTCCGGCGGGCCAGCGCAATCATGGGTGCGAGGTGGCCGAGCTGATTTTGCGTCAGGGCCGCATCGGCCGCTTCCAGTGCCACATCGGTGCCGCTGCCCATCGCAATTCCCAGGGTCGCCGCCTTCATGGCGGGCGCATCGTTGATGCCATCCCCGACCATCGCCAGCGGCTGTTGCTGACTCCGTTCGCGCACCGCCGCAACCTTGTCGGCAGGCAGCAGGCTGGCGCGATAATCAATCTGTAGCTGGCGCGCGATCGTGGCGGCGGCCCGCGGGTTATCCCCGGTCAGCATCAGGCTTTCGATTCCCAGTTTTTTCAGCGCCTGCACCGCAGCGGCCGCGTCGTCGCGCAGCCGATCGCGCAGCGCCAGGGCACCCAGTACCTCATCCTTGCGCAGCAGCACGACCAGGGTTTCCCCTTCCGCTTCCCGCTGCGCAATCTGCGCGCGTTGCGCCGCCGTCAGGCCGGGTGCATGCGCGGGTGCCAGCAGCTGCACCTGCTGGCCTGCGATGCGGGCACTGATGCCGCGTCCCGCCAGCACCTGCTGATCGTGTGCCTCAGGCAGCGTCAGATGGCGTGTCTGCGCGGCCGCCACGATGGCGCTGGCCAGCGGATGCGTTGCCCCCTGTTCCACGGCGGCGCTCAGTGTCAGGATCGCTGTCTCGTCGCCTGCGCCAAACCGCAGGATCTGCGTCAGTTCGGGCTTGCCCAGCGTCAGCGTGCCGGTTTTATCAAACGCAATGCAGCGCAGCGAACTCAGCCGCTCCATCGCCGCTCCGCCTTTAATTAGCGCACCCTGACGCGCCGCCGCCGCCAGCCCGGACGTGATGGCGGCCGGAACAGAGATCACCAGCGCACAGGGGCAGCCAATCAGCAGCAGGGTCAGCCCTTTGTAGATCCACGGCTGCCAGTCGCCTGCGCCAGAGAGCGGCACCACCACCATTACCAGCAGCGACAGCAGCATCACCAGCGGCGTATAGATACGACTGAAGCGGTCGATGAAACGCTCAACCGGGGCGCGATGCGTTTCCGCTTCTTCAATCAGCTGCAGGATACGATCGATTGCGCTCTCACCGGGCTTCGACACCACTTCCAGCTGCACCAGCCGGTCAACGCTGGTGACACCGGCAGACAGCGTTTCGCCGCAGCTCCGCGTCACCGGCAGGGATTCGCCGGTCAGGGCGCTCTCGTCGAAACTGGCCATCGGGCTGAGTAAGCGGCCATCAACCGGTAAACGGCTGCCCGCCGCGACTTCAATGACGTCGCCGGGTTGCAGCGCGGCAACCGACACCTCAACACCTTTGCCCTGTTGCAGGCGAATCGCCGATTCGGGCCGCAACGCCATCAGGCGGGTGACGCCGCTGCGCGCCCGCGAGGCGGCGTAACTTTCCAGCCGTTCGCCCAGCTGAAACAGGACCAGCACCATCGCCGCTTCTGCGTGTGCGCCAATCATCAGTGCGCCCGCCGATGCCACGGTCATCAATGTCTCAATGGTAAACGGCGATCCGCTGCGCAGACGCTGCCAGGCTGCGCGCGCCACCGGGAGCAGGCCCGCCAGCGTGGTCACCACAAACAGGCGATCGCCCCAGACCGGCGCAAGCTGGCTGAGCAGGGTGCTGGCGAGTACCAGCAGCGCCAGCACAATCAGCATCCGGTTTTGCTGCCAGTCTGGCGTGACCGGTGAGCCGGAGGGAGAAGAAGGAGGCGCCAGCCGGAATCCGGCTTTTTCCACGGCCTGTTCAACCGCGTTCTGCACATCGGTGTCGGCGCTGACCATCAGCTTCTCGCTGCTGAAGAGGACGCGGGCGTCGGTGACACCACTTACCTGACGAACAGCGGTTTCAACGGTGCGGGCGCAGGCGGGACAATCCATTCCCTGAATCTGCCAGCTAAAGGGATAAACGCGGCCTCGCCGGTCACTTTCCTCTGCCGCGTCGGCGTCACTGCCGCCACTGCAGGCGCTGTCACAGCAGCACTCTGCCTTGTCCGACGTCACAGGTGTAGCAGCCTGGAGGGAAAGAGTGAGGGGATGAGCCTGGGGCACCTGGCACAGCGGTTTTACGGCAGTGTGGCTGGCGCGGGGTTTGCCACAGCCACAGGCATGGTGATGTTGCATACGACCTCCGGATAAAGGGATGAGCGACGCTGCCCATCCCATCATCCTACACTCTGGAGTCGACTCCAGAGTCAAGGCGCTTTTGTCAGACCACCCACAGCGAGCGCACGATCATAAAGTGCCCGGCAAAGTAACAGGCGGCGACAATGGCGCTGTCGGCGGTGAAGCGACGACGATAGTGCGAAAGGAACCAGACGACATTGGCCAGCAACAGCAGACCGGCACCAACCATGATAGAGAAGCTGTAATCGGTCGGACGGAAGAAATACTGCTCAGTGGCGATCCACGTCATCACCAGTGTCATACCGATAAAGGTACAGACAGGCCAGCGCAGATCTTCCAGCCGGCTCCAGATGATAGCGATCACGGCAGCACCGATGATCAGCAGCGTCAGCGGAATCGGCCAGAAGAAGGTCATGGTCATACTGGCAGCGAAGCAGAGCGTATAGAGCAGGTGCGACAGGAAAAAGGCCCCAATGGCATAGAGCATCTGCTGACGCGGCAGCAGCGTTAACGCATCACCAATCAGCGTGGCGACCAGACCAGCCAGAATCAGATAGTCTGTGCTTTGCAGCACCGGGGCCTGCCAGGCGAGTCCGACCAGCAGCAGCAGGGTGACCGGTTTAAACAGCCAGCGCTGCCATTGAGGGCCGCGATAGCTGGCATCGACATAGAGCCAGCCGGAGAACAGGACAGCGAGGAAAGACCAGAGCATTGTTTCTCCCTTTTTTACTCAGAATGGTGAAAGATCCCAAAATATCCCTTCCAGTTTAGGTTACGCCTCTGCGATGTGACAATCAGGCAACTCTGGTTGTATGCTTTGCCGCCTGATTCCTCTTCACCGCTACGGGAATGCGATGAGTAAACCGCCGTTAATCTTTGTTATCGTCCTGGCGATCATCGCCGTGCTGGCGACCCGTCAGTTTATCAAGCAGCGCCGCGAAGGCGCGGTGAATGACGCCGCACCTGCGCGTTCTCTGCAGGCCGAGGTCCGCAGCAAACGCGAATTCCCGGCGCCCAATCGTCGTTCACGTCAGCGCGAAGTCATTGCCGGGGAAGAGATGCGGTATGAGGTGCTGTTTCATCCACTGAACGGGGCCAGCGATATCAGAGTGCAGCTAAAGGAGGGCGAGTATCATCAGCTGGATAAAGGTGCCAGGGGAGAGCTGACGATGCAGGGAACGCGCTTTATCCGTTTCACGCCCCTGCAGTAAACCACGTGCAGAATGCCTGCCCGCGCTATTTTTTGCGTGGGAAATGCTTTTTCTGCCAGGCCACCAGTTCAAAAACACCGAACAGGAATACTTTGATCTGTGTGGCGCGGTCAATCGGCGGTGCATCTTTAGTCTGCGTTGCGCGCAGCAGGACGAGCTGCAGACCATGCATCATGATCATGAAAAAGAGCGCCACGTTGATGAAATAAGTCAGCGGTTTTGGGTAGGGATGCACCACGTTAGCCAGTAAATATCCCCATACGCATAGCATCAACAGACGCCCCAAATTAAGTAACATCCTGCGTCTCCTGTTGACGTTGATACAAACGATAAGCGACCTGTCCGGCTATTTTCTCGCGATAGAGGTCCCACGCTGGCGGCACCGGCGGCGCGCCATTTTCCACTTCACTTTCTACATAAATCAGCGCCTGATCGGCCAGCCAGTGATTGTTCTCCAGCAGCTGTAACGTCTGCGCCAGGAGTCCCTGACGAAACGGCGGATCGATAAACACCACGTCAAAGGGTTCACCGGGCTGGGCCAGCCAGTTTAACGCATTGGTCTGAATCACGGTGCCATTTGTGGCGCGCAGCGTCTGCAGATTTTTTGTCAGCTGCTGCGCGACCGGACGTTCCAGCTCCAGCAGCGTCGCCGAGCCCGCATAACGCGAAAGGGCTTCCAGACCTAACGCGCCGCTTCCGGCAAAGCAGTCGAGGCAGCGCGCCTCTGGCAGCACGGGGGCCAGCCAGTTAAACAGCGTCTCACGCACCCGATCGGTCGTCGGACGCAGTCCGGCACTGTCCGGCACCGGCAATTTACGTCCGCGCCACTGGCCGCCAATGATGCGAATCTGCCCGGCACCGCCTGTACTGCGGGGGTTTTTATTCATCTTGCTCACAACTCGTCATAATTTGTTGCGTAGTTTAACGGGCGAATCGGCGAGAAGAAACGTTAAAAAAGGGTGCTGTGGTGAGCTGGCAGGAAAGTGTTAGACTACTGAGTTGCTGAAGTCATGCATTATTCTGTGGTTTACGCCGGTCTGGCGCTGACTAACTTTCATTGATTTACCCCTGGAAACCACGCGCGACCAGGACAAAGCCATCGAGGAGTGTCGTCACACAATGGCAAAAGAGAAAAAACGTGGCTTTTTTTCCTGGCTGGGATTTGGCAAAGAGGAAGAGAAACAACCTGTAGCGGAAGAGCAGACCCAGGCAATTGCTGAACCCGCTCCGCAGCAGACAGAACAGGACGATCCGGCACTCCGCCAGGCTGAAACGCAGGCGGAAGAGACGGTTGCTATCACCGAAACGGTGGCTGAACAGCAGCGTGAAGCGGACGTCACCGCTGCCGCGCCTTATGAAGCGGCACCTGAGTTACTGGATGAGGCTGAGCCGGTTGAGGCCGCCCCTGAACACGATACCGCACCAGTTATCGACGCCGACAGCGTGATTACCCCCGTCGCCAACGAAGAACCGGCAGACGCACCGTTAAGCGAAGAAGAGCTGACCGCACTGGCGCTGGGCGACGCCGACGTCGTGGAAACCCCGCATCGCGAAGAAGAGGCGCCGCTGTCCGAGGATGAACTGACCGCGCTGGCGCTGGATGACGCTGACGTCGTGGAAACCCCGCACCGCGAAGAAGAGGCGCCGCTGTCTGAGGATGAACTGACCGCGCTGGCGCTGGATGACGCTGACGCAGCGCAGGCGGCACCCACAGAGCCGTCAGCAGATACCGTCAGCGACCTTCCGCTCGCCGCCGCGCCACTCATCGCGCAGGAGCAGGAGCGTCCGGGCAAAGAGGGCTTCTTCGCCCGCCTGAAGCGCAGCCTGGTGAAAACCCGACAAAACCTCGGTTCCGGTTTTGTCAGCCTGTTCCGTGGCAAAAAGATTGATGATGATCTGTTTGACGAGCTGGAAGAGCAGCTGCTGATTGCCGATGTCGGGGTGGAAACGACGCGCCGCATCATTGCCCATCTGACTCAGCAGGCGAACCGCAAGCAGTTGCGTGATGCGGAAGCGCTGTATGGTCTGCTGAAGGCAGAGATGGCCTCAATTCTGGCGAAAGTTGATGCGCCGCTGGACGTCTCAGGCAAAACGCCGTTTGTCATCCTGATGGTAGGCGTCAATGGTGTCGGTAAAACCACAACCATTGGTAAACTGGCGCGCCAGTATCAGGCTGAAGGTAAGTCAGTGATGTTAGCGGCGGGCGATACCTTCCGTGCGGCGGCGGTTGAGCAGCTGCAGGTGTGGGGCCAGCGCAACAACATTCCGGTGATTGCACAGCATACCGGTGCAGATTCGGCATCGGTGATCTTCGATGCGATTCAGGCCGCCAAATCGCGCGGCGTTGACGTGCTGATCGCCGATACCGCGGGTCGTCTGCAGAACAAATCGCACCTGATGGAAGAGCTGAAAAAAATCACCCGCGTGATGAAAAAGCTGGATGAGTCAGCCCCGCACGAAGTGATGCTGACGCTGGATGCCAGCACCGGACAGAATGCGGTCAGCCAGGCCCGACTCTTTAACGAAGCGGTCGGCCTGACCGGGATTGCGCTCACCAAGCTGGACGGCACCGCCAAAGGCGGCGTGATCTTCTCGGTGGCCGATCAGTTCGGTATTCCGATTCGCTACATCGGCGTCGGAGAAGGCATTGAAGATTTACGACCGTTTAAGGCGGACGATTTTATTGAGGCACTGTTTGCCCGAGAGGACTAATTAGGATGATTCGCTTTGAAGAGGTCAGTAAGGCATATCTCGGCGGACGTCAGGCGCTACAGGGGGTCGATTTTCATCTGCGCCCTGGCGAAATGGCGTTCCTGACCGGCCATTCCGGTGCCGGTAAAAGTACCTTGCTGAAGCTGATTTGTGGCATTGAGCGCCCGAGTGCCGGAAAGATCTGGTTCAGCGGTCATGACATTTCCCGCCTGCGTAACAGCGAGGTGCCGTTCCTGCGTCGTCAGATTGGCATGATCTTTCAGGATCACCATCTGCTGATGGATCGTTCGGTCTATGACAATGTAGCGATCCCGCTGATTATCTCTGGTGCCAGCGGCGAAGATATCCGCCGTCGCGTCTCGGCGGCACTCGATAAAGTCGGGCTGCTCGACAAAGCGAAAAGTTTTCCGATCCAGCTCTCTGGCGGTGAACAGCAGCGTGTGGGCATTGCCCGTGCGGTGGTGAACAAGCCGGCCGTGTTGCTGGCCGATGAACCGACCGGTAACCTCGACGACGCGCTCTCCGAAGACATTCTGCGCCTGTTCGAAGAGTTTAACCGCGTCGGCGTCACCGTTCTGATGGCGACGCATGACAGCGGCCTGATCGCCCGGCGCAACTACCGGATGATGACGCTGAATCAGGGACGTCTGCACGGAGGCCACGATGGTCAATAAACGTATTAAACGCCCGGCTGCGCCGAAAACGAAGCAGCCGTCAAAGAGCAAAGCCCTGAAGGGCGGCTGGCAGGAGCAGTGGCGTTATGCGCTGCGCGGCACGCTGTCGGACATGTGGCGTCAGCCGCTGGCCACCCTGCTGACGGTGATGGTCATCGCTATCTCCCTGACGCTGCCCAGCGTCTGCTATATGGTCTGGAAGAATGTCAGCCAGGCGGCCACGCAGTGGTATCCGGCCCCGCAGCTAACGGTCTACCTCTCCAAAACCCTGGATGACTCGGCGGCAGAAAACGTGGTGGCGCAGCTCAGGCAGGTCGAAGGGGTGGATAACGTCAACTACCTGACGCGCGAAGAGGCGCTGAACGAGTTTCGCAACTGGTCAGGCTTTGGCGGCGCGATGGATATGCTGGAGCAGAATCCGCTGCCTGCGGTCGCCATCATTACGCCGAAACTGAATTTCCAGAACGCAGACACCATGCAGAGCCTGCGCGAGCGGGTCACCAAAGTGCAGGGCGTGGATGAAGTGCGCATGGACGATAGCTGGTTTGCCCGTCTGGCGGCGCTGACCGGCCTGGTCGGGCAGGTTGCCTCTATGATCGGCGTGCTGATGATCGTGGCGGTGTTCCTGGTGATTGGCAACAGCGTCCGGCTCAGTATCTTTGCCCGGCGTGACACCATCAACGTGCAGAAGCTAATCGGCGCGACCGACGGCTTTATCCTGCGTCCGTTCCTCTATGGCGGGGCGCTGCTGGGCTTCAGTGGCGCGGTGCTGTCGCTGCTGCTGTCAGAAGTTCTGGTGCTGCGACTGCAGTCGGTGGTGGCCAGCGTGGCAACCGTGTTTGGCACTACCTTCTCGCTGGAGGGCTTTTCGTGGGATGAAGCACTGCTGCTGCTGCTGATTGCGGCCATCATTGGCTGGGTCGCGGCCTGGCTCGCAACCGTACAACATTTACGTCGATTTACGCCGCAGTAAACGCCTGCAACATTTTTTTGTTATAATAGTCCTCTGCTACCGACATAGGGTGCAGAGGACCACTTCCCCTCTTCCCTTCGTGTCATCTGTGTGTAAAATATTCACCCGTTAAATTGAACTTGTGGATAACTTTGCCACTCTAAGTAGCACAGATTGCTTTCGGATTTCGCGCGACGTTGACTTACTGTATCGTCTGCGCAGGGAAATGTGCGGCAATTCCACTGAATTTGTGAGGGTTTGAATGACCAAAGAAATGCAAACTTTAGCTATTGCTCCTCTTGGCAACCTGGAGTCTTACGTCCGGGCGGCGAACACCTGGCCGATGCTCTCGGCTGAAGAGGAAAAAGCGTTGGCTGAACGGCTGCATTACCAGGGCGATCTGGATGCAGCCAAGACGCTGATCCTGTCTCACCTACGCTTTGTAGTTCATATCGCTCGTAACTACTCCGGCTATGGCCTGCCACAGGCGGACCTGGTGCAGGAAGGTAATATCGGCCTGATGAAAGCAGTGCGTCGCTTCAATCCTGAAGTAGGCGTACGTCTGGTTTCGTTTGCCGTGCACTGGATTAAAGCCGAGATCCACGAATATGTGCTGCGTAACTGGCGCATCGTGAAAGTCGCGACCACCAAAGCACAGCGTAAACTCTTCTTTAACCTGCGTAAAACCAAGCAGCGTCTGGGCTGGTTTAACCAGGATGAGGTCGAGATGGTGGCCCGCGAGCTGGGCGTCAGCAGTAAAGACGTGCGCGAAATGGAGTCGCGTATGGCCGCGCAGGATATGACCTTTGATATGTCTGCCGACGACGAGAGCAGCGAAGGCCGTTCGATGGCGCCGGTGCTTTATCTGCAGGATAAAACCTCTGACTTTGCTGACGGCATCGAAGAGGACAACTGGGATGCACACGCGGCTGACAAGCTGAGTTATGCGATGGAAGGTCTGGATGAGCGTAGTCAGCACATCATCCGTGCCCGCTGGCTGGACGAAGATAATAAAACCACGCTGCAGGAACTGGCCGACCAGTATGGCGTCTCCGCCGAACGTGTACGGCAGCTGGAAAAGAACGCCATGAAAAAACTGCGAATGGCGATCGAAGCGTAACGCACTTCAACACCGCAAGGGGCGACATAAGATGTCGCCCTTTTTGTTTCTCCACCCGGCGCCTGTCTGCTCTCTTTTCGTTCAGCACCGGACGCTTACTCTGCCCTCCATATCCAGCCATCACTCTGCGCCCGAAAACCGCATGCCTGCATAAAGGCCGCCCGTACCTGCTGATCGTCACTGCCATCATCAGCAATCCACCAGTCTGCAATAGAGCCGTTCTGCCTGATCGTCTCCTCCAGCAGATACTGACCAACGCCACGACGCCGGGTGACATCACGGACTGTCAGCCGGTGAATCCTGCCGTGCGTGCCGGAGATTTCCAGTTGCAGAGCAGCCAGCAGACGATCGTTAAAGCGCGCAGCATAAAGACGATGTCGCTCATCCAGACGCTGTTCCAGTTTTTCTATCTCCAGATCCGGCCAGACTTTACCGAGATCGATGCGGTCCTGTGCGGTCAGCATAGTCACGCGCTGAATAGTGAGTTTCATAACAAACACCTGTACTGGTCGAAAGGGCGTAGTGTAGCGAATTTATACAGTCAGAGCGCCGTCACTTTTTTAAGTTAAAAACAGGTCAAAAGCGGGTCTGGATGCCAGGATTGAGGAGATAAAGAACAATAAGCGGCGCAAATGCCAGCATAACGCGCTGGAGAATCGACTGAAATGGCTGCATAACAACCAGATGATTATGCTGCTTTGGTGGGCTGTTTCCCAATGTGTCAGTTGATTTAAAGAAGAAAATTCCTGTTTAATGAACTGAAAAATATAGCCTTATTATCAGAAAATACCGGAAAAGCGCGCTAAATCATTCATAAACATCATTTTTCGGCTTTATCCGGCAGGCATTGCAAACCACAAATCACAGACACAACAAGATGGGGAAGTCCGCATGAAAATGAGTAAAGGCCGCGCATTACTGGCGGGTTGCGTTGCGCTGGCAATGAGCCATGCTGCTCTGGCTGCCGATATCAAAATCGCTATCGTCGGTGCTGTCACGGGGCCGGTCGCGCAGTATGGCGACATGCAGTTCACCGGTGCCGCCCAGGCCATTAAGGATATCAACGCTAAAGGCGGCGTAAACGGCAATAAACTGGTGGGCGTGGAATATGATGATGCCTGCGATCCAAAACAAGCTGTGGCGGTAGCAAACAAGGTTGTTAACGACGGCATCAAATATGTTATCGGCCATCTTTGCTCCTCTTCGACCCAGCCTGCTTCTGACATTTATAACGATGAAGGCGTCCTGATGATCACGCCAGCGGCCACGGCACCGGAGCTGACCGCACGCGGTTATGAAACCATTATGCGCACCACCGGCCTGGACTCCGATCAGGGCCCGACCGCTGCCAACTATATCCTCGACCAGATCAAGCCTAAGCGTATCGCTGTGGTGCATGACAAGCAGCAGTATGGCCAGGGCCTGGCGGAATCGGTTCAGAAAACCCTGAAAGAGAAAGGCGGCAATGTCGTGCTGTTTGAAGGCATCACGGCCGGTGATAAAGATTTCTCCACACTGATTGCCCGCCTGAAAAAAGAGAACGTCGACTTCGTTTACTACGGTGGCTACTACCCGGAAATGGGGCAGATCCTGCGCCAGGCGAAAGCGGCTGGCCTGAAAGCGGGCTTTATGGGACCTGAAGGCGTGGGTAACGCCTCGCTCTCCAACATTGCAGGCGATGCTTCAGAAGGCATCTACGTGACGCTGCCGAAGCGTTATGACCAGCTGCCAGAGAATAAGGCGATTGTTGACGCGATTAAAACGAACAGCGCACAGAACCGTAAAGATCCGACCGGCCCGTTTGTCTGGACGACCTATGCCGCTATTCAGTCACTGGTGGCGGGCATCGAACGTAGTAAGAGCGATGAGCCGGAAGCCATTGCGAAAAACCTGAAGAGTGGCGCGCCGGTGCCGACAGTAATGGGTAACCTGAGCTGGGATCAGAAGGGTGATCTGAAAGGCTTCGAGTTCGGCGTATTCAAATGGCACAAAGACGGTTCGTCTACCGCAGTTAAGTAAGCGTTTTATCAGCAGAGCAATCCCCTGTCGCGTCGGCAGGGGATTTTCCCGTTCTCATGCAGGTCTTCACTATGTCCGAGCAGTTTCTTTATTTCATTCAGCAGATGCTTAACGGGGTTACCCTGGGCAGCACCTACGCGCTGATCGCCATTGGTTACACCATGGTTTACGGCATTATCGGCATGATCAACTTCGCTCACGGCGAAGTCTATATGATCGGCAGCTATGTCTCCTTTATTGTGATTGCCGCCCTGATGATGATGGGTATCGACACCGGCTGGCTGATGATTGCTGCGGGCTTCGTCATGGCGATCCTGATCTCCAGCGCCTATGGCTGGAGCATTGAGCGCGTTGCCTATAAACCGGTACGCTCTTCAAAGCGTCTGATTGCACTCATCTCCGCTATCGGTATGTCGATCTTCCTGCAGAACTACGTCAGCCTGACGCAGGGTTCACGGGATCTGGCGCTGCCGGGGCTGATCACCGGCCAGTGGACGGTGGGCGAGAGCAACGGCTTTGCCGCCACCATCTCCACCATGCAGGTGGTGATCTGGGTCGTGACGTTCCTGGCGATGCTGGCCCTGACCACCTTTATCCGCTATTCCCGCATGGGCCGCGCCTGTCGCGCCTGCGCAGAAGATCTGAAAATGGCCAGCCTGCTGGGCATTAATACCGACCGCGTGATCTCTCTGACCTTTGTCATCGGGGCCGCGATGGCCGCGGTCGCTGGCGTGTTGCTGGGTCAGTTCTACGGTTCAATTAACCCCTTTATCGGCTTTATGGCCGGTATGAAAGCGTTCACCGCCGCCGTACTGGGCGGAATTGGCAGCATTCCTGGCGCGATGATTGGTGGCCTGGTACTGGGTATCGCCGAGGCGCTGACCTCCGCCTATCTCAGTACGGAATATAAAGATGTGGTCTCCTTTGCGCTGCTGATTGGGGTATTGCTGGTGATGCCGACCGGCATTCTGGGTCGCCCGGAGGTGGAAAAAGTATGAAATCCTCCTTCATCAACGCGCTGCTCTCTGCCGTTATGCTGCTGGTGCTGGCCAGCTTCTTTATGGGTCTGCGCCTGGGTCTCGACGGCACCCGCCTGGTGGTGCAGAGTGCAGGCGAGGTGCGCTGGAACTGGATCTTTGTCGGCTGCGGCGTGGTCTTCCTGTTTCAGCTGTTACGTCCGTTCTGGCAGCGTGGTCTGAAAAAAGTGTCCGGCCCGGCGCTGGTACTGCCAGGTATTGACGGCTCCACGCCGAAGCAGAAGATTTTTATGCTGGCGCTTATCGTCGTGGCCGTCGCCTGGCCCTTTTTCGTCTCGCGCGGCGCAGTGGATATTGCCACGCTGACGCTGATCTATGTGATGCTTGGTCTGGGGTTGAACGTCGTGGTTGGCCTTTCCGGACTGCTGGTGCTCGGCTATGGCGGTTTCTACGCCATCGGCGCCTACACCTTCGCACTGCTGAACCACTATTTTGGCCTTGGCTTCTGGGAGTGCCTGCCGCTGGCAGGTATCGTCTCGGCGCTGTTCGGGTTGCTGCTCGGCTTTCCCGTACTGCGTCTGCGCGGCGACTATCTGGCGATCGTGACGCTCGGCTTCGGTGAGATTGTACGCATTCTGCTGCTGAATAATACGGCGATCACCGGCGGGCCTAACGGCATTGCGCAGATCCCTAAGCCATCGCTGTTTGGTCTGGAGTTCGGCCGCAAAGTCTCTGAGGGGGGCTGGAGCACCTTTCATGAATTCTTTGGCCTGAAATATGACCCCAGCGACCGCGTGATTTTCCTCTATCTGGTGGCGCTGCTGCTGGTCGCCCTGACGCTGTTTGTGATCAACCGGCTGCTGCGGATGCCGCTGGGCCGTGCCTGGGAAGCGCTGCGTGAAGATGAAATTGCCTGTCGTTCACTGGGCCTGAGTCCGACCCGTATCAAGCTGACCGCCTTTACCATCAGTGCCGCTTTTGCCGGTTTCGCGGGTACGCTGTTTGCGGCGCGTCAGGGCTTTGTCAGTCCGGAATCTTTTACCTTTGTCGAATCCGCCTTTGTGCTGGCCATTGTGGTTCTGGGCGGCATGGGTTCTCAGTTTGCGGTAATCCTGGCGGCCATTCTGCTGGTGGTATCACGTGAACTGATGCGCGATCTGAATGAGTACAGCATGCTGGTGCTGGGCGGCCTGATGGTGCTGATGATGATCTGGCGTCCACAGGGGCTGTTGCCGATGAAACGTCCGCATCTGAAACTCAGAACCGGTAAAAAAGGAGAGCAGGCATGAAGCCTTTATTAGCCGTTGAAGGCCTGATGATGCGCTTCGGCGGCCTGTTAGCCGTAAACAATGTGGCGCTGGAGCTGCGTCCGCAGGAGATCGTGTCGCTGATTGGGCCAAACGGTGCCGGTAAAACCACCGTATTTAACTGCCTGACCGGCTTTTACAAACCCACCGGCGGCAGTATTAAACTGCGTGAGCAGCATCTGGAAGGTCTGCCGGGCCAGAAGATTGCACGGATGGGCATCGTTCGTACCTTCCAGCATGTGCGTCTGTTCCGTGAGATGACGGTCATTGAAAACCTGCTGGTCGCACAGCATCAGCATCTGAAGAGCGGCGTGTTTTCCGGCCTGCTGAAAACCCCGGCGTTTCGCCGCAGTGAGAGTGAGGCGCTGGACCGTGCCGCGACCTGGCTGGAGCGGGTCGGTCTGCTCGATCTGGCTAACCGCCAGGCAGGCAACCTGGCCTATGGTCAGCAGCGCCGGCTGGAGATCGCGCGCTGCATGGTGACGCGCCCGGCGATCCTGATGCTGGATGAACCGGCCGCAGGTCTCAACCCTAAAGAGACACATGAGCTGGATGCGCTGATTGCGGAACTGCGGGGCGAACACAAGGTGTCGGTGCTGCTGATTGAACATGATATGAAACTGGTGATGGGGATTTCTGACCGCATTTACGTGGTGAATCAGGGAACGCCACTGGCTAACGGTACACCGGATGAGATTCGTAATAATCCGGATGTCATTCGTGCCTATTTAGGAGAGGCCTGAGATGGCAGAGACAATGTTAACCATTGAAAACGTCAGTGCGCACTATGGCAAGATTCAGGCGCTGCATAACGTCAGCCTCTCAATCAACCAGGGCGAGATCGTGACCCTGATCGGCGCCAACGGCGCCGGAAAAACCACGCTGCTGGGGACGCTGTGTGGCGAACCGCGCGCGACCCAGGGCACCATTACCTTTGATGGCAAGGTCATTACTGACTGGCAAACGTCGCGCATTATGCGTGAGGCGATTGCCATCGTGCCAGAGGGACGACGGGTCTTTTCACGCATGACGGTGGAAGAGAACCTGGCGATGGGCGGCTTTTTTGCCAGCCGGCAGGAGTATCTGACGCGCATCCGGCGTGTCTATGAACTCTTTCCGCGGCTGGAGGAGCGTAAAATCCAGCGCGCCGGTACGATGTCGGGCGGTGAGCAGCAGATGCTGGCGATTGGCCGGGCGCTGATGAGCCAGCCGCGTCTGCTGCTGCTGGATGAGCCCTCGCTGGGGCTGGCACCAATCATTATCCAGCAGATCTTCGACACCATTGAGCAGCTGCGCAGCGAGGGGATGACTATCTTCCTGGTAGAGCAGAATGCTAATCAGGCGCTGAAGCTGGCGGATCGCGGCTATGTGCTGGAGAACGGGCATGTCGTACTTGAAGACACCGGTGCAGCGCTCCTTTCCAACGAAGCCGTCCGCAGCGCTTATTTGGGTGCTTAAGATTTAGCGGCCTGGCTTACTTGCCATTTCGACACCGGGCAGTGCTCGCATTCCTCACGTACTTCAGTACGCTCCGGATGCTGTGCGCCGGCCGGTGTCGAACTGCCTGCGCCGCTGACGGCCTTGCGTGTCGGTGAGGATGGCCTGATGGGCGTGATTTAAAACCTCAGTCAGCTCTTTTCAGCCTTCAATCGCTCTGCAATTTATGTCACTAAAAACTGGCAGCGTGGGCGTTTTGCCGCCGCGCTGCCAGCGTCCTCTTTTCCTCAATAAAGCCTGTCACCCGTCTGTCATCTGCCTGTTATTAATCCGTCATTTTTCCGTGTCATGTTACTTCGCGAACCAGAAATCCGTGATTTCACGCGTATTTACCTGCACAGGAAAACTTTATGTCCGTCGTTATCTTTCGTCGTAGCCTGATGAGCGCGCTGCTCGGTCTGGCGATCAGCGGCCAGGCGATTGCCGCCACTGAGATCCCTTTCTGGCACTCCATGGAAGGCGAGTTAGGCAAAGAAGTGGATTCGCTGGCACAGCGTTTTAATCAGACGCATCCCGATTACAAAATCGTTCCGACCTACAAAGGTAACTACGAGCAGAGCCTGGCCGCCGGGATTGCGGCAGTGCGCAGCGGGAAAGCGCCTGCGGTGCTGCAGGTCTATGAAGTCGGCACGGCAACCATGATGGCTTCTCAGGCGATTGTGCCGGTGCATCAGGTGTTTAAAGACGCGGGCATCCCCTTCGACGAGAAGCAGTTCGTGCCCACGGTGGCGGGATACTACAGCGACAGCAAAGGCCAGCTGATCTCTCAGCCGTTCAACAGCTCAACGCCGGTGCTCTATTACAACAAAGACGCGTTTAAAAAAGCGGGCCTGAACCCGGATCAGCCGCCGAAAACCTGGCAGGAGCTGGCGACGGATGCCGCCGCACTGCGCAAGTCGGGCATGAGCTGCGGCTACGCCAGCGGCTGGCAGGGCTGGATTCAGATTGAAAACTTCAGCGCCTGGCATGCCCTGCCGGTGGCGACGAAAAACAACGGCTTTGACGGGCTGGATGCGGTGCTGGAGTTCAACAAGCCGGTGCAGGTTCGCCACATCGAACTGCTGGAAGCGATGAACAAAAAAGGGGACTTCACCTACTTTGGCCGCAAGGATGAGTCCACCGCCAAGTTCTACAACGGTGACTGCGGCATCACGACCGCCTCATCAGGATCGCTGGCCGATATCCGCCATTACGCAAAATTCAACTTCGGCGTGGGCATGATGCCTTATGACGATACCGTGCCGGAGGCGCCGCAGAACGCCCTGATCGGCGGTGCCAGCCTGTGGGTAATGAAAGGCAAGGATGCAGCAACCTACAAAGGCGTCGCCGAATTCATGCAGTTCCTGGCTAAGCCGGAAATCGCCGCAGAGTGGCACCAGAAAACCGGCTACCTGCCGATCACCACCGCCGCCTACGCGCTGACGAAGCAGCAGGGCTTCTACGACAAAAATCCGGGGGCGGATATCGCCACCCGCCAGATGATGAACAAGCCGCCGCTGCCGTTCACGAAAGGGATGCGTCTGGGCAACATGCCGCAGATCCGTACCGTGATCGACGAAGAGCTGGAAAGCGTCTGGACCGGTAAGCAGTCTCCGCAAAACGCGCTGGATAACGCAGTGAAACGCGGCAACGCACTGCTGCGCCGCTTTGAACAGCAGGTGAAATAATCTCTCCTTGCGGGCCAGCCTGAGCTGGCCCGCGCTTTCTGATGCCAGGTACGCCATGTCTTCATCCCGTCCGGTCTTTCGCACCAGCCTGTTACCCTATCTTCTGGTGCTGCCGCAGCTGCTGATTACCGCCATTTTCTTTCTCTGGCCCGCCGGTGAAGCATTGTGGTATTCGCTGCAAAGCCTCGATCCCTTTGGCATCTCCAGCCGCTTTGTCGGACTGGAAAACTTCAGGCGGCTGTTTGCCGATCCCTACTACCTCGACACCCTCTGGACCACCCTGACATTCAGCGGGATGGTGACGGTGTTCGGTATGCTCTCGTCTCTGCTGCTGGCGGCGCTGGTGGACTATGTGGTGCGCCTGCGCCGTCTCTATCAGACGCTGTTGCTGCTGCCCTACGCCGTAGCGCCGGTAGTGGCGGCGGTGCTCTGGATGTTCCTGTTTAATCCCGGACTGGGCCTGTTCAGCTACCTGCTGAACCACCTCGGCTACAACTGGAACTACGCGCAGAACAGCGGCCAGGCGATGTTCCTGATTGTGCTGGCGTCGATCTGGCAGCAGATGAGCTACAACTTCCTGTTCTTCTTTGCCGCCCTGCAATCGATCCCGAAATCGCTGGTGGAAGCTGCCGCGATTGACGGCGCGGGGCCGGTACGGCGCTTTTTCAACCTCTCGCTGCCGCTGATTGCGCCGGTCAGCTTCTTTCTGCTGGTGGTCAACCTGATCTACGCCTTCTTCGACACCTTCCCGGTGATTGATGCCGCCACCGGCGGCGGGCCGGTGCAGGCGACCACGACGCTGATCTACAAAATCTATCGCGAAGGCTTTACCGGGCTGGATCTCTCTTCATCCGCGGCACAGTCGGTGGTGCTAATGCTGCTGGTCATCGGGCTGACGGTGCTCCAGTTCCGCTTTGTCGAACGTAAGGTGCAATATCAATGATTGAGAATCGACGCGGGCTGGATCTCTTCAGCCACATCGTACTGGTGCTGGGCGTGCTCACCATCCTGTTTCCGCTCTATGTCGCTTTTGTGGCGGCCACGCTGGATAACGAGGCGGTTTATCAGGTGCCGATGACGCTGGTGCCCGGCACACACCTGTGGGAGAACATCTCACGCATCTGGACTCATGGCGTTAACGGCAACGGCCCGGCGTTTGGCCTGATGCTACTTAACAGCACGATCATGGCGCTGGGGATCACGTTCGGCAAGATTACTGTGTCGATGCTGTCGGCGTTTGCGCTGGTCTGGTTCCGCTTTCCGCTGCGCACGCTCTTTTTCTGGCTGATCTTTGTCACGCTGATGCTGCCGGTCGAAGTGCGTATTTTCCCTACCGTGCAGGTGATTGCTGACCTCAACCTGCTCGACAGCTACAGCGGCTTAACCCTGCCGCTGATGGCGTCCGCCACCGCCACCTTTCTGTTCCGCCAGTTCTTTATGTCGCTGCCGGATGAGCTGGTGGAAGCGGCGCGCATCGACGGTGCCAGCGCCATGCGTTTTTTCATCGACATCGTTCTGCCGCTGTCGAAAACCAATCTGGCGGCGCTGTTTGTGATCACCTTTATCTACGGCTGGAACCAGTATCTCTGGCCACTGCTGATCATCAATGACGCCAGCCTTGGCACGGCGGTGGCGGGTATCAAAAGCATGATCTCCACCAGCGGTTCGCCGACCCAGTGGAACGAAGTAATGGCGGCAATGTTATTGACCCTGATCCCACCGCTGGCGGTGGTGTTAGTCATGCAGCGTGCCTTTGTGCGCGGTCTGGTTGAGAGTGAGAAATAAGATGGCAGGTGTAACCCTTCAGGCAGTAACCAAGTCTTACGATGGCAAGAATCAGATTATCCAGCCGCTGAACGTCACCATCAATGAGGGCGAATTTATGGTGATGGTCGGTCCCTCCGGCTGTGGTAAATCTACGCTGCTGCGGATGGTCGCCGGACTGGAGCGCGTCAGCTCCGGGGATATTTACATTGATAACCGTCGCGTGACGCAGGAAGAGCCAAAAGATCGCGGCATCGCGATGGTGTTTCAGAACTATGCGCTCTATCCCCACATGACCGTAGAGCAGAATATGGCTTATGGCCTGAAAATCCGTGGCATGGGCAAAGCGCAGATCCGTCAGCGGGTGCTGGAGGCGGCGCGCAGCCTGGAGCTGGATCACCTGCTGATGCGTCGGCCGCGCGAACTCTCCGGCGGACAGCGCCAGCGGGTGGCGATGGGCCGGGCCATCGTGCGCGAACCGGCGGTGTTTCTGTTCGATGAGCCGCTCTCCAATCTCGATGCCCGCCTGCGGGTGCAGATGCGGCTGGAGCTGCAGCAGCTGCATCGCCGCCTGCAGACCACCAGTCTCTATGTGACGCACGACCAGGTTGAGGCGATGACGCTGGCGCAGCGGGTGATGGTGATGAACAAAGGGGTGGTGGAGCAGATTGGTTCACCGGCGGAGGTATACGAACGTCCTGCCAGCCAGTTTGTGGCCTCGTTTATCGGCGCGCCCGCCATGAATCTGCTGAAAGGGCAGTTCAGCAGCGACGGCTCGCGCTTTAATCTCGACGCCTCACACGCGCTGCCACTCAGCGACATGAAAGCGAAGTGGGCCAACCGCGCCGTGGTGCTGGGCATCCGGCCCGAACATATCCGCCAGAGCAGCCGTGAGCAGGGCGGCGTTCCACTGCGGGTCGATACGCTGGAGATGCTGGGCGCCGATAATCTGGTGCATGGCCGCATCGGTGAGACGCCGCTGGTGGTACGCTTGTCCCACAGTGAACGGCCCCAGCCTGGCACTACGCTATGGCTGCATCTGCCGTCAGATGCGTTACACTTCTTCGATTCAACCCATGGAAAGCGTCTGGAATGAGCACACAACACTGGCCTTATCCTCGTATCGTCGCCCATCGCGGTGGCGGCAAACTGGCCCCGGAAAATACCCTGGCGGCGATTGATACCGGCGCGAAGTATGGTCATCAGATGATTGAATTTGATGCCAAATTATCGGCGGATGCGCAGATCTTTCTGCTGCATGATGACACGCTGGATCGCACCAGCGACGGCTGGGGTGTAGCAGGGCAGCTGCCATGGGAAAAACTCTCTCAGCTCGATGCGGGCAGCTGGTTTGGCAGGGCATTTTCAGGTGAAAAGCTGGCGCGGCTGGACGAGGTGGCGGCGCGTTGTCGCCAGTATCAGATGATGGCGAACATCGAAATCAAACCCACAACCGGCAGCGATGCCGAAACCGGACGGGCCATTGCTCA
Source organism: Pantoea sp. (assembly GCF_032114055.1). Taxonomy (GTDB): domain Bacteria; phylum Pseudomonadota; class Gammaproteobacteria; order Enterobacterales; family Enterobacteriaceae; genus Pantoea. The sequence goes on from NZ_DAMCTB010000007.1 coordinate 127,469, forward strand.
GGCCGCCGCAATTTTATGGCAGGGTCAGACGCCTCCGCTGCTCTCCTCATTTTCTTACGAGGCGCTGGAGGCCGCAATGGAGGCCGAACCGCAGCTGCCACGCGGTCTGCTGTCGCACAGCTGGGATCCGCAATGGCAGGCGAAAACTACTGCGCTGGGATGCGTATCGATTCATCTGAATCACACGGTGCTGACTGCGGAGCGGGTTACAGAACTGAAAAGCACAGGCCTCAGAATTCTGGTTTATACCGTCAACAGCCCGGATCGCGCCAGGACATTGCTCAGATGGGGTGTCGATGCCATCTGTACCGATGCGATCGACATTATCGGCCCCGATTTTAATTAGTTCTGATTCGGGTTCTGCGTCTGCTGGCCCGGCTGCGAGTTGATCACCCGCTGCCGGGCGCTGTCGCGCTGTTCCTGCATTTTACGCTGCGTATCCTGTGTCTGACGCTGCTGATCCTGGCGCAGCTTCAGCTGTTGCTGCTGCTGCTGGCTCTGCATCTGCGACTGCATCCGCTGCTGGCTGGGGTTATAACCCGACCGGTTGGGATCGTTGGTGCTGTTCAGCGTGGTCGCCTGGCTGGCGAAAGGCAGCAGGGTGGCGAAAATCATCATCCACTTTTTCATGACTCCTCCTTTCTTAATGCGGGTTCCGGGTGCGCAACACCGCGCACCGACATCGGGGTCGCAGCCATAAGTTTACCCGATATCACAGACCTTACTTTCAGATGTATTCCGGATTTGACTTAACCCCGGTTATTTTGCTGTATTTGTAGGCACTTGCAGAAATGATAAAAAATTGTAAATAACAACACAGGATGGTGGCAGGATGAAAATGCAGAACAGGGTGCGTCAGCTCAGCTGGTCGCTGGTAATGAGCATGACCGTGGTAGCAGGTGCGCACGCCGCACCCGTGCAGGCCCCACCGGTCTCTTATGGTGTGGACAGCGATACGTTTCATCCGGTGAAGGCGCAGCACGGCATGGTCGCGTCGGTGGATGCGATGGCGACCCGGGTGGGCGTGGATATCCTGCGCCAGGGCGGCAATGCGGTCGATGCCGCGGTCGCTGTGGGCTTTGCGCTGGCTGTGACTCACCCGCAGGCGGGCAACCTGGGCGGCGGCGGCTTTATGCTGTTGCGTACGGCCTCGGGTCGTGCCACTGCCATCGATTTTCGTGAAATGGCACCGGGACACGCATCACGTGATATGTTCCTGGACAAGCAGGGTAATGCCGACAGCAAACTGTCGCTCACTTCGCACCTCGCTTCCGGCACCCCCGGCACCGTCGCCGGACTGGCGCTGGCCGCGCAGAAATATGGCACGCTGCCGCTGAGCACCCTGCTGGCACCGGCGATCAAACTGGCGCGCGAGGGTATTCCGGTCAACGACGCGCTGGCGGATGACCTGAAAACCTACGGCAAAGAGGTCCTGATTAATCACCCCAACAGTAAAGCGATCTTCTATAAGCCGGACGGTACGCCGTGGCAGAAAGGGGATCGGCTGGTGCAGAAAAACCTGGCGCACAGCCTGCAGCTCATCGCCCGCCAGGGGCCGGATGCCTTTTACAAGGGGGAGATCGCGGATGAGATCGCCGGAGAGATGGCGCAGCACGGCGGCCTGATCAGTAAAGCGGATCTGGCGGCCTACCGCGCGGTGGAACGAACGCCTGTCAGCGGCACCTATCGGGGCTATGAAGTCTTCTCTATGCCACCGCCCTCATCCGGGGGCATCCATATCGTGCAGATCCTGAATATTCTGGAGAACTTCGACCTGGCGAAGATGGGCTTTGGCAGCGCGGACGCCATGCAGGTGATGGCGGAAGCGGAAAAATATGCCTACGCGGACCGCTCGGAATATCTCGGTGACCCCGATTTCGTGAAGGTGCCGTGGCAGGCGCTGACCAGCAAAGCCTATGCGAAAACGCTGGCGCAGCAGATCGACGTGGCGAAGGCGCGTCCGTCCAGCGAGATCAAACCGGGCAAGCTGGAGCCTTATGAAAGCAATCAGACCACCCATTTCTCGGTGGTGGATAAGCAGGGCAACGCGGTGGCGGTCACCTACACGCTTAACACCTATTTTGGCAGCGGAATTGTGGCAGGTAACAGCGGCATCCTGATGAACAACGAGATGGATGACTTCTCCGCCAAGCCGGGCACGCCAAATGTCTATGGGCTGGTCGGCGGCGAAGCGAATGCCGTGCAGCCGGCGAAACGGCCGCTGTCATCTATGTCGCCAACCATCGTCGCCAAAGGCGGGAAAACCTGGCTGGTCACCGGCAGTCCTGGCGGCAGCCGCATCATCACTACGGTGTTGCAGATGGTGGTCAACAGCATCGATTTCGGTATGAACGTGGCGGAAGCCACCAATGCGCCGCGCTTCCATCATCAGTGGCTGCCAGATCAGCTGCGTGTAGAGAAGGGCTTCAGTCCCGACACGCTGCGCCTGCTGGAGAACAAAGGTCAGCATGTGAAGGTGCTGCCGTCGATGGGCAGCACCCAGAGCATCATGATCGGGCCGGATGGCATGCTGTATGGCGCCTCCGATCCGCGCAGCGTTGATGATTTAAGCGCCGGTTACTGATCTCAGACGTTCACTGACAGGGTTATCAGCAGCAAGGGCAGGTCCGTGCCCTTGCTGCTTTCACACGTCAGATTTAACCCGCGCCATATAGTGCGCATCAGTCAGCTCGCCGTGCCGCATCGCAAAGCCTCTCGCCGTGCCCTCAATTTCAAAACCAAAACGCTGATAAAGGGCGATGGCCGGGTCATTGTCGACAAACACCGTCAGCTCCATCCGGCGAACCTGGAGCCAGTTGTCGCACAACGCGACCATTTCGCGCATCAGGGCGGTGCCCACGCCACGCTGCCGGTAACGCGCATCCACACCCATTCCCAGGGAGGCGACATGGCGCCGTCTGGCACGCTCTTCCACCTGCAGCGCACACTGTCCGACGACCTCCTCGCCGATACAGGCGACCAGCAGATGAGCATTGGGCTGCGGGGCGGCGAGACGACTCTGCCACATCTGAAGCGACGAGTAGGGAAGATGGAGTGTGCTGGCCTGGGTATCGGGCTGGCTGTAGATCCGGTGCAGCGCAGTGGCATCGTCGGGCATAACGTGGCGGACAGTGATCTCCATAATCGCTCCTCTGGTTGGCAGAAACCTTTTAAACATCAGGGAAATCAGCCAGATAATCAAGACAAAATTAGTGCAAAAGACTTTACAGACGAGAATGATAATGATTATTATTGTCATGCATTCACGGGAGGTCGCACGGCAGCCCGGGAAAGCACGACATTGCTCACATTGCTTCCAGTATTTTTAGCCAGCCGCGTGCTGGCTTTTTTTTGCCTGCTCTCCTTCAGTGCTTTTCAGCCACTCCCCGTCCTTTGTTCAACTATTTTGAACAGAGGAGTGAAGTTTTTCAGCTATCAATCTGACCGCCTCAGGAACACACTACAAAAAAAATTGAGGAGATTTGAACATGATCTATGTACGCAAAGCTGAAGAACGTGGTCACGCAAACCATGGCTGGCTGGATAGCTGGCACACTTTCTCTTTCGCCGGCTACTACGACGCGAACTTTATGGGCTTCTCCGCGCTGCGGGTTATCAATGAAGATGTCATCGCGGGCGGTCAGGGGTTTGGTACCCATCCTCATAAAGATATGGAGATCCTGACCTACGTGCTCTCCGGTACGGTTGAGCATCAGGACAGCATGGGTAACAAAGAGCAGATCCCGGCGGGTGAGTTCCAGATTATGAGCGCGGGTACCGGCGTGCGTCACTCCGAGTACAACGCCAGCGAAAGCGAGCCGCTGCACCTTTATCAGATCTGGATCATGCCTGAGCGCAACGGCATTGAGCCGCGCTATGACCAGCGCCGCTTCCCGGATGTGCAGGGTCGCCAGCTGGTGCTCAGCCCGGATGCACGTGACGGATCGCTGAAGGTTTATCAGGACATGACGCTGTCGCGCTGGGTGCTGTCAGCCGGTGAGCAGGATAACGTCGCGATTGAGGCGGGCCGCCGGATCTGGATTCAGGTGGTGAAAGGGGACGTGACCGTTAACGGTCATCCGGTCACTACCAGCGACGCCCTGGCTATCTGGGACGAAAACGCGCTGACTCTCGAAGCCAGTACCACGGCAGAAGTCCTGCTGTTTGATTTACCACCGGTTTAAGCCGATGACGGGCGCGCCTTGTCGTGCCCGGTTGGCAATTTTGTGACAAAAAAGTGATAGACTCATCGTACTTAAGCTTTCAGGGCGATCCCAGGCGCTACGATGAAGAAGAAAAGACCGGTATTACAGGACGTTGCCGATCGCGTCGGCATTACCAAAATGACCGTCAGCCGCTACCTGCGCAATCCTGAACAGGTCTCCGTTGCCCTGCGGGATAAGATTGCGGTGGCTCTGGATGAGCTGGGCTACATCCCCAATCGCGCCCCCGATATGCTTTCTAACGCCACCAGTCGTGCCATCGGTGTACTGTTGCCATCCCTCACCAACCAGGTGTTTGCCGACGTCCTGCGCGGCATCGAAGCCGTCACTGATGAAGCCAACTACCAGACGCTGGTCGCCCACTTTGGCTACAACCCGCAAAAAGAGGAGCTGCAGCTGCGATCGCTGCTCGGCTGGAACATCGATGGCGTCATCCTGACCGAACGCACGCATACGCCAGGCACGCTGCGGATGCTGGAGGTAGCCGGGATTCCGGTCATTGAGGTGATGGACAGCGTAACGCCCTGCCTGGATATGGCGGTGGGCTTTAATAACGTTGAGGCCGCCCGGCAGATGACGCGGGCCATTCTCGCTAAAGGCCATCGCTATACGGTCTACCTGGGCGCGCGACTGGATGAACGTACGCTACAAAAGCAGCGCGGATATGAAATCGCGATGCGTGAAGCAGGGCTGACGCCACGCAGTGTGATGATGGAGGAGGCCTCCTCTTTCAGTGCCGGTGGCGATCTGCTGCGCGAGGCGCAGCGTCTCTATCCGGAAACAGACAGCCTGTTCTGTACCAATGACGATCTGGCGGTCGGCGCAATGTTCGAGTGCCAGCGCCAGGGATTACAGGTGCCTTCACAGATGGCGATTGCCGGCTTTCATGGCCATGATATCAGTCAGGTCGTTACGCCACCGCTCGCCACGGTGCTGACGCCGCGCGACCGGATGGGGCGCGAAGCAGCGGCTCTGTTGCTGGCACGCATCGCAGGTGAAAACAGTGACAATTCGCTGCACGATGTCGGTTTTGAGATCAGTGAAGGTGGCAGCATCTGATTGTGATGTTTTTATGAGTCAGCTCACACTTTCACGCTTTTCCCGGTAAAAGGGTTGCCAGGCTGTTAAGCGGCCAGGAGAATGAGAAACGACATTGTTATCGGTAACATTGGCAATTCTCACCTGCCGGAGCAGAAAAATGACTACGCAATCCCCGTCGCATCACGTTTTTATCCTGATGGGCGTTTCAGGCAGCGGAAAGTCTGCCGTCGCCAACCAGGTTTCTCATCAGCTGAACACAGCCTTTCTTGACGGTGATTTTCTCCATCCCCGCGCCAACATCATGAAGATGGCCGATGGCCATCCGCTGGATGACAACGATCGTCAGCCGTGGCTGCAGGCGCTGAACGACGCCGCCTTTGCAATGCAGCGCACCCAGGCGATTTCCGTGATTGTCTGTTCAGCCCTGAAGAAAAGCTATCGCGACATTCTGCGTCAGGGAAACGACAACCTGCGTTTCATCTACCTGAAAGGTGATTTCGACACCATTGAAGCCCGCCTGAAAGCGCGTAAAGGCCACTTCTTTAAACCACAGATGCTGGTGACACAGTTTGCCACGCTGGAAGAGCCGGACAGCGACGAGCCGGATGTGCTGGTCGTGGATATCACCCATTCACTGGACGAGGTTGTGGCGGCGACAGTTGCGACGATCCGGGACGCTATCAGCCAGGGTTAGAGATGAATACCGCAACACTTGTTCTGACCGCAGCAGGCTCTGTCCTGCTGCTGCTTTTTCTGGTGATGAAAGCGCGTATGCACGCTTTTGTCGCGCTGATGTTAGTCTCAATCGGTGCCGGGCTCTTCTCCGGCATGCCTCTGAATAAGATTGCTGAAACCATGCAGAAGGGGATGGGCGGCACGCTCGGCTTCCTCGCTATCGTGGTCGCGCTGGGTGCGATGTTCGGCAAAATCCTGCATGAAACTGGTGCGGTGGATCAGATCGCTATCCGGATGCTGAAAACCTTTGGACAGAGCCGGGCGCACTATGCGATGGGCATCGCCGGGTTGATCTGCGCGCTGCCGCTCTTCTTTGAGGTGGCCGTCGTGCTGCTGATCAGCATCGCGTTTGCGGTGGCGCGGCGCACGGGTGGCAATCTGGTGAAGCTGGTTATTCCGCTGTTTGCCGGAGTGGCAGCTGCGGCGGCGTTTCTGTTGCCTGGACCAGCCCCGATGCTGCTGGCGTCACAGATGCACGCGGACTTTGGCTGGATGATCCTGCTGGGGCTCTGCGCAGCCATCCCCGGTATGCTGATTGCCGGACCGCTGTTTGGCAACTTCATCGGCAAACACGTGACGTTCAGCGCACCGCCGGAAGATCATCAACCCGATGTGGATGAGAGCAAACTGCCGTCATTTGGCTTCAGCCTCTCACTGATTCTCTTCCCGCTGGTGCTGGTGGGGCTGAAAACCATCGGCGCACGCTTCACAACCGAAGGCACCACCCTGTATGAGTGGCTGGAGTTTATCGGCCATCCGTTCACCGCTATTCTGCTGGCGCTGCTGGTGGCAATCTATGGCCTGGCGTATCGTCAGGGCATGGACAAAGAGCGGGTCATGCAGGTGTGCGGCAGTGCGCTGCAGCCCGCCGGGATTATCCTGCTGGTGATTGGGGCCGGCGGTGTCTTTAAGCAGGTGCTGGTCGACTCCGGCGTCGGCCCGGTGCTGGGCAATGCACTGACCGGCGCGGGCCTGCCGATTGCGCTGGCCTGCTTTATCCTGTCGGGTGCGGTGCGGGTTATTCAGGGATCGGCGACGGTTGCCTGCCTGACGACGGTCGGGCTGATCATGCCGGTGATTGAACCGCTGCACTACAGCGGTGCCCAGCTGGCGGCGCTGTCGATCTGCATCGGCGGGGGCTCAATTATTATCAGCCACGTTAACGATGCCGGTTTCTGGCTGTTTGGTCGCTTTACCGGGGCCAGCGAAGCGGAAACGCTGAAGACCTGGACGCTGATGGAGACCATTCTCGGCACCGTTGGCGCGGTGGTCGGGATGATCGCCTTTACGCTGCTCTCTTAAGACGCGACCTCTGCGCTCCCCGCGTGACGGGAAGCGCAGAGGCGTATTTACAGCTTCAGATAAGCCCGAATCCCGTCGAGAAACATCTGGGTTGCCAGCATAATCAGTATCAATCCCATCAGTCGCTCCAGCGCATTCACACCTTTGTCACCCAGCAGGCGCAGGAACAGCCCTGACATCAGCAGAATCCCCACCGTCACGCCCCAGGCGATCAACAGCGCACCCACCAGATGCGACATCTGATGCGGATACTGATGCGACAGCAGCATCAGCGTTGCCAGCAGCGAGGGCCCGGCCACCAGCGGAATCGCCAGCGGCACCAGGAACGGCTCTTCCCCTGCCGGTAAGCCAGAGCTGCTGCTTTCAGCCGACGGGAAAATCATTTTGATGGCGATAAGAAACAGGATGACGCCGCCCGAAATCGACACCGTCTCGGTGCGCAGGTTTAAAAAGGCCAGGATGCGTTCGCCGGTAAACAGGAACAGCAACATAATAATCAGCGCGATCAGCATTTCGCGGATCAGTACCACTCGCCGCCGTTTCGGCTCCAGATGCTTTAAAACCGACATAAAAATCGGCAGATTGCCCAGCGGATCCATAATTAACAACAATAATATTGTCGCTGAAATCATTTCAGTCATCGGTCTGGCACCCTGTTATCCGCGAAAAAGCGGGGTTATTAGTTACACTGCTGAAAAAGTTAGCCTAATCGAATTAATTCACTTGCTACCCGCCCTGCATTTTGTAGAGTGAGCAGAGACAGGTCACTCTCATTATTACGCAGAGCGGCGTGAAAATAGCATGCCGCTCTCTCCTCTGAAATGAAAAGCAGGTGTAAAACCGCCTGAGACGGACACGACATGAAGAATGTAGGTTTTGTTGGTTGGCGCGGTATGGTCGGCTCTGTGCTGATGTCCCGCATGAGCGAAGAACGCGATTTTGATGCAATCAATCCGGTCTTCTTCTCGACGTCGCAGCATGGCCAGGCGGCTCCCGCCTTTGCGGGTAAGCAGCAGGGCACACTGCAGGATGCGTTTGATATCGAGGCACTGCGTGCGCTGGATATCATCATTACCTGCCAGGGCGGCGACTATACCAGCGACGTTTACCCAAAACTGCGCGACAGCGGCTGGCAGGGCTACTGGATTGATGCGGCCTCCACGCTGCGCATGAAAGAAGACGCCATCATCATCCTGGATCCGGTCAACCATGCCGTGATCCGCCAGGGCATCGACCAGGGCATCAGGACCTTTGTCGGCGGGAACTGTACCGTCAGCCTGATGCTGATGTCGCTGGGTGGCCTGTTTGCACAGAACCTGGTGGAGTGGGCGTCAGTCGCCACCTATCAGGCCGCGTCTGGCGGCGGCGCGCGTCACATGCGTGAGCTGCTGACCCAGATGGGCATGCTGCACGACCACGTTGCGCCTGCGCTGCAGAACCCGGCTTCTGCCATTCTTGATATTGAGCGTAGCGTCACTGACTTTACCCGTTCCGGTACACTGCCAACCGATAACTTCGGTGTGCCGCTGGCTGGCAGCCTGATCCCATGGATTGACAAACAGCTGGAGAACGGCCAGAGCCGCGAAGAGTGGAAAGGTCAGGCGGAGACCAACAAGATCCTCGCCACCACTGACATCATTCCGGTTGACGGATTATGCGTACGCGTCGGTGCGCTGCGCTGCCACAGCCAGGCCTTTACGCTGAAGCTGAAACGCGATCTGCCGCTGGCCGACATTGAGCAGCTGCTGGCGTCGCACAATGAGTGGGTCAAAGTGGTGCCGAACGATCGTGAGCTGACTATGCGTGAGCTGACACCCGCCGCTGTTACCGGCACGCTGACCACACCGGTTGGCCGGTTGCGCAAGCTGAACATGGGACCGGAATATCTCTCCGCCTTCACGGTGGGCGACCAGCTGTTGTGGGGCGCAGCCGAACCGCTACGTCGTATGCTGCGGTTGTTAATCGACTGAGTAAACCCGTTTTCTGTAGCCAGAGCTGACAGGTGAGATAGCGACGACAGGCTGCTCTATGAAAGCCCGTAATCCTGGTAAAGGGTTACGGGCTTTTTAATGGGGTTTCCAGATTCAGGAGAACGTTATTATGCTCTCGGCGTAAAACGTTCGATGTTCTGTGGCACAGTGATATTCAAAAAGGGGAGTTAAAATCCCTGATTATCTTTTTACTGGACGATTTTTCTTTCCAAATCCTGATGTGTGCAAAGAAAAAGCCCCGAAGGGCTTTTTCATTAATCAATCATTTCTCTTCAAAATGATGATTGTTTTTGGCAGGCGGGAACGGATCGTCTTTTTTCACGTGACGATCATAATCTGACCCGGCATAGCTGTTATCCGTATCATGATACTGACCGTAGTCTCCCGTCTTAGGACAAATTTGTCCTGACCAATGTTTTGCCATTTTTATTGCTCCTTTTTGTAGTGACACCTGAACGGATGCCGTTTCCTTTGATACGGTTTTATTGTCTCGTTTTCAATTGATGAATATGAGTCTGAAGACCTTATTTTGTAAAGTGTGATAGTGCTCAAAATGACTGTTATAGTTTTTTTATCTTTTTGTTAACTGAAGTTTTCGTGAGCTGATCAAAGTGAAATATAATTCCTTTGTTAACGGGGAGAACGTTATGTCCGATAGCCAGGAGCATAATGATGCGTCCCGGTGAGACACTGACATCTGGCAATGCACATAAACCAGATTAGTTTCAAAGACGTTTTAAATGAGTCTTAACAGGTTTATTTTTGTCTTTCAGCACCGGGCGTTCATTTAATAAATCAGGCCCTCTGTTACAGCTGGCGCTCTTCCAGACACTGGCATCATCCTGACGTGATGTGCTGCTGTCATAGATTATCGATATTAATTTCCTGCGCACCATCGACGCACTGCCTGTTATTTTTGCGTCTGATAGAGAAGGATTCCGCCAGTCATCTTTAAGTCCTGCGGGAGTCATGGCAGTGCACTACACCTTCTGGCCTGCATAGCTGATTCTGTACCAGCACATTTCTGCACTCTGTCGCCTCTGACCCCTGGCTGCGGCTTTATCAGGTCAGGGTCTGGCGCTGTTAAACCGAATGTGAGCAGCTGCCAGTAAGCTTACCGATGGTACTGTCTGCAGGTGTATTGCATCCGTGACTGGCGCGGATAACCGCCATGCTGACCTCACGCTCCCGGACAGCTGCATACCCTTCACTATAAGTGGCATCATCATAGTTGAGCCGCCCATAAGCAGGTCGGGGTATTTGATTATCTGCATTTTTAAATAGCGTTTCTGCTATGAAAGAATGACCGGAGTTATCTACGGATTAACGACAAAAAAGAGATTTTCAATTGCCCCTGTATTCACCGCACCAGAGCCTGAAGCACACCGGTCCGTGTTAAGACAGCATCATCGTTAATCCGTTTATCAGGTTTATTCCTGGTCAAATCTGCAAATAGTAAAACAGGATAAAAGAATATCGCCATTCCTGAATGACGGTTTAGGTCGCCCAGGCGTTCAGGCAGATAATGCCACAGGCGTTTAACCCTTTTTAGGGCGCCGGAATAGCTGAGATCTTCAACAGTCTCTCTCCCGGCAGGTTAACTTTGATTGCGCTGCAGGCGTAAACCTGAACGGGATGAAGCCGGATTTAAGCAGAATGTATCCGCAGGAAAACGGGCGGTCTTCTATCCTGCTATGAATATCCTGACGTAAAAATTATCAGGAATTACCATACATGCACTTCTTATTGTTTTAATCATCCTGCCTCTGGCACGATGAATCCGGTAATCAGAGGCGTTGTCGTCGATGCACTTTTATTGATCTCCGCTTAACAGAACCGTTGTGTTCATATCTGAACCTGGCACCCAAAGCAAAAAGATATCTCAATCACGGAATACCGGAGGAGAGAAATTAGCATGATGTATTACAGACTTTTCCTGCAAAGCCAGAAAAATCCTTTTGCGCCCGTCAGCTCATCTTTGCGGGCTGATACAAAAAAACAGAAATGTAGCTTTCGCGAAAAAAACGGATCGCGCGAAGCCGGTTCAATTTTTACGCCTCCTTAAGGTAACGCCTTTTCTCAAGAAACATACCGTTAACCATCGCTTTACAAGAAATTATCAGGTAGTTTTTCCCACTAGCCCTCTCGTCTGGTCAGGATAACGACCAGCGTCGGGCTGGTGGCAGAAAAGCCGTTATGTTCAGGTGAAAAAAACAGCACGGTGAGCGCGGTGGTTCAGAGCAACATAGCCCTGTTTTATCACCCGCTTAGCCGAACTTTTCTGGCTTTATCTTATGCGAAACTCACTGCCGTTTCGCTTACTCAGTGACCGGCTTCTGTTTTTTGCCGATCGGTGAAGAATATTTTGCTTAAGTTCATGGCAACTGCCGGGACCAAGCTATGATTTAACCATGATGTGCCACAGGTAACGCTTTTGCTTTTTGGACTAACTGGTTGTGGTACACGGCAAAACACCTTTTCCATGGAATGGCCTGACTCCTTTTGCCGTCGTACGTATGGCTCAATGAAGAGCAGCGCAGATGAAGCGCCACAGGCTATGTTGCGTTCATTTCGGCTGCCAATTATCACAGGAAGAAAGTCATGTCAGAGCTTCCCGATCGCGAGGCGATCAATGCCCTGTTTGCAGGTAATTATGCCGACCCTTTTTCGTTACTAGGGATGCACCGGACTCAGCAGGGCCTTGAAGTCAGAGCACTGCTCCCCGAAGCGCTTGAGGTATGGGTCATTGAAACCTCTACCGGGCGCAAACTGGCTCAGCTGGCGTGTGAAGATGCGCGTGGCTTCTTTAGTGGTGTCATACCACGCCGCAAAAATCCGTTCCGCTATCAGCTGGCGGTCAACTGGCATGGCCAGCAAAATCTGGTCGACGATGCCTATCGCTTCGGCCCGTTACTGCAGGAGATGGACCTGTGGCTACTGGCAGAAGGCACGCATCTGCGTCCTTATGAAACACTGGGCGCGCACGGTGATGTGATCGATGGTGTGACCGGGACCCGCTTCTGCGTCTGGGCACCTAACGCCCGTCGTGTTTCGGTCGTCGGCGATTTCAACTTCTGGGATGGTCGCCGACATCCGATGCGTCTGCGTCAGGAGCTGGGGATCTGGGAGCTGTTTGTGCCAGGCGCCGTGAATGGCCAGCTCTACAAATATGAAATTATCGATGCCAACGGCGAACTGCGTATTAAAGCGGACCCCTATGCGTTCGAAGCGCAGATGCGTCCGGAGAGCGCATCGATGATCTGTGGCCTGCCAGAGCCGGTTGAAATGAAAGCGTCGCGCAAGGCTGCCAACGGCTTTGATGCACCTGTCTCTATCTATGAAGTGCATCTGGGCTCCTGGCGTCGCCACACCGACAACAATTTCTGGCTGAGCTACAAAGAGCTGGCTGAACAGCTGGTGCCCTACGTCAAAGAGATGGGCTTTACCCATATCGAACTGCTGCCGATCAACGAACATCCGTTTGACGGCAGCTGGGGATATCAGCCACTGGGCATGTATGCGCCGACCCGCCGTTTCGGCACCCGGGATGATTTCCGCGACTTTATCAACAGCGCCCATGAAGCGGGTCTGAACGTGCTGCTCGACTGGGTGCCGGGCCATTTCCCCAGCGATGACTTCGGTCTGGCGCGGTTCGATGGCACCCAGCTCTATGAGCACAGCGATCCACGTGAAGGTTTCCATCAGGACTGGAATACCCTGATCTACAATTTTGGCCGCCGGGAAGTGAGCAACTATCTGGCGGGCAATGCGCTCTACTGGACAGAGCGTTTTGGAATCGACGGCCTGCGCGTGGATGCGGTGGCATCGATGATCTATCGCGACTACAGCCGCAACGAAGGCGAGTGGGTGCCAAACCAGTATGGTGGCCGCGAGAATCTCGAAGCGATTGAATTCCTGCGTTACACCAACCGCACACTCGGCACCGTGGCGCCCGGTTCGGTCACGATGGCGGAGGAGTCAACCGACTACCCTGGCGTTACGCGTCCTACCGAAGGCGGCGGGCTGGGCTTCTGGTTCAAATGGAACCTGGGCTGGATGCACGACACCCTCGACTATATGCAGGTCGATCCCATCTACCGCAAGCATCATCACAACCTGATGAGCTTCGGCATGATGTACAACTACACCGAAAACTTTGTGCTGCCGCTGTCGCATGACGAAGTGGTGCACGGCAAGCGCTCAATTCTCGACAGAATGCCGGGCGACGCCTGGCAGAAGTTTGCCAACCTGCGCGCCTATTACGGCTGGATGTGGGGCTTCCCCGGCAAGAAACTGCTGTTTATGGGCAACGAATTTGCGCAGGGCCGCGAGTGGAACCATGACGTCAGCCTGGACTGGCATCTGCTGGAAGGCGATGACAACTGGCATCACGGTGTTCAGCGTCTGGTGCGCGACCTTAATCATACTTACCAGCACTATACGCCGCTGCATCAGCTCGACTTCGATCCGGCAGGCTTCGAGTGGCTGGTGGTGGATGATGCGGAGCACTCGGTCTTCGCCTTTGTGCGCCGTGACCGTGAAGGCAACGAACTCATTGTGGTCAGTAATTTTACGCCAGTGCCGCGTCCGGGCTATCGACTTGGCGTGAACCAGCCTGGCTACTGGCGTGAAGTGCTGAACACCGACCAGCATGAGTATCACGGCAGCGACGTGCGCATTCATCGGGTGCATACCGATGAGCAGCACAGCCACGGGCGACCGCAGTCGCTGAGCCTCAATCTGCCGCCGCTGGCAACGGTCTGGCTGGTGCGGGAGGCGGAATGATCATCACTGCCGGCGATCCCGAACCGCTGGGTGCCAGTTACGATGGCAAAGGCGTTAACTTTACCCTTTTTTCCCAGCATGCCGGGCGCGTAGAGCTCTGCCTGTTTGATGAAGAGGGGACGGAAGCGCGCTTTGATCTGCCTGGCCGCAGTGGGGATATCTGGCATGGATACATTCCGGCACTCAAACCCGGACAACGCTACGGCTACCGGGTGCATGGCCCCTGGGCACCCGCGCAGGGGCATCGTTTTAATCCGGCGAAACTGCTGGTTGACCCCTGCGCCCGCGCAGTTGAGGGCGATGTGCCGGATGACCCGCTGTTCTATGGCGGCGAAGCGCAGCCCGACCCGCATGACAACGCAGCGATTGCGCCGAAGTCACGGGTCGTCGCGGAAGACTTCGACTGGCAGGACGATATTGCACCGCGTATCCCGTGGGGCAACACCGTCATCTACGAGGCTCACGTTCGCGGTCTGACGCTGCTGCATCCGGAAATTCCGGAAACGCTGTGCGGGACTTACGCGGCGCTGGGTCATCCTGTTATGGTGGATTACCTGCGTCAGCTCGGGATCACTACCCTGGAGCTGCTGCCGGTAGCGCATTTCGCCAGTGAACCCCGGCTGCTCCGGCTTGGCCTCAGCAACTACTGGGGTTACAACCCTTTTGCGCTCTGGGCGATTGACCCCCGTTACGGCTCCGGCCAGCCGGGGGTAACGCCGTTGCAGGAGTTTCAGCAGGCGGTGAAGAACCTGCATGCTGCGGGCATCGAGGTGGTGCTGGATGTGGTATTTAACCACACCGCCGAACTGGATGAGACTGGCCCGACGATCGCCATGCGGGGCATCGATAACGCCAGCTACTACTGGCTGGACGAGCAGGGCGGTTATCAGAACTGGACCGGCTGCGGCAACACGCTGAACATCCACCATCCGCAGGTGATGGCGTGGGCGTTAGAGGCGCTGCGCTACTGGGTAAGGGTCTGCCATGTTGACGGTTTCCGCTTCGACCTGGCACCGGTACTGGGCCGCACACCCGATTACCAGCGCGATGCGCCTTTTTTTGCCGCGATTCGCGCCTGTCCGCTGCTTTCTCAGGTCAAGCTGATAGCTGAACCCTGGGATATCGGTCCTGACGGCTATCAGGTTGGCCGTTTTCCGCCGCCGTTTGCTGAATGGAACGATCAGTTTCGTGACACCGCACGTCGTTACTGGTTGCACGGCGCCTTAAGTAATGGCGAATTTGCCCGCCGCTTTGCTGCCTCAAGCGATCTCTATCAGCACGATGACCGGGCGCCTCACGCAACAGTTAACCTCGTCACCGCGCATGACGGCTTTACGCTGTGGGATGTAGTGAGCTTCGAGCGCAAACACAACGAAGCGAACGGGGAAGATAACCGGGATGGCCACGGCGATAACTACAGTCACAATCACGGCAAAGAGGGGCTGAACGTCGGCTTTGACGTGATTGAACGCCGCCGCCGCAGCGTACGGGCACTGCTGACGACGCTGCTGCTGTCGCAGGGCACGCCCATGCTGCTGGCGGGCGATGAGCGCGGCCACACGCAGCATGGCAATAACAACGCCTACTGTCAGGACAACGCCCTGAGCTGGCTTGACTGGCGGGCGGATGAGAAGGGATTAGTCGGATTTACCGCCGCACTGATTCGTCTGCGTCAGCGCATTCCGGCGCTGACCGCAGATCGCTGGTGGCAGGACGGTGACGGCAATGTGCAGTGGCTCAATGCCGGTGGCCAGCCACTGCAACACGATGATTGGGCGCAGGGGATGCACAGATTGCAGATCCTGCTGTCCGGCCGCTGGTTAATAACAATAAATGCCACGGATAAGGTGAATGACATCGTGTTACCAGACGGAGAATGGCGTGCCCTTCCTCCTTTCGCCGGGGACGACAACCCCATCCTGCTAACTGTCTGGCATGGTCCCGCACACGGTGTGTGCGTGTTCCAAAAGCAATCATAAGGAGTCAGACATGGTTAAGTTAGATAGAACAGATCACCTGATGCTGGCTCGCCAGCTCCCTACACAGACGGTTGCTCTGATCCTCGCCGGCGGACGCGGCACACGACTGGTCGATTTAACGGCCAGGCGTGCCAAACCGGCGGTGCATTTCGGCGGCAAGTTCCGCATTATCGACTTTGCCCTCTCCAACTGCGTCAACTCCGGTATCCGACGGATTGGCGTGATTACACAGTATCAGTCTCACACCCTGACTCAGCATATCCAGCGTGGCTGGTCGATCTTCAACGAAGAGATGAATGAGTTTGTCGATTTGCTGCCAGCGCAGCAGCGCTTTTCGACAGAACAGTGGTATCGCGGCACGGCGGATGCAGTGACGCAGAACCTTGATGTGATTCGCCGCTATCAGGCGCAGTACATCGTTATCCTTGCCGGGGACCACATTTATAAGATGGATTACTCCCGCATGCTGCTGGACCACGTGGTCAATGAGGCGAAATGTACTATCGCCTGTCTGCCCGTGCCGGTGCATGAAGCCACCGCGTTTGGCGTGATGGCGGTGGATGAAGAGAACATGGTGATCGACTTCGTGGAGAAACCCGCGAAGCCGCCTACCATGCCGGGTGATGACACGCAGTCGCTCGCCAGCATGGGGATCTACGTGTTTAACGCGGATTATCTCTATGAGCTGCTGGAAGAGGATCTGCAGACGCCTGGCTCTAACCACGACTTCGGCAAAGATATCCTGCCGAAAGTGGTGGCCAGCGGTGAAGGCTATGCACACTCCTTTGCGCTCTCCTGCGTGCAGAATGATGACAACGCGCCGCCTTACTGGCGCGATGTCGGCACGCTGGAAGCTTACTGGCGCGCTAATCTCGACCTGGCCTCGGTGATGCCTGAACTCGATATGTATGACGTCACCTGGCCTATACGGACCCACATGGAGCCACTGCCGCCTGCCAAGTTTGTTCAGGATCGTTCCGGCAGTCACGGGATGACCATGAACTCGCTGGTGTCGGGCGGCTGCATTATCTCTGGTTCGGTAGTGGTGAATTCCGTCCTGTTCCCCCGGGTTCGCGTGAACTCGTTTTGCAATATTGATTCAACCGTACTGCTGCCGGATGTGGTGGTTGGCCGCTCGTGTCGTCTGCGTCGCTGCGTGATCGATCGCGCCTGCGAGTTACCGGAAGGCATGGTGATTGGCGAAAACCCTGATGAAGACAGTCGTCGGTTTCACCGTTCGGATGAAGGAATCGTGCTGGTAACCCGCGCCATGCTGGCCAGACTGGCCAAAGCGGGGCTGTAAGCGATAAGCGGAACTTACGCAATCGGCACGCGGAGCGTGCCGGATAACTTAATGAGGTCGAGGATGCAGGTTTTACATGTCTGTTCAGAACTTTTTCCGCTGCTGAAAACGGGCGGACTGGCTGATGTAGTCGGGGCATTACCTCAGGCGCAGATTGCGGGTGGCACGGATACGCGGGTGCTGTTGCCCGCTTTTCCCGCATTGCGCAAAGGCATACCTGATCTCCAGGTAGTGACAGAGCGAGAGACATTTGCCGGTTATATACGTCTGCTGTTTGGTGAATTTAACGGTGTGGGCATCTATCTGATTGATGCACCTGACCTCTACGATCGTCCCGGCAGTCCCTATCACGATGAGTCGCAGTTTGCCTATGTCGATAACTACCTGCGCTTTGCGCTGCTGGGCTGGGTCGGCTGCGAAATGGCGTGCGGTATGGATTCCATGTGGCGTCCCGATATCGTCCATGCCCATGACTGGCATGCCGGCCTGACCTGCGCCTATCTGGAAGCGCGCGGTCGTCCGGCTAAATCGGTCTTCACCGTGCACAACCTGGCCTATCAGGGACTGTTCATGGCGCATCACATGGACCAGATTGGCCTGCCGTGGTCGTTCTTTAACATGCACGGTCTGGAGTTCTTCGGCCAGATCTCCTTCCTGAAAGCAGGGCTCTTCTACGCCGACCATATCACGGCGGTCAGTCCGACTTACGCCCATGAAATTACCTCGGCAGAATATGCTTACGGCATGGAGAGTCTGCTGGCGCAGCGGATGCGGGAAGGGCGGCTGAGTGGGATTCTTAACGGCGTCGATCCCTCTATCTGGGACCCGGCGCACGACCTGCTGCTCAGCGCGCGCTACAACCGCGACACGCTGGAAGCGAAGGCGGAGAACAAACGTCAGCTGCAGGTGGCGATGGGCCTCAGGGTCGATGACAAAGCCCCCGTATTCTGCGTCATCAGCCGTCTGACCAAACAAAAAGGGCTGGACCTAGTGCTGGAGGCGCTGCCTGGCCTGCTGGCGCAGGGCGGCCAGCTGGTGCTGCTGGGACAGGGCGATGCTGAACTGCAGCAGGGCTTCCTGGCCGCCGCCGCAGAACATCCGGGCAGCGTGGGCGTGCAGATTGGCTACCACGAGGCGTTCTCTCACCGCATTGTCGGTGGCGCGGATGTGATCGTTGTGCCGAGTCGATTCGAGCCCTGTGGGCTGACACAACTTTATGGCCTGAAGTATGGTACGTTGCCTTTAGTGCGCCGTACGGGTGGCCTGGCCGATACCGTCAACGACAGCTCGTTAGAGAACCTGGCTGACGGTATCGCCAGCGGATTCAGTTTTGAAGATGCCAACGCATGGTCGCTGCTGCGGGCGATCCGGCGCGCGTTTGTACTGTGGTCCCGTCCGTCACTGTGGCGTTATGTTCAGCGCCAGGCGATGGGCATGGACTTTAGCTGGCAGGTGGCGGCACAAGCCTACCGTGATCTCTACCAACGTTTGATGTAACGGATTGGGAAACTGGATATGAACGCACCTTTCACTTACGCCTCACCAACGTTGACGGTTGATGCCTTAAAGCATTCGATTGCCTATAAGCTGATGTTTACTATCGGCAAAGATCCCTCTATCGCCAACAAGCATGAGTGGCTCAACGCCTCACTGCTGGCGGTGCGCGACCGGATGGTTGAACGCTGGCTGCGTTCCAGCCGTGCCCAGCTCTCTCAGGATGTCCGTCAGGTCTATTATCTGTCGATGGAGTTCCTGATGGGCCGCACGCTGGGCAATGCGCTGCTGGCGATGGGGATCTATGACGATCTCAACCAGGCGCTGGATGAGATGGGGCTGGATCTGGCCGAACTGATGGAAGAGGAGAACGATCCCGGTCTGGGTAACGGCGGGCTGGGTCGTCTGGCAGCCTGTTTCCTCGACTCGCTGGCGACGCTGGGCATGCCGGGCCGGGGTTACGGCATCCGGTATGATTACGGCATGTTCAAACAGAACATCGTGGAAGGTGAGCAGAAAGAGTCGCCCGATTACTGGCTGGAATATGGTAATCCGTGGGAATTCCAGCGTTTCAACACCCGTTACAAAGTCCGTTTTGGCGGCCGTGTTCAGCATGAAGGCACTAAGGTGCGCTGGCTCGAGACCGAAGAGATTCTGGCGATGGCCTATGACCAGATTATCCCGGGCTTCGACACCGACGCCACTAACACCCTCCGCCTGTGGGGCGCGCAGGCCAGTAACGAGATCAATCTCGGTAAATTCAACCAGGGTGACTACTTCGCGGCGGTGGAAGATAAAAACCACTCCGAAAACGTCTCGCGAGTGCTCTACCCGGATGACTCGACCTACTCCGGGCGCGAGCTGCGACTGCGTCAGGAGTATTTTCTGGTGTCCGCCACGGTGCAGGATATTCTCAATCGTCACTGGCGGATGCATCAGACCTGGGACAATCTGGCGGATAAGATTGCGATTCACCTGAATGATACACATCCGGTGCTGGCGATCCCTGAACTGATGCGCCTGCTGATCGACGAACATAAGTTCAGCTGGGACAGCGCCTTCGACGCCTGCTGTCAGGTGTTCTCCTACACCAACCACACGCTGATGAGCGAAGCGCTGGAAACCTGGCCGGTCGATATGATCGGCAAGATCCTGCCGCGCCACCTCAGCATCATTTTTGAGATTAACGACTTCTTCCTGAAGACCGTGCAGGATCACTATCCCGACGACATCGATCTGCTGTCGCGCATTTCGATCATCGATGAAAACGATGGCCGCCGGGTGCGCATGGCCTGGCTGGCGGTGGTCGTCAGTCACAAGGTCAACGGCGTCTCTGAGCTGCACTCGAATCTGATGGTGCAGTCGCTGTTTGCCGATTTCTCCCGTCTGTTCCCGGGTCGCTTCTGCAACAAGACCAACGGCGTGACGCCACGTCGCTGGCTGGCGCTGGCGAACCCGGCGCTCTCTGAGGTGCTGGATGACGAAATTGGCCGCAACTGGCGTACCGATCTCAGCCAGCTCGACGAACTGAAAGCGCAGATCGACTACCCGGCCTTTATCGAAAAGGTGGCGGTGGCCAAACATCAGAACAAGCGGCGTCTGGCTGACTGGGTGGCGAAGAATCTGGATGTGGTGCTCGATCCGAATGCGCTGTTTGATGTGCAGATCAAGCGTATTCACGAGTACAAACGCCAGCTGCTCAACATCCTGCATGTGATCACGCGATACAACCGTATCAAGGCCGATCCCCAGGCTAACTGGGTGCCACGCGTCAACATCTTTGCCGGGAAAGCCGCGTCGGCCTACTATATGGCCAAACACATCATTCATCTGATCAATGACGTCGCCAACGTGATCAATAACGATCCGCAGGTGAAGAACAAGCTCAAGGTTGTCTTCATCCCGAACTACAGCGTCAGCCTGGCGCAGATTATTATTCCGGCGGCCGATCTCTCTGAGCAGATCTCGACCGCGGGCACGGAAGCGTCCGGCACCAGTAACATGAAGTTTGCGCTGAACGGCGCCCTGACCATCGGCACCCTGGATGGGGCGAACGTTGAGATGCTGGAGCACGTCGGCGAAGAGAACATCTTTATCTTCGGAAACACCACGCCGCAGGTCGAAGCCCTGCGTAAAAAGGGTTACAACCCGCGTGACTACTATGAAGGCGACGAGGAGCTGCATCAGGTACTGACTCAGATTGCGTCGGGCGTCTTCAGTCCGCAGGAGCCGGGCCGCTACCGCAATCTGTTCGATTCACTGGTCAACTTCGGCGATCACTACCAGCTGCTGGCGGATTATCGCAGCTACGTGGACACGCAGGATAAGGTGGATGCGCTCTACCGCACGCCGGATGAGTGGCAGCGTCGCGCAGCCCGGAACATCGCCGGAATGGGCTACTTCTCGTCAGATCGCACCATTCAGGAGTATGCGGACGAGATCTGGCACATTTCACCGATCAGGCTGTAAGCGCCAATCGTTAACGTCTGTGCGGCCCTGTTTATGGCCGCACAGGCGCCTTCGTTTAGTCAGGTGTGACGCTTCCCGGCTCTTTGCTGTTCCAGCCTGTTATCCCCGCCGCTTTTCCCGGGTAGTATTGGCACCCGTATCGTAATGGCCGACAGCCATAAAAAAAGCAGGCCGCAGCCTGCTTTCTTATGGGTTTCGGCCTGCTCAGGAAGCCAGCGACAGAACCGGTTTCGCTTTTGCGGACAGCCACTCGGCGACACGGGCCTGCTGCTCTTTGGTCAGCCACATGCCCTGTTTGGTACGACGCCAGATGGCATCATCCAGTTCACGTACCCACTCGTGCTGTACCAGATAGCGTAATTCTGCTTCGTAGAACTCGTGGCCAAAGTTCTCACCCAGATCGTTCAGGCTTTTCGCGCCAGCCAGCAGGGTTTCAGTGTTGCTGCCGTAGGTGCGGGCAAAGTGACGCGCCATGTTTTCACTGATGAACGGATAACGGCGACGCAGGCTGGCGGCGTAATCGTCGCGGGTGCCGTTGATATTTCCGCCCGGCAGCACACAATTCTTCGTCCAGGCCGGACCCGCATTCGGATAGTACTTCACCAGTTTTTCCAGTGCGTGCTCGGCCAGCTTACGATAGGTGGTCAGCTTACCGCCAAACACTGACAGCAGAGGAGCCTGACCGTTGTCGTCGCGCACGTCAAGGGTGTAATCACGGGTGATTGCCTGCGGTGAATCGGATTCATCATCACACAGTGGACGAACACCAGAGTAAGACCAGACGATATCGTCAGCGGTCAGCTGCTTTTTAAAGTGCCCGTTGAACACGTTCAGCAGATACGCGATCTCGTTTTCATCGATGTGAACGTTTTTAGGATCGCCTTTGTACTCTACGTCGGTTGTTCCGATGATGGAGAACTCATCCATCCACGGAATAACAAACACGATGCGGTTATCTTCGTTCTGCAGGATATAGGCCTGCTTCTCAGTGTGAACGCGCGGTACGACAATATGACTGCCTTTGATCAGACGGATGCCGTAAGGTGACTTCAGCTGCAGCCCATCATCGAACAGCTGTTTAACCCACGGACCAGCCGCATTGACCAGACCTTTTGCCTGCCAGGTGTGGATTTTACCGCTGTCGACATCTTCCGCTTCAACCTTCCACAGACCGCCTTCGCGCCAGGCGCGGGTCACGCGGGTGCGGGTACGCACTTCGCCACCACGCTTCACCACTTCCTGCGCGTTCAGAACCACCATGCGGGCATCATCTACCCAGCAGTCAGAATATTCGAATCCGCGCGTAATCTCCGGCTTCAGGGCCGAATCCGCGCCAAAGCGCAGGCTCTTACTGCCCGGCAGGCTGGTACGTTTACCAAGATGGTCATACATAAACAGGCCGGTACGGATCATCCACGCCGGGCGCAGATGTGGACGGTGTGGCAAACGGAAGCGCATCGGGAACGCCAGATGCGGCGCCATTTTCAGGAGCACTTCACGCTCAGCCAGTGCTTCACTGACCAGGCGGAATTCGTAGTGTTCAAGGTAGCGCAAGCCGCCGTGAATCAGTTTTGAACTGGCAGAGGAGGTCGCGCAAGCCAGATCCCGCGCCTCCAGCATTAGCACCGACAGTCCGCGTCCTGCAGCATCTGCTGCAATGCCGGCACCGTTGATGCCGCCGCCGATCACGATCAGGTCTTTGGTTTCCACGTCATCTCCTCCGATGTTCGGAATAGTTCACTAATGTTCGTTTTCGAGCATAATAATAATCGCAAACCAACATTTACGCCAGCTTTTAACCCGCTAAAAACATTTTTGCGTGATATAGCTAACATATTGCCCACCAAAAAAACGGATACCCGTAACGATTGTCAGGTTATCGGCGTGGATTCTCGGGTTACACTACGCGCTATCATGATGCTGTTATGAGAGATCCCATGGAAACGTTCGAATGTATTGATGTGCAGCAGGCGCAAACGCGCCTGGCGCAGGGTGCGCTGCTGGTGGATATCCGCGATCCACAGAGTTACGCCCTGGGGCATGCGGCTGGCGCGCTGCATCTGACCAACAGCAACCTCAGCGAGTTTATCAGTGGTGCCGACCACAGCCTGCCGGTGCTGGTAATGTGCTATCACGGCAACAGCAGCAAAAGCGCAGCACAGTATCTGCTGGGTCAGGGCTTCAGTGCAGCGTACAGCATTGATGGCGGTTTTGATGCCTGGCGCGCTGCTTTTCCTCAGCAGGTCGCCCTCGGCAGTGAATAGATGGCGGCTCGTCACATGGAGCGTTACTGATGCGCATTACCCAGTTTAACCAGCCGCGCATGGCGCAGGCATTTGTAGACTATATGGCGACGCGCGGCGTCACGTTGCGGATCGAGCACGACAACCACTACGTCATCATGCTGGATGATGAAAGCAAGATTTCCGTGGTCGAAAACGAACTTCAGCAGTTCCTGCACGATCCCAACCACCGGCGCTATCAGGCGGCCAGCTGGCACAGCGGTAAAACGGACAGCGGCCTGCGCTATGAGCGCAGCAACATCTGGGCGAACATCCGCGAGCGAGCAGGACCGCTGACGATGAGCCTGATGGTGCTCTGCATCGCCGTGTTTATTCTGATGCAGGTCATGGGCGATCAAACCGTGATGGCCTGGCTCTCCTGGCCGGATGCTGATCAGCATTTTCAGGTCTGGCGCTGGTTCAGCCATGCGCTGCTGCACTTTTCACTGCTGCACATCCTGTTTAATCTGATGTGGTGGTGGTATCTGGGCGGGGCCGTAGAAAAGCGGCTGGGCAGCGGCAAACTGTTCGTGATTATGCTGATTTCGGCCCTGCTCAGTGGCTGGCTGCAGGCGAAGTTCAGCGGCATCTGGTTTGGTGGCCTGTCGGGTGTGGTGTATGCGCTGATGGGATATTGCTGGCTGCGCGGCGAGCGCGATCCCGACAGTGGCGTCTATCTTGAACGGGGGCTGATCGGTTTTGCGCTGGTCTGGCTGGTGATTGGCTGGTTCGGCGTCTTTGGTCTGGCGATTGCCAACGCGGCCCATGTGGCCGGGCTGCTGGTCGGGCTGGCGATGGCGCTGGTCGACACGCGTCATGTTACGCGGCGGTAGACGGAAATATGCAGGTTAACAGGAGAGGAACGTGAAGCAGACGCAACGTCATGACGCGATTATCGATTTAGTCCGTCGTCAGGGATATGTCAGTACTGAGGAGCTGGTGGACCATTTTGAGGTCAGCCCGCAAACCATTCGTCGCGATCTCAACGATCTGGCCGATCAGAACAAAATTCAGCGCCACCACGGCGGCGCGGCGCTTCCTTCCAGCTCTGAGAATACCGCCTGGCACGATCGTAAAATGATGTGGTCAGCGGAGAAGGCGCGCATCGCCGAGCGCGTCGCCAGCCAGATCCCGGATGGGGCCACGCTGTTTATCGACATCGGCACCACGCCGGAAGCGGTGGCCCATGCGCTGCTGAACCACAGCGATCTTCGGGTAGTCACCAATAACCTCAACGTGGCGATGCTGCTGATGGGTAAACCCGATTTCCGCGTCATTATCGCGGGCGGTGAGGTGCGGACCCGCGACGGGGCGGTAATGGGGGAAGCGACGCTCGACTTTATCTCTCAGTTCCGCCTCGATTACGGCATTCTGGGGATCAGCGGTATCGACATGGATGGCTCCCTGCTGGAGTTCGACTATCACGAAGTGCGCACCAAGCGCGCCATTATCGAAAATTCACGCTGCGTCATGCTGGTGGTGGACCATTCGAAATTCGGGCGCAACGCGATGGTGAATCTGGGCAATATGAGCCTGCTGGATTATCTTTACACCGATAAAATGCCGCCTGCCAGCGTCATGAAAGTGATTGAACAGCATGAGGTCCACCTCGAGCTCTGCTGATGCCTGCCACGCCAGCCGCCCGGCTGGCGTTTTTCTTTGATTGCTGTCGCTTTTTTCCTCACTCGCGTCTTTACTTAATCGGTTGCTGGCAGCCGATTGCCAGCCTGTGCGCTTTCTCTTTTTGCTTCACCTCATGCTTAACGGAAGGGAGTGATATGCCGCAGCAAAAATTTAATAAAGCCCGTTTTAATGCCGCGCTGACCCGCCAGTGGCAGCAGTTGAATCTCCATTCTGCCCAACAGATGACGCAGCATCAGGCGTGGCAGGCGGTCAGCGCGGCGCTGGCGGAGCTGCTGGCCGCACAACCAACACCGCGCCCGGCAGAGGGGCAGCGGCACGTCAGTTATCTGTCGATGGAGTTTCTGACGGGCCGTCTGACCGGCAACAATCTGCTGAATCTCAGCTGGTACAACGAGGTCAGTGCTGCGCTCGCTGAGCAGCAGCTCGACTTATCTGAGTTGCTGGAGCAGGAGGTCGATCCGGCGCTGGGCAACGGCGGACTGGGGCGGCTGGCCGCCTGCTATCTGGATTCCATGGCCACGGTGGGCCAGTCGGCAACCGGTTACGGTCTTAACTATCAGTACGGTCTGTTCCGTCAGTCTTTCGAAGAGGGTCAGCAGAAGGAAGCGCCCGATGACTGGCAGCGCGAGCACTATCCCTGGTTTCGTCACAACGCGGCGCTGGATGTCGAGGTCGCAATGGGGGGCCGGGTCGAAAAGCTGGCAGAGGGCGCTGTGCGCTGGTATCCCGATTTTACGCTGCGTGGCGAAGCCTGGGATTTGCCGGTCATCGGCTACCGCAACGGGGTGACGCTGCCGCTGCGCCTGTGGCAGGCCGTAAGCGCGCAGCCGTTTGATCTTACAGCGTTTAATGATGGCCACTTTCTGCAGGCCGAGCAGCCGGGCATTGAGGCAGCGAAGCTGACCAAAGTGCTCTATCCGAATGATAACCATCAGGCGGGCAAGCGGCTGCGCCTGATGCAGCAATATTTTCAGTGCGCCTGTGCAGTGGCAGACATTTTGCGGCGTCACCATCTGGCGGGGCGTAGCATTCATACGCTGCCGGATTTTGAGGTGATCCAGCTTAACGATACCCACCCCACCATAGCCATCCCGGAGATGCTGCGTCTGCTGCTGGATGAGCACCAGCTGGGCTGGGATGAGGCGTGGCAGATTACCAGCCGGGTGTTTGCTTACACTAATCATACGCTGATGCCGGAGGCGCTGGAGCGCTGGGATGAGAAGCTGATGCGTTCGCTGCTGCCGCGCCATCTGCTGATTATTAAAGAGATTAACCGGCGGCTGAAAAAGCGGGTGAAGCAGCACTGGCCGGATGACAAAGCGATGTGGCACAAGCTGGCGGTCGTCGCTGAGGGGCAGGTGCGGATGGCCAATCTCTGCGTAGTCAGCGGATTTGCGGTCAACGGCGTGGCGGCGCTGCATTCGCGGCTGGTGGTCAGCGATCTCTTTCCGGAGTATCACCAGCTCTGGCCGCAGAAGTTTCACAATGTCACCAACGGTATCACACCGCGCCGCTGGCTGAAGCAGTGTAATCCGGCGCTGGCCGGGTTGATCGACGAGACGCTGAAAACCGAATGGGCCAATAACCTTGAGGCGCTGATCGGCCTGGAGGCGTATGCCGACGATCCGGCATTTCGTCAGCGTTATCGCAGCATCAAGCAGCAGAACAAAGAGCAGCTTACCCGCTACATTGCCCGGCACACCGGCATCATTGTCAACCCGGCTGCGCTGTTCGATGTGCAGATCAAGCGCCTGCACGAGTACAAACGCCAGCACCTCAGCCTGCTGCATATTCTCTACTGCTATCAGAAACTCATCAGCCAGCCCGACGATCAGAGTGTGACGCCAAGGGTGTTCCTGTTCGGGGCCAAAGCCGCGCCGGGTTACTACCTGGCGAAAAACATTATCTACGCCATTAACCGGGTGGCGGAGGTGGTGAACAACGACCCGCGCGTGGGCGATCGGCTCAGGGTGGTATTTATCCCCGACTACCGCATCACGGTGGCCGAACAGATGATCCCGGCGGCCGATCTGTCAGAGCAGATCTCCACTGCCGGTTATGAAGCCTCCGGCACCGGCAACATGAAGCTGGCGCTCAATGGCGCGCTGACTATCGGCACTCTGGACGGCGCAAACGTCGAGATTGCCGGGCAGGTAGGAGAAGAGAACATCTTTATCTTCGGACACACCGTGGATGAGGTGAAAGCACTGCGGGCGAAAGGCTACAACCCGAAAAAGGTGCGCAGGCAGAACAGGACACTGGACGATCTGCTGAAAGCACTGGAGAAGGGCAAATTCAGCAACGGCGACAAACAGGCGTTTGACCTGATGCTGGCGAGCCTGACTAGGCAGGGCGATCCCTGGCTGGTGCTGGCCGATTTTCAGGCCTATATCGACGCGCAGCAGCGGGTTGAAGCGTTGTGGCGCGACCCGGAAGGCTGGACCCGCGCCGCAATTCTCAACACGGCCCGAACCGGCATATTCAGTTCGGACCGATCCATTCGTGATTATCAGCAACGTATCTGGCAGGCACCGCGTTAAGGAGCAGCAATGAAACAGGATTCACTCGATCAGTCCGCCCGTGCTGCGGGTATTTCACTGAACTATATCGATGTAAACGGCAAAAAAGCAGAGATCAGCGATGAAACCAAGCGTGCATTGCTGGCGGTGATGAGCAATCCGCAGAAGGCGAAAAAATCGCCGCTGCCGCCGGTTGCGGTCTTCAGCGGCAGCGGCAAACGCCAGCTGACGCCAGAGGGCAGCGGCATCTACAGCTGGCAGTTGCAGACGGAAAAGGGTAAGCAGCACAGCGGCGAACTCACCGCAGGTGAGCCGTTTACGCTGCCGGGTTCGCTGACCCAGGGGTATCACCAGCTGACGCTCACCAAAGGCAGGAAAAGCTGGCAGACGCGGATTGTCGTCGCGCCACGCCGCTGCTATCTGCCGCCGGCGCTGGAGGCGGGCGAAAAACGCTGGGGTGCGCTGGTGCAGCTCTATACCGTGCGCTCTGAGCAGAACTGGGGGATCGGCGACTTCGGCGATCTTGATCGGCTGCTGGTGCAGCTGGCTGAGCGCGGCGGCGATTTCGTCGGGCTTAATCCGCTGCATGCGCTCTATCCCGCCAGCCCCGGTTTCGCCAGCCCCTACAGCCCGTCGTCGCGCCGCTGGCTGAACGTCATCTATATCGACGTCGATCAGGTGAGTGATTTCCGGGAAAGTGCGGCGGCGCAGAAGTGGTGGAAAAGCGCCAGAACGCAGAAGGCGCTAAGCCGGGCGCGTGAGGCAGAGCATGTCGATTATGAGGCGGTCATGACGCTGAAACTCGCGGCGCTGCGCCACGCCTGGACACACTTCCGGGCGCGGGACAGCCAGAGCGAGGAGCATCAATCCTGGGCTACGTTTGTGCGCGAGGGCGGCGAAAGCCTGCGCTACCAGGCAGCCTATGACGGCATCCAGCTTGAGCGGCAGGCTGACAAGAGCCAGCAGGGCGGCTGGCCCGCGTGGCCGGAGGCGTGGCGCAACAGCCAGTCGCCGGAGGTACAGCAGTGGTGTGAACAGCATGAAGAGGAAATTGCCTTCTGGCAGTGGCTGCAATGGCTGGCGCAGCAGCAGTTCTCCGGCTGCTGGGCGCACAGTCAGGCGCTGGGGATGAGCGTCGGACTCTATCGGGATCTGGCCGTGGGCGTGGCGGAGGGCAGCGCGGAAACCTGGCACGACCCGGAGCTTTATCGCCTGAAGGCCGCCGTCGGGGCGCCGCCGGACCGCCTCGGCCCGCTGGGGCAGAACTGGGGGCTGCCGCCGATGGACCCGCATGTGATGCAGGCGCGCGGTTATCAGCCCTTTATCGATATGCTGCGCGCCAATATGCGCGACTGCGGCGCGCTGCGCATCGACCATGTGATGTCACTGCTGCGCCTGTGGTGGGTGCCCGCCGGAGAAACCGCCGATAAAGGCGCCTATGTGGCTTACCCGGTGAACGATCTGCTCGGCATCCTGGCGCTGGAGAGCCACCGGCTGCGCTGCATGGTGATTGGTGAGGATCTGGGTACCGTGCCGCAGGAGATCATCACTCTGCTGCGCAAGAGCGGGGTCTTTTCATGGAAGGTGCTCTGGTTTGAGCAGGAGAAAGATGAGCGTTATCGCGCACCGCAGGACTATCCACGCCAGTCGATCGCCAGCGCCAGCACCCACGATCTGCCTACGCTGACCGGCTTCTGGGAGCAGGGCGACCTGACGCTGGGCGAGAAACTGGGCCTCTATCCGGGTGATGCGATAAAAGCGTTGCATGAGCAGCGTGCCACGCAGAAACAGGCGCTGCTGGATGCGCTGCATCAGGCGGGTGCCTTACCGGCTCGCAGCCAGAAAAAAGCAGAGAAGCTCGTGATGACGCCTGCGCTGAACCGGGCGATACACCGTTTCCTGGCGGACACGGACAGTGCGCTGCTGGGTCTGCAGCCGGAGGACTGGCTCGGCATGACCACGCCGGTCAACGTGCCGGGCACGGTAGATCAATACCCTAACTGGCGACGCAAGCTGAGTAAAACGCTGGAGGAGATGTTTGCGGACAAGGAGGTGAATGCGCTACTGAAAGTGGTCAGCGGGCAGCGTCAGTCAGGACAGAAACAGACGTAAAAAATAGCGCGGCAGTCAGGCTGCCGCGCTTTGTTCATCAGTAGAAAGAGTGTTCGCCGCGCTGATGCTCGGTAATGTCCCGCACGCCTTTCAGTTCCGGGAAGGCGGCCAGCAGCTCTTTCTCGATACCATCTTTCAGCGTCACGTCAATCATGGAGCAACCGTTACAGCCGCCGCCAAACTGCAGGATGGCGTAACCGTCGTCAGTGATCTCCATCAGCGATACGCGGCCGCCGTGACCGGCCAGCTGTGGGTTGATCTGCGCCTGCAGCAGATACTCCACGCGTTCGACCATGGGCGCATCGTCCGAAACTTTACGCATTTTGGCATTCGGCGCTTTCAGCGTCAGCTGTGAACCGAGGTTGTCGGTTACGAAGTCGATCTCAGCATCTTCCAGATAGGGTTTGCTGAGTTCATCCACGTAGGCTGAAAGCTTTTCAAACTTCAGCTCGGTGTCGGTGGCTTCAACGGCATCGGGCGGACAGTAAGAGACGCCACATTCAGCCGTTGGCGTACCCGGGTTAATCACGAATACGCGAATCTGGGTGCCATCTTCTTGTTTGGATAGCAGTTTAGAAAAATGTTCCTGGGCAGAGTCAGTAATTCGGATCATGTCGATTGCTCAATAGTTGACTAATTTAGTTGGTTATAATACGCCCATCAAAGACGCTCTACAAGGTACGGCACAGGCACCAGACCTGCACGCTGGCCGCGCCCTGCGCCAGTAACAGACGGCTGATTTCATCTGCGGTACTGCCGGTGGTCACCACGTCATCCAGCAGCGCGATGTGGCGGCCCTGAACCGCGATATCAAGGCGAAAGGCCCCGCGTAAGTTGGTACGGCGCTGGCGGGCGCTGAGCTGATGCTGCAATGCGCCCCGGTATGGCCGGGAAACGCCTTCGCGCCATTCACATCCCAGCCAGTGCGCCAGCGGGGCGGCCAGCAACCCCGCCTGATTATAGCCGCGCCGCCAGCGCCGCCGCTGATGCAGCGGAACCGGCAGCAGCAGATCGGGACGTGGCACGCCGCCGCGCCGGTAAACAGTCTGCCAGCTTAGCAAAAGCAGCCGCGCCAGCATCACCCTGAGTGCGGTTATGTGCGAAAACTTCAGCTGGTTAACCCACTGGCTGAACGGCGGACAGTAGTCATTGACGCAGACCAGCGCCTGCCAGGCCGGCGGTTTAAGCTGACAGCGGCCACAGATGGTCTGCGCGGAGCCCGCAGGTAATCCGCAGCGTGGACAGAGCAGGGGAAGCGGGGGTAAGCCGCGCAGGCAGAAGCTGCAGAGGCCATGGCGGGCGATCCGTAGCGGCATCCGGCATAGCCAACACAGGGCGGGCATTGCTAGCATAGTGACCTCCTTATCAATTTCGGAATAGTAACTGATGACGTCGCTTTACTGGCACACCTGCGGGGAAGGAAAACGCGATCTTGTGCTGCTGCACGGATGGGGACTGAATGCCGAAGTCTGGCAAACCCTTATTCCGCGACTCAGCGCACACTGTCGCCTGCATCTGGTCGATCTGCCGGGTTATGGCCGCAGTCAGGATCGTCGCGCGCGCACGCTGAAAGAGATGGCAGCACAGCTGCTTCCTGCGCTGCCGCCGCAGGCGATCGTAATGGGCTGGTCGCTGGGCGGACTGGTGGCAACGGAGCTGGCGCTGGCAGCGCCCGACCGGCTGGCGGCCCTGATCACCGTCGCCTCCTCGCCCTGCTTCACCGCGACAGAGGGCTGGCCCGGCATAAAACCGGAGACACTGCAGAACTTTCAGCAGATGCTCAGCAACGATTTCCAGCGCACGGTAGAGCGTTTCCTGGCGCTGCAGACGCTGGGCACCGAAACGGCGCGCGCTGATGCGCGTCAGTTGAAAGAGGTGGTGCTGTCGCAGCCAATGCCGGAGGTCGCGGTGCTGGATGCCGGGCTGGAAATTCTGCGCGAGGTCGATCTGCGCGACGCGCTGCCGCAGATCACGCTGCCGTTCCTGCGGCTCTATGGCGCACTGGACGGCCTGGTGCCGCGCCGGATCGCGGCAGAACTGGATGAGCGGTTACCGGCATCGCCGTCCGTGATTATCGAAAAGGCAGCACATGCGCCTTTTATTTCTCATCCGGAGACCTTCTGCCAGCATATTGTTAATTTTATCAATGGATTGCCGGGATGATCGGGCTTTATAGTGGCAAAATTGCCGACAGCAGTAATACTTCTCATGGTGAGCAAGGCCGCTGCAATTTTATGTGATTAGTCACGGAAATGACTATGCCGTTCCATACTGCCTTACGCGTTTAGCGGCTGCTTACATCTCACAATGGATCATGAATGAGGGTAAACATAATGACAGTTTTAAAATGGGTTGTGGCTTCAATGATGATGGGCGCGATTTCATTTTCTGCGATGGCAGCGAAAGAAGTCACTAATGAAGAAGTTAAGACAATGAAACTGGAGAAGATTGGTACCGTGAACACCACAGCGGAAACCACGTCGCCAATGGATGCTAAAAAAGTGCTGTCTAAACTTGCTGACGAAAAAGGCGGCAAATACTACCGCGTGATCGCCGGTCGCGAACACGGTAAGTTCAGCGCCACCGCTGAAGTTTACAAGTAATTATCGCAGCCATAAGAACTGCCAGGCATCCAGCTTAACCGGCTGGGTGCCATCAACCTTCTCTCCGCTCACCACATCCTGCAGGGTATGCGTCACCGGTAATCGCGTCTCCAGCGTTCGTCCACTGAGATTAAAGACGCAGAGTAAACCCTCACCACTTTCCGGCTGATGGCGACGCAGCACCAGTACGGCATTTTCGCTCTCATAAAGCGTCATCGCATTATCCGGATGGAAAGCGGGCTGCCGGCGGCGTAGCTGAATCAGCTGGCCAAGCTGAATATAGATTTGCTGACGCAGCCACTCATCGCCCGCCAGCGCCGCTTCAATCTGCTTCAGGTCATACTTCTGACGGTTAATCGCCCGGTTATGTCCGGCGGCGCGCACACCCGCATAATCATTCCGGCCACCCAGAATGCTCTGGACATAAATGGCAGGCACGCCGGGAAAGACCAGCAGAATCGCATGCGCCAGCAGAAAGCGTTTCAGCCGCGTGGCGTCGTCATCGCTTTCACGATTTAACGCATCCAGAAAGGTGACGTTGATTTCATAAGGGCTGGTGGTGCCGTCAGGATTGTTTTTATAGGAGACCAGCGCGCTTTCAAGCGCCAGATCGCGCACCAGCGCCACGATCTCGACTTCAGACAGGATGCCGCGCGCCGGATTCAGCCCAATCCCATCATGTGATGCCAGAAAGTTAAAGAAGGTCGTATCGCGGTTGCTGAGATCCAGCGTGCTGGCCCACTGCCGCAGCGCACGCGCTGATCCGGTGTGGATAGCGTGCAGCACCAGCGGCGGCAGCGAAAACTGATAAACCATCTGCGCTTCATCGTGCCCGTTGCCCAGATAGCTGATGTTGTCCTGATGCGGCACGTTGGTTTCAGTGATAATCACCGTGCCCGGCGCAACCTGATCGGCAATCGCTCGAAACAGTTTGACCAGCTGATGGGTTTTTTCCAGATGAATACAGCGTGTGCCGGGCGTTTTCCACATATAGCCGACCGCATCCAGCCGCACATAGTCGGCGCCGCGGATCAGGTAGTCGAGCAGCACATTCACCATGCGCCGCAGCACCTCAGGGCTGGCGAAGTTAAGGTCAATCTGGTCGGCGCTGAAGGTGGTCCAGATAAAGCGCGTTTCGCCATTCGCCAGGGTGAAGGGAGTCAGCAGCGGCGAGGTGCGTGGACGTGTTACGGCACTGAGATCGGTTGCGGGCGGCATGCTGATAAAAAAGTCGTCCCAGCCGGGGTCCTGCGCCAGAAAGTGACTGAACCAGGCGCTGTCAGCCGACATGTGATTACAGACGAAGTCGAACATCAGCCGCGTTTCCTGATGCAGACGTGCGATGTCCTGCCAGTCACCATACTGCGGATTGACCTGGTGGTAATCGATAACCGAAAAACCATCATCAGAGGACCAGGGATAGAACGGCAGCAGATGAACCAGCGGAAAAATGGATTGCAGATGCTGCTGATAGAAGCGGGAAAAGGTGCTGAGCGTCGGTTTATCGGTTTCGCGAAACTGATCGGCGTAGGTAATCAGCACCACATCCTGTTCATCCCAGTGTGCCTTGCGTGGCAGCTTGATGGTGTCACGGGCGGCGGCGATATCAGCCAGCAGGCGCGTCAGGGTCGCGGCCGGGAATGTGCCAGCATAAATCTTATCGATAAGATCGCTAATTTTTTCCATCGTAAGTTGGATGCCGCAGCAGGTGTTGTTTTTATGACAGGCGTCTTTTTAGCGTAGCGTTATGGCGGGGATTTTCAACCGGATGATGCGGTGTGAAAAAGGGGCCAGAGGATGGCCCCTGAAAAGTTTAGCGTTTTTTACCGAACGCCGCGGCCAGTGCATCGCCCATCGCACTGT
This sequence comes from Pantoea sp., assembly GCF_032114055.1. GTDB lineage: Bacteria > Pseudomonadota > Gammaproteobacteria > Enterobacterales > Enterobacteriaceae > Pantoea. Next base: position 161,814 of record NZ_DAMCTB010000007.1, read on the forward strand.
TACCGGCGGTGGCGGCAGCCTGACGCGGACGGCCTTTCGGGCTGGCCTGACGTTTCTCGTCGCGCGGCGCGGTGCTTCGTGCGCCGCCGCGTGCATTGCCTTCACCCGGCTGCTCATCAAGACGCATGGTCAGGGCAATACGTTTGCGCTGGAGATCGACCTCCATCACTTTCACTTTGACGATATCACCCGCCTTCACCACCTGATGGGGATCTTCAACGAAGCGATCGGAGAGTGAGGAGATGTGGACGAGGCCATCCTGATGCACGCCGATATCCACAAAGGCGCCGAAGTTGGTGACATTGGTGACGGCCCCTTCGAGGATCAGGCCTGGCGTCAGATCATTCAGCGTTTCCACACCCTCCGCAAACTGCGCGGTTTTAAACTCAGGACGGGGATCGCGGCCCGGTTTCTCCAGCTCTTTCATGATGTCGGTTACGGTCGGCAGACCAAAGCGATCATCAATGAACTCGCGGGGGCTAAGATTGCGCAGACTGCCCGCGTTACCCATCAGGTCACTCAGCGCCTGCTCAGTAGCCTTCAGAATACGTTCCACCACCGGATAGGCTTCCGGGTGAACAGTGGAGGCGTCCAGCGGGTTATCGCCATGATTGATGCGCAGGAAGCCCGCACACTGCTCAAAGGCTTTTGGCCCCAGACGGCTTACTTTCAGTAACTGCTGACGGTTCTGGAAGCGGCCATTCTCATCACGCCAGCTGACAATATTCTGCGCCATCATGCGCGTCAGGCCCGCCACGCGGGTCAGCAACGGCACCGAGGCGGTGTTGAGATCGACGCCGACGGCGTTCACGCAATCCTCCACCACCGCATCGAGTTTCTTCGCCAGCTGACTCTGGCTGACGTCATGCTGATACTGGCCGACACCGATCGATTTCGGGTCGATTTTGACCAGCTCGGCCAGCGGGTCCTGCAGGCGTCGGGCTATCGACACTGCGCCGCGCAGCGACACATCAAGATCCGGGAACTCCAGCGCCGCCAGTTCCGAGGCAGAGTAAACGGAGGCCCCGGCTTCACTGACAATGACCTTCTGCGCCGTAACCTGCGGGAACTGCTGCTGCAGCTCCAGGAAGAAGCGCTCGGTTTCGCGTGAGGCGGTACCGTTGCCGATTGCCACCAGCTCAACCTGATGCTTCATGCAGAGTGCGGCAACAGCGGCAGCGGCTTTAGCGGTCTGGCCGGTGTGCGGATAGACGGTATCGGTCGCCACCAGCTTGCCGGTCGCATCCACCACCGCCACTTTCACGCCGGTGCGCAGGCCAGGGTCCAGCCCCATGGTGGCGCGCATCCCGGCAGGGGCCGCCATCAGCAGGTCATGCAGGTTGCGGGCAAAAACGTTGATCGCTTCATCTTCTGCGCGTTCGCGCACCGTGCCCATCAGCTCGGTTTCGAGATGCAGCATCACCTTGATACGCCACGTCCAGCTCACCACCGCTTTGCGCCAGCTGTCGGCCGGTGCGTTATTCAGGCGCAGGTTCAGGTGTTCGGCAATCAGGGTTTCGCCGTAACTTTCGCGCGGCGCTTCATCGAACTGCGGGTCGGCATTCAGCGACAGTTGCAGCACGCCTTCGTTGCGGCCACGCAGCATTGCCAGCGCCCGGTGCGACGGCACGGTACTCAGGGCTTCATGGTGATCGAAATAGTCGCGGAACTTCGCGCCGGCTTCCTGCTGGCCCTCGACCACGCGCGATACCAGGTGGGCATTTTTCCACAGGTAATTACGCACTTTCGCCAGCAGCGCGGCATCTTCAGCAAAACGCTCCATCAGGATGTAACGGGCACCATCCAGCGCGGCGCGCACGTCGGCGACGCCTTTGTCGGCATCGACATACTGCTCAGCGAGCTGCTCAGGAAGATGGGACGGATCCTGCCAGAGCGTCTCTGCCAGCGGTTCCAGACCGGCTTCAATCGCGATCTGTCCACGCGTACGGCGTTTCTGTTTATAGGGCAGGTAGAGGTCTTCCAGCTCGGTTTTGCTGAGGGTGGTGTTGATGGCGCGGGCGAGGTCGTCAGTCAGTTTGCCCTGATCCCCGATCGACTTCAGAATCGACTGACGCCGTTCTTCGAGTTCACGCAGATAGCTGAGGCGGGTCTCAAGCTGGCGAAGCTGGGTATCATCCAGCCCGCCCGTCACCTCTTTACGATAGCGTGCGATAAACGGCACGGTGTTCCCTTCATCCAGCAGGCGAACGGCGGCGTCAACTTGATCGGGACGCGCCTGAAGCTCGCTGGCAATTATCTGGCTCAGAACTTTCATCATCAGGACTGTCTTGCTTTCCGGGTTGAGAAATAGCCGACAGTTATACGGATTGATGGTTAAAAATGCCAGAGAGGCGGGCCGCTTTCAGCGATAATCTGAAGGGTTATTGGGCGTAGTCAATCGCGTTGACATACCACAGCGCCGGCCCCAGCGGCGTCTCCACCGTTGCGGCATCGCCGACCTCTTTTTTCAGCAGCGCCCGCGCCATCGGCGAGTCGATGGAGATGTAATCTTTGCGGCCAAATATCTCATCGTAGCCCACGATGCGGAAGCGTTTGAGGTCCCCCTCATCGTTTTCAATTTCTACCCAGGCACCAAAGAAAACCTTGCCATCCTGCTGCGGTGAGTAGTCAACAATACGCAGCTGTTCAAGACTTTTCGTCAGATAGCGGACGCGCCGGTCGATTTCACGCAGCCGTTTTTTATTGTACTGGTAGTCCGCATTTTCACTGCGGTCGCCCAGGCTGGCAGCCCAGGTGACTTTTTTGGTCACTTCCGGACGCTCTTCACGCCACAGATAGTCGAGTTCCGCTTTGAGTCTGTCAAAGCCTTCGCGGGTAATCAGTCGGGTTTTCATGCTATACCGGCCAGAGAGATCGAAAGAGGCTCAGTGTAAGACAAACAGGTGGCGGCAAAAAAGAGTCGGGGAAAGGGTTTTTAAAGGCTAAAAACCCACGTTGACTTCCCCGGCGGCGAAAGGGTTGGAGCGTGCTATCAAAATAAAAACCGTGTTCTGAAGCCGGACTGACAGGTCGCGAACTTATTTTCCGGCGTGGGTCGCCGTCGTGGTTGAGGTGCCGGTTCCGTGACCGTCACCGCCGCCGCCGCCCATGGTGGCCAGCGCGACGCCCAGCAGGGCAGCGACAGCACCCACGCCGATGGCGTCGGAGTTTCCTTTAGCGGTGGTGGTGGCTGCGGCTCCGGCCGCTTCACCGGTCGCTGTTGCGGCATGCACCGGGCTGATGGTGCTGAAAGCCAGCGCGCTGAGCAGTAGAATTGTTTTTTTCATTGTGTGTAATCCCCGTTGAGACATCGAATGGTGCCTGAGCAGTCTGGTTCAAAATTCAGGGGGCGAAAAGTTGGCTTTACTGATTGATTTAATGGACTTTAATACCGGGTGGTCTTGCCGGAAGCCTGGCTCAAATTAATCCGAGAGAAGCATGGGGCATTAATCGGTTTGGCCAGAATATTATGCTGTCATTGTGCGGATAAGGTAGATTATCTGGAGGGTCGTCATCGTGATGGCTCGTTTATAAGTCAAATTATCTGCTAACGCGCTGAATTTATTCACTGAATAAATGCTGGTACGTTTCTGACGCCAGCCATTTAGAGAAATTCAGCTCTTTTTTCAGATTTGCCGTAACCGTCGCGCGCAGACGTTAAAACGTGCGACTCCCGCCCGAAAACAGGCGCAGAATAAATATAAGCTCCTGTTTAATATGCTTTGTAACAATTTTGGCTAGAATATAAACCATTAATGACTGTCACTATAAGGCATCTTTTTTTAACAATGTTGGCTCAGGCAATAGCGCCTTTGGGAGTTGAAAATGCAAGAGAACTACAAAATTCTGGTCGTCGATGATGATATGCGTCTGCGTGCACTGCTGGAACGTTATCTCACCGAGCAGGGCTTTCAGGTGCGCAGCGTCGCTAATGCCGAGCAGATGGACCGTCTGTTAACCCGTGAATCTTTCCATCTGATGGTGCTCGACCTGATGTTGCCAGGCGAAGATGGCCTCTCTATCTGCCGCCGTCTGCGCAGTCAGAGCAACCCGATGCCGATTATTATGGTAACCGCCAAGGGTGAAGAGGTGGACCGCATCGTCGGGCTGGAGATCGGTGCGGATGACTACATTCCTAAACCGTTTAACCCGCGTGAGCTGCTGGCGCGTATCCGTGCCGTGCTGCGTCGTCAGGCCAATGAACTGCCGGGCGCGCCGTCACAGGAAGAGGCGATCATCGCCTTTGGTAAGTTCAAACTGAACCTTGGCACCCGTGAAATGTTCCGTGAAGAGGAGCCGATGCCGCTGACAAGCGGTGAGTTCGCGGTACTGAAGGCGCTGGTGAGCCATCCGCGTGAGCCGCTCTCACGCGATAAGCTGATGAACCTGGCGCGTGGCCGTGAATACAGTGCCATGGAGCGTTCGATTGACGTGCAGATCTCCCGTCTGCGTCGCATGGTGGAAGAAGATCCTGCGCATCCACGTTATATCCAGACCGTCTGGGGCCTGGGCTACGTCTTTGTGCCGGACGGCAGTAAAGCATGAAGCGGCTGCGCTTCTCGCCACGCAGTTCATTCGCCCGCACGCTGCTGCTGATCGTGACCCTGCTGTTCGTCAGCCTGGTCACGACCTATCTGGTGGTGCTGAACTTTGCCATCCTTCCCAGCCTGCAGCAGTTCAACAAGGTGCTCGCATACGAGGTCCGTATGCTGATGACCGACCGGCTGCAGCTGGAAGATGGCACACAGCTTGAAGTTCCCCCGGCCTTTCGCCGGGAGATCTACCGTGAACTGGGGATTTCGCTGTTTACCAATGCGGCAGCAGAAGAGAACGGCTTGCGTTGGGCGCAGCATTACGAATTCCTGAGCGAGCAGATGGGTCAGCAGCTGGGCGGGCCGACCGATGTGCGGGTGGAGGTCAACAAGAACTCCCCGGTGGTCTGGCTGAAAACCTGGCTGTCGCCCGATATCTGGGTGCGGGTGCCGCTGACGGAGATTCATCAGGGCGACTTCTCACCGCTGTTCCGCTACACCCTGGCGATTATGCTGCTGGCGATTGGCGGGGCCTGGCTCTTTATCCGCATCCAGAACCGACCCCTGGTGGATCTGGAGCACGCGGCCCTGCAGGTCGGGCGCGGAATTATTCCGCCGCCACTGCGCGAATATGGCGCGTCCGAGGTGCGATCGGTGACCCGCGCCTTTAACCAGATGGCAGCCGGGGTGAAGCAGCTGGCCGACGATCGTACGCTGTTAATGGCGGGCGTCAGTCACGACCTGCGCACGCCGCTGACCCGTATTCGTCTGGCGACCGAGATGATGGGCGAGCAGGATGGCTATCTGGCCGAATCGATCAACAAAGATATCGAAGAGTGCAACGCCATCATTGAGCAGTTCATCGACTATCTGCGCACCGGTCAGGAGATGCAGACGGAGCGCGCCGACCTTAACAGCGTACTGGGCGAAGTGGTCGCCGCGGAAAGTGGCTATGAGCGTGAGATCAAAAATGCGGTGATGCCGGAAGAGCTGATGCTCGATATCAATCCGCTTTCGATTAAACGGGCGCTGGCTAATCTGGTGGTGAACGCCGCGCGTTATGGCAATGGCTGGATCAAGGTCAGCAGCGGACGTGAGCTGCATCGTGCCTGGTTCCAGGTGGAGGATGACGGCCCGGGCATCAAGCCGGATCAGCTGGCGCATCTTTTCCAGCCGTTTGTGCGGGGTGACAGCGCCCGCAGCACCAGCGGCACGGGTCTGGGCCTGGCGATTGTCCAGCGTATTATTGATGCGCATCAGGGATCGCTGGAGATTGGCGAGAGCGAACGCGGAGGATTACGTATTCGCGCCTGGTTGCCGCTGACAGAGAATATGGCGCTGAGTCATAACAACGGCAGCAACAGTGTATCGGGATGATAAAAGCGGCGCGGCAGGCACACTGCCGCGCCGTCTCTTTTAGCGTTGCGGGCCAGCCTTCACCAGCGCAGCGCCTGCGGCGTTATCGGTGTACTTCGCGAAGTTATCAATGAAGCGCTGCGCCAGATCGTTGGCGGCGGCGGTCCACTTCTCTTCACTCTCCCAGCTGCGACGCGGATCAAGCGTGTCACTGTCCAGTTCACCCAGCGTTACCGGCATCTGCAGGTTAAAGATTGGCAGGGTTTCCGTTGGCGCATCATCCAGCTCACCCGCCAGGATCGCATTGATAATGGCGCGTGTATTCTTCAGGGAGATGCGTTTGCCGCTGCCGTTCCAGCCGGTATTGACCAGATAAGCCTGCGCACCGGACGCCTCCATCCGTTTCACCAGCACTTCCGCATACTGCGTCGGATGCAGCGTCAGGAAAGCCGCGCCGAAACAGGCGGAGAAGGTCGGGGTAGGCGCCGTGACGCCACGTTCCGTACCGGCCAGTTTAGCGGTGAAGCCAGACAGGAAATGATACTGCGTCTGCTCCGGCGTCAGACGGGAAACTGGCGGTAGTACGCCAAACGCATCGGCGGTCAGGAAAATGACCTTCTTCGCGTGACCCGCTTTGGACACTGGCTGCACAATATTGTCGATGTGATTGATCGGATAGGAAACACGGGTATTTTCCGTTTTGCTGCCGTCTGCGTAATCGATGCTGCCATCTTCGCGCACCACGACGTTTTCCAGCAGCGCGTTGCGGCGAATCGCGCGGTAGATCTCCGGTTCAGCCTGCTCAGAGAGGTTGATGGTTTTCGCGTAGCAGCCGCCTTCGAAGTTAAACACGCCATCGTCGTCCCAGCCGTGCTCATCATCGCCAATCAGCTGACGATCGGGGTCGGTGGAGAGCGTGGTTTTGCCGGTGCCGGAGAGGCCAAAGAAGACCGCCACGTCGCCCGCTTTGCCGACGTTGGCTGAACAGTGCATCGACGCGATGCCCTTCAGCGGCAGCAGGTAGTTCATGATCGCGAACAGACCCTTTTTCATCTCGCCGCCGTACCACGTGCCGCCAATCAGCTGCATACGTTCGGTGAGATTAAAGGCGACGAAGTTTTCAGAGTGCAGCCCCTGCGCCTGCCAGTCCGGGTTGGTGCATTTGGCGCCGTTCATCACCACAAAATCGGGCGTGAAGTTGGCCAGCTCGGCTTCGTCCGGCTGGATGAACATGTTCTTCACAAAGTGTGCCTGCCAGGCCACTTCAGTGATAAAACGCACGCTCAGACGCGAATCGGCATTGGCGCCGCAGAAGGCATCCACCACAAACAGGCGTTTGCCGGAGAGCTGGCGGGTGACGCAGCTTTTCAGCGCGTTCCAGGTCTCCTGCGACAACGGCTGATTATCGTTTTTGCCGGTGCCCTGATCGTTCCACCACAGGGTATCGCGCGTAGTGTCATCGCGTACGATGTACTTATCCTTTGGCGATCGCCCGGTAAAAATTCCGGTGTCTACGGCAATCGCACCGCTTTGCGTCAGGGTGCCACGAGCAAAACCTTCGAGGTCCGGGCGCGTCTCTTCCTGAAATAGCGTGTCGTAATCAGGGTTGTAAACCACTTCCGTGGTATCCACGATGCCCAAAGCGGCAAGGTCTTGCGAGGTCAGGCCGTTAACGCGCATTTTACTGCTCCTTAAATCGGTGTCTGTTCTGCACAGCAGAGATAGGTTGGGATCGTGCCGCCAGCTGCTGCATCGGATACGACGAATGGCTGAACCGCCCGGCGCGCAGCTGCAGGACTCCGCATAGTGAACCGGGCAGTTCAGGCATCGGCCCCGGGCTTCCGGGCGTTTGCACGATCGCGCGCAGTTTACTCCTCTGCGTTTCGGGAAAAAGGGCAGTGATCTAAAAATGCGACTCAGGGCGCGTTAAGGCCACGTTTCGAACGTTTAAAAGATGTTATGAAAGTAAAAAAAGATAATTTGTCTGAAAAATTATGGGGATAGCGGGGCGGGGAAAAGGGGGCGGCAGAGGCCGCCCGATCGATTAGTGCAGCTGGTCACTATTCTCATGAGAGTGGCTGCGAATCGCCGCGATATCGACGGCGTCAAAGACGTAGTCTGAACCGCAGTAGTCACAGTGCATTTCGATTTTGCCATCTTCTGCAATAATCTCATCCACCTCTTCCTGCGGCAGGGTCGTCAGCACCTCACCACAGCGCTCGCGCGAACAGGTGCATTTGTAAACCACCGGCTGCGGATCATAGAGCGTCACTTCTTCCTGATGATAGAGACGCCACAGCGTTTCATTGGCGGGCAGGTCAATCAGCTCTTCCGTTTTGATGGTTTCGGTCAGCGTGGCCAGATGTTCAAACGCCTCTTTTTCCGTATCCTGCGCGGGCAGCACCTGCAGCAGAATCCCGGCTGCGCCTTTGTCGCTGGTGCGGATAAACAGACGCGTCGGCAACTGCTCTGAGCGCATGAAATAATCTTCCAGGCACGCCGCCAGGGTATCCCCCTCCAGACCGACCACGCCCTGATAACGCTCACCCTTTTCCGGCGTGATGGTGATCACCAGATAGCCATTGCCAACCATGCTTTTCAGGGTGTTGTCAGCCGGAATGTCGCTTTTCAGACGCGCAACGCCGCGCAGCTCCTGGTTGTTGTTGCCATTAATAACCGCCAGTGACAGCGGGCCATCGCCCTGCAGCTGCACGGTGATTTCGCCATCAAACTTCAGTGTAGCGGTTAGCAGACTGGTAGCGACCAGCATCTCACCCAGCAGGGTTTTAACCGGCGCCGGGTAGTCATGGTTCTTCACGGTTTCACGCCAGGTGTCTGAGACGTTCACCAGCTCGCCGCGCACAGCGGCATTTTCAAATAGATAACGGTGCAGTTGATCCTGGACTGACATATTTTTTCTCTCACTGGAACGGGGTGATGGCGCGTCTGCTAAGACGACGTTATTCATCACCCGATAATTTAAACTTCATCAAATCGCGACGCTCTTTTTTATCAGGTCGCCGATCGGGATGGGGCATAGTCAGCGCATTGAGCTTGCGCGCCTGCGCCACTTTCTCGCGTTTTTCAATGCTGGCATCGGTTTCCCGATAGAGCTGCTGGGCTTCGCTGGCGGGACGGCGCTGATTACTGACCTCTGCCACGATTACCGTGCGTTCATCGTTTCCCTGACGCAGCGTCAGCTCCGCATTCAGCTCCACCACTTTGCTGGGTTTGCTGCGCTGACCGTTGTAATGCACTTTGCCGCCTTCAATCATTTCCCGCGCAATCGCCCGGGTTTTGTAGAAGCGCGCGGCCCACAGCCACTTGTCGAGGCGGACCTCTTCGCTGCTTTTCTCTTTCATTGCTGCTCCTGACTCAGATCAGCGTCCGGTAATCGCGGGTAGCGCGGTGACGCCGAAAGATTTGCTCAGGACGACCCGAATCGGGATTTTTTACGCCTAAGCACCTGCCGATGCCCCATAGCGTCGCGGCATCCAGAATGAGTTCGCTGTCATCGATAAACAGCGTACGCGGCGCAGAAAATCCGGTGTGCTGTTGTACCGCCTGCCATAATCGCGGGTCTTCTTTCGGATACCCAAAGGTATGGGTGGAAAGTAATAAATCAAGGTGCGGCGCTAAACCTGTCTGCGCCAGTTTGACGTCAAGATTGTAAGGATGCGCATTGGTCAGCAGGATGGTGCGCTTTCCCATGCGACGCAGTGCCTGTAAAAAAGGCAGCGTATCATCACGCAGGGCGATCCGGCTGCGCATCGCCCAGGTCATGGCACAGATGTCCAGCGCCAGTGCTTCTGCCCAGTAATCGAGACAATACCAGTTTAGCGTATGGGCGACGGCCTGAAACTTTTCCGCGACGATTGCTTCAGCTTCTGCCCGAGGGATGCCGCGCTGCAGGCGGAGCTGTTCGGGCACATGCTCCAGCCAGAAGTGGCGGTCAAACGCCAGATCCAGCAGCGTGCCGTCCATGTCGAGCAGCACGGTATCAATCTCAGACCAGTTAAGCATCGGAGGGATCTCACCCTTAAAAAAAACCGGGCGACAGGGTAGCACAGAAGGGCAGGGCTCAGAATATCGAGCGCACGCCCTGTAAAGTCCCGAGGTTGTGGTTAAAGCATTTGTCGTAATAGTGCTGGATATCGATCATGCGCTGACGGTTGCGGTGCATGCGGCGCAGCGCCAGCAGCCCGTTGAAGACGCCGCAGATCAGCAGCACCAGCAGCAGCAATACGGTGCCCAGATAACGCCACTGCGCCATCGCATCCGGCTCGTTGTGCAGCGCGATATGACGCGTGCCGTTGGCATCGGTCGAGAGGCTGGTGATAATGCCGCTGGCGCTGAAAGGCGTGTGCAGCAGCATAGCGGAGAGATGTTGCAGCTCGTGCCACTGAGACGGCGGATCGAGATCGAATAGCGATACGGTCGGCTGAGGCTGATTCACCAGCTGACGGCCCTCGTCGCTGACGATCAGGAAGCCGCCCGGCGGCGGGCTGTTAAGATTCTCAGCCGCCCGGCGGGTTTCGCGGAAAAAGAAGGTCGAGGTGGCGGTGTTCACCAGATTTTCCAGCGCTTCCGCGCTGACCGGGCGCAGCAGCACATTCATACCGTTGAGCTGGCCGGAGTCCGCCCGGCGCATCAGCGCCTCCCAGTCTTTGGCATTACCCAGATTCACCAGCGCATTCTTCAGGCGCATACAATCCTGCGGCTGATTGCAGAGATCCTGTGTCTTCATCACCAGATCGGAGAAATCATCCAGCAGGATCATGCCGGACTTCTGAATCGCCGAGGCCAGCTGCGGGTTAAGTTTGGGATCGGTATTGGTTTCCGGATGCAGTTGCTTTGTGGTGGTATCCAGCAGCGCAGCGGCTTTATCAATAATGTCTGACTGCGGCTGCGGCAACGGTGTGGCGTTGTTCCAGTAAATTGCAGAGCAGTCAAACGGCATATAGGCATAACTGCGGTTGCTCTGATAATTATCCGGCACTGAACACATACCGGTGCCGCTGACTTTAAGACTGTCGCCAATGTTCAGGGCCACACCACTGAGTTTATCGACGCTGCTGACTTCCAGACTGTCGGTGCCCCTGGCCCAGGCCAGGCTGAGCTTCACTGGCATGCTGAGCGGGATCCAGGTGACCAGCAGGGTCAGTACCATCAGCGAACCACAGGCCAGCACCACGTTTTTCCGCCAGCGCTGAATCGGAAAGTTTTTCACTTCATCCTGCAGTGACAGGAAGCGACCCTGACGCACCACCTGACGGTTGAGGTAGATTTCCACATCGGTAATCTGACCCAGATCGTGTGCGACGTAAGGCTGCCAGTGCGGTGGATAGGCGAGGTCGATAATGCCCAGGGTAATATTGCTCTGCTCCTGGTTCGACTCGCTGAACAGGCCCCAGCGTTTCGGCGCACCACGCAGGCAGTGGATATCACGCAGGCCGCGCTCACCGGGGATGCGATAGAGCAGCCACAGGCTGGCCGCAATCATCAGGGCACCAATCAGCACCAGCCAGATCATCAGGGTAGCGGGGACTAACAGGCTGAAGAAGAACAGTAAAAAAGCCAGCGAAATCATCACCGCTTCCCGGACGCCGTCGGGCCGTGACAGACGATACTCTTCCGGCGTCTCTTTACGCACCTTCAGCAGCTCAATATTTTCTGTTTCCGCCTTACGGATAGAGGCGTTGGTCGACATCGGACGCATCAGCGTGGGCAGCGATTGCTGGTCTACGGCGTAATCAGCCAGCGAGTGGCCATTCAGCGAGATGACCAGCGGAATGGATTGGGTACGGATTAACTCGACGTAGTTTTCGTCAGTGATGTACTGCTCCCACAATGGCGGCAGATGAACTTCGACTTCATCCAGATAGTAACGCCACTTGTGCGGATCGTCCGTTGACAGGCCATAGCGGGTAATGGCCCGGGTAACCGGATAGACATTGTTGCTCTGGGCCGTCAGCGTCAGACGATCAGATGTGCTGCGTTTATCGGTCGTTACCGTCGTACGCGGCTGCTTTTCCAGCGCGGCAACGTATTTGTCGACGGCTTCACGTTCCTGAGCTGAGAGTTTACGGCAGGGCGGACTGATAAATGGCAAGGGTTTCGCCAACGGCGGCCGATGCCGCATAGCGTACCAGAACCCAATACCTGCCAGGATTGAACAGGTCAGCACTATGGCCAGGATCATAAAGATTGTGCTCATGCTCTGCTCAATTCAGCCAAAATGCTGCCTTCACTTTTAACTTACGCTCCCGGTTGTGCACACGGTAAACGCGGCACAGCGGAAGATTATATAACCCCAGGGTGTCAGGCACCTGATAAATAGTGCCAGCGTATAGCTGATTAGCATTTGTTAAACCATGCCTTGTCCGAATGGTAACCGGCTCAGACTGGATTAAATATCGGTATTGTCTGAAACTTATCGCAGCATATTGACTAATGCAAATTTAGTCTTAACTGATAACTAAAGGCTGTTATTCAATCGCCGGAATCTATGTAACGATAACGCCCTTGTATGACTGTCGCACAATTGCCTGTGGTTAGGTATGCTAATTTGCTCCCGCCAGGAGGCGCAGAATAATTTGAGGCTGATATGAAAATTCCAAAAAAACCTGACATCCTCAATATCACCGCCGTAGCGCGTTCGCGGTTATTCACGATTGAATCTGTCGATCTGGCTTTCAGTAATGGCGCGCGTCGCGTTTACGAGCGCATGAAGCCCTCAGAACGGGAAGCCGTAATGATTGTGCCGATTATCGATGATCATCTGATTCTGATTCAGGAATATGCTGTCGGCCTGGAAACCTATGAACTTGGCTTTCCAAAAGGGCTGATTGATGCCGGAGAAACCGTCAATGAGGCCGCAGTACGTGAACTGAAGGAAGAGGTCGGTTTTGGCGCGCACAAGCTGACGACACTGGGCAAACTCACGCTGGCCCCCTCCTACTTCTCCAGTAAAATGAACATCGTGGTGGCGGAAGACCTCTACGCCGAAAGGCTGGAAGGCGATGAGCCGGAGCCGCTGATTGTTCACCGCTGGCCGCTGAGCGATATGCTGTCACTGCTGGCAGAGCCCGATTTCCGCGAGGCGCGCAACGTCAGTGCGCTGTTTATGGCCCGCGAGTGGCTGGTCAGACAGGGACGACTGAGTTACTGATTGCGCCAGTCAGCAACCGGCGCAATCAGCAGAGAAGGCGCGGAATCAGTCCGTCAGCGCGCGTGCCTGCTGCGCTGATAACCGACTGAACAGGGGCGCCGCGACCAGATAAATCAGGCAGGCGACGATCAATGAGTTGAAGACCGGTACGCCGCGCTCGATAAACAGGCCAGTGGCCGTGCCCGCGAGGCTGGCGATCAGCGCCGGCCAGCCTGTTGCCACCGAAACGGGCGGCAGGGCATGCTCTGCGCGGCCCAGCTCAAGCGTCTGGCGGCTGGTTTTCAGCACGTAGTAATCAATAATCATCACCCCCAGCACCGGCGGGAAGACCACGCCCAGCAGCTCCAGAAAATCGACGAACCGGTCGAGGATCCCCAGAATTGAACAGAGCGTTCCCAGCATTCCCAGCAGCAGCGTAATCACCTGATAGCGCGGCTTGTAGCCGGTCACGCCCTCGATCGCATTGGTGATGCCCAGCGTAGAGGAGTAGAGATTCAGATCGTTGACGCGCAGGGTAGAAAAGACCACCGCAAACAACCCCAGGGTGCTGGTGGTCTGCGTGATGATGGCGATAATGTCTGAGGTCTGTAGCTCCCTGGCGACCAGAATCGCCAGGCCATTGATCCCATATTCACCCGCCAGGATAGTCAGCAGCGTAATAGCGAACACATCCCTGCCGTTGCGTGAGAAACGGGTCAGATCGGGGGTCATCAGGCTGGCCAGAATTGCGCCGCCAATCACCATGGTAATCGCGGCGCTCACGGTAATGGGATCAGCGGCGACCACTGGCTGGGCAACAGGGCCAGCCTGACCGTGAAAGGCGTGCCAGAAAATCCAGCCCACCAGCGCAATAAAGAGTGGTACGGCAATACGGGCAGTAAACCGCAGCGCCCGGAAGCCAAAAGTTACCAGCAGGGTCAGAACCCCACCCGACAGTGCTGCCGCCTCGGCAAAGCTGAGTTTACCGTCCAGCGCATAACTCAGTGACCGGGCGAAGACTGCATTCTGAATGCCAAACCAGCCCAGCAGGCTAATCGCCACCAGCAGACCAATCAGCACCGAACCGTGACGGCCAAAGCCGCACCAGCGCGCCAGCAGGCTGCCGGGCAGGCCCTCGCGCATACCGGCGTAGCCGAGCGCGAAGGTGAGCACACCGAACAGCAGACTGGCCAGGGTAATGGCGGTAAAGGCTTCACCCGTGGACATTCCGTTGCCCAGCACCGCCCCGAGCATAAACTGGTCCAGCGCCGTCAACATACCCATGTGTACAATCGCGACGCTGAGCAGCGAAAGTCGTTTGTTTTCAGGCACACGGCTCAGGGGATAATCGTCAAATTTACTCACTACGGGGTTTCCTTACCGATTTAAATAAAAATAACGCCAGCGCTGAGAAAGCGTTCTGGCAGATAACTTTCCAGCGATTCTGCATAGCAGTAGCTCTCAAATTGCTGAAGCGAATGCACCCCGGCTTTCTGATAAAGCGTCGTGATGCGATTGCTGATGGTCTTTACGCTGAGGTTATAGATACGCGCGATCTCTTTGGCATTAAACCGCCGCAGCAGCAGGAAGATGACGTCCAGTTCGGCGGAGGTAAACAGGGGATGCGCCAGCCGCGTGGTCAGCACGGACGACTTCTTTTGATCGATAAGGCGCATCGCGGAGAGATTATCGACCGGACGCGCATTCCAGATACAGCCCAGCAGTTGCTTATTGTGGTCAAATACCGGGTATTTTTCGCTGATAAAAGGGGAGAGGTAGTTATTTCCATACCAGTAATGCGTTTCTATCACGGCGACACTGCCTTTTGCCGCTTCTGCCTGCTGATCGTGCTCGCAGAATTGATCGGCACAGTCGCTCCAGGGCGTAGGAAACTCATTGTCCTTCTTTCCCTCTAAGCGATAGTTTTTAGGTGTCGCCGTATACATCCTGGCCGCTTCATTCATATAAAGATGCTGTGACGTCGCATCCTTAAAACCCCACGGGGTCGGTAACAGATCCATTGTTGTGGCAAATGGGCCGATAAACTCATCAATACTACGGTAGGGGCTATCCATGGCACCTCGCTGAAATGCTTCAGATTATAATCTTTTTGCCAGATAGTAGCGCGCATAGCGCTCTGCGTAGCCTTCCTGTTCACCGTAGACGCGATAACCTAATTTCTCGTAGAAACCGCGAGCCTGAAAGCTCAATGTGTCTACCACTGCCATGTGGCAGTGCCGGTTTCGTGCCTCCTCTTCCGCTGCCTGCATCATCTGACGTCCTGTGCCATGCATGCGCTGCGCTTCAGCTATCCAGAAGTAGTGAATATCCAGCGTACCGCACCAGGTATGCGCTAACAGGCCGCCCTGAATATTTTTTTCATCGTCATACAGGAGAACATTCAGTGTTTTCATATTGATGTCAGCGAAACCGCTATTATGCTGCCAGAGCTGCTGAATAATATATTCTTCACTCTTCTGGTCAGGCACGTCGCCAATTTTAATTTCCATATATAAATAGTTTCCGCAAATAATTAAACAACACCAATTTGAGAGGATTCTTATCACGATAAAAAGCGAGGCGCAAGAGCCAATCTCACCCCTGTTATCCGAAGCGGTAACTATTATGCTGGACAGACGTATTGTGTTGCCATGCACTTTTTTTAATCAGCTGGCACCAGGGAAATGCGATATTTCAGCAATATAATAAAATGCGCCTGGCTTTTAAAGTGGTCACCACAATTAAGCAGGACGCCTGTTGCCTTATAATGTAAGGCTGAAAAAATGCTGTTCACTCAGGTGGGCGGCATTTTTTTATGCGTGCTGTCGCTGAACCTCAGCCTTTATTCTTTCTTTCGCCTGCAATTTCCCCTGAATCCCGTGACACGCCACAGGCGTGTTATCGCTTTTCTGATATCTCCTGCTATCGGCAGAAGAGAATAGGGGCAGCGGCGAAAAGTAGCGTGGCATAGCTTTTTTCTAAACTCATGCGCCATGAAATCGTGACGTAAAAAAAGCCGATCGTCAGAGCGATCGGCTTAGGTTATTTTACATCTCAGCGGTTACGTCAGAACAGCTCGTGACTCTCGCCATTATCCATAATGGTGGTGCCCACATCATGAACCGAATATTCGGTTGGCTGGGTGCCATTGATGAAGTACTCCTGACGCGTATTCCCCCCACCATTGGCCAGCTTGCCGGTGCTGCGGTCGATAGTGACCGTAACTACGCCATCCGGTGGCGTTAACGGCTGTACCGGAACGCCTTCCAGCGCGCTCTTCATGAACTCATCCCATGCCGGTTGCGCACTCTTCGCGCCACCTTCGTAGCCCGAAATCTGGTCGGGAATGGCCCCGGAGAGCGTACTGCGGCCTAAATCGCGGCGCGCATCGTCAAAACCGATCCAGACCGAGGTCACCACACCCGGGCCGTAACCCGAGAACCAGGCATCTTTCGAACTGTTGGTCGTACCGGTTTTACCGCCGATATCATTGCGCTTAAGGTCACGGCCGGCACGCCAGCCGGTACCCATCCAGCCCGGTTCGCCGAAGATATTACTGTTCAGCGCACTCCTGATGAGGAAGCTGAGCGGGGTGTTGATGACGTGAGGCGCATACGCCTGTCCGCCCTGCTGTGACTGAGCTGGCACCTGCTCCAGTGCAGGCTGTGGCAACGCCTGATTCTGATTGCTGTCTGAGGCGGCCACGTTCTCAACGCTCTCTTCGTTCAGCGCCAGCGCTTTCTTCGTTTCGCCGTAGATTACCGGCAGATTGCACTGCGGACAGGCGATCTTCGGTTTCTCTTCGAACACGATGTTGCCCTGTTCATTCTCAATCCGGGTGATGAAGTAGGGATCCACCAGGAAACCACCGTTCGCCATCACGGCGTAACCGCGTACCACCTGCAGCGGCGTGAACGAGGCGGCGCCCAGCGCCAGCGACTCGGTGTGAATGATGTTCTGCGCCGGGAAACCGAAGCGCTGCAGATACTCTGCGGCGTAATCCACACCCATCGCACGCATCGCACGCACCATGACCACGTTTTTCGACTGACCCAGACCCTGACGCAGACGAATCGGACCGTCGTAGGTTGGCGGTGAGTTTTTAGGACGCCAGTCGGCACCGGCACCGGCATCCCAGCGGGAAATCGGCACATCGTTAAGAATTGAGGCGAGCGTCAGCCCACGGTCCATTGCGGCAGTGTAGAGGAAGGGCTTGATGTTAGAACCGACCTGGCGCAGCGCCTGGGTTGCACGGTTAAACATGCTCTGGTTAAAGGCGAAACCGCCTACCAGTGCGCGCACCGCACCATCATTGGGATCCAGTGAAACCAGCGCCGAGTTGACATCCGGCACCTGGCCCAGCCACCAGTCGTCGCCCACTTTACGCACCCAGATCTGCTGGCCGGCCTGCAGCACCTGCGTCACGCTTTTTGGCGTCGGGCCCTGCACGGTGTCAGACTTGTAAGGACGCGCCCAGCGTACACCGGCTAATGCCAGTGACACGTTGCTGCCATCTTTCAGCATCACGGTGGCTTCATCGCTACGCGCTTCCGTCACCACGGCCGGATGAAGCGGGCCGTAAACCGGCAGCGTCTTCAGCGTGTTCTCAATCTTTGTCTGATCCCAGGCCGGTTCGCCCACTTTCCACAGCACACGGGTCGGACCGCGATAACCATGACGCATATCGTAGGCCATGACGTTATTGCGCACTGATGTCTGGGCCGCTTCCTGCAGACGACGGGTCACAGTGGTATAGACCTTGTAGCCGTCGGTGTAGGCGTTGTCACCGTATCGCTTCACCATCTCCTGGCGCACCATCTCACTGAGATAGGGCGCAGAGAAGGCGATTTCCGGACCGTGATATTTCGCGACCAGCGGCGTGTTGCGGGCTTCGTCATACTGCTGCTGGGTGATGTAATGCTGATCCAGCATACGTGCCAGCACAACGTTGCGGCGTGACAGGGCACGGCTCGGCGAATAAAGCGGGTTAAAGGTTGATGGAGCTTTTGGCAGACCGGCAATCATTGCCATCTCACTGAGGGACAGCTGATCAACTGGCTTACCAAAATAGACCTGTGAGGCGGCGCCGATACCATAAGCACGGTAGCCCAGATAGATCTTGTTCAGATAAAGCTCAAGGATCTCATCTTTATTCAGTAACTGCTCAATGCGGATCGCCAGGAACGCTTCTTTGATCTTACGCATCAGTGTGCGTTCCGGGCTCAGGAAGAAGTTACGGGCCAGCTGCTGCGTGATGGTACTGGCACCCTGTGAGGCATGGCCGGAAACCAGCGCAATGCTGGCCGCACGGAAAATCCCCACCGGATCTACACCATGATGCTCATAAAAGCGGCTGTCTTCGGTTGCAATAAACGCTTTTACCATCACAGGAGGAACCTGCTGCAGCGTCAGAGGAATACGGCGCATTTCGCCATACTGCGCGATCAGATCGCCATCGGCGCTGTAAACCTGCATAGGGGTCTGCAGACGCACATCTTTCAGCGTATTGACGTCAGGCAGCTGTGGCTCAATATATTTGTATAAACCATAAATCGAGCCAGCTCCCAACAGGATGCAACACACTGCAAGGATCAATAAATACTTTACGAACTTCACCTGGAATTTCCCATCTGTTGTCGTTTGAGCAGTTTATAAACAACCGCGCGGTAGTATAAAGGCAAGCCAGACGCTTTGATATGTCCATTTTCCCGGACGATAAGGAGATCGCGCGGATGGCTTTTCATACCTGGCAAATTGGGCTGGATATTCAGAATAGGCAGATTTGCGCCCTGGCCCTCCAGCCTCGTCGTGATGGCTGGCAGCTACGCCACTGGTGGCAGCAGCGGCTGCCGCAAGATACGTTAAGAAACGGCGTGCTGCAATCTTCACCTGAATTAGTGGCGGCCTTAATTGCCTGGCGTCAGCGGTTGCCACGACGTTACTCATTACGGGTCGCACTGCCCGCCCGGCTGGTGCTGCAGCGTCAGCTTCCGCTGCCTGCTCAGCCGCTGAAGGAGCCCGCACTGGGACACTACGTGCGGGCGGCCGCGCGCCGTCTCTTCCCGCTGGAGCCTGCTGCGCTGGCGCTGGATTATTGCCCGGATGCACAGGGCGATCAGCTCTGCGTAACGGCGGCACGGCTGGAGATCATCGATCAGTGGATGGCGCCCCTGCTGCAGGCGGGGTTAACGCCGCAGATTTTTGAACTCACGACCGACTCGCTCAGGCGGCTGGTCCGGCAGGCAGCATGGCAGCCGGGCGCAGTGCTGGCCCTGCATCAGGATGACCGCTGGCTCTGGAGTGATGCGCATACTGCTGCCGATACCGCCGAGTTCGCCACGCCCGGCGCACTTCAGCAGCAGGCCTTTCCTGACGCACCCGCTGTCGTCTGGTGTGCAGGCGAAAAGTCAGTGTTGCCGGCTGACGCTGTTCTGTTTTCGCCTTTCGATCTGTTTCGCTATCAGCAGCCGCCTCTGCCGGAAAATCCCGGCATATTTGCACTGGCAGCGGGTCTGGCATTGCGTGAGGACATGCGGTGACGAGGGCGGTCAATCTGCTGCCCTGGCGGCAGCGGCGTCTGCAGCAGCAGCAGCGACAGAGCCTGGCGGTGCTGTTACTGGTGATTGTCAGCCTGTTGGTGTGGGGGATGCAGCAGATCTGGCGTATTCAGCTGGCACGTCAGCATGTCGCGCAGGCTGTCAGTGTGCAGCAGCAAGCCCTGGATCATCTGATAACGCAGCAGGCGGAGCAGAAAGCATTGCTGGCGCAGCTCGCGGTCGTGCAGCAGCAGCAGGCGAAGCAGCGCAGGCAGCGGGCACAGCTGGCTGCCTGGCAGCTGTTCTGGCAGGCTTTACCCACCTTACTGCCCGACAGCGTCTGGCTGACCTGGCTGGAGAAGCGCGACCAGCGTCTGACGCTGGAAGGAATGGCGCAGGAGATGACGGCGATCCGGCAATTCCGGCAGCAGTTAACGACCGTCGCCCTGTTTGATCAGGTGACGCAGGGCGCGGTAAAGCGCCAGTCTGATGGCCTTTATCAGTTCTCGTTGCGGCTTGCAGTGAGGGAGGTAAAAGATGATTGAGTGGTGGAATCGCTGGTGGCAGATGGCTGCCATTCCACGTTACGCCCTGCTTGCGGTCTTCTCTGCCGGGCTGTTGCTGCTCTTCGGGCTGGCTGGGTTACGGCCCCGGCAGCAGGCGCTATTCGCGGAACAGCAGGCGCTGTCACGGTTAACCCTTAATCTGCAGCAACGCCAGAAAGAGTGGCAACAGCATCCAGCTATTGCGCAGTTGCAGACGCAACTGCAGGCCATGCAGCGCACCAGGCCCGATCCGGACGGCGCCGTCGACGCGATCCTGGCGACGTATCATAACCAGCTTGAAGCGTGGCAGCCCGATGCTGCTTCGCGCACGCTGACGCTGCATCTGCAGTGGCCGGCATTTCAGTCACTGTTTGCCGGATTTGCCGGCAGTGATGCGCCTTTTCCGCACCATTTTCAGCTGCGCTCACAGCCGCAGTTTCTGGTCGCGCAGCTCTGGCTGGAGCCTGACGATGCGCCGTAGCCTGCTGATCCTGTTGCTCTGCTGTGGCGGAGTACTGGCGCGGGACCCGTTCCGGCCTGCCGCGCCGTCGCTCTGCAGGGCGGCGGTTGCGCCCCTGACTGGCTGGCGGCTACAGGGAATCGTTGGACGCAAGGCGCATTTTCATGCCTGGCTGCTGACCCCGCAGGGGCAGAGCGTGAGGGTCCTCAGCGGCAAGCCATTTCTGGTGGATCCCTGGCAGCCTGTGGCTGTCAGTCGCCACAGTATCACTTTCGCAGTACCGGATAGCTGTGAAGCACAACAGACCCGGCTCTCTTTAAAAGGACGTTTATATGACAAGGATAGCCCTGCTGCTGATGGCCCTGGGTGGCCTGCTGCCGGTTTACGCCGCCGATGAGGAGCCCCTCAGCCTGACGTTTGACCATGCGCCGGTTGCGCGCATTCTGCAGGCGCTGGCGGATTATCAGCAGGTCAACCTGATGATTGCGCCGGAGGTGGAAGGAACGCTGTCGCTGCGGCTGGATAACGTGCCCTGGCATCAGGCGCTGGATCTGGTCGCGCGTATGGCAAAGCTGACGCTTATCGAGCAGGACAATGTCCTGATGGTCTATCCGGCTGGCTGGCAGCAGGCACAGCAGCAGGCGCGCGAGGCTGAGCAGCAGGCAGCCTTACAACAGCGCCCTTTGCAGCAGCGTAGCGTAATGTTGCGCTATGCCAGCGCCAGTGAAGTTCATGCCAGTCTGCTGAATGAGCGGCAGACATTAATGACCCCGCGTGGCAGTGCGACGATCGACAAACGCACCAATGCACTGCTGCTGCGCGATACGGCGGCTGCGTTAAATGAGACAGAACGCTGGATACGGGCGCTGGATCGACCGCTGGAGCAGATTGAGCTTTCGGCGCATATCGTGACCATCAGTGAGGAGCATCTGCAGGAACTGGGGGTGAAGTGGGGATTGCAGGCGGGCGAGGCGGCAGTGACCCGCCTCCTGCATCATCCCCGGCTGGAGATTCCGCTGGCGGTCAGTTCACCGGGCATCAGCGTGGGAATGGCGCTGTCGCGCATCGGCGGTGGGCTTCTGGATCTGGAACTCAGTGCGCTGGAGCAGGAGAACCAGATCGAAATCATCGCCAGTCCGCGCCTTTTTACCTCGCATCAGCAGACCGCCTCGATTAAGCAGGGCACCGAGATCCCTTACGAAGTGTCGGCGGGAAATAGCGGGGCTACCAGCATTGAGTTTAAAGAAGCCGTGCTGGGCATGGAGGTTACGCCCGCTATTTCCGGTCATGGTCGCATTCAGCTGAAAATTCACATCAGTCAGAATATGCCGGGTCGCAGCATCCGAACCGGCGACAGCGACATTTTATCCATTGATAAACAGGAAATTGAGACTCAGGTCACAGTCAGTGACGGGCAAACGCTGGCGTTAGGCGGTATCTTTCAGCAGCAGCGCACGCGTGGACAGAATCAGGTGCCGCTACTGGGGAATGTGCCGTTCATTGGCGGACTGTTCCGCCAGCATAGGGAACAGCGCAAAAAAAGAGAGCTGGTCATCTTCATTACACCGCGATTGGTCAGGGAATCAGCGCTTACGGGTGGATAAAACGGAAAATGTGTTCCTTAGGGCCATCTGCGTTGACGCAGGAGAGGAATTAGCTTACAAGGTTTAGCGATTTTCAATACGGTGTAACCGTCTATGCCGGGTAAAACCTGGCAAGCAGATTAGTCAACTCCTCTGTAAGCCGCGTTATAAAGACGCAGCGCTGGCGCGTTACAGTTTCGCGAACACAGGCCAATCCAGAAATGGATGTGCTGAAGGCAATATAATCGGTTGCCAAACAGCCTTGAGTGTTGAGATAATTTTTCATCTGACTCTTGCTAACGCTCATGAGGTCTCAGTTCCTGTCCCGCCAGCAAATGCTGAACGCGGGGTATCATTAACGAATTCTTAGTAATACCGACAAAATGGCAGAGAAACGCAATATCTTTCTGGTTGGGCCGATGGGTGCCGGCAAAAGCACTATTGGCCGTCAGTTGGCTCAGCAACTCAACATGGAGTTCTTCGATTCCGATCAGGAAATTGAGCGACGCACCGGAGCGGATGTGGGCTGGGTTTTTGATGTCGAAGGCGAAGCTGGCTTTCGCGATCGCGAAGAAAAAATCATTAACGAACTGACCGAGAAGCAAGGCATCGTCCTGGCGACAGGCGGAGGTTCCGTCAAATCCCGGGAAACGCGTAATCGTCTCTCCGCCCGCGGTGTTGTGGTTTATCTTGAAACCACCATCGAGAAGCAACTGGCGCGCACCCAGCGTGACAAAAAACGTCCGTTGCTGCAGGTGGATTCGCCGCCGCGTGAAGTGCTCGAAGCCCTGGCAGGTGAACGTAATCCGCTCTATGAAGAGATCGCCGATGTTACCATCCGCACTGATGATCAGAGTGCAAAAGTGGTGGCGAATCAGATTATCCACATGTTGGAAAAAAGTTGATCCAACGTTCGAAGGCTTTTTAACAGGTATCGGGCATCATGGAGAAGATCACCGTCTCACTGGGGGAACGCAGTTACCCCATCACTATCGCCGCCGGACTGTTTAACGATCCGGCTTCTTTTTGGCCGCTGAAGGCGGGTGAAAACGCCATGGTGGTGACAAACCAGACGCTGGCTCCGCTCTATCTTGAGTCATTGATAGCGCAGCTGACAGCGGCGGGGGTCAAGGTGGATCAGGTGATCTTACCCGACGGCGAGCAATACAAAACGCTGGCCGTGATGGATCAGGTCTTTACCGCACTGCTGCAAAAACCGCACGGTCGTGATACGACGCTTGTCGCTTTAGGCGGCGGCGTCATTGGCGATCTGACCGGTTTTGCTGCGGCGAGCTATCAGCGTGGCGTCCGCTTTATTCAGGTGCCAACCTCCTTACTGTCGCAGGTTGACTCGTCGGTCGGCGGCAAGACGGCCGTTAACCATCCGCTGGGCAAAAACATGATCGGCGCGTTTTATCAGCCCGCGTCGGTGGTGATTGATACCGCCTGTCTGCAGACGCTGCCCGTACGTGAACTGGCGTCCGGTCTGGCTGAAGTCATCAAATACGGCATCATCCTTGATGGCGCGTTTTTCCAGTGGCTGGAGCTGAATCTCGATGCGCTGCTGGCGCTGGATGAACAGGCGCTGGCCTACTGCATCCGTCGCTGCTGTGAACTGAAAGCGGATGTTGTGGCTGCCGATGAGCGTGAGAACGGTCAGCGGGCGCTGCTGAATCTGGGCCATACCTTTGGCCATGCGATCGAAGCGCACATGGGCTACGGTAACTGGCTGCATGGCGAAGCGATTGCTGCAGGCATGGTCATGGCGGCGCGCACGGCAGAACGTCTGGGACAGTTCAGGCCTGAAGAGACAGAACGCATTATCGCCCTGTTACGGCGCGCCGGTTTACCGGTGCACGGGCCGCAGGAGATGAGTGCGGAGATGTATCTGCCGCACATGATGCGCGATAAAAAAGTCCTGGCGGGCGAACTGCGGCTGATACTCCCGCTGTCGATTGGCCGCTCTGAAGTGCGTGGCGGCGTGGCACATGATATGGTGCTGGCTGCAATTAACGATTGTCAGCAACCCTGAGATTAAGCAGTTGAGTGGTGACGCGGCGCGCAGGGTGCGCAGTGCGGAATGCCGCTTTACGGAGGAGGCAAAATGGATGAGTTTAAACCGGAAGATGAGTTAAAACCTGACGCCAGCGACCGCCGTCCCTCGCGCCCTCGTAAGTCGTCTACCGCAGCCAGAGCACCGGTTTCGCGCCAGCGTATCATGATGGGTGTCGGGATCCTGGTCCTGTTGTTACTCGTGCTGGGCATTGGATCGGCTCTGAATGGCCCGGATGAGAAGAAATCCACCACGGCGGCTAACGCCCCGGCGGCGGGTGGCGGTTCTGGCAGCGAGAAAAATATCGACCTGACCGGCTCTTCCTCCATGTCTGGTACGCAGACCAGTCCGGCTACGGCTGAAAACAGCCCGGCGACCAGCGCAAATAGCGGATCTGACGCACCGCGCGACATCTCAATGCCGCCTGTTGCCGCCACGCCGACCCAGGCGGCACCGGTTGATGCGCCCGCGAACCAGCAGCGCGTGACGCTGCCAGGCGATCTCAACAGTGCGCTGACGAATCAGCAGCAGCAGGTCGATACCGCCGCAACCGGCTCACAGGGTGGCAGTTCTCTGCCAACCGCGCCGGCGACCGTCAGCGGCACGGCGGGCACATCCGGCACCGCAGCCAATCCGGTCACCGCACCGGGCCGCCAGCCGGCAAACAGAACCAATACAGCGGCCCGTCCGGCGCACGAGTCATCGCATAAAACGGCCACTGCCACGAAGCCGGCGACCCGTGACAGCAGAACGCATACGACGCCAGCGCGGACGCCTGCCACTTCTGTCGCTGGTAGCGGTACAGCCAGCAAATCCCTGCCAGGCGGCAGCTACACGCTGCAGCTGAGCGGTGCTTCAAAACCGGAAAGCCTGAATGCCTGGGCAAAACAGCAGAACCTGAGTGGCTACCACGTCTACAAAACCACCCGCAGTGGTCAGCCGTGGTACGTGCTGGTCAGTGGATCCTACGCAACGCCAGCGGATGCTAAACGGGCCGTTGCTTCGCTGCCTGCGGACGTGCGTGCGAAAAAACCATGGGTGAAACCCGTCAGCCAGGTGAAGAAAGAAGCCAGCCAATAGCGGATGTGGGGCCACTTGCTGGCCCCGTTTTAAGCGCAGATCTGCTGTCGGTTCAGCCACAGCCTCACAATAAGATGTAATAACCACGACAGCATGAAAAAAAATCGCGCTTTCCTGAAATGGGCAGGGGGGAAATTTCCCTTAGTAGAAGAGATCCATCGCCATCTGCCGCAGGGCGACTGTCTGGTCGAGCCATTTGTTGGTGCAGGTTCGGTGTTCCTGAACACTGAATTCGATCGCTACCATCTTGCTGATATCAACAGTGACCTGATTAATCTCTACAACATCGTTAAAATGCGTACGTCGGATTTTATTCGTGATGCGCAGCAGCTGTTCACGCCAGAAAGTAACAACGAAATCTGCTATTACCAGCATCGCGCTGAATTTAATGCCAGTACGGACGCCTATCAGCGTGCGCTGCTGTTCCTTTATCTGAACCGCCACTGTTATAACGGTCTGTGCCGCTATAACCTGCGTGGTGAATTCAACGTCCCGTTTGGCCGCTATCGCAAACCCTACTTTCCGGAAGCGGAACTGTTATGGTTTGCTGAGCGTGCACAGAAAGCGACGTTTGTCTGTGAATCATACGATGTTACCCTGAAGCGTGCCGGTAAAGGATCGGTAGTCTATTGCGACCCGCCTTATGCACCGCTGTCGGCAACGGCTAACTTTACGGCTTACCACACCAACAGTTTCAGCCTGCATGAGCAGGAAAATCTGGCGGCGTTAGCAGCAGAACTGGCCTCGTCAGAGCACCGGATTCCGGTGCTGATTTCCAACCACGACACTGCATTGACGCGTCTGTGGTATCAGGATGCAGTGTTACATGTGGTCAAAGCCCGGCGTTCTATCAGCCGAAGCATAACCGGTCGCACCAAGGTCGACGAACTGCTGGCACTTTATCGCTAGTCTGTTTCGTCCGCGACCAACGCATTACGCCAGCCGCAGGGCTGGCGCACAACAGTGGGAGAATCGGATGAAACAATATTTGCTGGCCCCTTCAATCCTTTCGGCAGACTTTGCTCGCCTGGGCGAAGACACGGCCAAAGCGCTGGCGGCCGGAGGTGACGTGGTTCACTTCGACGTGATGGACAACCACTATGTCCCTAACCTGACCATGGGCCCGATGGTGCTGAAAGCCCTGCGCGACTATGGCATCACCGCCCCCATCGATGTGCATCTGATGGTGAAACCGGTGGATGCGCTCATCCCCGAATTTGCCAAAGCGGGCGCCACCTATATCACTTTTCATCCCGAAGCCAGCGAACATGTCGATCGCACTCTGCAACTGATCAAGGAGCACGGCTGCAAAGCGGGCCTGGTATTTAACCCGGCGACGTCTCTGAGCTATCTTGATTACGTGATGGATAAGCTGGATATCATTCTGCTGATGTCCGTCAACCCCGGTTTTGGCGGTCAGTCCTTTATTCCCGGCACGCTGGATAAGCTGCGCGAAGCGCGCAGACGTATTGATCAGAGCGGCTACAACATTCGCCTTGAGGTGGATGGTGGCGTGAAGATCGACAACATCCGCGAGATCGCTGCTGCCGGGGCTGACATGTTTGTCGCCGGTTCTGCCATCTTTGGTCATCCTGACTACAAAAAAGTCATCGACGATATGCGCAACGAACTGGAGAAAGCCAATGGCTCATTTCACTGATATCCGTGCGCTGGCGTTCGATCTGGATGGCACGCTGGTGGATAGCGCACCAGGCCTGGCCGACGCGATTGACCGCACCCTGAACGACCTTCGTCTGCCGCAGGCGGGTCTTGAGCGTGTTTCAACCTGGATTGGCAACGGTGCCGATATCATGATGGCCCGCGCGCTGACCTTTGCGCTGGGCCGTGAGCCGCAGCCGGGAGAGCAGCGTGATGCCCGGGCGTTGTTTGACCGTCACTATGCCGACACCGTTGAGGCGGGCAGTACGCTGTTTCCGCAGGTAAAGGAGACACTGGCCGCGTTAAAAGCCACCGGGCTGCCGATGGCGATTGTGACCAACAAGCCGACGCCGTTTGTGGCACCGCTGCTCGCGTCACTGGGTATTGACGATGCGTTTGCGCTGATTATCGGTGGCGACGATGTGCCGGTTAAGAAACCGCATCCGGCGGCGATCTTTAAGGTGCTGGGCACCTTTGGCCTGCTGCAGAAGGAGTTGCTGTTTATTGGTGATTCCCGTAATGACATCCAGGCCGCGCAGGCGGCGGGCGTGCCTAATGTCGGCATGACCTTTGGCTACAACTATGGTGAGCCGATTGCCGCCAGTCAGCCCGATTTAACCCTCGACTCTTTCGACGAACTATTGCCCGCTCTGGGGCTGTAAATATCAGGACTTAAGTATGAAACCCATCGTTTTCAGCGGCGCACAGCCGTCCGGCGAACTGACCATCGGCAACTACATGGGAGCACTGCGTCAGTGGGTGCAGATGCAGGATGATTTTCACTGCATTTACTGCATCGTCGATCTGCATGCGATCACTGTGCGTCAGGATCCTGCTGCACTGCGTAAAGCGACGCTGGATACGCTGGCCCTCTATCTGGCGTGTGGTATCGATCCGGAAAAAAGCACCATCTTTGTTCAGTCGCATGTGCCAGAGCACACGCAGCTGAGCTGGATCCTGAACTGCTATGCTTATTTCGGTGAGCTGAGCCGTATGACCCAGTTCAAGGATAAATCCGCGCGCTACGAAGAGAACATCAATGCTGGTCTGTTCGACTACCCGGTGCTGATGGCGGCTGACATTCTGCTCTATCAGACCAACCAGGTGCCGGTTGGTGAAGATCAGAAGCAGCATCTGGAGCTGAGCCGCGATATCGCGCATCGCTTCAACGCGCTCTATGGCGAGATCTTCAAGGTGCCGGAGCCGTTTATTCCGAAGTCCGGCGCGCGCGTGATGTCGCTGCTGGAGCCGACGAAGAAAATGTCCAAGTCTGACGATAACCGCAACAACGTTATCGGCCTGCTGGAAGATCCGAAAGCGGTGGTGAAGAAGATTAAACGCGCCGTGACCGACTCTGAAGAGCCGCCTGTCGTGCGTTACGACATCAAAGAGAAAGCAGGCGTCTCTAACCTGCTGGACATTCTGTCAGGCGTGACCGGTAAAACCATCGCTGAGCTGGAGCAGGAGTTCGAAGGCAAAATGTATGGCCACCTGAAAGGCGCGGTGGCGGATGCCGTCTCCGGCATGCTCTCTGAGCTGCAGGCGCGTTATCACCGTTTCCGCAACGATGAAGCGTTGCTGGAGCAGGTGATGCGTGATGGCGCGGCCAAAGCCCGTGCACAGGCGCAGGAAACGCTGAAGAAGGTATATGAAGCGGTGGGCTTTGTCGCGATGCCATAACGGCTGTGTCGACAGACAGGACGGCGGGCAGGGTGCCCGCCGTTTTTATTTGCAGGTTCAGAACCAGCGCAGCGTCTCACGCAGCGCGACCACGCTGCCAATGATCATCAGGCTGGGGCTGGCGACCTGACCCGCCAGTGCCTCCAGCTCGTCGAGTGTCCCGCTCACCACGCGCTGACGGGGCGTGGTGCCGTTTTCCACCAGTGCCACCGGCATATCGTGGCGCATGCCGTGCGTGATGAGCTGCTGCTGAATCTCTGCGGCCTGGGTCAGACCCATATAAAACACCAGCGTCTGCTGCTCCGCCGCCAGGGTCTGCCAGGCGAGTGACCCCGTTTTCTGCAGATGCCCGGTCACCAGCCTGACGCTCTGCGCATGATCGCGGTGGGTGAGGGGAATACCGCTATAGGCGGCACAGCCCGAGGCGGCGGTGATACCGGGCACGACGCTGAACGGGATCTGCCGCTGCGCCAGCGCCTCCAGCTCTTCGCCGCCGCGCCCGAAAATAAAGGGATCGCCGCCTTTCAGCCGTACTACCCGTTTACCGCGCTGCGCCTGCTCACAGAGGACCTGATTGATCGCCTCCTGCGGCACGCAGTGATATCCGGCCCGTTTACCGACAAAAATACGTTCGGCATCGCGACGCACCAGATTCAGGATGGCATCAGAAACCAGCCGGTCATAGACAATGACATCGGCCTGCTGAATCAGCTGCAGGCCTTTCAGGGTCAGCAGCCCGGCATCGCCCGGACCGGCTCCCACCAGCGCCACGTCTCCACGCACGGCAGGATCGGCACTCAGGAGCGCCTCCGTAATCTGCGCGGCGCGATCCTCATCGCCGTTTGCCAGCGTCTGCGCCAGCCGCTCGCTGTTGAAATAGCGCTCCCAGAAGTGGCGGCGACTGTTAAGTGAAGCAAACTGCGTTTTCACCCGGTCGCGCAGGTCACCTGCCCGCTGCGCCAGCTTGCCCAGATGCTGCGGCAGCATCGCCTCCAGCTTTTCCCGCAGCAGACGCGCCAGTACCGGCGCACGTCCGCCGGAAGAGACCGCGACCATCAGCGGCGAACGGTCGATGACGGAAGGCATAATGGCGCTGGCCTGCTGCGGGGCATCCACCAGATTGCAGAAGATCTGCTGCTTTTCCGCCGCGTCAGCGACCTGCTGATTGACGGCGTTGTCGCTGGTGGCCGCCACCACCAGCCAGCAGCCTGTCAGCCAGTGCGGTGCAAAAGGGCCATGCAGCAGCGTCACGGCCTGCTGCTGCGCCCAGTGCCGGAACGCAGGGGAGAAATCCGTCGCGCCGACCCACAGATCGGCACCGGCGGCCAGCAGCAGGCGGGCTTTTCGCTCCGCCACGTCACCTGCGCCCACCAGCAGGCAGCGTCTGCCCTGCAGGCGGCAGAACAGGGGAAAGTAGTCCATCAGGCGTCCTTGATAAAAAGCCCGCGCAGGCAGGCTGTTGAGGGCATTACAGGCAGACCTCTACCTGTCCGGCGTTGACCCGCACCGGCCAGGCCGCCACAGAGCGGGTCTCATCCTCCATGCAGTAGCCATCGCTGAGGCGAAAACGCTGCTTTTTCAGCGGGCTGGCGACCCAGAGCGCCCCCTCATGTTCGGCAATAATGCCGCGTGACAGCACGCTGGCATGGGCAAAGGGATCGATATTGCTGAGAGCATAGAGCTGCTCATCGTCGCACGGGCGGAAGATCGCAATCTGCTGATTTCTGACCAGCGCACAGACGCCGGTGGCCGGCAGGATCTGCGTCAGCGGGCAAACCGGATTCCACTGGCTCATCGTTCAGTCTCCTCAATCAGGGTCACAGCGATACGTTCATCAACGCGTGCCGGGCGATGCTGATCGCGCTCGGCGACCCACTGCACATCAGGATCGCGCTGTGGTGAGTTGATAAAGTGGGCGAAACGCGTCAGATGCGCGTTATCCTCCAGCGCGGTTTTCCATTCACAATGGGCCGTGGCGCGCAGGGCGGTCAGCTGCGCTTCCATCTGGCTGTTGAGGCCGAGCCTGTCATCCACGATCACGCTGCGCAGATAATCGATGCCCCCTTCCAGACTCTCCAGCCACAGCGAGGTGCGCTGCAGACGGTCGGCGGTACGGATGTAGAACATCATAAAGCGGTCGAGATAGGTGATGAGCGTCGGCTGATCCAGGTCGGCCGCCAGCAGATCACCATGGCGGGGCTTCATGCCGCCGTTGCCGCAGACGTAGAGGTTCCAGCCTTTTTCCGTGGCGATGACGCCGACATCTTTGCCCTGGGCTTCCGCGCATTCGCGGGTGCAGCCGGAAACACCAAACTTCATCTTGTGTGGCGTCCGGATCCCTTTGTAGCGGTTCTCCAGCATCACGCCAAAGCCGAGGCTGTCACCCACGCCATAACGGCACCAGGCGCTGCCGACGCAGGTTTTCGCCATACGCAGCGCCTTGGCGTAGGCCTGACCGGTTTCAAATCCGGCGTCGATCAATTGTGACCAGATCGCAGGAAGGTCATCTTTCTGCGCGCCAAACAGTCCAATACGCTGGGAGCCGGTAATCTTGGTATAGAGCCGGTAGCGTTCGGCGACCTCTCCGATCGCCTTCAGGCCCTGTGGCGTAATTTCACCGCCGGGCGAACGCGGGATCACCGAATAGGTGCCATCTTTCTGGATATTACCCAGATAGAGGTCGTTACTGTCCTGTAACGGCGCATGCTGAGGCGTGAGCACATACTCGTTCCAGCAGGAGGCGAGCAGTGAACCCACCGCAGGTTTGCATATTTCACAGCCGTAACCCTGACCGTAGCGGGCCAGCAGTTCATCAAAGGTTTTGATCGCCTCCACCTGAATCAGATGATAAAGCTCCTGACGTGACCAGGGGAAATGGGCGCAGAGATGGTTGGTGACCGCAATACCCTGGCGGCTGAGTTCGCTGTTCAGTACCTGAGTAATCAGCGGAATACAGCCGCCGCAGCCAGTGCCTGCGCGGGTCGTGCTTTTCAGCGCCGCCACGGTATGAGAGCCGCCCTGAACCGCCCTGACGATATCGCCTTTGCTGACGTCGAAGCAGGAGCAGATCTGCGCGCTATCCGGCAGGGAATCGACGCCGATCGCCGGTTTATCCCCGCTGCCCGCTGGCAGGATCAGCGCCTCCGGATTGGCCGGCAGCGGAATCGCATTCAGCACCAGCTGCAGCAGGTTGCCATAGTCGCGGGTGTCACCCACCAGCACGGCACCCAGCAGGGTTTTCTGGTCCTCGCTGATCACCAGACGTTTATAGAGCGACTTGCTTTCATCCAGCCAGACCACGCTGCGCGCACCCGGTGTGGTGCCGCGGGCGTCGCCAATGCCGCCGACATCGACACCCAGCAGTTTCAGCCTGGCGCTCATGTCTGCGCCGGTAAAGGCGTTATCGCGGCCCAGCAGGTGGTCGCTGGCGACCTGCGCCATTTTATATCCCGGGGCCACCAGGCCGTAGACGCGATTCTGCCAGGCGGCGCACTCTCCAATCGCGTAGATGCCGGGATCGCTGGTGCGGCACTGGTCATCAATGGCGATGCCGCCGCGCGGCCCCAGGCTCAGCCCGCACTGTTTTGCCAGTTTGTCCTGTGGGCGAATGCCGGTAGAGAAGACAATGAAATCGACCTCCAGCGCACTGCCATCGGCAAACTGCAGCGTTTTGCCGCCGTGCTCGTGATGTACAATCTGCCGGGTATTTTTACCGGTGTGTACCCGCACGCCCATCTGCTCGATCTTGCGGCGGAGCAGTTCGCCGCCCTGCTGATCCAGCTGCTCCGCCATCAGCACCGGCGCGAACTCAATGACGTGAGTTTCGATACCCAGATTTTTCAGCGCGCCCGCTGCTTCCAGCCCCAGCAGACCGCCACCAATCACTGCACCGCGTTTGCAGCGGCGCGCGCAGGCTTCAATCGCGTTGAGATCGTCGATAGTGCGATAGACAAAGCAGTCGCTGCCTTCAGCCCCATGAATGGGCGGGATCCACGGATAGGAGCCGGTCGCAAAAATCAGCGTGTCGTAGTGCACCGCGCGGCCGGTGCTGGAGTGAATGAGCTTCTCATCACGGTTAATGGTGATGGCGCGTTCACCCAGCAGCAGCGTGACCTGATGTTTGTCGTAATAGCCTTCCCGGACCAGCGACAGTTCTTCAGCAGTATGATGGGAGAAGTAAGCGGACAGATGGACACGATCGTAGGCGACACGGGGTTCTTCACAAAAGACGGTCAGCGAAAACCGGTCGGGTTCCGCTTTCTCCAGCAACTCTTCGATGAAGCGGTGGCCGACCATGCCGTTACCGATAACGACGACATTGTGCTTGCTCATTTTTGCCTCAAATTTGCGATATCTGCGGCTACAATAGCGCGCCGTTTCTGACGCTTATTGATATGCATCAACCACAATGTCATATACCCATTAAGAGGTAGGTGTCTGATTTTCGTTAAGTTAACAGGCGGGGGCAATTTGCGGACTATCACGCACTGCTGTTGCTGGTATGAATCATGCTAGCTTTAACCACACAGGTTAATCGGATAAGGAATCAGCCATGCAGTCACCCGGCAGGATCAATAATGTGCGTTTGCCCGGACGGAAAGGGTTGTGGCAAATCGACATCGCCGACGGCAAAATCTCGCGGCTTTCCAGTCAGTCGCAGCCGTCCCTGGCGACAGAGCAGGCCCTGGACGGAGAAGGCGGCCTGGCGCTCGCCCCCTTCGTTGAGCCGCACATCCATCTGGATACGACGCAGACGGCGGGTGAACCGGCCTGGAACCAGTCCGGCACCCTGTTTGAAGGGATCGAGCGCTGGGCCGAACGCAAAGCTTTGCTCAGCCACGAAGATGTGAAACAGCGGGCACTGCAGACGCTGAAGTGGCAGATCGCCAATGGCATCCAGTTTGTCCGCACCCACGTCGACGTCTCCGATCCGTCGCTGACGGCACTGAAAGCGATGCTGGAACTGAAGACGGAGATGGCCCCCTGGATCACCATTCAGATTGTCGCCTTTCCTCAGGAAGGCATTCTCTCCTATCCCAACGGCGAGGCGCTGCTGGAGGAGGCTTTGCGGCTGGGTGCAGATGTGGTCGGCGCAATTCCCCACTTCGAATTTACCCGCGAGTATGGCGTGGAGTCGCTGCATAAGACCTTTGCGCTGGCGAACCGCTACGACCGGCTGATCGATGTGCACTGCGATGAGATCGATGATGAGCAGTCGCGCTTTGTCGAAACCGTGGCGGCACTGGCGCATCGCGATGGTAACGGCGCGCGCGTAACAGCCAGCCATACCACCGCGATGCACTCTTACAACGGGGCGTATACCTCACGGCTGTTTCGGCTGCTGAAACTGTCGGGCATTAATTTCGTCGCTAACCCACTGGTCAATATTCATCTGCAGGGCCGCTTCGACACCTATCCAAAGCGACGCGGCATTACGCGGGTAAAAGAGATGCTGGAAGCGGAGATCAACGTCTGTTTCGGTCACGATGATGTGTTTGATCCCTGGTATCCGCTGGGTACCGCCAGCATGCTGCAGGTGCTGCACATGGGACTGCATGTCTGTCAGTTGATGGGCTATGAGCAGATCAATGCGGGTCTGGATCTGATTACGCACCACAGCGCCAGAACGCTGCAATTGCCGGATTACGGCATTGAGGTCGGCCACGATGCCAGCCTGGTGATTCTGCCTGCGGAGAGTGGTTTTGATGCGGTAAGAAGGCAGGTTCCGGTGCGCTATTCGCTGCGCCGGGGCACAGTCGTGGCAGAGACAAAGCCGGCAGAGAGCGAGATTTACTGGCGGGAGCGGGAGCGCGTGGACTTCCGGCGTTAACGGGCAGGGCGGCGTCAGAACGCCGCCCTGAACGATTAGTGCGTGACGTGACCGTGAGAACGGTGACGGGTGACAAAGCCGAGAAGGGCACACATCACAAACACCACGGCGTAGAGCGCGTTCGCCGTCGCCAGAGCGGCATGCACACCACTCTTTTCCACGATGGGGGCAGTCACCACGAAGGTCAGCATGGTGCCGACGGTGCCGCAGGTCAGAATGAAGTTCACCAGTTTCGGTGAGGCCACTTTGGTCTGCAGCGAACCCAGGGTGATGATGGTGGTATAGATTGCGCTGGAGCTGAAGCCCAGAATCATGATAATCCATTTCAGCATGCCGGCATCGCTGCTGCTGACGAACCAGTACATCAGCAGGGTAGCCAGGCCTGCCAGCACCATCAGAATGCGTTGCAGGTCGAAGAAACGCAGCAGGAAGCTGAAGGCCCACATGCCGACCATATAGGCGGTCCAGAAGCTGCCAACCAGCTGTCCGGCGTTATCAATGTTCATGCCCATGACTTTGGTGGCATATTCCGGCACCCAGGAGATGAAACCGAGCTGGCCCAGAATGTAGCAGAGTGCCGCCACTGCCAGCAGCAGTACGCCCACACCCCATTTCTCTTTTTCCACCGTCGGGCTGTTCTCGGGTTTACGCAGCACCGGGAACTCCACGAACAGCGTCATGATGAAGATCGCGACGTAGATAAAGCCAATGCAGACATAGACCCAGTACCACGGCAGCTGACGCGCCAGCAGAATGCCTGCCAGCACCGGAAACAGGGTACCGGCCATGCTGAAGAAGGAGTCGGTAAACAGCAGGCGTGAACCGCGCTGACGGCCTTCATACAGATGGGTGATCAGGAAGGTTCCGATCGACATGGTAATGCCGCTGACCACGCCCAGCACGAACATGCAGAGCGAAAAGACGGTCAGATCGCGACTGGTCATCAATCCGATTATCGCCAGCACCATCAGGACGAAGCCAAAAATCAGCTGGCGCTTCAGTGGCACGATGACCATCAGCCAGGCGTTGAGGAAAACGGCCGCCAGGATGCCGCTATTGAGGAAGGTGAAGGTGTTACTCATGCTGGAGATGGGGATCTGGAAATCTTTAGCGATATCGCCCATTACCATACCGGTAACGATCACCAGCGCGCCGGTCAGGGCGTAGGAGAAGAAGCTTATCCAGGTGAGGCCAATACGATTACGGTTTGTCATGTTCTGAACCTGTTGAGAACCGGGTGCCAAAAAGTGTCAGAAAGTGTAAACGGAACTGTGATCTTAATAAACAAGCAGTGAAATATGAGATCCATATTTCATGTGATGTGTGATTTTAATCACGCTGTTGCCCCGGTTTATCGTTTGCTCCCGGCTTTTACCGCCACAGCGTAAATATAGGTAAAACGCTGGCTCATAGAATAGAGTCTCTTTACAATCAATCACGTTTTTGTGCCCGCTCTCCCAGGTAAGGAATCTTTCATGTTTAAACGTACTTTAGCAGCGGCCTTCACCCTGTTAGCACTCTCTTCCGTTTCTGCCCAGGCGCTGGCCGCAAAAGGCGACACTCACGTTCTGCTTACCACCTCCGCCGGCAATATCGAACTTGAACTGAATAATCAGAAAGCGCCGGTTTCCGTAAAAAACTTCGTTGATTATGTGAACAGTGGTTTTTATAACAACACTATTTTTCATCGCGTGATCCCGGGCTTCATGGTGCAGGGCGGAGGATTCACCACCGACATGCAGCAGAAGCAGACCAACGCGCCGATTAAGAATGAAGCGGATAATGGCCTGCGTAACCTGCGTGGCACGATCTCAATGGCGCGTACCGCTGATAAAGACAGCGCCACCAGTCAGTTCTTCCTTAACGTGGCGGATAATGCGTTCCTCGACCACGGACAGCGCGACTTTGGCTATGCCGTATTTGGTAAAATCGTGAAAGGTCAGGATGTGGCAGAAAAAATTTCGCAGGTGCCGACCAAAGATGTCGGGCCTTACCAGAATGTTCCGTCCAAACCGGTCGTTATTCTCTCCGCCAAAGTCCTGCCTTAAGCCCTCTGGTCGCCCTCTTCGGAGGGTGACAGCCCTGCCGCCTCCGGCAAAGCCAGAATTTGCTCTTATACTTAGGGCAAAAAACCTGAGCAGGAGGCGGTATGGCGAACAGACTCACCGAAAAACAGAAAGTCACTCTGTGGCAACAGCGGCGTAGCGCCAGCTATCAGGCCAGTTGTCGTCTGGAGGGCTTTTCACCGAATGAAACCAGCATCAATAGCGATGATGCGGCAGCACGCCTGGCGTCCCTGAGGAGGCAATATGGACTCTAACAGCGCTATCAGTCAGGATCCTTACCTGTGGCAGCAGGACAATGTGCTGAAAAACCTGGCCGATATCCGTGATGCTGCGCAACTGCGCAAAGCGGAGCTGAGCTTCAGCGCGGCGCGTGCCGCTACGCTGGAACTGGGCCCGCGTAATCCGGGTCTGCCTTATCTGCGTCTGATCCACCGTACGCTGTTTCAGGATATCTACAGCTGGGCGGGTGAACTGCGCACCATCGACATCTGGCGTGATGAGACACCGTTCTGCCATTTCGAATATATCGAAAAAGAGGGCAATGCGTTGATGGCCGCGCTGGAGGAGGAGAAGGGGCTGGCGGAGCTGCCGCGTGAAGAGTTCATTCGCCGTATCGCGCACTACTATTGCGAAATCAATATGCTGCACCCTTTCCGCCACGGAAATGGCCGCGCACAGCGCATCTTTTTCGAACAGCTGGCGCTGCATGCCGGTTATCTGCTCTCCTGGGAAGAGACGGATGCGGAAAGCTGGAAAGCAGCGAATCAGGCTGGCGTCGCCGGAGACCTGGAGCCGCTGGAGCAGGTGTTTGCGAAAGTGGTGAGTGAGGCGACTTAACCGCGTAGAATAGCGGCGCGGGTTATCACTCTGGATGGTTCATGCTGCTGCTTATCGACAACTACGACTCCTTTACCTGGAATCTTTATCAATATTTCTGCGAACTGGGTGCAGAGGTCCGGGTGGTGCGCAATGATGCCATCACTCTGGCGCAGATGGCAGCCTTACCGCTGACCCATCTGGTGATTTCGCCGGGGCCCTGCACGCCCTCGGAGTCAGGGATTTCACTGGCGGCGATCCGGCACTTTGCCGGCCAGCTGCCGGTGCTGGGCGTCTGCCTGGGGCATCAGGCGATCGCCCAGGTCTATGGCGCGCAGGTGGTTCGGGCACGTCAGGTGATGCACGGCAAAACGTCCGCCATTCAGCACACTGGCCAGGGTGTGTTCCGCGATCTGAATAATCCTCTCACTGTTACCCGCTACCATTCGCTGATAGTGCAGCGCGACTCTCTGCCGGAGGATTTTGAGATAACGGCCTGGACGATGCGCGATGGCGAGCCGGATGAAATTATGGGATTCCGCCACAAAAGCCTTGCGCTGGAGGGCGTGCAGTTCCATCCCGAGAGCATTCTCAGTGAACAGGGACACCAGCTGCTGCGCAATTTCCTGACGCAATAAGTTGCCTTTGAGTGATTTTTTATGCATATTTTGTGATTATTATTTCACAGTTGCACAAACATCATTCAAATGGGGTCATCAATGGCAGCGGAAAAAATTGCGGTCACGCGGGAAACATTCGATAACGTTATTTTGCCTGTTTATGCACCTGCGCAGTTCGTGCCGGTAAAAGGCAAGGGCAGTCGTGTATGGGATCAGCAGGGCAAAGAGTATATCGATTTCTCGGGTGGCATCGCCGTCACCGCACTTGGACACTGCCATCCTGCGCTGGTGGAGACGCTGAAGAGCCAGGGGGAGACGCTGTGGCACACCAGCAACGTCTTCACCAATGAACCGGCGCTGCGTCTCGCCAGTAAACTCATTCACGCCACCTTTGCCGAGCGCGTTTTTTTCGCCAACTCCGGCGCGGAAGCCAACGAAGCGGCGTTTAAGCTGGCGCGCTATTATGCCTGCAAGCGTCACAGCCCGTTCAAAAGCAAGATCATCGCCTTCCACAACGCTTTTCATGGCCGGACGCTCTTTACCGTCACGGTCGGCGGGCAACCAAAATATTCAGACGGATTCGGGCCTAAACCGGCGGATATCGTTCACGTACCGTTCAACGATCTGGACGCAGTGAAAGCGGTAATTGACGATCATACCTGCGCCATCGTGGTTGAACCTATTCAGGGTGAAGGCGGCGTGATGCCTGCCACACAGGCCTTTATGCAGGGATTGCGTGAGCTTTGTGACCAGCATCAGGCGCTGCTGGTGCTGGATGAGGTGCAGAGCGGCATGGGACGCAGCGGCAAGCTGTTCGCCTATGAGCACTATGGTATTCAGCCCGATATTCTGACCTCTGCCAAAGCGCTGGGCGGCGGGTTCCCGGTCAGCGCCATGCTGACCACCAATGAGATCGCCTCAACAATGGCACCGGGCGTGCATGGCACCACCTATGGCGGGAACCCCCTGGCCTGCGCCATTGCCGAAACCGCGCTGGATATCATCAATACCCCGGCCGTGCTGGCGGGCGTGGAAGCGCGTCGTCAGCACTTTGTGACGGCCCTGCAGGCGATTGATGCGAAGTATGATCTGTTCAGCGATATTCGCGGCAAAGGCCTGCTGATTGGCGCGGCGCTGAAGCCTCAGCATGCCGGTAAATCGCGCGACATTCTGAATGCCGCCGCGGCCGAAGGAGTGATGGTGCTGGTCGCCGGTACTGACGTAATGCGTTTCGCGCCGTCGCTGATCATTGAACCGACTGACATCGAAGAGGGCATGCGTCGCTTCGCCACGGCGGTCGGCAAGGTCCTGAACGGCTAGATCAGCTTTTCCGTAAATGGCGGATCAGCCAGCGGCCATGTTGCGGTCGCTGGCTCCACGCCAGTGATGAGATAGTGTGCATTACGCTCAGATGATCGAGGATGCGCCGCACATGCTGCTCCACGACCGTGACCGGCCCCTCACTGATATTCTCCAGCTCATCCAGCAGGTTGACCTGTGAGCTTGCCCCATCATATTCCAGCCGCTGCTGGCACCGCTGCAGCGCAATTTCGCAGGATTGCAGATAGCGTTCGGCCAGCGAGGCGGTGAGCATCGTATGTTCGCGCGCCAGAATCGTCATCGCATTAATGTGCTCGACGATAAACTGGCTGTGCGTCACCCACAGCCGCATATCTTTCAGATACTGAGCGTTGAACGCCGGCTCCTGCATTGCCTGATTAAGAGAGTTGAACAGCGCATTGTGTGCCTGATTCACCTGCACGCGCTGGTAAGCCAGCTTGTCCGGTGATTGCTCATTGCCCAGCAACAGCCGCAGCGCATCCTGATAGGCTTCCAGCGCATCATGCGCATTCTGCCGCAATAAGCCGCTCTGCCACTGCGGCCAGAGCCAGAGCATTCCACCAAAGGCGATCAGGCAGCCCATCAGCGTATCCATCAGTCGCGGCAGAAGAAACTGTGCGCCGTTCAGCGACAGCAACTGTAGCGAGTAGACAGCGGTCACCGTGAAGCCAATCATCGACCAGCCATAAAACTGACGGGTAAAGCGGTAGCTGATAAAGGTGATGGCCAGCATGATCAGCAGCACCAGCGACTCCGGCACCGCCAGACGCAGCGTGGCGCCCGCGATCACCAGCCCGGCGAAGGTGCCCAGGGCCCGGTGCTGGATGCGGACGCGGGTGGCGCTGTAGCCGTTCTGGCTGACGAACATAATGGTCATCAGGATCCAGTAGGGCTTGGGAATGTTGAAGAACAGCGCCAGCGCGCTGCCCAGCATCAGCATGACGGCAAAGCGAGCGGCAGTGCGCAGTGCCGAGGAGCGCAGCGAGAGATAGCTTCGCAGGGCGAGCAGCAGCGGCAGGCGGCGCTGGCGATCGGCCATCAGGTCACGCTGATAGAGCGGTTTCTGCGTGCGCAGGACCCGGGCAATCCGGTTGAAGTGATAGAGACAGAAGTGTCCCACCGGATTGTCGGGATGCTGATGCGCGATTTTCTCCAGCGCGCCAAGCTGTTTGTCCATCGCAAAACGTTCGGGTAAGCGGTGGTAAAGAATATTATCCGCCAGCACCCGCAGCCGGGCTGAGATGGTTTTAGCATTCCAGCGAATGACCGCTTCGGCATGGCTTTGCTCAACCAGCTTCTGCACCTCCTCCGGCCGATGCAGGCTGACCGAGATATGTTCCTGCAGATCCAGCGCCACCTGGAAGGCGCGCGTCAGCCGCTTATGACTGTGGTCGCGGCTGGCCGACAGCATGTGCATCTGCTGATAACAGGTGTTGATCAGATCGACGACCTTCTGCTGGCGAGCCAGCAGCGGCGGCAGGGCCTTCTCCGGATCGGTCAGCTGCGTCAGCAGGGTATATTTGGCGTCGCAGTAGTTAGCCAGCTCGCGGTAGATCAGACTCAGGCTTTCGCGCATCGGCTGCTCTTTCCACAGCCAGAACCAGAACCAGTTAAACAGCCCGTACCAGAGCGTACCGCCAATATAGAGCAGCGGCGGAACATAGATCGGCATGCGACCGACCAGGCTCAGAGTGAAGATGGCGGCGATAAGCGTGCCGGGCAGCAGACGACCATGCAGCGGGCTGATCTCCCCGGTCACGCCGAGCAGCAGAGGCATGATAAACAGGATCAGCGGCAGCGGCACCGCCTGCAGGGTGAGCCACTGGATCAGGAAGCTACCGAGAGCAAACAGGCTGCCACCCACGATCAGGCGTTTGAAGAAGCGTTTATGCGGCGTATCCAGACCGGCGATGTTGCAGCAGGCGGGCACCAGCGAGAAGAGCAGTCCTTTTTGAAGGTCACCAGCCAGCCAGCCCAGCGCCACTGGCAGGCAAAGCACCAGCGTCTGCCGCAAGGCGTAGTTCACTTCAGGATGGTAAATTATTCGACGCCACATCGGCTCAGCACAAACAATAACGGCGTGATGTTGCCATCACGCCGTGGGTGACAGGAATCAGCGGGTGCCGTAAACGACGATGGTTTTGCCGTGTGCAGAGATCAGGTTCTGATCTTCCAGCATCTTCAGAATACGGCCCACGGTTTCACGTGAACAACCAACAATCTGGCCAATTTCCTGACGCGTAATTTTAATTTGCATGCCGTCGGGATGCGTCATGGCATCTGGCTGTTTCGCCAGGTTGAGCAGGGTCTGTGCAATGCGTCCGGTAACGTCGAGGAAAGCGAGGTTACCCACTTTTTCAGACGTGACCTGCAGGCGACGCGCCATCTGCGACGAGAGTCGCATCAGGATGTCAGGGTTGACCTGGATCAGCTGACGGAATTTCTTGTATGAAATTTCTGCCACTTCACATGCACTTTTCGCACGTACCCAGGCGCTGCGCTCCTGGCCTTCTTCGAACAGGCCAAGCTCACCAATAAAATCACCCTGATTCAGGTAGGAAAGAATCATCTCTTTGCCTTCTTCATCTTTAATCAGAACCGCGACGGAACCTTTCACGATGTAGTAAAGCGTTTCTGCTTTTTCACCTTGATGAATCAGCGTACTTTTGGATGGATACTTGTGAATATGGCAATGGGACAGGAACCATTCGAGTGTAGGGTCTGTTTGCGGTTTGCCGAGAACCATTCGCTATTATCCTCTGTTGTAATCGTGCCCAAAATACAGGGGGCAGTTTTCCCTGTCAGGCGGTGAAAGCTTCAAGCGTTTTCCATTTCAGGAAATTATTCGGGCCGCATCAGGCGCAGTGCGCATCATTCTTCCCGGCTTCGTCATCGGGTGACGAAAAATATTTTCAGCACTGTTTGTAGCACAGCTTTAGCCGACTGTCTTCTGTTGTCTCGCTTCAGCTACAGGCGGATTTCTCCGGATTGCTGTTTACCAGGCGAAAGCGTACTCTGGCGACAAAACAGCGAATTACGGAGTAAAAATCATGCAGGCAAGAGTGAAATGGGTAGAAGGACTGACATTCCTCGGAGAATCCTCATCCGGCCATCAGATCGTGATGGATGGCAATTCGGGGGATAAAGCGCCCAGCCCAATGGAGATGGTGCTGATGGCAGCGGGTGGATGCAGCGCGATCGACGTGGTATCAATTCTGCAAAAAGGCCGTAAC
Organism: Pantoea sp.; assembly: GCF_032114055.1. Classification (GTDB taxonomy): domain Bacteria; phylum Pseudomonadota; class Gammaproteobacteria; order Enterobacterales; family Enterobacteriaceae; genus Pantoea. The sequence continues at coordinate 204,354 of NZ_DAMCTB010000007.1, forward strand.
GATGTGACTGATTGTGAAGTAAAACTGACTTCAGAACGTCGTGAAGAGGCGCCGCGGATCTTTACGCATATCAACCTGCATTTTATCGTCAGTGGCAAGGCTCTCCAGGATAAAGTGGTCTCACGCGCAGTGGACCTTTCGGCGGAAAAATATTGCTCGGTCGCCATTATGCTGGGTAAAGGCGTGACGATTACGCACAGCTATGAAGTGATTGAGCTGTAATAGTGAGATTTTTTAACGTTGCGGGCAGTCCGTTGTAAGAACTTACCTGCGCAGGGAGTCCGCTTTAAGAGTGTGGCGGTGCAGAGAACCGGGTCAGAGCGATTTGTGGCGGTTCGCTGTCAGACCGTGCCTGCGCAGGAACCCGGGTCAGCCCGGAAAGTCGCCTGAGCCAATCCCTGGTCGCGCATCCCGCGCGATTACGCACCTCATCCCTGAGGTGCGCCCGTAGTCGGGCCAACGCGTTGCGTTGTTCAAAAACGCTCCCGGCGTTTTTGGCCCGGGCGCGGGACGCTTTTCTCTTCTGACCCGGTTCCCTGCGTATTGAGCTTATGTGCTGCTGTCAGATTCTTTTTTTCCAGGTTTTGTCAGTAGCGACCTTCGTGAAACCGGCGCATTCAGTCCTTTACTCTATTCGTTTGCCTTCCATCAGCCGCTTCACCAGCGGGCCCATAATCAACTCCATCGCCAGCCCCATTTTGCCGCCGGGCACCACCAGCGTATTGATGTGCGAGATAAAGGAGCCCTGCAGCATCGCCAGCAGATAGGGGAAGTCGATATCTTCCAGCGCCTGAAAGTGAATCACCACAAAACTCTCATCCAGTGAGGGGATGGCGCGGGCGGCAAACGGGTTTGAGGTATCCACGGTCGGGACGCGCTGAAAGTTGATATGGGTTCGTGAGAACTGTGGCGTGATGAAGTTAATGTAATCCTCCATCGACCGCACCACCGAATCCATGACCGCTTCACGGGAGTGGCCACGCTCGCTGGTGTCGCGCACCAGCTTCTGGATCCACTCAAGGTTAACTATCGGGACCACCCCGACCAGCAGATCGACCTGCTCCGCTACGTTGTGCTGCGCCGTCACTACACCGCCATGCAGCCCCTCATAGAAAAGAATGTCGGTGTTCTGCGGTAGCGGCTGCCACGGTGTGAAAGTGCCGGGCACCTGATTCCACGGCACCGCCTCATCGTAGGTGTGCAGATATTTGCGCGACTGTCCCTGGCCGCTATAGCCATACTCTTTGAAGCTTTGCTCCAGCAGGCCAAAGTCGTTAGCTTCCGGGCCGAAGTAGCTGATGTGACGTCCTAAATCGCGCGCCTTACGAATCGCCATATCCATTTCAGGACGGGTAAAACGGTGAAAACTGTCGCCTTCCAGCTCCGCTGCACGAAGATTAAGCTGCTGGAAGATTTTGCGAAATGCGAGGCTGGTGGTGGTGGTTCCTGCACCGCTGGAACCAGTCACCGCGATAACAGGATGACGTGCAGACATAGAGAAGCTCCCTGTGAGATCGGGTAACAGGCATTGTTAGCATGAAATGGCTGTGGGCGCATCAGCCACGAAAGGCGTTGCGCGGCATAATATTGACCGATTCATGCAGTTCCGACCACACCAGCACCACTTCACCGCTTTCCAGCTGGCGTCGCACATCCGCCACTTTGTCCAGCAGGCTGCGCTCCTGCTCGCCGTAGTCTGTGCCTTCGCGCAGGACAAAGGTTTCAATCAGGTTTTCAAGGGTCTCAGGCGAGACCTGTTGCCAGGGAATAATCACGAGATCAGTTATCCAGAAAAGGGGCGATCCACTGAGGGATGCGCTGTTCCAGCCACATTTCAGGCTGGCGTAATGAGCCACCGACAAAACCCACATGGCCGCCGTGCGATGTCAGTTGATACGTAATAGTGGCAGATAATTGACCGCTTTGCGGGATCACCTCATCACTCATAAACGGATCGTCACGGGCGTGCAGGATCAGCAGCGGTTTCTCTACCTGCTTCAGCCAGGGCATGGCGCTGGCCCGATGATAGTAATCTGCCGCATCGATAAAACCGTGGGCGCGCGCCGTAATCGCATCATCGAAATCACGCAGCCGCCGCAGCGCCTTTAGCTCGGCCAGATTGACCGGCAGTGTATCCGGCCAGGCGTGCAGTTTACGGCGGGCATTCTTCTTGAGTTGTGCCAGCAGATAGTATTGATAAAAACGTGAAAAACCCTGTTCCAGTTTCACGCTGCAGGGTTCCAGCATCAGTGGCGCAGAAACAATGACGCCTGCGTCGATCTCTGCAGTGGCACCTTCCTGACCCAGCAGGCAACCCAGCATGTTACCGCCCAGCGAAAAACCCACGGCGGCGGTGGGCACGCGGCCCCAGCGGGTGTGCAGCCAGCGCAGGAAAAAGCGGGCATCCTCGGTTTCACCTGAATGATAGATGCGGTTCAGCCGGTTAGGTTCGCCGCTGCAGCCGCGAAAATGCATCACGACCGCCAGCCAGCCGCGCGCGCGGCAGATCGCCATCAGGCCGTGAATATAGGGGCTGTGAAAACTTCCCTCCAGCCCGTGAAACAGCACCACGCGCGGCTTATGCTGCGCAAACTGCGGATCTTCACTCCAGGCAAGATCGACAAAATCGCCATCGGGCAGATCGAGACGCTGCCAGTGAGGCACCAGCGTGCTGCGCCGGCGTAACAGACGCGGCAACACGGTCTGCAGATGTGCGTTACGCAGCGCGGCAGGCGGCGTAAACTGCTCGTTTTCCGGTCCGGAAAATTTCATGTGGTAAAAGCTTGTCTGTTCCATATCACACTGTTAGCTTCGAGAGGTTTTTTCTTGCCGGGGCAGGGAGTACCCGATTGTCATGGAACTGAGTCTTTTCTTATCAATGTTGGGCTTTCTCTGGGTCGCGGCAATTACGCCCGGACCCAATAATATGTTACTCACCGCCTCGGGCGCCAATTTTGGCTTCATGCGCACCTTTCCACTGATGATTGGCATCATGATCGGGATGCAGGTGATGCTGCTGATGGTAGCCTTTGGCGTGGGCGGCCTGATCCTGCTCTATCCTCCGCTGCACCTGGTGCTGAAAATTGCCGGCAGCCTCTATCTGCTCTGGCTGGCATGGAAGATAGCGACGTCCAGCTATGAGAAGCTGGAGACCGATCAGGCGCCGGATGCGCCCATGCCGTTCTGGCAGGGCGGGCTGCTGCAGCTGATCAATCCCAAAGCCTGGCTGATGGCGCTGGGCGCGGTCGCCAGCTTCAGCCTGGCCGGTGACGGCTACCGTCACTCCGTGATGGCGATCAGTGTCGGCATGTTTCTGGTTAATCTGGTGTCGGGCGTTATCTGGATGGGATTTGGCGCAATGATTGGCCGTATCCTGCGTAGCCGTCGCGCCTGGAAATGCTTTAACCTGGCGATGGGGCTGCTGACCGCCGCCTGCGTACTGCTAATCTGGCACTGAGTCAGCTGGATGCGCGTTCAACGCGCGTCCAGGGCAACACTTCATGGATCACCGGAGTATGAGGCTGACGGATCTTCTGCAGCAGTAACTGCACGCTGCGCGCCCCCAGCTCGTTCATTGGCTGCTCAATGGTGGTCAGCGGCGGATTGAGGCTGCGGGTAAAGGGCACGCCATCAAAGCCCACCACCGCCAGATCCTGCGGCACGCGCAGGCCTGCTTCCAGCGCCGCGTGGACCACGCCCACCGCCAGCACATCGGACACAGCAAACACCGCATCGGGCGGCTGCGGCAGCGCCATCAGTTCACGCAACGCCTGACTGCCCGCCTCGGGCGTGATTTCATAGGTATAGGCCACGGCAGACCACGCATGGCCCAGCTCCTCTATCGCCTGCCGGTACCCTTTTTCGCGATGATGCGAGTAAAGGTAACGCATATCGCCATTCACCAGCCCGATGCGCTGACGCCCTTTACCGGCGAGGTAGTGGACGGTGTCACGCGCCGCCTCAAGGTGGTCAATGCTCACGGAGGAAGCGGGGATCGCGGGATCGAATTCGCAGCACTGTACCCAGGGCGCGCCCGCAATCAGCGTCTGCAGATCCTGTAAGCCGGACGCGGCATCCATGGTAATGACGCCATCCACCACTTTGCCGGTCAGCAGGCTCAGATAGGCGGCTTCGCGCTGAAGCTGCGAGGCGGAGTTGCAGAGCAGGATATGGTAGCCATGCAGTTCGGCTTCGGCCTCAATGCCCTGAACCACACGGGAGCAGAAGGGGTTTGTGATATCCGAGATCAGCACCAGCAGCATGTGGCTTTGCGCCGTACGCAACTGACGCGCCAGCAGGTTGGGCTGATAGTCGCAGGCAGAGATTGCCGCCAGAACTTTCTCACGCGTGTGAGGCTTTACGCCGGGATGCGCGTTGAGAACCCGCGATACCGTGGCTTTAGAGACGCCAGCCAGTTGAGCGACTTTCTCGATCGACATCAGATACAGAGACCTTAACAGGCAGTGATTGGGAATGCATATCAATAACACAGGGGCAATGTGAGCGCCTGACATTTTTGCTTACTTTAGCCTTTTTCAGCAATTGCGATTTCTGACTTACGTTTGCAGATAGTGATCTAAGAACTTATTTCTATAGAGGATAATTTTTAGTTCCTTTATGAAATTATAGCGTCCGGAGACACTGCCCTCACAATAAAACAGTGGGGACGCGATCATGGCAGTAACACGTTTAACATTTTTAGCGGCGGCGCTGGCGCTGCTGGCTTTCAGGGCAGAGGCGGTCAATGTCACCGTCGCCTGGCAGACCTCTGCTGAACCGGCAAAGGTGGCGCAGGCCGACAACAGTTTTGCTAAAGCGAGCGGGGCCAGCGTTGACTGGCGCAGGTTCGACAGCGGTGCGGGCGTGCTCCGCGCGCTGGCCTCCGGTGATGTGCAGATTGGCAACATCGGCTCCAGCCCGCTGGCGGTTGCGGCAGCGCAGAAGTTGCCAATCGAAGCCTTTTTACTCGCCTCTCAGCTGGGTAACTCTGAAGCGCTGGTGGTGAAGAAGAGCATCACGAATCCCCAGGATCTCATCGGCAAGCGTATTGCCGTGCCGTTTATCTCCACCACTCATTACAGCCTGCTGGCGGCTCTGAAGCACTGGGGCATTAAGCCGTCGCAGGTCCAGCTGGTGAACCTGCAGCCACCCGCCATTATCGCGGCCTGGCAGCGGGGCGATATTGATGGGGCCTACGTCTGGGCACCGGCGGTGAACGCGCTGGAAAAAGAGGGCAGGGTGTTAACCGATTCGGCGGAAGTGGGACGCTGGGGATCGCCAACGCTGGATGTCTGGGTGGTGCGCAAGGATTTTGCGGAGCAGCATCCGGAGATCGTCACCGCCTTCGCCCGCAGTGCGATCGAGGCGCAGCAGGCCTACCTTAACGGCCCAGATAACTGGCTGAAGCAGCCTGAGAACCTCAGTAAGCTCTCCCGCCTGAGCGGGGTACCGGAAGCCCAGGTGCCGGGTCTGGTCAAAGGCAATACCTACCTTACGGCACAGCAGCAGGTTGAGCAGCTGGACAAACCGGTCAATAAAGCGATCGTCGATACCGCTCAGTTCCTGAAAGCACAGGGCAGAGTGCCGCAGGCGGACAACGACTACAGCAGCTACGTGACTTCACGCTTTGTCGCGCCACTCGTAAAACCGTAAGGAGGCACCATGCTGCGCATCGCTCACCTCAATGCCCGCTATGCCGGACAGCCGGTGTTGCAGGATATCAACCTGCAGCTGGACAGCCATGAACTGCTGGTAATACTCGGCCCGTCCGGCTGTGGCAAAACGACCCTGCTCAATCTGGTTGCCGGATTCCTGCCGGTGGAGTCGGGCAGCATCATGCTGGACAACCAGCAGGTGACCGGGCCAGGCGCGGAACGCGGCGTGGTGTTTCAGCATGAAGGTCTGCTGCCGTGGCGTAACGTGCTGGAGAACGTGGCCTTTGGCCTGCAACTGGCCGGGATGGCACGTCAGGCACGGGAAAACATCGCGCGGAGGCTTATCAGGCAGGTTGGCCTGGAAGGTGCGGAAAAGCGCGCCATCTGGCAGCTCTCCGGCGGTCAGCGCCAGCGGGTCGGCATCGCGCGTGCGCTGGCCACCGATCCGCAACTGCTGCTATTAGATGAACCGTTCGGCGCGCTGGATGCCTTTACCCGTGAGCAAATGCAGACCCTGCTGCTGACGCTGTGGCGCGACAGTGGAAAACAGATCCTGCTGATTACGCACGATATTGAAGAGGCGATCTTCCTCGCCACTGAACTGATCCTGCTGTCGCCAGGACCAGGCCGCATCGTTGAGCGGCTGCGCCCCGGTTTCGGTCAGCGCTTTGCCACGGGCGAGTCGTGCCGCAGCATCAAATCCGATCCGGACTTTATCGCTCAGCGTGAATATGTGCTGAGCCGGGTATTCGACCAGCGGGAGGCGTTTACATGAGCGCATTCATTCACGACAAGTCGCTGCTGGTTCGTCATCGCCTGCGCTGGCCCTTTTCGATCCCCTTTACGCTGAGTTTAGTGAGCCTTTCACTGCTGTTACTGATCTGGTGGGGCGTGACCGCGCTGGGCCTGATCGCGCCGCTCTTTTTGCCGTCGCCGCAGCAGGTGTTCAGCAAGCTGCTGGTGATCGCCAGCGCGCAGGGTTTTATGGATGCCACGCTATGGCAGCACCTGGCCGCCAGTCTGACGCGGATGGTGATTGCGCTGACGGCCGCGGCGGCGATTGGCATTCCGGTGGGGATCCTGATGGGACTCAGCCCGGTCGCACGTGGGCTGCTCGACCCGCTGATCGAACTCTATCGGCCGATTCCGCCGCTCGCCTATCTGCCGCTGATGGTGATCTGGTTCGGTATCGGGGAAACCTCGAAGATCCTGCTGATCACTCTGGCCATCTTCGCGCCGGTCACGCTCTCAACCCTGGCGGGCGTGCGTAGCACGCAGCAGGTGCGGCTGCGGGCGGCGCGCTCACTGGGGGCGAATCGCTGGCAACTGCTGCGCTGGGTAATTCTGCCCGGTGCGCTGCCGGCCATCCTCACCGGCCTGCGTATTGGCCTTGGGGTGGGCTGGTCCACCCTGGTGGCGGCGGAACTGATTGCCGCCACACGGGGCCTGGGATTTATGGTGCAGTCGGCGGGCGAGTTTCTCGCCACGGATGTGGTGCTGGCAGGGATCGCAGTGATCGCCCTTATCGCTTTTAGTCTGGAACTCGGGCTGCGCGCGTTGCAGCGTCGCCTGACGCCCTGGAGTGGAGAACAGTCATGAATGAACGTCTCAGTTTTACCCCGCTTGGTCCCTTGATTGGCGCGCAGGTTGCAAACCTGGATGTCTCACGCCCGCTAAGCGATGCGCAGTTTGAGCAGCTCTATCACGGCCTGCTGCGTCACCAGGTGCTGTTTCTGCGCGACCAGAAAATCACGCCGGAACAGCACCGGGCGCTGGCGGTACGCTTTGGCGATCTGCATATTCATCCGGTCTATCCCCATGCGGAGGGCGTGGAGGAGATCATCGTGCTGGACACCCACCAGGATAATCCGCCGGACAACGACAACTGGCACACTGATGTCACCTTTATTGACACGCCACCGGCCATCGCCCTGCTGGCCTCAAAGGTGCTGCCGGAAGCGGGCGGCGATACGCTCTGGACCAGCGGGATTGCGGCTTATGAGGCGCTCTCTGAACCTTTTAAGCAGCTGCTGGCCGGCCTCCGCGCCGAGCATGATTTTACAAAGTCCTTCCAGGAGTTTAAATACCGCAAAACGGAAGAGGAGCACCAGCGCTGGCAGCAGGCGGTGGCGAAGCATCCGCCGGTGCAGCATCCGGTCATCCGTACCCACCCGGTCAGCGGCAGGAAAGCGCTGTTTGTGAATGAGGGCTTTACCACGCGGATTGAGGATCTCAGCGAGAAGGAGAGCGATGCGGTGCTGAGCTTTCTGTTTGCCCACGCCACTAAACCGGAGTTTCAGGTGCGCTGGCGCTGGCAGCCAGACGATCTGGCTATCTGGGATAACCGGGTAACGCAGCATTATGCTAATGCTGACTACTATCCTGCCCGGCGGATCATGCAGCGGGCGACGGTGCTGGGCGACAGGCCCCGCTAAGCGCGCCGCGTTCTCCCTGCGGGCAGGGAGAACGCCCGCGTGTCAGGCACTCATCATCTGTTCGAGCTGTTCCTGCGCATCGAGCCACGCCATCTCAACCTCTTCCAGCGCCGATTTACTCTCCGCCTGACGCTGCAGCGCCGTGGTCAGATCGGCTTTACGCCCCGGCTCATAAATCGCACTGTCGGAGAGCTGCGCTTCCGCCTCGGCGAGCTGGCTCTGCCACTTGCTCATCTGCTTTTCCAGTTTCTCGATCTCTTTACGCAGCGGCTGCGTCTGGGTGCGCAGTTCGGCATCGCGGCGCTTCTGATCTTTGCGCGCCTGGGCGCTGTTGCCGTTATCGGCCTTCGGGGCAGCCTCCTGCTGCGCCTGCTGCTTTTGCAGGTCGCTCAGCCACTGCTGATAATCTTCAAGATCGCCGGCAAAGACATCAACTTTGCCATCGTGCACCAGATAGAGGTCGTCGGTGGTGGCACGCAGCAGATGTCGGTCGTGCGAGACCACCACCAGCGCACCTTCGAAATCAATCAGCGCCTCGGTCAGCGCCTGACGCATATCGAGATCCAGGTGGTTGGTCGGTTCATCGAGCAGCAGCAGGTTAGGGCGCTGCCAGACAATCAGTGCCAGCACCAGTCGCGCTTTCTCTCCGCCGGAAAAGCGTGCCGTGTTTTCAGTGACCTTGTCGCCACGGAAATCGAAACCACCCAGATAGTCGCGCAGCTGCTGCTCCAGCACGTTGGGTGCAATGCGCGCCAGATGCTGAAGCGGCGATTCGTCGGCCCGCAGATACTCCAGCTGATGCTGGGCGAAGTAGCCGAGCTTGATCCCTTTCGACAGCCCGATCTTGCCCTCCATCGCCTCCAGTTCACCCGCCAGTAGCTTAATCAGCGTCGATTTACCGGCACCGTTGCGCCCCAGCAGACCGATGCGTGAACCCGGCACCAGGTTAAGTTTGATGGCGTCCAGAATAATGCGATCGCCATAACCCGCAGTAACCTTCTCCATCTTCAGCAGTGGATTGGGCAGGCTTTCCGGCTTGCGGAAGGTAAAACTGAATGGATTGTCGACGTGGGCGGGCGCGATCATCTCCATGCGTTCCAGCATCTTAATGCGACTCTGCGCCTGCTTGGCTTTGGTCGCCTGAGCACGGAAGCGGTCGATATAGCTTTGCAGGTGTGCCACTTTCAGCTGCTGGCTCTCATACAGCGACTGCTGCTGTGCCAGTTTGGCGACGCGCTGCCGCTCAAAGGAGCTGTAGTTGCCGGTATATTCGAACATCGACGCCTGTTCGATATGAATGATTTTGTCGACGACCGGATCGAGAAAATCACGATCGTGTGAGATCAGGATCAGCGTGCCTTCATAACTCTTCAGCCAGCGCTCCAGCCAGATCACGGCATCGAGATCCAGGTGGTTGGTGGGTTCATCCAGCAGCAGCAGGTCGGAGCGACAAATCAGCGCCTGCGCCAGGTTGAGTCGCATGCGCCAGCCACCCGAGAAGTCGCTGACCGGGCGTTGCAGCTGCTCCTGGCTGAAGCCCAGACCGTGCAGCAGGCTTGAGGCGCGTGCATGGATGCTCCACGCCTGCACGGCATCCAGTTTGCCATGCAGCAGCGCGATGGCATTGCCATCGTCACGCCGATTAGCGTCCGCCAGTTCTGCCTCCAGCTGGCGATAGACGCGGTCACCGTCGATGACATACTCCAGCGCGGCTTTGTCGAGCGCCGGGGTTTCCTGATTCACCCAGGCCAGCGCCCAGTGTGCCGGAAGCGTAACGGTGCCGGCATCGCTGGTGATTTCACCTTTTAACAGCGACAGCAGCGTGGATTTACCACAACCGTTTTTTCCCACCAGCCCGACCTTCTGACCGGGATTAATGGTGGCGGTGGCGTTGTCGAGCAGGACGCGGATGCCGCGGCGAATTTGTAAGGCAGAGAAGACAATCATGTAAGCGCCGTATCGTCAGAATATGTTAATTTACTGGCAACATAATGAGGATTTTGCTGCGTCGTGCATGGTAGCGGAAAACCGCCTCAATGACGACGCTTTGGAGGGAAAGGATGTCGCAGCCACCGAGGGTATTACTGATTTTTGCTCATCCGGAACTGCAGGATTCGGTGGCTAACCGGATTTTGCTGCAGCCGGCTCAGGCGCTGGAACAGGTTACCGTCCACGATCTGTACGCGACCTATCCGGATTTTTTTATTGATATTCACCACGAACAGCAGCTGCTGCGTGAACATGATGTCATCGTTTTTCAACATCCTCTCTATACCTATAGCTGTCCGGCTTTACTGAAAGAGTGGCTGGATCGCGTGTTGTCGCGCGGCTTCGCCAACGGCGTGGATGGCAATGCGCTGGAAGGGAAGTACTGGCGCAGCGTCGTCACTACCGGAGAGCCGGAAAGTGCCTTTAAACAGCAGGGACTGAACCGCTACTCGCTCAATGACATTATGCGTCCTTTTGAGCTGACCGCGCAGATGTGCCGGATGCACTGGATGCCGCCGATGATCGTCTACTGGGCGCGTCGTCAGGGGCCGGAATTAATGAAAAACTACGCCCGCGCCTATGGCGACTGGCTGGCAGCACCGCTGCCGAACGGAGGAGTATAGATGGAAGGACAAACGCTGCTGACCGCCGGGGTGATCTATCTGGTCGCGGCGGTCTTGCTGGTACCGGTAGCCGCTCGCCTTGGGATTGGTGCCGTGCTGGGTTATCTGGTCGCGGGTATCGCGATCGGTCCGTGGGGATTAGGCTTTATCAGCGACGTCGACGAGATTCTCCATTTCTCGGAGCTTGGCGTGGTTTTCCTGATGTTTATTATCGGGCTGGAGCTGAACCCGGCAAAGTTGTGGGCGCTGCGCCGCTCCATTTTTGGGGTCGGTGCGGCGCAGGTGATCTTCTCCGCCGCGATTCTCGGCGGTTTGTTGTGGCTGACGGACTTTAGCTGGCAGGCGGCAATTATCGGTGGCATCGGCCTGGCGATGTCCTCAACCGCTATGGCGCTGCAGCTGATGATGGACAAGGGGATGAACCGCAGCGAAGCGGGGCAACTGGGCTTCTCGGTTCTGCTGTTTCAGGATATCGCAGTTATTCCTGCGCTGGCGCTCATCCCGCTGCTGGCGGGCACAGACAGCGGACATATTGACTGGATGAAAGTCGGCATGAAGGTCGTGGCGTTTGCCGGAATGCTGTTAGGCGGACGCTATCTGCTGCGCCCCATCTTCCGCTATATCGCGGCCTCAGGCGTGCGCGAGGTCTTTACGGCGGCCTCATTGCTGCTGGTCTTAGGCTCGGCACTCTTTATGGATGCGCTGGGGCTGTCGATGGCGCTGGGCACCTTTATCGCCGGTATTCTGCTGGCAGAGAGCGAGTATCGTCATGAACTGGAAGTCGCGATCGAGCCGTTTAAAGGGTTACTGCTGGGGCTGTTCTTTATCTCGGTCGGCATGGCGCTCAACCTTGGGGTGCTCTATACCCATATTGTGACCATCCTGCTGGGCGTGATCACGCTGGTGGCGGTGAAAACGGTGGTGCTCTACCTGCTGGCCCGCATTTATGGTCTGCGCAGTTCCGAGCGGCAGCAGTTTGCCGGGGTGCTGAGTCAGGGCGGCGAGTTCGCTTTTGTACTCTTTTCTGCAGCGTCGTCGGCAAAACTTTTCGCTGGCGATCAGCTGCCAATGCTGCTGGTCACCGTCACGCTGTCGATGATGACGACGCCGCTGCTGATGCAGGGAATCGATCGCCTGCTGGCGCGACGTTTCAACGAGCCGGACGACGAGGCTGAAAAGCATTTTGTTGAAGATGACCAGCCGCAGGTGATTGTGGTGGGCTTTGGTCGCTTCGGGCAGGTGGTGGGTCGTTTGCTGATGGCGAATAACAAACGTATTACCGTGCTGGAGCGCGACATCAGTGCGGTCAACCTGATGCGCAGATATGGCTATAAGGTCTATTACGGCGACGCTACTGAGCTGGAGCTGCTGCGGGCAGCCGGTGCGGCCAGCGCCCAGTCGATAGTGATTACCTGTAGTGAGCCGGAAGATGTGATGACGATCGTGCATCTCTGCCAGCAGCACTTTCCGCAGTTGCAGATCCAGGCGCGTGCCCGCGGTCGTGTAGAAGCGCATGAGCTGTTACAGGCCGGCGTAACGCAGTTCTCGCGTGAAACCTTCTCCAGTGCGCTGGAGCTGGGACGCAAGACATTGATGTCGCTGGGAATGCATCCGCATCAGGCGCACCGCGCCCAGCAGCATTTCCGCCGGCTTGATATGCGGATGCTGCGCGAGCTGATGCCGAATCCGGCTGAAAGCGCTCAGGCCTCACGCGTCCGTGAAGCGCGGCGTGAACTGGAAGATATCTTCCAGCGCGAAATGCAGCGTGAGAAGCGGCAGATCGACGGCTGGGACGATGACCAACAACCTCTTTAAACAGGCAGAAGCTGATGCGTAAACGTTTTATTGCAGGTGCGACATGCCCGCACTGCCAGGAGAAGGACACGCTGGCGATGTGGCGTGAAAATAATATTGATGTGGTGGAGTGCGTAAAATGTGGTCACCAGATGCGTGAGGCCGATAAGCAGGCCCGCGATCAGGTTCGCACGAATGAGCAGGTTATCGGCATTTTCCATCCGGAATAGCCTTAGCAACCAGCTTTTTTTACGCTTAAACTTACAGCGGCATTGAATTCCGTTACAATTGACGCCATTAAGGCTCGAGTCGCAAGAGAAAGTGAAACCCCTCTTGTACTCAGCCCCGAACCTTTCTGGTTGGTGTTATTGCACGCAAGAATAGACCAATGAGACGGGATCTCAGTTCTCAACGGTTAGGAGATATCATGAAAGTAGCAAAAGACCTGGTGGTAAGCCTGGCCTATCAGGTACGTACAGAAGACGGCGTGTTAGTTGACGAGTCACCGGTGAGCGCACCGTTAGACTACCTGCACGGTCATGGTTCCCTGATTTCTGGTCTGGAAAATGCGCTGGAAAACCACGTTGCCGGCGACAAGTTTGATGTGCATATCCCGGCAAACGACGCTTACGGTCAGTATGACGACAACCTGGTGCAGCGCGTTCCTAAAGACGTCTTCATGGGCGTGGATGAACTGCAGGTTGGCATGCGCTTCCTGGCAGAAACCGATCAGGGCCCGGTACCGGTAGAAATCACCGAAGTGGAAGACGATCACGTCGTGGTTGATGGTAACCACATGCTGGCGGGTCAGAACCTGAACTTCAACGTTGAAGTGGTTGCTATCCGTGAAGCCACACCGGAAGAGCTGGCTCATGGCCACGTTCACGGTGCTGATGGCCATCATCATGACCACGATCACGGTCACGACCACGATCACGATAAAGGCGGTTGTGGCACAGGCGGCTGCGGCTGCAGCCACTAAGTCTCAACAGACCGTTCAAGGCCACCTCCGGGTGGCCTTTCTTTTAGTGGTCATCGGTTCCGGCGCGTCTGATTAACGTGCGCTTAATAGTGCGGCGGAGGGGTCTCTTCAGATTGAAAGGCGACCATGGAAGGCGCATTGGCCTTAAGCTTGTCGGTTAAAATGCGCATCTGCTCCCGCAGCTTACTCATCTGCAGTTCGTGCTCCACCACCGCATTGTTCAGCTGATCAATCGTCATCTCCTGAAAGGCCAGTTTGCTCTCTAACGTCTCCAGACGCTGTTCCCACTCAGATTGTTGCATGACCTGTTCCTCTGTTAAGGTGCGACTCGGGGCGTGATTCTACGACCTGACTGCCAGGAATCACCTGTTTTTTTCACGATCTCCGGCGTTACGCTTGAAAAAAGGAGGCGCGCCATCATCTCTGATGAAACTTCCCGATGTTATAAAGGTCGGAGGTAGACCGGGTAATCACATTGTGGGAGTGTTCGACACTGCCACGTAAAGTTATAGTGTGGACCCTCAAGTCCGCAATGTTTCCCGAGGTTAGACGCTTCGGTTTTGGAGAAAGGATGAAATCACTGTTTAAAGTCACATTGTTAGCTACCACAATGGCTGTTGCGCTGAACGCTCCGCTGGCAATGGCGGCAGACACGGCTGCGGCACCACAGGCTGCACCAGCCGCGGCGGCACAGACTGCGCCACAGGTACCGAAAAACGCGGCCTTCAAAGATGAAGACCAGCAGTCTGCTTACGCACTGGGTGCTTCACTGGGTCGCTACATGGACAACTCCCTGAAGGAGCAGGAAAAACTGGGCATCAAACTGGATAAGCAGCAGCTGATCGCTGGTGTTCAGGATGCATTTGGTGGCAAGAGCAAACTCTCTGATGAAGAGATTGAGCAGACGCTGCAAGCCTTCGAAGGTCGCGTGAAAGGCGCAGCCTCAGCGAAAATGGAAAAAGATGCGAAAGAGAACGCGGATAAGGGCGAAGCTTACGCAACCAAATTTGCTAAAGAGAGCGGTGTGAAAAAATCTGAAACCGGTCTGCTCTATAAAGTAGAGAAAGAGGGCACCGGCGACGCACCTAAAGACAGTGACACCGTTGTGGTGAACTACAAAGGAACGCTGATCGACGGCACGGAGTTCGATAATTCTTACACCCGTGGCGAGCCACTCTCATTCCGTCTGGATGGTGTTATTCCGGGCTGGACTGAAGGTCTGAAGCACGTGAAGAAAGGCGGTAAGATCAAGCTGGTGATCCCACCACAGCTGGCTTACGGTAAAAACGGCGTACCAGGTATCCCGGCGAACTCTACCCTGGTGTTCGACGTTGAACTGCTGGATATCAAACCGGCGCCAAAGGCCGATGAAAAAGCACAGGCGCCAGCGCCTGCTGCCGCTGCACCGAAAGCGCAGTAATCTGCCAGCCGCCGCCTCCGGGCGGCGGTTTCACTTCTGCTTCACGACAAACCTCTGGCATAAGCCGACGACATTTGCCAGACTAATGCCTGCCGAATTATCCCAATATTGAGTCTGCCCATAAGCCGCTGTGACAGGCTCCAGCCATTCAGGGTGAAACTCTTCCATGTCTAATCCATTCAATCCGGGTGAACTGAGCGACTTCGATCTGCTTGAACAGCGCCCGTTCGAACAAACTGATTACGATATTCTGAAATCGTACGAGGCTGTCGTGGATGGCCTGGCTATGCTGATCGGCTCCCATTGCGAAATTGTCCTGCACTCGCTTGAAGATCTTAAATGTTCAGCGGTGCGAATCGCCAATGGTGAGCACACGGGACGTAAAGTTGGTTCGCCAATCACCGACTTAGCGCTGCGTATGCTGCACGATATGCATGGGGCAGACAGTAATGTGTCGCGTGCCTATTTCACCCGGGCCAAAAGCGGCGTGCTGATGAAGTCGGTCACCATCGCTATCCGTAACCGCCAGCAGCGGGTGATTGGCCTGCTCTGTATCAACATGAATCTGGATGTGCCGTTCTCGCAGATTATGTCGACCTTTATGCCACCTGAAATGCAGCAGGTGGATTCCAGCGTTAACTTCGCCAGCTCGGTAGATGACCTGGTAATGCAGACGCTGGAGTTCACCATCGAAGAGGTGAGTGCGGACCGCAATGTCTCAAACAACGCCAAGAATCGTCAGATCGTGCTGAATCTGTATGAGAAGGGGATCTTCGATATCAAGGATGCAATTAACCAGGTTGCGGATCGCCTGAACATCTCGAAGCATACGGTCTACCTCTATATTCGCCAGTTTAAGAATGGCGACTTCCAGGGGCAGGAGAGGTAATGCGTTATACCCTGCTGGTCACCGGCCCGGCTTATGGTACGCAACAGGCGACCAGCGCCTGGCTGTTTGCCCGTGCGCTACTGACGGCGGGCCATCAGCTTGACAGCGTTTTCTTCTATCGGGAAGGGGTGCTGAACGCGAACCAGCTCACTGCGCCAGCCAGCGATGAGTTCGATCTGGTCCGGGCGTGGCAGACATTACATCAGGAGCAGGGCGTGGCACTGAATATTTGTGTGGCGGCCGCACTGCGGCGTGGCGTGAGCGATGCGCAGGAGTCGGCCCGGCTTCAGCTCGCGGCCAGTAACCTCCAGCCGGGCTTTACCCTGAGCGGGCTGGGTGCGCTGGCCGAGGCGGCGCTGCGCTGCGAACGTCTGGTGCAGTTCTGATGAATCGGGTCGCATTTGTGTTTACTCAGGCTCCGCACGGCAGCAGTGCCGGACGTGAAGGGCTGGACGCGGCGCTGGCAACGGGTGCGCTCAGTGAGGATATTGGGCTGTTTTTTATTGGCGATGGCGTACTCCAGCTTAATCTGAATCAGCAACCCGGGATGATAAAGAGCCGCCACTATGCGGCCACGTTTGGCGTACTGGCTTTATACGATATTGAGCAGTGCTATCTCTGCCGGACATCGTTGCTGGCGCGTGGTCTGGCTATGGAAGCAGAGCGGTTGCTGGACGTTACGCTGCTGGATGCGCCCGCGTTGCGCCAGACACTGGCCAGTTACGACCGCATCCTGACGTTTTAAGAGGCGCGAATGCTGCACACTTTACTGCACTCCCCGTCACACAGCGATCTTGAAACGCTGATATTGATGACAGAAGCCGGAGACGACCTGCTGCTGCTGCAGGATGGGGTTCTGGCAGCCGTGGCGGGCAGCCGCGCATTGCAGACGCTGGCTGCCAGCCCTGCCACGCTGTGGGTACTGGAGGAGGATGTCCAGGCGCGCGGGCTCGCTGGACAAATTTCGACCAGCGTGCAATCCGTAGACTATAATGGGTTTGTCACGTTAACGATCAGGCATCCTCAACAAATGGTCTGGTGATCGGCTAAAACCTGGTTATTTCTTGACACCCCTTTGACGCAGCCCTAAAATTCTGCCTCCTCGTAATTCTACGAGGCGTTTTATTACGTGTTTACGAAGCAAAAGCAAATCCAGGAGCTATTTAATGGCAACAGTTAACCAGCTGGTTCGCAAACCACGCGTCCGCAAAGTTGCAAAGAGCAACGTGCCGGCGCTGGAAGCTTGCCCGCAAAAACGTGGCGTTTGTACTCGTGTGTACACCACCACTCCTAAGAAACCAAACTCCGCACTGCGTAAAGTTTGCCGTGTGCGCCTGACCAACGGTTTTGAAGTCACCTCCTACATCGGCGGTGAAGGTCACAACCTGCAGGAGCACTCCGTGATCCTGATCCGTGGCGGTCGTGTAAAAGACCTGCCAGGTGTGCGTTACCACACCGTTCGTGGCGCGCTGGACTGCTCAGGTGTTAAAGACCGTAAGCAGGCTCGCTCCAAGTACGGCGTGAAGAAGCCAAAGGCTTAATGGTTCTCCGTTAAGTAAGGCCAAACGTTTTAAATTAAATGTCAAAATAAACTCATAGAGTTTTGGACAATCCTGAATTAACAACGGAGTATTTCCATGCCACGTCGTCGCGTCATTGGTCAGCGTAAAATTCTGCCAGATCCTAAGTTCGGATCAGAGCTGCTGGCCAAATTTGTAAATATCCTGATGGTAGATGGTAAAAAATCTACTGCAGAATCTATCGTTTATACCGCGCTTGAGACCTTGGCTCAGCGTTCAGGTAAAAACTCCCTGGAAGCCTTTGAAGTAGCGCTGGAAAACGTGCGTCCGACTGTCGAAGTTAAGTCACGTCGCGTTGGTGGTTCTACTTATCAGGTACCAGTTGAAGTCCGTCCGGTTCGTCGTAATGCCCTGGCAATGCGCTGGATCGTAGATGCTGCTCGTAAACGCGGTGATAAATCAATGGCTCTTCGCCTGGCGAACGAACTTTCTGATGCTGCAGACAACAAAGGTACTGCAGTTAAGAAACGTGAAGACGTTCACCGCATGGCTGAAGCCAACAAGGCGTTCGCTCACTACCGTTGGTAATGACCACGTAGTTGTCGTTAAACCAGCGGGCGCTCAGATAGCCAACCCGCTGGGGTCGACTTACCTTGAACGTCCGAGAATCAGAGGAATCAAATGGCTCGTAAAACACCCATTGCTCGCTACCGTAACATCGGTATCAGTGCGCACATCGACGCCGGTAAGACTACCACTACCGAACGCGTTCTGTTCTACACCGGTGTAAACCACAAAATCGGTGAAGTACATGACGGCGCAGCAACCATGGACTGGATGGAGCAGGAACAGGAACGTGGTATTACCATCACTTCCGCTGCGACCACCTGTTACTGGTCTGGTATGGCCAAGCAGTTTGAACCACACCACATCAACATCATCGACACCCCTGGACACGTTGACTTCACCATCGAAGTTGAACGTTCTATGCGTGTGCTTGATGGCGCGGTAATGGTTTACTGTGCAGTTGGTGGCGTTCAGCCACAGTCTGAAACCGTATGGCGTCAGGCTAACAAATATAAAGTTCCACGCATTGCGTTCGTTAACAAAATGGACCGCATGGGTGCTAACTTCCTGAAAGTTGTTAACCAGATGGAAGTTCGTCTGGGCGCAACTCCAGTTCCTCTGCAGCTGGCTATCGGCGCAGAAGAGAAATTCACCGGTGTTGTTGACCTGGTGAAAATGAAAGCAATCAACTGGAACGACGCCGACCAGGGTGTAACCTTCGACTACGAAGATATTCCAGCTGATATGCAGGAACTGGCTGAAGAGTGGCGTGGCAAGCTGATCGAAGCAGCTGCAGAAGCCTCTGAAGAGCTGATGGAGAAATTCTTCAGCGGTGAAGAGCTGAGCGAAGAAGAGATCAAAACTGCTCTGCGTAAGCGCGTTCTGAACAACGAAATCATCCTGGTAACCTGTGGTTCTGCATTTAAGAACAAAGGTGTTCAGGCGATGCTGGATGCCGTTGTTGAATATCTGCCAGCACCGACTGACGTTACCGCGATCAACGGTATGCTGGACGACGGTAAAGACACGCCGGCTGTTCGTCACTCAGACGACAACGAGCCGTTTGCTGCACTGGCGTTCAAAATCGCTACCGACCCGTTTGTAGGTAACCTGACCTTCTTCCGCGTTTACTCTGGTGTTGTTAACACTGGTGACACCGTGTTCAACCCGGTTAAGTCAAACCGTGAGCGTCTGGGCCGTATCGTTCAGATGCACGCTAACAAGCGTGAAGAAATCAAAGAAGTCCGTGCGGGTGATATCGCAGCTGCGATCGGCCTGAAAGATGTGACCACTGGTGACACCCTGTGTGACCCGGATAACGTCATCATCCTTGAGCGCATGGAGTTCCCGGAGCCGGTAATCTCTATCGCCGTTGAACCAAAAACCAAAGCTGACCAGGAAAAAATGGGTCTGGCTCTGGGCCGTCTGGCTAAAGAAGACCCATCATTCCGCGTATGGACTGATGAAGAATCTAACCAGACCATCATCGCCGGTATGGGTGAGCTGCACCTCGACATCATCGTTGACCGTATGAAGCGTGAATTCAACGTCGAAGCGAATGTGGGTAAACCACAGGTTGCTTACCGTGAAGCGATCCGCTCTAAAGTTACCGATATCGAAGGTAAACACGCCAAGCAGTCTGGTGGTCGTGGTCAGTATGGTCATGTTGTTATCGACATGTACCCACTTGAGCCGGGTTCGAACCCGAAAGGCTACGAATTTATCAACGATATCAAAGGTGGTGTAGTTCCTGGTGAATACATCCCTGCGGTTGATAAAGGTATCCAGGAGCAGCTGAAATCAGGCCCACTGGCTGGTTACCCGGTTGTGGATCTGGGTGTTCGTCTGCACTTTGGTTCTTACCATGATGTCGACTCCTCAGAACTGGCGTTTAAACTGGCTGCGTCTATCGCCTTCAAACAGGGCTTCAAACAAGCGCAACCTGTTCTGCTTGAGCCTATCATGAAGGTTGAAGTTGAAACGCCAGAAGAGAACACGGGTGATGTCATCGGTGACCTTAGCCGTCGTCGTGGTATGCTTAAAGGGCAGGAATCTAACGCTACTGGCGTTCAGATTCACGCTGAAGTTCCGCTGTCTGAAATGTTCGGATACGCAACTCAGCTGCGTTCTCTGACCAAAGGTCGTGCTTCTTACTCCATGGAGTTCCTGAAGTATGACGATGCGCCGAACAACGTAGCGCAGGCCGTTATTGAAGCTCGTAGCAAATAAGCTACGGTTTAAATTTGAACTGATGCCTTCACCCAAGGGTGAAGGCACAACGTAAGGAATTATCGCCATGGCGAAAGAGCAATTTCAGCGTAACAAACTGCACGTAAACGTGGGCACCATCGGTCACGTTGACCACGGTAAAA
>NZ_DAMCTB010000008.1:0-137329 GCF_032114055.1 Pantoea sp.
CGGGATTGTTAAGGGGCGGGCGTCCGCCCCTTGACGCGTCCGCCCGCACGGGCAACCTGAAACTCCCGCTCGCCTGGCGGGCGAAACCTGCTCAGCGTAAACCACTGCCCCTTTCGCGCAGCGAATTCCCCTCACCCGGCGGGCAAAACCCACTCAGGTCAGCCCACCACCATCATATTGGCCACCAGATATTTGCGTCCCTGTTCATCCTCTTCGGTATAAACCCCCTGCAGCTCCGGTGAGAAGCCAGGCAGCAGATTCAGCCCCTCTTCCAGCGCCAGGAAATAGCGCTGCACCGCGCCGCCCCAGCTCTCTCCCGGCACCACGCAGAGCACGCCCGGAGGATAAGGCAGCGCCCCTTCCGCTGCAATCCGCCCTTCCGCCTCAGCTATCGGTACCAGCTCTACGTCGCCGCGAATATACGCCTGATGCGCATCCTGCGGGTTCACCCTGACCGCCGGGAACTCCGCGGCACGGAACATCAGGCGCTGCAGATCCTTCACGTTGTGGCTGACGTAGAGATCGTGCATCTCCTGACAGAGACGCCGCAGGGTGTAACCTGCGTAGCGTCCGGCATTTTTGCGGTAGAGGGTCGGCAGCACTTCGGCCAGTGGTGCATCCTCTTTAACGTGCTGCTCAAACTGCGCCAGCATCGCCACCAGATTGGCCATCTTCTCCGGACTCTCTGCAGGCGTCAGCAGGAACAGGATGGAATTAAGATCGCACTTCTCCGGCACGATGCCGTTCTCACGCAGGTAGTTCGCCAGGATCGTTGCCGGAATACCAAAATCGCGATACTCACCGCTGGCCGCGTCGATGCCCGGCGTGGTCAGCAGCAGCTTACAGGGATCGACGCGATACTGATCGCGTGCATAACCGGCAAAACCGTGCCACTTTTCCTGCGGTTCGAAGCTGAAGTAGCGCAGATCGCGGGCGATTGTCTCCGTCGGCGCGTCCTGCCAGCGCTGTCCCGCCACCGTCTCCGGCACAAACGGCAGGATCATGTCGCAGCGTTCCAGGATCGCTTTGCGTGCCTCAATTCCCAGCCTGACGCACTCATCCCACATCCGGCGCCCCGCTTCGCCCTGATGCATTCTGGCGTTGATATCCAGCGCGGCAAACAGCGGATAAAAGGGGCTGGTGGACGCATGCAGCATAAAAGCGTTGTTCAGGCGTTTGTGCGGGCAGAAGCGCCGCTGGCCGCGAATGTGATTATCCTTCTTATGAATTTGCGAAGTCTGCGAAAAACCGGCCAGCTGCTTGTGCACGGACTGTGTCACAAAGATGCCGGGATCATTTTCATTCAGCTCCAGCGTTAGCGGTGAACAGCCTTCCATAAGTGGAATGAACTGCTCATAGCCGAGCCATGCGGAGTCAAACAGAATGTAGTCGCACAGGTGGCCGATGCGATCCACCACCTGACGCGCGTTGTAGACCGTGCCGTCATAGGTGCCCAGCTGAATAATCGCCAGACGGAAAGGCCGCGCTTCCCCGGCACGCGCGGGCGCTACCGCCGCAATCTGCTCACGCAGATAGGCTTCATCAAAACAGTGCGCGTCGATACCGCCAATGAAGCCAAAGGGATTGCGCGCCGCCTCCAGATAAACCGGCGTCGCGCCTGCCTGAATCAGGGCACCATGATGGTTCGACTTGTGATTGTTGCGGTCGAACAGCACCAGATCGCCCCGGGTCAGCAGCGCATTGGTGACGACCTTATTGGCGCTGGAGGTGCCGTTGAGCACGAAGTAGGTTTTGTCGGCGTTAAATACCTTTGCGGCATACTTCTGCGCATCTTTGGCGGAGCCTTCATGGATCAGCAGGTCGCCCAGCTTGACGTCAGCATTGCACATGTCCGAACGGAAAACGTTCTCTCCATAAAAGTCGAAGAACTGTTTGCCTGCCGGGTGCTTTTTAAAGAACGCACCGCCCTGATGGCCGGGACAGGCAAAGGTGCTGTTCTGCATATCGACATAGCGGCTCAGTGTCTCAAAGAACGGCGGCAGCAGCGCCGCTTCATAGGCCTGCGCAGCCGCCTCCAGTGCCTGCCACGCTTCTGGCTCACCGTTCAGCTCACCGCTGACGCCGGGCAGGTGCATCACCTTCTCTTCGAAAGCATTTGCGACAAAGACCGGCAGATTGAAGCCGGTGTGGCGCAGCAGCGCCAGCACACCGCTGCGGGTATCCGCCAGCGAGACGACAACCGCCGCCACATCGGTAAAGTCGGTGTTATCCAGCGTCACCACATCACGCGCGGTATTCAGGGTCAGACTGGGCGCCACGGCGGCGCTGGCAGCAATTTTCAGTGGAGTCATAGCGAATCCCCAACGTCAGGGAGAAGTGCCTGCGGCACAATTATGGGGACGGTGCCCCGGCGAATAATGGACGATCAGCAGGCATTACGCAGCAGGTGAAAAAGGGCTTCACCGCCACCGCCTGACGGACTTACCGCATGAGCAGTAATGAAGATATCGGGAAAAATGAATGCCCGCTGCGCGCCGGAAAACGCGAACGGTAAGACGGGCGGATGCGCGGTAAACCGGACATGGCGACGTCCTCAGAAATGAAGAAGCAGGGCTAAAAAAGTGGCGCTCATCATGTCATCTTTTTCAGGCACCGACAAGCCGAAACAGGTAATGACGCGTTCATCACGGAAAATCATAACCTTATGATTTATAATAAATAACCTGTTTACCAGCCCTTCGGAATTAGATTAATTATATGAAAAACATGCAGATTTATGCACTTTCTGTTGGGCTACTCTTAACGCCTATTACGCATGCTGACGCAGACGCGCGCCCCGCCCTACCGTAAACCGGTTGCCTGACGTAGACTTAGCCTCTCTTTTCCACTCTGCCGGAGGCTGCATGTTCAAGGCGCTGGTTATTGAAAATGACGAACAGGGTTACCGTTCTCTGCTCAAAGATCTTCACGAATCTCAACTGCCCGACCACGATGTCACGCTCGACGTCAGCTACTCATCACTGAACTACAAAGATGCCCTGGCGATCTGTAACAAAGGCCCGATCGTGCGCCAGTTTCCGATGGTGCCGGGTATCGATTTTGTGGGCCGGGTGACGGCCAGCCGCCACCCGGACTGGAAAGAGGATGATGTGGCGCTGCTGACAGGCTGGGGCGTCGGTGAAAAACAGTGGGGCGGCCTGGCGCAGAAAGCCAGCGTCAGTGGTGACTGGCTGGTGAAGGTGCCTGCCACGCTGAGTCCGTTGCAGACAATGGCTATCGGCACGGCGGGCCTGACCGCAATGCTTTGCGTGATGGCGCTGGAAAAACAGGGCGTCACGCCGGAACACGGGCCGGTGCTGGTGACCGGAGCCAGCGGCGGCGTCGGCAGCTATAGCGTCAGCCTGCTCACGCGTCTGGGTTATGAGGTCACGGCGTCAAGCGGACGCGCCAGTGACCACGCCTGGTTAATCGACACCCTGGGCGCAACATCCGTGATTGACCGTGAAGAACTTTCACAGCCCGGCAAGCCGCTGGCTAAAGAGGGCTGGGCTGCCGCCATCGACAGCGTCGGCAGTCATACGCTGGCAAACGTGCTGGCCGCCACCCGGCGGGACGGCGTAGTCGCCGCCTGTGGCATGGCGCAGGGACTCGATCTGCCAGCCAGCGTCGCGCCCTTTATCCTGCGTGGCGTGACGCTGGCCGGTGTCGACAGCGTGATGTGCCCGAAGCCGCTGCGCCAGCAGGCGTGGCAACGGCTCGGTGAACTGCTGGATAGCGAACGACTCAGCAGGCTGAGCCGGGTGATCCCGCTGACTGAAGCGCGTGCGTGCGCGCAGGATCTGCTGGAGGGCCGCGTGCAGGGTCGGCTGATTGTCGACTGTCGCTGAGCGCGGCGACAGCGCGGCTCCTGCCCTTAGCGGGCGATCTGCCGTAACCGTTTGATCAGCCCCTGCAGCGCAAAGTGCGTGCCCTGCTCCATCACGGATTTTGGATCGCCGCTGAACTGATGGCATTCCGCCTCATCCCTGCCATCCGGCAACATCCAGCCGAACCAGATGGTGCCCGCCGGGGTACCATCTTCACCGCCATCCGGACCGGCATAGCCGGTAATCGATAACCCCACCGGTTCACCCGAACGGGCGCAGGCCCCCTGCACCATCTCTCTGGCCGTCTGTTCGCTTACCGCTGTGTGCTGCTTCAGCGTGTCGGGATGGACCCCCAGCAGACGGATTTTGGCGTTTTCGCTGTAGGTCACAAAGCCGCTGGTGTAGAAATCGCCGCTGCTCTCTACTGCCGCCAGCGTCATACTGATCAGCCCGGCGGTGCAGGACTCGGCGGTGGTCAGATGCCATCCGGAAGCGAGTAAAATTTTACCCAGTTGTTCAGCGGTCTGATCAAGTGATGTTGCCATAGTGCTCTCCTCATTCTGTCAGGCACTCCAGGTATAGCGCAAAATCGGTGATTAAACGCTCGCAAGGCAATGTTTTTAAAAGCGAAACGGCCAGGATCAGGGTTGAATATCCGGCGGGTTACGCTTAGCATGCCCTTGAGGATCAGGCTGAACGGCCGTGGCAGAGGCTATCTGGCACAGCATACGTGCAGCCTCGCCGTCAGCAGGCTGCCTGCTGCATTAATCGCTGAAGAACGGGTCGCCGGGGCGCGCAGCTACGGATTAATGGTTACTATTCGCCTCCCTGCCCGCTGGCAGCATAAAAAAGCACGCGATAAGCGCGGCACCCGGCATGAACACCATGCCGACGATTCAGGCTTTACCCGCTTCATGCCATCAGGCAGGTTTAACGGGACAACTCACCACAGCGCACAGATTTTTAACCCGAATGCATCAGCATTTATCAATACGTAAAGGACGAGAGTTATGGCGCAAAAACCGGTGGTTGTGATTCATTACTGTATGCAGTGTAACTGGCTGATGCGGTCAGCCTGGATGGCACAGGAACTTCTGCATACCTTCGCGGAGGATCTGGCCGAGGTGACGCTGAAGCCGGGTACAGGTGGTGTTTTTGAGATTATGCTGGATGAGCATCTGCTGTGGGAACGTAAGCGCGATGGCGGCTTCCCGGACGCGACCACGCTGAAGCAGCGCGTGCGCGACATCTGCTTCCCGGACCGCACGCTGGGCCATATCGACAAGCAGAAAACGGAAATCAGCTAAGGCTATTCGCTGCGGGTGATTTTCTCAGCCGCGTCATGCAGCGCCTGAATCAGCGTCTGCAGCGCGGCGTCTGAGATATCTTCCTGCGCCAGCCGCCGGTTTAGCGCGACCTTCAGCCCATGAATCGCCTGCTCAACCGCAGGAATGCGGCGGTTGTTGACCAGCACCGCCAGCGAAGAGAGCCGCACGATCAGGCCGGAGACCGTTTCACGCTGATCGGCCAGCTGCGCCTTGCCTGCGGGCGTCAGCCGATAGGCTTTGCGTGTGGCCTGCGCGTCCACCACCTGAATCGCCTCCATCTCCTCCAGCAGCGTCAGATTCGGGTAGATAATACCGGGACTCGGCGAATACTCCCCCTTCGACAGCTCCTCAACCGACTTAATCAGCTCATAGCCGTGCGCCGCACGCAGTTCAAGGAAGTGAAGCATCAGCAGGCGGATCTCACTCGCTTCCAGCATTTTTTCACGTCGTTTGCGACGCCCGCCGCAGCCAGACTGTGCGTCAGAGGGAGTGGAGGTCGGATACGGTTTCATGGCCTGCCCTGCGGAGAAAAGGAGGTTGATGGTAGTTCGCTGCCTGACAAAACTCAATTGCCGTCACCGCTTACTTCGCGTGCCAGTAGGCCACCGCCCGCACGAAGCGGCTGTCGAGGCCGCGCTGCACCGTGAAGTAGTCAGAGAGGGCTTTCACCGCCTCACCTTCTCCGGTCAGCCAGATAAAGTAATCTTCTGCCGGCAGCACAATCTGATCCAGCCGGGCCATCAGTTCGCCGATCTGCGCCTTCTGCATCTGACCGCTGCCGAGCCAGTGTGCTGTCAGGTTAGCCGTCTCTGATACATAGTCGCGGCCCGTCGCTTCATCGGTAAAGGCAAACAGATGCAGCGCCTGTGCCTGCACGTCACGCTGACGGCGCGCAAAGGCGGGCAGACCGGTTTCATCGCAGACGCAGAGCTGGAAAGCATAATCGGTCGGCACCACCAGCGAACCGCGCGGCCCGCCGATAACCAGCCGATCGCCAGGCTGCGCCCGCGTTGCCCAGTCACTGGCGACCCCCTGCTGGTGAATATAGAAGTCGAGGGTCAGTGAAGACTCACCATCAAATTCCAGCGGCGTGTAGTCCCGCGCCTGCGGCCGCAGGCCGTCGGGCCAGACGATGCCCTCTTCCGTGATCTGCGGCAGAGCGAGCGCCGCACCGTCAGCAGGGAAAAAGAGCTTGATGTGATCGTCAAAACCTGGCGAGCTAAAGCCCGCCAGATCGCTGCCGCTGAAGCGGATACGCCAGAAGTGTCCGGCGATCTGCGTTTTACTGACAACCTCAATATGACGAAAACGTAATTCATTGCGGACGCGCTGCGGCGTACGTGGATTCGCTGATAAAGGCAATTTGTCTCTCCCGGAAGCCGGTATGCCCGCAGATCAGGGCATGCCGAAATTTTTAAATAAAAATCATTCGCATCTGAAGCCTGAAGATTAGCTATGATATATCTTCAGCACAAGAACGAAAAATGCGATCGACAGCGATAAGATATATTTTATACCACCGACGAAACGCATCATCCGGCACAGGAACGGTGGAGATAAAGTCAGAAGCCGGAATGGCAGGCAGCGGCAAAACAGCCGCGCAACAGCCAGATTAAAACAGGGACGAACCGGGGAAAGAGTCAGCAGGTTAGAGAGCAGAGCAGGGAGTGGAAGACAGGCGCGAACCCGGCTCCTGATGAGCCAGGTTCGCTTGCGCGCGGCGGCTACCGGCAGCGCCACCCGGACTTACAGCGTATCGTTAAATCCGGAAAGAGATGTGTCTGAACTGGTGTGCTCCGGCAGCTTCCCATCCCCCAGAATTTCATGCTGAGAGTGTTGAGAATGCGGATGCAGTCCGGCAGGAGGTGAGAAAGGCTCAGCCTGCTGCGCCATTGCCATAACAGGCAATGCCAGAATGAGTGAAATCAATAAGCGTTGCATAGTGGTCTTCGGTTGTCGTTCTGGCCAGAAGCGGCCTGAAATGCAGATGAATATTCCAGCCCTATCAAAAATTCACGTTGATTAACGTAAGATAGGGTTTCGGAGGAGGATTTTACGCCAGTCAGGCGCGTTATTTTATAAAATCGTGCGGTTTGTCACGGTTTACCGCACGAAAGATGAATAAGTCACGCCCCTGCTCTGTTGCTTAAGCCTGCGTCACCGGAATGGAAAACACGCCGCTGATCCAGTCGGACCTGCAGTGGGCAAAATCGAGTCGCAGCAGATCTTTGCCCGGGCGACGCGATACGCCCAGCACGGGCAGATGCTGATAGTAGATGTCCTCGATAAAGCGCGTCAGCTGCTCCGGTTTGCCGCTCCAGCGGATCGACGCATAGAGGCCGCACTCCTCGTGCCAGCGGGTGATGTTATCCCCCAGTAGCCCGGCATGCTGCGGCTCCAGCGCCTGAAACAGGCTGATGTTCTGCTGGTCGGCAGAGCTGTCGCCGGGTCCATACTGAAAGCCCAGCCAGCCCTGCGCCACCTGACTGCCTGCCAGCGCCACCAGCTGCCGTGCCTGATCGGCTACCCGGTGATCGCGGTCGGCAATGTAATCTCCGAACTTACACTCCCACTCCAGCGTCTCACCATACAGGTGGAGCGCTTCTTCGCGCTCCACCAGCGTCGCGCGCTCAGCCAGGGTGCGCGGCAGAATGCGGCCATGAAAGTTTTTCACTGGCAGATGAGGAATGCGGCGAAACGCGCCAGGCGTCAGCGAAAAGTGACCTTTAAAAACGCGGGTAAAGTTTTGCTGATTGTCAAAGCCAAAGCGAACAGCGATATCGATCAGCGTCATGCGCGTCAGGCGCAACGCCATCGCTGCCATTGTCAGACGCCGTTTGCGGGTATAAGCCGCCAGCGTCTGCCCCGTCATCTCTTTGAACATGCGCTGCATGTGCCACTTGGAATACCCTGACTTGAGCGTGATTTGGTCGATGTTCAGGTCGTCGGTGAGATTGGCTTCTATCCACTCAACCAGATCGTTGATGTGCTGTTTTTTAATGGCCTGACTGAGCATGATGGCAAGTTACGACGCAGATTAGGACTGGAATTTTCGGCACATGAGAATAGCAAAAATCGTCCATAGCCATAAGAAAAGGGACGCGATAAACCGCGATTTTAGCAGCACACCGCATTAATTGCTTAGGTTACTAACTAAAAAAGGCTGACACGCGTCAGCCTTTTAGATAATACACCCCGACGTGATGAGCGCCTGCGCCTGGCGTTATGCCGGGCAGTTCACGAACAAACCTGGCTGAACAACGCAAAGCGCTGACCGGGTGACGATGCACCGTACAGAGACGGTGCATCGTCGTCCGCGTCGGGCAGACGTTAAGCCCTTGCTGCCTGCGGCTAGTGGCTGCGCATGCCTGCTGCTGTCATCATCATGCGGAAGAGCGAGGCAACCACGCCCAGCGCCAGAACGCTGGCGGCATAGATAACGACCAGCCACATCACACGTTTCCACCAGGGCGCTTTCGTTTCATCCTTGTGGTCTTTCATGCTGCTGAGGCTTTTCATATCAATGGTATCCTGCGTCTGCTTTGATTTTTCCACGGAACACGTAATAGCTCCAGAAGGTGTAGCCCAGAATCATCGGGATAATCAGCAGGCTGCCAACCAGCATAAAGGCCTGGCTCTGCGGTGGTGAGGCAGCATCCCAGATCGTGATCGATGGCGGAATGATGTTTGGCCAGACGCTGATACCCAGTCCTGAGAAGCCAAGGAAGATTAACGCCAGCGTCAGCAGGAATGGCGAGTAGTGCGCCTCGCGCTTGATGGCGCGCACAATTCCCCACGAGCAAAGCAGCACCAGCACCGGAACCGGCAGGAACAGGAACAGG
Organism: Pantoea sp.; assembly: GCF_032114055.1. Lineage (GTDB taxonomy): Bacteria > Pseudomonadota > Gammaproteobacteria > Enterobacterales > Enterobacteriaceae > Pantoea. The sequence continues at coordinate 8,998 of NZ_DAMCTB010000008.1, forward strand.
TTTGGCCTGCTGAACCAGCGATGCGCGATGTCCGCGTGTGAGAACGGTGTCCACAGGCTGACGATACCGATAATCACTAACAGCGCGATGACCAGCGGCGTCGCCAGCGCAGACATTTTACGGTGCAGCTCATTTTCGGTCTTCATAATCAGCCAGGTGCAGCCCAGCAGCGCGTAGGCCACGACCAGACCCAGGCCGCAGAACAGCGGGAACGGTGCCAGCCAGTCCATTGCTGAACCGGCGAAGCGACGCCCCTCAACCGGGATGCCATCCAGGAAAGCGCCAACCGCCACCCCCTGACTGAACGTCGCGATGACCGAACCGGCGATAAAGGATTTGTCCCAGAATGCCCGGTGACCTTCAACCGCCTTGAAGCGGAACTCAAAGGCAACACCGCGGAAAATCAGGCCAATCAGCATGGCGGTCAGCGGAATCGACAGCGCGTCGGTGATCACCGCATAGGCCAGCGGAAACGCACCAAACAGGCCCGCGCCGCCCAGCACCAGCCAGGTTTCGTTGCCATCCCAGACCGGCGCGACGGTGTTCACCATCATGTCGCGCTCACCGACATCTTTATTGAATGGGAACAGCAGACCAATCCCCAGGTCGAAGCCGTCCATCACGATATACATCAGGGTGGCAAAGACGATAATCACAAACCAGATTACAGAAAAATCGATCATCTTAGTGCTCTCCATCCTTAAAGGTGGCAGCGGAAAGCGGACGCGCCGGGGTTTTCTTCTGACCGGGTCCACCCTCTTCGGTAACGTGACCTTCGCCGACAACCGGTCCCTGCTTGATCAGGCGCATCATGTAGTGATACCCCACGCCAAACACCGAGCTGTAAACCAGAATAAAGGCCAGCAGGCTGATGCTCATGTGCATGTCGCCATGCGCGGAAACCGCATCAATCGTTCTCTGTACGCCATAGACGACCCACGGCTGACGGCCAATCTCGGTCGTGAACCAGCCCGCCAGAATCGCAATCAGACCGGATGGCCCCATCAGCAGCGCAAACCACAGGAAAGGACGCGACTCATAGAGGCGGCCTTTCAAGCGCAGCCACAGGCTGACCACACCCAGCGTAATCATCAGCAGGCCCAGCGCCACCATCACGCGGAAGGACCAGAAGATGACCGTTGAGTTAGGCCGATCCTCTTTGGGGAAAGATTTCAGCGCCGGCACCTGTTTGTCCAGACTGTGCGTCAGGATCAGGCTGCCGAGATAAGGCACTTCCAGCGCATATTTGGTCCGCTCCTGCTCCATATCAGGGATGCCGAACAGGATCAGCGGCGTCGCTTCGCCCGGCGGGTTTTCCCAGTGGCCTTCAATGGCCGCAATTTTGGCCGGCTGATGCTCCAGGGTATTCAGACCGTGCGCATCACCAATCATCGCCTGAATCGGCGCGACAATCAGGGCCATCCACAGCGCCATTGAGAACATTTTGCGGATAGCCGGATTGTTATTGCCCTTCAGCAGATGCCAGGCCGCGGACGATCCCACAAAGAAGGCGCTTGCCAGGAAAGCCGCCACAGACATGTGGAACAGGCGGTAAGGGAATGAAGGGTTAAAGACAATTTTCAGCCAGTCCTGTGGAACCACCACTCCGTTCTCGATCAGGTAACCCTGCGGCGTGTGCATCCAGCTGTTAGACGCCAGGATCCAGAAGGTAGAGATTAGGGTTCCCAGGGCGACCATGCAGGTGGCAAAGAAGTGCAGACCCGGACCGACGCGATTCCAGCCGAACAGCATAACACCCAGGAAGCCCGCCTCCAGGAAGAACGCCGTCAGTACCTCATAGGTCAGCAGCGGACCGGTGATGCTGCCCGCAAATTCCGAGAAGCCGCTCCAGTTGGTGCCGAACTGATAAGCCATGACCAGCCCGGAAACCACGCCCATGCCGAAGTTAACGGCAAAGATTTTCGACCAGAAGTGGTAGAGATCGCGATAGGTTTGATCGCGGGTTTTGAGCCACATACCTTCGAGGACGGCCAGGAAGCTGGCGAGACCGATGGTGATGGCGGGAAAGATAATATGGAAGGAAACAGTAAATGCGAACTGTATCCTGGCCAGATGAAAGGCATCTAATCCGAACATTGCTTACCTCTTTGCCACATAGATTTGCCACATAGAACACCATGTATTTACTTATAATTAACAACTTAAGCCTGATACGCGACTTCTCTGCGCTTATTGAAATTCCCGCCGCAAATTTAGAACTATTCGCCGCGAGGAAACAGAAACAGTGGGATTAATGAAAACTATAACAGTCTTTGTTGATTTTGATCATTGTTTTTAGCAGGAATTATTTATTTAAAAATAAGGCTTAAAGGTTAACTGAAGGGTGTTTTTGTGTCATTAATGTTACGGTACTTACCGCATCAAAAAAGCGGCCCGGCGAACGAAAACTCCGCCTGAAAATCTCCTCAACGGTCTGTTTTCAGACACTATTTTACTGAGAATACGGGCAGAGCACGGCGAAAAGTGAAGCAGAACAAATTAAATAATCTTATTTCTTAACAGGTTAAACCTGAAAACCGCAGGCTCTGCCGCTTTGTTTTATTTTTTCTTTTACTCCGGCCAATCCTGTCAGCGATTCTGACAAAATAAACGGCAGGAGGGAGGGATCAACAGGCGGCAGGAATGTTAATAAAATGAGTCAGAACTTACGCATATTAACAATGAAAACCAGACCGCAGATTATTGCCGGCCTGGGCCGGATAAATCGATTTAATCAGAGGCAATAGGGTGAATAACCGCCTGGGTTATTTATGCTCCCCTGCCGGTGGCGCCGTTACAGCGGAAAAATGCGTGGTGCCGAAAAGCATAAATGCGCATAGAAGAATGCCGATGTCGTCACATTATGAGGGTCGTGATGAAAATTTACGCTGTCGGAGCGTTACCGCGCTGAGCCAGAATCCTGCCCAGATTCGCTTCCAGCCAGTCCGCCAGCCCCACGACCTGTTCGCCGACCTCGCGACCCAGCGGCGTCAGGCGGTACTCTACGTGGGGCGGCACCACATCGAAAGCGATGCGCTGCACAAAACCATCCTCCTCCAGATAACGCAGATTCTGCGCCAGCATCCGTTCACTGACGCCGCCGACGGCACAGCGCAGCGCGCTGAAGCGCAGCGTCTGGTTTTGCAGCGCCAGCAGAATCAGCACGCTCCAGCGGCTGGTCACCCGCTTCAGGATGTCACGCGAGGGACAGTTAACGTTAAGCAGTTCGCCCCGGATAAATTTTTCACTCAGTTTTTCAGCCATTTAATCTGCGCTTCCCACACTAACAATTCTGTAAGTACTTACTAAAAGTTAGTTTATCCCCTAGTCTGAGTTTCACCAACAGCCACAGGAGAAAGATCATGATTGCAGTGACAGGCGCAACCGGCCAGCTCGGCCGTAAAGTGATCGCGGCACTACTGAAGAAAGTCCCGGCACAGACTATCGTCGCCGCGGTGCGTACGCCCGCCAGAGCCGCCGATCTGGCGGCACAGGGCGTCATCGTTCGCCAGGCCGACTATGGTCAGCCAGAGACGCTGGAAGCCGCTTTTGCCGGTGTGGAAAAGCTGCTGCTGATCTCCGGCAGTGAAGTCGGCCAGCGTGAAGCGCAGCACAGGGCCGTAATCAGGGCCGCCCGCGCCGCTGGTGTGCGCTTTATCGCCTACACCAGCCTGCTGCATGCGGATACTTCGCCGCTGGGGCTGGCGCTGGAGCACCGTGCCACAGAAGCACTGCTGAAAGCGTCAGGCATCCCGTTTGCTCTGCTGCGCAATGGCTGGTACACCGAAAACTATGCCGCCAGCATTTCTCCGGCACTGGCACACCATGCGTTTATCGGTGCAGCAGGCGCAGGCCGCATCGCTTCAGCTGCGCGTCAGGATTACGCGGATGCCGCGGCAGAAGTGATGACCCGGGCGGATCAGGCCGGAAAAGTCTATGAGCTGGCCGGGGATGACAGCTACACGCTGGCGGAATTTGCGGCCGAAATTGCCGCGCAGAGCGGTGAAAAGGTCGATTACGTGAATCTTTCTCAGGCTGAGTTTGCGGCCGCGCTGAAAAGCGCCGGGTTGCCGGAAGGCCTGGCAGAGATGCTGGCGGACTCTGATGCGGGTGCGGAGCAAGGCGCTTTATTCAGTGATTCCCGCCAGCTCAGCAGCCTGATCGCCCGTCCGACGACGCCCTGGCAGGCGGTGATCCGCGCCGCGCTGACACAGGCGTAGCACGGCAATAGCTGAGCGGCAGCCTCTTCCGCTCAGCTTCCCCGCCTGCTCCGTTTTCCCGTTGCGTATGCCATTTCTTGCCCCTTTCAAAGCAAAAATCCTGTGTCAAAATGTTAACAGACGTCATTTTTCTTCAGGTTAAATTTTTTAATTCAGGCGGCTAAGAGATTCATCCGAAATATCTTTTTTGTGAACGGCGCTATATTTGGTTGAATAACCTAAGATTTATCAAAAAACCTCGATTAATAGACAATTTTTATTACGTTCATAGATAATCTGCATTGTTGTTCCGCAGGTCGGGGGGGCTATAATTTGTCCTTTGTGCAACCACGACCGCTCAGGAGGCCGCTATTAATACTTATCGCCAGCAACAGAATGCACTTGAAGAAGTTCGTGCCGGGGCGGAAGTTGAGTATCAATACGATCCCCATGAACTGAAACTGGAGCGCATGCAGGATTCTGAACCGGAGCCGGAGCTGATTGAAGGCCTGCCTGCCCCGGATGCGCTTACGCCTGCCGATCGTTATCTGGAACTGTTTGAACATGTCCAGATGTCGCGGATCTTCGAGGATAGCAAAACATTCCCCGACTGTTCGCCAAAATACGATCCGCTGGATGTGCTGATGCGCTATCGCCGTCAGAAACGCAGCAGTGACTTCGACCTGTCGCGTTTTGTCGCCGATCACTTTTATCTGCCTGGCGTAAATGAAAGCTTTTATGTCTCCAATCCGGATAAAACGCTCAACGAGCATATTGATGATTTGTGGCCAGTCCTGACCAAAATGCCGCAGCAGCACATGCCGCACTCATCGTTGCTGCCGCTGCCAAAACCTTATGTGGTGCCGGGCGGACGCTTTGGCGAAACCTACTACTGGGACTCCTATTTCACCATGCTTGGCCTGGCGGAGTCGGGCCGTGACGACCTGCTGCGTCACATGGCCGACAATTTTGCCTGGCTGATCGACAACTACGGTCATGTGCCAAACGGCAACCGGACTTACTACCTCAGCCGCTCGCAGCCACCGGTCTTTGCACTGATGGTCGAGCTGTTCGAAGAGGATGGCGTGCGCGGGGCAAAACGCTATCAGGAACAGCTGATGAAGGAGTATCAGTTCTGGATGGATGGCGCGGGTTCATTGATGCCTAATCAGGCCTATCGCCATGTCGTGCGGATGCCGAACGGTTCACTGCTGAACCGCTACTGGGACGACCGTGATACGCCGCGCGATGAGTCGTGGATGGAAGATGTGGAAACCGCCCGCGAGTCTAAGCGTCCGGCCAGCGAGGTCTATCGCGACCTGCGTGCAGGGGCCGAGTCGGGCTGGGATTACTCTTCGCGCTGGCTGCGTAACCCGAAGCGGCTGTCGAGCATTCGTACCACACAATTTATCCCTATTGATCTGAACGCGTTCCTGTATAAACTGGAGCTGATGATCGCGACACTGTCGCACGCCAAGGGCGAAGAGCTGACGGCGCTGGCGTGGCAGAAAAAAGCCGAAGCGCGTAAGCGTGCGATTACCCGCTATCTGTGGGACAGCACCGCTGGCGTCTTCCGTGACTACGACTGGCGTCGTGAGCGTTTCGGTGCCTTTACTGTGGCATCGGTGGTGCCGCTGTTTGTCGGACTGGCAACACCGCATCAGGCGCACCTGCAGGCCATCTCCCTGCGTCACCTGTTGCTGAGCAATGGCGGGTTGTTGACCTCGATGGTGGAGAGTGGTGAACAGTGGGATCGGCCTAACGGCTGGGCACCTATGCAGTGGATGGCGATTGTCGGCCTGAATAACTACGGCGAAGAGACACTGGCGACGGAAGTCGCGGTGAACTGGCTCAATACCGTAAAAAACTTCTATCAGCTACACCACAAGCTGGTCGAAAAGTATGACATCAGCGGTGAGCGTGCCCGTCCGGGCGGCGGCGGTGAATATCCGTTGCAGGATGGTTTTGGCTGGACTAACGGCGTGACGCGTAAGCTGATGACCATGTATGGCCATCTGATGGTGGACTGAGTGCCCGTTACGCTAACGCCAATCACGCCAATGTAAAAAAGCCGGGCTCGCCCGGCTTTTTCATGCAGGTCACGCTGCAATACTACTTTTTGGCTTCAGTTCCCGGCTGCGAGGCGCGCTGCAGGAACTGCTGGGTGACTTCAGGGATATGCTGCAGCAGCCACTCCGCCATGGCCACTTCCTGATCGCGGATTTCACTCAGTATGCGAACGCCCTGCGCGTCACCAACCTGCTCAGCCGAGGCGATCAGACTGGTGTAGCTGGCAATTTCGGCATTCTCAAAGACATAGCCGCTGATGGCGCCCTTGACCACTTCATCTGAGTTGAACATTCCGCCTACGGCCTGACCGGTGGCCGCCATTTTACCCATCGCATCTTTCATCACGGAGTGATCGATACCGTGGCTGTCGAGCAGCTGTTCCAGCAGCGTCAGCTGATGTTTCGTCTCATCGAGGTGCTGAGCCAGCCGCTGTTCCAGTGCCGGATAGTGTTCGAGGCGGCCCGACATCTTGCTGAGCATGCTTTCCGCCTGTTTTTCCATAGCATGCGCGTCGCGCAGCCAGTCGTGATAATGTTCAATCGCCGTCATGCCGTTCTCCTTAGGATACAGTTATTGCTTCGGCTACCGAGGTGAGCTTCTCATCCGTTTGTTTCTCTTCATTCAGGGTCGTCTCCAGCAGCTCAGCCGCTTTGGTGTAACCCAGTTTCAGCGCCAGCGCATGCAGCGTACCGTAGGTGGCAATTTCATAGTGCTCCACCTTCTGCGCCGCACCGATCAGGCCCTGATCGCGGATTTCGCCTTTCTCGACGGATTCAATAATCTCCTGCGCCTCTTCGACCAGACCTTCGAGCGCATGACACTTCATTCGTTTAATTCTGACCTCAGGCGTTACCTCCACCAGTTCATCCAGTCGCTCAATCTGCGCACGGGTCTCTTCCAGATGCTGATTAAAGGCAGCGATAAGATTTTCATCACTGGCAGCACGCGCCATTTTAGGCAATGCACGGGTTATCTGTTTCTCAGCGCTGTAGACATCGGATAAGTCATGGATGAACAGGTCATTTAACGTTTTCACTGTCATAAGATAGCCTCATTGTTAAAAAAGCTGCGTCGTTAATAACGCAACGCCAGTCATGTCGTTGACACACGGAAAGTCTAGTGGAGATTCTTAATATCGCCTACCGCATCGGTATGAATTTAATACAAAAGTAGCATGTAAAATGCACTTTCCCTTTTATAGCAATACGTTAGCTTATAAATGTTTTTCCGGCTACGGCTTCGCTAGCTACAACCGAATTTGTACAAGCTTATAAAACGCTGTATACATTTCTCTTCCAGGCGCGTAAAAAATGCACCAGCCAGACGTTACCTGTACAAGGTTTTATTAAAGGGTATAGATTTAATCGATCAAAAATAAAAAAAACCGGAAAGGAAACCCTTCCGGTTTAATTAACGGCGTCTTTACATGCTGATGCTTCAGCAGCGACACAATTCCGAATGCAATTATCTTGCAGGAAAATAAAAGCGTTTCTTTATAGTCCGGTATATGGCATCGACTGCCCTCAGAGCAGCGTCAGATGCAATCAGCTCCGGCGACTTACCTTCCCTCCCTTACGCCCCGCCTCAATCGCACGTTCGGGATCGTTCTTGAAATTCCCGCCGCTTTTCTGGCCGCCTTTGCGTCCCGCTTCCGCAGCACGCTCTTTGTCAGCCGCAAAGTTTCCGGCCCCACCACGATATTGAGTCATTCTGTGTTCCTCTTTGAAATTAAAAAGCAGAATTTGCACAGTTAACGCTTCATCAGGCCGATTCAGCAATCTAAATGTAGACAGAAAACCGAACTGATCAAGCAGTAAAATAAAACTCCATTACATTCCGGATTAATGGAGACAGGCGCCTCCTGCGGATTGATAACCTATTTAAACTATCGCTCATTTCCACTCGGAAAAAGCCCAGCGAGGCGGTAAAAACTTTATCTAAAAATCGCCGCGCCCTATTTATCGATCATTTTCCAAAAATGTCCAATTGAAAAAAAAGTAACCGAAGCGGCAGAAAGACAACCTTAGCAATATCAGTTAGTGAGGATGATCAACAAACGATCAATTTCCCTAAGCGAAGCGGCAAATATAATCTGCCTATTTTTTTGTCACTCACGAATTAAGCGAGACGCAAAGGGTTAACCGCGCCAGTTAAAAATAACTGTTTTTGATCAATAAACGATCGATTATGCAGATTTGGTAAAAATAAAATTTGAATACTCCCTCGTTATTGATTCGAATATTAAGGAATAAGCGAAGCGATAAAGTATGCAGGCGAAGCACCTGGAAGTGATTTTAGGATTAATACTAAAATTTCTGTTGTGTCGTGTTACGCACTGTTCGCCAGAGACGGCAGTGAAAATGGGGGGGAAATCTGGTGTTATCAGGAGGAGAGGCTGCGCCAGCGATTAGGTCACTGATCGGATGTCACTGGGGAAGCGTTATCAATCGCGACACCGCGTTTGCCGTTTTTCTTAATGCGATACATCGCTTCATCCGCCCGCGCCAGGGCAGTATCGAAGTCATCGTTTTCCAGCACCTGCGACACCCCAACAGAAGCGCCAATCTGAGCGTGCCCGTTTGACATCTCAAAGGGCGTGAGCACTGCGTCAAGGCAGGCGTCTGCCAGCGCTTTCACGCGGGGATGATGCAGCGGATAGGGTAATAACAGAACAAACTCATCACCGCCAAGTCGGCCAATAATCCCTTCTGGCGACACGCACTCCGTTAAACGCTGGCTGAGCTGGATCAGTACTTCGTCACCGCTGCGATGTCCCAGAGTGTCGTTAACGTGTTTGAAATTGTCCAGGTCAATAAAGGCGACACAGAGCGCTCCCTGCGACCTCATTTCGCTGAAATAGTTTTGCAGTGCGTGGCGATTGTTGAGCAGCGTCAGGGGATCATGCAGCGCCAGCAGCGCGAGCTGCGCTTCGTACTGCTTCTCTTTTGTCATATCGATATGGGTACCAATCACTTTTACCGGCTCGCCCTGGGCGTTCCACTCGCTGACCCGGCCGCGATCCAGTACCCAGGTAATGCTGCCGTTTTTCGCGATCATGCGGTGCAGTGCTTCGTAGTAAGGCGCTTTGCCAGCAATATGATCATAAAACGCCCGCAGGACCTCAGCGGCGTCATCAGGATGCAGGCTCTCTTTCCAGGATTCAAAATTGGCGTCGGTTTCTTTTGGCTGGAAACCCAGCATCGCCCCCCAGCGCCGGTTAAAAATAACCAGCTTGCCGGTAGGGATATCGAGTTGCCACAGAAACAGCCCGGTGCCATCCAGCGCCGCATTGAGTTTGGTTCGGGCGTCATGCGCTATACGCTTCAGACGCGCATTGTGCTTTTTCAGGTTCTGTATCTGCAGTCGCAGTGCTTCTTCTGACATGACCGTGAGAGCGCTGGAAAAAAGGGGTATTTTGCCTGTCCGGTGGGTTCTGTAAAGAGTGGCTTTTAAAACACGATTAGTCGCGGCCAATTGCAGGATGGGCAGCATATCAGGCGGTGACAGTCTGGCAACGCAGCACAGAGCCGGGACGACAAATTGGTTTCGCCGTGAAATCTGTTTGTGCGGGTACGGCATCAGGAGCCGGAACAGACGGCTTTAGCGGAAATTCAGATTATAGGACGGTCAGCGGCATCGCTCCTGCCCCCCGGCAAAGGAGCGGAGCCAGAATGCAAAAACCCCCGCCGAAGCGAGGGTTTCAAATTCTGGTGCCCGAATCCGAAAATGCCGGGAGCATTTTTGCATCGCGCCCCAGCGCGACCCACAGGGAGTGGCGAGTGAATCGAACCTTCGATAACGGGTTCGCCTCAGAACGCAAAAACCCGCCAGAGGCGGGTTCTTTAAATTTGGTGCCCGAACCCGGAATCGAACCAGGGACACGGGGATTTTCAATCCCCTGCTCTACCGACTGAGCTATTCGGGCAACGGGGCGCATTAAACCAAAGCGGTCCGGCAGCGTCAAACGCTTTTCACTAAAATCACGCCAACTGACCGCTTTTCCATCAACCTGGCGACGGCGTCTCTCGCACAGCAAATAAGTAACAGCCTATCGAATAAATTACAGACAGCAATGGGCCTCCCTCTCTATTGCGCCGCCATTTTGCCGATATAGCTTGCAAGACCCACACGAATAATAAGGCTCATCATGTTTTCTACTATTACATCAGGTATTGCTTCCCGTCACAGCTGGCAGAAGCGCTCACACTCAACGGCCACGCTGAGCTCTCTCAACGGCTCCATCGCCATGATTGAGTTCTCACCCGACGGCACCATTCTCAGCGCCAACGCGCTGTTTCTGGCGAGCATGGGCTACACGCTGGCAGAGATTGAAGGCCAGCACCACAGCCTGTTCTGCACGCCGGAACAGTTGCAGTCACAGGCTTATCGCGATTTCTGGCAGCGGCTTAACCGGGGCGAAAGCTTCAGCAATAAGTTTCTGCGCATGGCAAAGAACAGCCGCCCAATCTGGCTGGAAGCCAACTATGTCCCGGTGCAGAACCGCCACGGTCGGGTGATCAAAATCGTTAAACTGGCCACCGACATTACCCGCCATATCAACGATGCGCAGGAGCAGCGCGCCATCACTGCTGCCATAGAACGATCAATGGCGGTGATCGCCTTTAACCTGAAAGGGGAAGTCCTGAAAGCTAACGATAACTTCCTGAAAACCATGGGCTACCGTCGCGAAGAGGTGGAAGGCGTTCATCACAGCCGCTTCTGTTCACCCGCCGTGCGTGACAGCCGGGAATACAGTGAGTTCTGGCAGCAGCTGAGCCGGGGAGAATTTATCTCCGGTCAGTTTCCCCGCGTCAATAAGCAGGGCGAGACAGTCTGGCTGCGCGCCACCTACAATCCGGTGTTTGATGAACAGGGCAGGCTCTACAAAATCGTCAAGTTCGCGACCGATGTAACCGCGCAGGTAGAAAAGAATCAGCAGGAGCATGATGCGGCGCAGCGGGCCTATCATACCGCGCTGCAGACCGATAAAAGCACAAAACTGGGTGCAGATGTGATTGCCAGCAGCGTCGAAACCATGAATGCGCTGGCGGGCGAACTTCAGGGGATCTCCGGGGATATTAACGGACTGAGTGAATCTTCAGATCGCATCAGGGCAATTGTGGAAGGGATTCGCCGGATCGCCGATCAGACCAACCTGCTGGCGCTCAATGCCGCCATCGAAGCAGCACGCGCCGGCAGTCATGGCCGCAGCTTTGCGGTGGTGGCGAACGAAGTTCGCACACTGGCGGCGAACATCAACCGGGCGACTACCGACATTGAAAACCGGATACAGCAGAATCACCTGCTGGCGAGCCGGGCTCTGAAAGGCATTGAGTCGAACCTGAAGCGTGCCGATCAGGGCGTACAGCTGGCGCAGGAAGCGGGTGGTGTCATTGCTGAGATTCGCGAGGGCGCAACGGATGTGGTGAACGCTATCGGTCAGGTGACGAAAACGCTCAGCGTCTGACGGGCGGCGGGAGACGCCAGCCCCCCTTTTTTTATGGCGTGGCCGGGGCCGGCGTGTCCGTCGTCGGCGGAAGGAAGATGTGATCAAGAATGTCCCGCATTACCGGCGCCGCTGTCACTCCTTCCCCGCCCCCATTCTCCAGGATCAGCGCCACCGCCACTTTGGGATCATTAAAAGGCGCAAAGGCGGTGTAGAAGATATGGTCGCGCAGCCGGACCGGGATCATCTTCGCGTTGTAGGTCTGATTCTGACGCAGGCTGAATACCTGAGAGGTCCCACTTTTCGCAGCAATGCCATAAGGTGCGGTGTGGAAATATTTATACCCGGTGCCGTTGGGTGCGTTCGCCATACCAAACATCGCGTGGCGCACCAGCGACCAGTAAGGTGAATGGGGATCGCCAATCTGTGTCTCGCGCAGCCTCGGATGGTAGTTCTCCACCAGCGTGCCACGCTGAGTTTTCTCCAGCAGATGAGGCGCGATGACCCGACCGTTGTTGATCAGCGCCACCATCGCTTTTACCATCTGAATCGGCGTCGCAATCCAGTAGCCCTGGCCGATACCCACGGAAACGGTGTCCCCCTGATACCAGGGTTTTTTATGCACTTTCTGCTTCCATTCACGGCTCGGCAGTAAGCCGTTGTACTCCTCATTCAGGTCGATCCCGGAGGGTTTGCCATAACCGAACTGGCTGAGCATGGTGTGTATCCGGTCGATGCCCATCATAAACGCCACCTGATAGAAAAAGGTATCGGCAGACTCTTCGATAGCGCGCGTCACATCCAGCATGCCGTGACCGGTTTTTTTCCAGTCGCGATAGCGCCGATCGGTGCCGGGCAGCGTCCAGGTCGGCGCACCAAAGAACTGCGTCTGCGGCGTGATCACATGGGTCAGCAGCGCCGACATCGCCATATAAGGCTTCACCGTCGAGGCGGGCGGATAGAGTCCCTGCGTCACGCGGTTGATTAGTGGCAGATCCTTATCCTGTAGCAGTTTTTTATAGGCCTGATAGCTGATGCCTTTGACGAATGGGTTGGGGTCGTAGCTCGGGCTGGAAACCATGGCGAGCACCGAACCGTCATGCGGATCCTCAATCAGCAGCGCCGCACGCTGCCCCGCCAGACGGCTCTCCACATACTGCTGCAGATGCAGATCCAGCGTCAGCGTCAGGTTTTTACCGGCGACCGGCGGCACCTCTTTCAGCACCCGCACAATCCGGCCGTGGTTATCAACCTCCACTTCCTGATAGCCTGGCTTGCCGTGCAGCAGCGTTTCGTAATAGCCCTCAATCCCCTGCTTACCGATGTTATGGTCAGCCGCGTAGTTTTCCGCGATGCCTTCGGCATTCAGCCGCTTATAGTCGTTATCGTTGATTTTCGACACATAACCGACCACATGCGCCAGATCCGCGCCATAGGGATATTCACGATCCTGATAGGTTTCAATCGTCGCCCCGGTAAAGTGAAACTGATTCACCGCGAAGCGGGCGACCTGCTCCTCGGTCAGCTCCTCTTTCAGCACCACCGGCTTGTAACGGCTGGTCTGCTTCAGCGCATGGCGGAACGTCTCGATCTCCTCGGGCGTCAGATCAACGATAGGCGTCAGCGCCCGCAGCGTGGCGTCCATGTCGCTGACTTTATAAGGCGTCAGCGTAATGGCGTACCAGCTGACATTGCGCACCAGCGGGATACCGTTGCGGTCATAGATCAGCCCACGTACGGGCGCGATGGGGATCATCTTGATGTCATTCTGGTTAGAGCGCGTCTGGTAATAGCTATGATCGCGCACCTGCAGGCGGTAGAGGTTCAGGCCAAGAATCGTGAAGCAGAGACAGACCAGCGCAAAGGCTATCGCGGCACGGCGAGCAAATAGTTTCTCTTCAGCGTCGAAGTTACGAAAGTTCATCAGGAGGCAATATCGGACAATTCATTATTATCTGTTGTTGCGCACTATGATAAGACGCGATCGCCGGGGTGCCAGCACGAAGATGCACAAGCCTCAGTAAAAGTGTGTCATTTGATGTGAATGTTACGGAAAGGCGGCGGGAAAATGCAGATCCTCCCGGGAGGGAGGATCTGTTCAGGGAGACGGACAGCTGGCGGGCCTGCCCCTCTACGACGCGGATTAGTCACCCAGCAGGACAGACTCCAGCGCAATTTTGATCATGTCGTTGAAGGTGGTCTGACGCTCAGCAGCGGTGGTCTGCTCGTGCGTACGAATATGGTCAGAAACGGTACAGATGGTCAGTGCTTTGGCACCGAACTCAGCGGCCACACCGTAGATGCCTGCGGCTTCCATCTCTACGCCCAGGATGCCATATTTTTCCATCACGTCGAACATCTGCGGATCCGGGGTATAGAAGAGGTCAGCAGAAAAGAGGTTGCCGACGCGCGCCTCAACGCCCAGGTTTTTCGCCGCATCGACCGCGTTACGCACCATGTCGAAGTCCGCAATCGCCGCGAAATCATGATCTTTGAAGCGCATACGGTTTACTTTGGAATCGGTGCAGGCACCCAGACCAATCACGATGTCACGCAGTTTGACATCCGCACGTACCGCACCACAGGAGCCCACACGGATGATCTTTTTCACACCAAAATCGGTGATCAGCTCTTTGGTGTAGATAGAGCAGGAAGGGATCCCCATGCCATGGCCCATGACAGAGACTTTACGGCCTTTGTAGGTGCCGGTGTAGCCCAGCATACCGCGCACGTTGTTCACTTCTACCGCGTTTTCCAGGAAGGTTTCTGCGATATGTTTCGCACGCAGCGGGTCGCCGGGCATCAGCACGACGTCTGCGAAATCACCCATTTCAGCATTAATATGAGGGGTTGCCATTGTTTAATCCTTTTTAAATTGCTGATTTACAGCATGTTCTTGCCATAGTCCATCTCGGACAGGCCAAAATAGTGTGCAATTGTCTGACCAATATCGGCGAAGGTTTCGCGATAACCGAGTGAGCCGGGCTCCACGTTCGGTCCGTAGATCAAAATCGGAATGTGCTCACGCGTGTGCTCAGTACCCTGCCAGGTCGGATCGCAGCCATGATCAGCGGTCAGGATCAGAATGTCATCTTCTCCGACTAATTCCATCAGTTCCGGCAGACGGCGGTCAAACAGTTCCAGCCCGCCTGCATAACCGGCGACGTCACGGCGATGGCCCCAGGTCGAGTCAAAATCAACGAAGTTGGTGAAAACAATCGCCTGATCCGGCGCCGTTTTCATTTCCTGAATCGTGGCGTCAAACAGGGCATCCAGTCCGGTCGCTTTAACCTTTTTGGTAATACCCTGCTCCGCGTAGATATCCGCGATTTTACCCACGGAGATCACATGACCGCCCTTCTCATCCACCAGCTTTTTCAGCATGGTGGCGGAAGGCGGCTCGACCGCCAGATCATGACGGTTACCGGTACGCTCGAACTGACCTGCCTTGTCGCCCACAAACGGACGTGCGATGACACGGCCAATGTTATAGCCCCCTTCGGTCAGCTCTTCGCGGGCAATTTCGCACAGCGCATAGAGGCGCTCAAGGCCAAAAGTCTCTTCGTGGCAGGCGATCTGGAACACCGAGTCCGCCGAGGTATAGAAAATCGGCTTGCCGGTTTTGATATGCTCTTCGCCCAGCTGGTCGAGAATGACTGTGCCGGAAGAGTGGCAGTTACCGAGGTAGCCTGGCAGCTCCGCACGCTCAACCAGCTTATCCAGCAGTTCCTGCGGGAAGCTGTTCTCTTTGTCGCTGAAGTAGCCCCAGTCAAACAGCACCGGCACGCCGGCGATCTCCCAGTGGCCAGACGGCGTATCTTTACCTGACGAGAGTTCACTGGCATAAGCATAAGCGCCCGTGATTTTCGCTTCAGGATCCAGACCCGCCGGGAAGCGACCGGTGGAAAGCTCAGCCGCTTTCCCCAGGCCCAGCGCGGTAAGATTCGGCAGATGCAGCGGGCCTTTGCGGCCCTTATCTGCTTCACCCTTCAGACAGGCTTCGGCGATGTGACCTAAGGTGTCCGAACCTGCGTCGCCGAATTTATCGGCATCTTTACTGGAGCCAATTCCAAAGGAATCAAGAACCATAATAAAAGCACGTTTCATGCAAGTCTCCTGCGCATCCGCGCGTGACAAGTCAAAAAAAAGCGATCAGATCAGTATACCCGAATCAATCGCCGCTGGCACCGGTTACGGTCCAGTTAGCTGATATTGGTCACACGGCGGTAGACAACCGGCGTCTCTGCCGGGGCGCTGTCGCCGATGACCAGCGCGGCTTTCACCGCCGCGGCGGCCTGCTGCCAGTCATCTTCGCTACTGGCATGGATGACGGCCAGCGGACGCTGCGCATCGGCGCGTTCGCCCAGGGTAATCATCTCGCTTAACCCGACGCTGTAATCAATGGTGTCGCTGGCGCGCTGACGTCCACCGCCCATCGCCACCACTGCCAGACCCAGCGCACGGGTATCCATGCTGCTGACGATCCCCGGCTGGTCGGCATAGACCGGTTTGCTCAGCGTGGCGTGCGGCAGATAGGTCTCATAACGTTCTACAAAATCGGCAGGCCCCTTCTGCGCGGCCACCATGCGGCCGAAACATTCCGCGGCCTGGCCATTATCCAGCACCGTCATCAGCTTCCTGCGCGCTTCGCTGTCGCTGGCCGCCAGTCTGCCGGAGATCAGCATTTCGCTGCAGAGCGCCAGCGTGACCTCCAGCAGACGCGGATTACGCGCCTCGCCGGTCAGGAAGCGCACCGCTTCACGCACTTCCAGCGCATTACCCGCGGAAGAGGCCAGTACCTGATTCATGTCGGTCAGCAGCGCGGTGGTCTGACAGCCTGCACCGTTGGCGACGCCAACAATCGACTGCGCCAGGCTCTCTGAGGCCGCATAGGTTGGCATAAATGCACCGGAGCCTACTTTGACATCCATGACCAGCGCATCCAGCCCTTCAGCCAGTTTCTTCGCCAGAATGGAGGCGGTAATCAGCGGAATGGAGTCGACGGTGGCGGTGATGTCGCGGGTCGCGTAGAAGCGTTTATCCGCCGGTGCCAGCGAGCTGGTCTGGCCGATAATGGCGACACCGACCTGCTTAATGATCTCGCGGAAGCGCTCATCGCTCGGGAAGATATCAAAGCCCGGAATCGCCTCAAGCTTGTCCAGCGTGCCGCCGGTATGGCCCAGCCCGCGCCCGGAGATCATCGGCACAAAGCCGCCGCAGGCAGCGACCATCGGCCCTAACATCAGCGACGTGACGTCGCCGACGCCGCCGGTCGAGTGCTTATCTACCAGCGGACCGTTGAGGTTAAGCGACTTCCAGTTCAGCACCGTGCCGGAATCACGCATCGCCATCGTCAGCGCCACCCGCTCCGGCAGCGTCATATCATGAAAGTAAATGGTCATCGCCAGCGCGGCAATCTGCCCTTCCGACACGGTGTTATCACGCACACCGTTAATGAAGAAGCGGATCTCCTCTTCCGTCAGTGCAAGACCATCACGTTTTTTACGAATAATTTCTTGTGGCAGGAACACGGCAGCCCCCTGGTTCAGGGAAAATAAAGTGAAGAAGAGGCGGTCGGCGACCGCCAGAGGGATCAGTAACCCGCTTTGCTGGTGTCGCTCTCGTGACCCAGGGTGTTAAGCAGGCTGGCCAGCAGGCTTGATGCGCCAAAGCGGAAATGGCGCGCATCGGCCCACTCTGCGCCCAGCGTCGAATCGGCCATCTGCAGGTAGATCGCGGCATCTTCGGCGGTGCGTACGCCGCCCGCCGGTTTGAAACCGACCTGCTGGCTGACGCCTTTATCACGGATCACGTTCATCATGATCTGCGCCACTTCTGGCGTAGCATTCACCGGCACTTTACCGGTAGAGGTTTTGATGAAGTCTGCACCCGCATCAATAGCAATTTCAGACGCCTGACGAATCAGCGCCTCCTCTTTCAGCTCACCGGTTTCGATGATCACTTTCAGCAGCACATCCGCTTCTGCACAGGCCGCTTTACAGGCTTTCACCAGCTCGAAACCGACCTGGCTGTTACCGGCGATCAGCGCACGGTACGGGAAGACCACATCTACCTCGTCAGCGCCATAGGCAATGGCGGCGCGGGTTTCTGCCAGCGCAATGTCAATGTCGTCATTGCCGTGCGGGAAGTTGGTCACGGTGGCAATGCGGATCTCCGGGGTGCCCTGCTCGCGCAGCGTTTTACGCGCAACCGGAATGAAACGCGGATAAATACAGATCGCGGCAGTATTACCCGCTGCGGATTTGGCCTGATGACACAGGGCGATCACTTTTGCGTCAGTGTCTTCTTCATTCAGCGTGGTCAAATCCATCAGTTTCAGGGCGCGCAGGGCAAGGTGTTTGATATCGGTCATGTGGTTCTCCAGAAAATCGGGATGCAACCCACCGGCTCGTCGGCGGAATGTTATAATAGTAACACTCCGGAGCGGTCTGATATGTGCCAGGAGTCACATAGGAATAAGAAGATAATGCAAAATTGCCCCATAAACTGTGACTGTAATCTCAGATAACAGGACCTGGTCGCCATTATACGCCAGCCGGCGCAATGTTACTATTATCACATTTACACCGGCTGAGGGATGCGCCGCCGGAAAGGATTAGTTTTGCAATGCAGGAAATACCGGATCGAGCTGAAACAGCCGCTGACTGTTCTGCCACAGCGCGTCGGCGATCTCTTCAGGTGACTCTTCGCGCAGGCTGCAGAGCGTCTGCCACACCTGACGCGCCCGCTCCGGGCGGTTAGGCTGACCCTGAAAGCCGTGCAGCGGCATATCCGGGGCGTCGGTCTCCAGCAGCAGCGACGCCAGTGGCAGCTGCGCCACGGTCTGACGGGTTTTGCTGGCGCGTTCATAGGTAATGGTGCCGCCGATGCCAATCGCATAACC
Organism: Pantoea sp.; assembly: GCF_032114055.1. Lineage (GTDB taxonomy): Bacteria > Pseudomonadota > Gammaproteobacteria > Enterobacterales > Enterobacteriaceae > Pantoea. The sequence goes on from NZ_DAMCTB010000008.1 coordinate 27,617, forward strand.
CAGCTTAATAAAGGCCTGCGCCTGCTGCAGGCTGCCTGCAAAGCCGTGTACCACGCCCCGACGCGGCAGATCGTGACGGCGCAGCATCTGCGCCAGCTTGTCGTGCGTCCGGCGCGAATGCAGGATCACCGGCAGCGCGTAGCGTTTCGCCAGCCTGAGCTGCGCGTCCAGAAAGCGTTGCTGCTTATCAAACTGCGGATCGTCGCGATAGAGATCCAGTCCGATCTCGCCGATCGCCACCAGCTTACGCGGCCGCTGTTGCAGTAAGGTTTCCAGCTGATCGAGATGATCTTTCCGATGATGTTCAATCACGATGGGATGCAGCCCCAGTGCGGCGTAGAGCGGGGAATGCGCCGCGGCCAGATCGCAGACCCGCCCGAAGCGGCTGGCATCAATAGCCGGAATGATAATTTTCTCTACACCCGCCTCTGCCGCGCGAGACAGACTGGCGACGGCATCCCCTTCAAAAGGGGGAAAATCAAAGTGACAGTGCGTGTCGATAAATTTCATGCCAGCGATCCTTTGTTGTAATCCGCATCATTGTCCGCCAGCGACGGCGTGATAATCCGGCGGGTATCTGGCGCGTTGGCAACCGGCGCAGGCGGCGTCACGATGCGCGGCGGACTCAGCGGTTCCGCATCGCTCAGCCACTGACCCAGCGTAGCAATAAAGTAGCGTCCGCAGCGCCGTCCCAGATGATAATCCTGATTCAGCGAGGCAATCCGGCTACCCAGCGCACTGCTGGCCAGCACATGCGGGGGAAAGATCTCAATAATGCGCAAATCGTCCGGCGGATTTTCAATAAACTGCTGAATCTCACGATAGCTTTGCTCATGTTTATTGAGCACATTGATCATCGGCTGCAGCGCGCCAGTGCTGAGCCAGCGCTCCATACGCTTAAACCATTTTGGCGTATAGAACATCTGCGACGGCACGGTGCGGATGACTACGATGGTATCGGCTCCGCGACGCGCGGCTTCCCGCACCGGGATCGCATCGCTGATGCCGCCGTCAAGGTAGCTAATCCCCTCAAGGTCGACGCCCAAGCGATAAAAGCCCGGAATGGCGCTGGAGGCTTTGATCAGGTTCAGCCAGTTTTCGGCGGTGGGCGTGAAATAGCCCGGCGTGTAGTCGTCGCTGCGACAGGCACACATGTAGAATTCACGCCCGCTGGCAAAAGCCTGCTCAGCATGGTGCATCGCCAGCGGAAATTCACTGCGGGTGATGTCAATCAGCCAGTCGAGGTCGATCAGGTTGCCGCCCCGCACAAAGCGCAGCGGATCGAAAAAGAGTTTGCTGGTGGTATAGCGGGTGATGACACGTCGGGCATAGCCGGGCTGACCGCAGACATAGGCAGAGAGGTTTTGTGCACCCGCAGAAGTACCCAACAGCAGCTGAAAGGGGTTAAATCGGGCGCGCTGAAATTCATCAAGAACGCCAGCAGTGAAAATACCGCGCTGGCCACCGCCTTCACAGACGAGAGCGAGTTTTCGGGATTTAAAAGGCGTCAGCGCCAGAGGTTCAAGGGCGCCAGGCGTAACAGGAATGCGAATACCCACTGTGCAAACCTCTTAAAGGTTCCGGGTATGCTGAGGGATCATGCCGTCTGTAGCGGCAGCATTCCGGAGAACCAGTCATCTAATCCTTTAACCGGCAGGCCAGCAGGCTGGCTTGCCATTGCAGCGAGATGAAGGAATCCCTCTCTTCAGGTCACGCGCTGCAGATGACGGGTCTCCGCGCTATGCAACAGACTGCATTATACTGCAGGACTCATCGGCTAAAGCTTTTTACGGCCGGTAAACAGGCTGATGAGGAACAGAATAATACCGACAACGAAGACAACTTTAGCTGCCCATGCTGCTGTACCCGCTAAACCGCCGAAACCTAACGCTGCAGCAATCAGTGCGATGACCAGAAAAATAATGCCCCAACGAAACATAAGCCTCTCCTTACCCTATTTAAATTCGACCTGCTTATTTCATCCCCGGATGGGTCTCTTTTATTCGTGCAGCTGCCGAAACAGCCGCACGCCAGCCATTAAGATTTAACCGTCAGGTCATTCTTAACGCTTTTCACGCCTTCGATAGCCTTAGCGATGCTTTCTGCACGGTCTGACTGTGCCTGATTAGCAACATGCCCTGAAAGCTGAACCACACCGTCGGTAGTCTCAACTTTGACATTGCGCGACGGAACAATATCGTCTGCTAATAGCTTAGCCTTAATTTCGCTGGTCGTTGCGGCATCGCCCGCATAACCTTTCATTGAAGATGATTTGCTGTCTCTGACGTGTAGTTTGTCGCTGACGGATTTAACACCTTCGATTTTCTGCACCACAGCTACCGCTTTTTCAGCCTGTTCCTGTGAGGTGACGAAACCGCTTAAGGTCACGACGCCCTGATGCGTTTTTACCGAGATATCCGTGCTTTTAATTGCGTCGTCATCCACCAGTGCCGCTTTGGCTTTGGCGGTGATGCCGCTGTCGTCCATAAAACCATCGACTTTTTTCATAGAACTATCGATTTTCGAACCCGCGCTATCGGCTGTCTGTGACGCTTTCTGCGACATGGATTCATCAGCCAGTGCGCTGCCGCTGATCAGAGCTGAACCAATCATGGCGGCCATCAGGGTTTTAGCAATCTTAGTCTTGTTCATCGATATCTTCCTTCTATCAGTTAACTCACCCAAAAACTGTGGGCGAAACAGAGGCAATTAAGGCCGCTGCGTTACAGGACGTAAGGACAAGAGAAGTCTCTTCCGCCGTCCGATAAAATAATCATAGACGGCATTTTGCAACTTGCCTGGCTAACTGGTTGATCACACGTCAAAACAGAAGAAAAATCGTGTTTTTAGGAGGAGTCTGGGGCAGGAAAAACAGGGCCACTCCCGGCTGGAATGGCCCGTAAACAGCGCGATCAGTGCTCGCGCGTTTTGCGGAAACGGACGTCGGGATAACGTTCCTGCGTAATATTCAGATTCACCATGGTTGGCGCGATATAAGTCAAATTATCACCGCCATCAAGCGCCAGGTTAACTTCATTTTTACGCTGGAAGTCATCAAACTTTTTCGCATCGTCACACTCTACCCAGCGCGCCGTTGAGACGTTAATCGCTTCATAAATTGCTTCGACGTTATATTCGCTTTTCAGACGTGCCACGACCACGTCGAACTGCAGCACCCCGACGGCGCCTACGATCAGATCGTTGTTGTGCACCGGACGGAACACCTGCACGGCGCCCTCTTCCGACAGCTGAACCAGCCCTTTGAGCAGCTGTTTCTGCTTCAGCGGATCGCGCAGACGGATACGGCGGAACAGCTCTGGCGCGAAGTTCGGAATGCCAGTGAACTTCATGTTCTCACCCTGGGTAAAGGTGTCGCCAATCTGAATGGTGCCGTGGTTGTGCAGGCCGATGATGTCGCCAGGATAAGCTTCTTCAACGTGCGCACGGTCACCCGCCATAAAGGTCAGCGCGTCGGAAATCATCACATCTTTACCGGTGCGAACCTGACGCAGCTTCATCCCTTTTTCATATTTACCGGACACCACACGCATAAAGGCGACACGGTCACGGTGTTTCGGGTCCATATTCGCCTGGATCTTAAACACGAAGCCGGTGAACTTCTCTTCTTTCGCTTCCACCCGGCGGGTGTCGGTGTCGCGCGGCATCGGACGCGGCGCCCAGGAGACGAGGCCATCCAGCATGTGATCGACGCCAAAGTTACCCAGCGCGGTGCCGAAGAAGACCGGCGAGAGTTCACCACTCAGGAAGGCGTCCTGTTCGAACTCGTGCGAAGCGCCCTGAACCAGCTCCAGCTCTTCACGCAGCTGCGACGCCAGATCGTCGCCTACGGCGGCGTCGAGATCCGGGTTGTTCAGCCCCTTCACGATGCGCACATCCTGAATGGTATGGCCTTTACCACTCTGATAAAGATAGGTTTCATCTTTATAGAGGTGATAAACGCCCTTGAACAGCTTGCCACAGCCAATCGGCCAGGTAATGGGTGCACAGGCGATTTTCAGCTCGCTCTCGACCTCATCCAGCAGCTCCATCGGATCGCGGATATCACGGTCAAGTTTGTTCATGAAGGTCAGGATCGGCGTATCGCGCAGACGGGTAACTTCCATCAGCTTGCGGGTACGATCCTCAACCCCTTTCGCGGCATCGATCACCATCAGACAGCAGTCGACTGCCGTCAGGGTGCGGTAGGTATCTTCCGAGAAATCTTCGTGGCCCGGGGTGTCCAGCAGGTTCACCAGGCTGTCGCGATAGGGAAACTGCATGACCGAGGTGGTAATGGAGATACCACGCTGTTTCTCCATCTCCATCCAGTCTGACTTGGCGTGCTGGTTAGAGCCACGGCCTTTCACCGTACCGGCGGTCTGGATAGCCTGTCCGAACAGCAGCACTTTTTCGGTAATGGTGGTTTTACCGGCATCCGGGTGAGAAATGATCGCGAAGGTGCGGCGGCGAGCCACCTCTTCTAAAAAGGGATTAGACATGGAATTCTTCTCAATAGGCAGCGCACCTGCTGGCGCTGCTGATAAATCACGGTGGCCGGCAGAACCTTACCGGCGGGTAATCGGTGCCAGAGATCTTTCATCGTTGGCGGGTCAGCGCGACATTACATTGGCGTGAAGTCCGGTTACCTGGTCAGCTTTAAGGCGGCATAGCATACAATATTTTGCGCGCGCGGCCTACAGGGAGAGAAACGCGATTTCATCAGAGGCGGATCGGAAAACGGCGAGACGGCCGCAGCGCCGGACGGACCTGCGTCCGCCCGGCCATGGTTATCCCAGCACCTTTCTGACACAGGCTTTGAAGATCTGCACCCCGATCTCCAGCGAACTGAGGTCGAAACGCATTTCAGGATGATGCAGGCCCGGTGTCAGGTTGGTGCCCAGCCCCCAGAACCCCGCTTTGACGCCCGGTCGCGTTACCGGATAGTAAAAGAAGTCCTCACTGCCTGGCGTAGTCCGGGTCGGCAGCGCCCCCTCTTCACCCAGCACCTCGACAATGGCGGCGCGGATCACGGCAGTCGCCTCATCATCAATCTCAGCGGCGGGCATCTCTTTCAGCACGCGGACTTCCGCGCTGGCGCCCAGCGCCGCCACGCTGTGGGTGATGGCGCGCGTGACCTGCTCTTTCAGCAGCGTCATTGGTCCGTTCTCCTGCGAGCGCAGATCCCACACCACGCGGGCCTCATCCGGCACCGAGTTGGTGACGCCTGCATCGCAGAGGAAGCGGGTCGCTTTGACGCTCCAGGTCAGGCCAGGTGGCAGATGGATAGCATTAACGGCCTGCACCGCCTGCACGGCGGCATCCAGCGCATTGACGCCCAGATGTGGACGGGCCGCGTGCGCGGGCTGGCCCTTGATGGTGGCTTCCAGCGTGCTGCAGGCGGAGTAGAGCACGGCGGGCACCGCCTGGCCGACCACGCACTCTTCCAGCGGACGCAGATGAAACCCCAGAATCATCTCCACATCATCCAGTGCGCCGCCCTCGATCATTGACAGCGCCCCCGCGCCCAGCTCTTCAGCGGGCTGGAACAGAATCTTCAGCCGGCCACGTTTTACCGTGCCCTCGCGCAGCAGTGCCGCCGCCGCCGTCAGTACTACCGAAGCGTGCCCGTCGTGGCCGCAGGTATGACGCGCACAGGGCACACCGTCAATGATATGCCCCAGGGCATCCATATCCGCGCGCAGCGCCAGCACCGGCCCCGGCACACCGCTGTCGATCTCGGCCACAATGCCGGTGGTGTTGTTGATGTTGCGCGTCACTTTCAGACCCGCCTTCTCCAGCTGGTCTGCGATATAGGCCGAGGTTTTCACCTCCTGAAAACCCAGTTCCGGAATCTCGTGCAAATAGTGGTAATGCTCTAAAACCTCAGACACAGCGTTACTCCTGTATAAACAGACGCATAACAGACATTGCGATCAGCGCGTTGATGATGCTGACCAGCATCAGCAGCGGCCAGTATTTTTTGGGCACATCGGCCACGCCCAGCAGCCGCCCCATATATTGCAGCTGCGACCCCATGAGGAAGATTGCCGGAGCCAGAATGGTGACGTCGGCTCCCGTCAGCAGCCCTTTCGTCAGCAGGCTGACCGCGACGCCCGTGCCTGCCGATGACGACAGCCACGCTGTGAGCAGCACCGTGATCGCCTCACCCGGCAGGCCAAACAGCCCCATCACCGGCGCAAATACATGTCCGAGAAACTGCATAATCCCGAGCAGGTTCAGGACTTCGGCCAGCACATAAGCCATCACCACATTTGGCATCAGGTTATGGATGGCGATGTGAAATCCTTTGCGCGCGCCGGTAACAAACACATCGAACGGATTAGCGGCGGTCGTAGCGGGATTATTTTTCATCGGCGAAGTCCTTTTTATAGACACTGTTTAACACGGCGCGTGTTATTGCCGCACCGACAAATTTCAGTACGAACATGAGTAACAGCGGAATGATGATCGGCAGCGTCATTGAGGCAAACAGCGCGGAGCCGATGGCGAAATAGTTATTGATCAAGCCGGCACCGGAATATTGCCAGGCGCTCATCACCACCAGCTCTTTTTTACCGATCTGTTTCTGGTCGGCCATCTCTTTGGTTAAGGCCGCCCCCGCATCGGTACTTTGCAAATCGGTGATGAGTGCCAGACCGCATCGGCCCGGCAGCCCCATCAGCGGCTTCAGCAGCGGCGTCAGTAACCGGTGTGCTGCACGGATCGCACCATAGTGGGTGAAGATCTCCAGCACGCCCAGCGCCAGCATCACCGTGGGCGTCAGCGACAGGGCGAACAGGAAGCCCGCTTTGGCGCTGAGTCCGCCCGCGCCCAGAAAGGTATTGCTGGCGGGATCTTTCATAGTGCCAAAGCTGCCTCCCAGGGTGGTGAAGTCAAAGGCACCGAGCCAGGCAAGTCCCTCCACCTTATAAAACAGCCCTGAGAAAAACAGAATGGCAAAGATTAATGCGACATAACTGCCTTTAGTGGCTGCTATTTTCACCGGCGTTGCCACCAAATGTTCATCTGACATGATCTTCTCCTGTAAACCGGGTTAACTGCCTGTTTCCATTGCAGGCGGGTGTCTCTGAGGGAATACGTTTTCAAGCAGGATCTATGCCAGAGCCGCAGGATTAACCGTCGTGCTGGGGTACGGACGCGCTATTGCGCTTATCGCGTGGCGCGAGGATGTGCTGAGATCCCGTGGTTATCGAGCCAGGCCATCAGCCGACAGGGGATTTCACCGCCTGCTGCGCCCCCGTCATCGGCAGATGTCCGCCTGTCCGCACCATCATGGTGCTGATTTTTCTGGCTTTATGGCCTGGCAGCCCGCGAGGAAAAATGAGAATTGGTCGCATTCAATTTCCGAAATAATTCTATTTAAATCAAACAGATAAATTTTATCATTTTACGAAAAAGGCTTCACATCACTCACTTCTCTGATGCATAATTCACCGCTTCAACGCTGTATTTAACCTCTTCTTAAAAGGACCCGGCCATGCTGACTGCTGAAATGACTGGACGTTTAAACGACCAGCTAAACCTGGAATTTTTCTCTGCGAATCTTTATCTGCAAATGAGCGCCTGGTGCAGCGACAAAGGCTTCGAGGGCGCCGCTTCCTTCCTGAAAATGCATTCACGCGAAGAGATGCAGCACATGCAGCGTCTGTTCGACTACCTGAGCGACACAGGTGCAATGCCGGTGCTGGGCACCATTGCCGCACCACCGGTTGCGTTCACTTCGCTGAACGAAGTCCTGAAGCAGGCGCTGGAGCATGAACAGCTGATTACCCGTAAAATCAACGAGCTGGCCCATGCCGCCATGACCTCACAGGATTACTCCACCTTTAACTTCCTGCAGTGGTATGTTGCCGAGCAGCATGAAGAAGAGAAGCTGTTTAAAACCGTGCTGGATAAACTGGCGCTGGTCAGCAACAGCGGTAACGGCCTGTTCCTGGTCGATAAAGATCTGGGCCGCATGAGCACCGAGAACCACGCAGAGTAATGGTTATCGGGGCCGATTCAGACCGCTGACAATTCTCCAGGCAGGCCGCTGTTATCACGCAAAGTCGGCCGGAAACAGGCTCCGGCAGCCAGGCGAATCCGCTTTTACCGGCTGCCCCGTTCGGCCCCTTTCCGGGGCCGAACGCATTTTCATCCTGCAGTCATCCCGTTACCGCCTTTACAGCCGGTAACGCGCTGCTTTCTCGCCATTTACCCACAGCTCACGGTTTTCGCCCGCCGGAAGTAACAGCGCGATCTCACGCCAGGCCGGCTGGTAATCTCCGCGTTTCTCCACCGTCAGATCGATGCGGGTGGCGCTGCAGCTGAGCGTCCAGGTCAGCCACAGGGCATTCCCCTGCTGCCAGCCGTGGCTCTCGCCATCGTCATCAAAGGTTTCCCCGGTGGTAGTCACGCCTTCCGGGGCAGGCCAGATCTGCCACTGCCGCACCGTATCGCGACGCGCATCGGTGGTGGTTTCACACTCGCCCAGCGGGATCACCGCGCCCGCCCGCACCAGCAGCGGCAGTCGATCCAGCGGCGCATCCAGGGTGACCGTTTCGCCGCCCGCAAACGCCCTGCCACTGTGCCAGTCGTACCAGCCACCGTGATGACGAGGCAGATAAACCTCACGGCTGCGCGCGCCCTGCTCCACCACACTGGCCACCAGCAGGTCACGCCCCAGCATAAAGTCATCGCACTCCAGCCAGGTCTGCGGGTCCTGCTCATGATCGAGGAAGGTCGGCCGCAGCATCGGCTCATCTTCGGCGCTGGCCTGCCACGCCAGGGTGTAGAGATAAGGCATCAGGCGATAGCGCAGCCGGATCGCCTCGCGGATCATCGGCGTCACCTCCGGATACATCCAGGGCTCATTGACCGTGTGATCGTCATTCCAGGAGTGGATGGTAAAGCGCGGATGCATGACGCCGTTCTGGACCCAGCGCACAAACAGCTCGGCATCCGGCTTGTCGCCTGAAAAGCCGCCGACATCATGGCCAACGTTAAACAGCCCGGACAGGCTCATCCCCAGCCCCATACGGATGTTGTAGCGCAGCGTCTGCCAGCTGGTGCGATTGTCGCCGCTCCAGGTCTGCACATAGCGCTGCATCCCGGCACAGCCGGAGCGGGAGATCAGATAGGGTCGTTTGTGAGGCGCGAACTGCTGCTGCGCTTCCATCGAGGCACGCATCATCAGCAGCGGCATCACCGGCCGGATATGCTTGATGGCGATCGGCTGTCCAAACCCGTGACAGCGGGCTTCGCCATCCCAGACCTCATATTCGTTATTGTCATTCCAGGTGGAATCGATGCCCTTTTCCAGCAGCTGCTGAGTGATATTTTCCTGCCACCAGCGCACCGCCTGCGGATGGGTAAAATCGAGATGTGAACCTTCATCGTCCCAGAACACCGAACGTTCCGGGCGATCCTGCTCCGAGTCACGAATAAACAGCCCCTGTGCCGCCACCTCCTGATAGCGCGGATGATCCTGCAGCAGGCAGGGCTTAATGTTGGCCGCCAGCTTCATACCCGCGTCATGAAACGCGTCGCTCAGCGCATTGGGATTCGGGACTTTGTCGTAGTTCCAGTTGAAAACGTAACGCTTGTTGTTAATCGAGGTATAACCCGACGAGAGCTGGAACGAGTCGCAGGGGATTTCATGCTCGCGGCACAGCCGGATAAAAGATTGCAGCTGCTGCTGTGCGTCAGGCGCATCGGTGTAATGCATGGTAGAGCCGCTATAGCCCAGGCTCCATTTCGGCTGAAACAGGGTGCGTCCGGTCAGGCGCACAAAGGCTTTAGTGACATCGAGCAGGGTCGGGCCGAGCATCATGTAGTAGTCGAGATCGCCCGCCTCAGCGCGGTAGCGGCGATAAGGCAGATGATAGTTATCCAGCTCATTGCCCAGATCGAGCCAGCTGCTGCTGAGGTTGTCATAGAACAGGCCAAAGCTGACCCCATCGCGCTGTGTCAGGGTAAACGGAATATGTTTATAAAGCGGATCGGTCGTGGCAGCGTTGTAGCCCATGGCGTCGAGATTACGCATTTCAAAGCGCCGGTTAGCCCGGTTCAGGTCGCCACTCTTTTCGCCCAGACCGTAAACCCGATCCTGCGGCTGACGCCGCTGATAGTGCTCAACCCCGTCGCCATGCGCATTGAGCAGATAGGCGCCGGTATGGCGATCCGCCGTCAGCGGCTGCCACTCCTCGCCGTCGAACTGCTCCCAGCTCAGGCAGAGTGGCTGATGCACCGTCACCCGCAGCTGTTGCGTGCTGATACGCAGCTGCTGCGCATCGTGCTCCAGCTGAAAGGCGGGCAGCGTGAAGCCATCCAGCGCCTCGCGATCGCGTCCCTCCCAGGGCACATCCCCCACCGGCGCGATACTCCAGGTACGGTTCAGCGCCAGCTCGCCGTCGCGCTTCAGCAGCACACGCATCAGCTTATCTTCCAGCACATACAGCCGCAGGAAGTGACGATCTTCCACCTTAAGCTCAACAAAGTGATCGGCGTGCTGGTGCAGCGTCCAGATCTTCAGCGTTTTCATCGCGGTATCCTTACAGGTTAGCAGGGCGCTGGCGGCGTTCGGCGATCAGCATCACCAGGAAAACAGCACCAATCAGGTCAAAGAAACCCATCGCCACAAACAGGGGGTTAAAACCGATGGTATCGGCGGTAACACCGATAATCAGCGAGAAGATAAAGCTGGCGATCCAGGCGCAGGAGCCGCGCATCCCATTGACCGTGGCCATCTGGCGGCGATCAAACCGCTCTACCACCAGCGCACTCAGCATGCAGGAGATCACCTGATGCCCGAAACCACCGACAGAGATCAGGGCGATCGCCAGCCAGGGATCTTTTACCAGCGTCATCAGCGCCAGTGAAACCATCAGCAGCGCGCCGGTCACGGAGCTGGCGACGATAGAGTTCACGCGGGTCATGCCGAAGCAGCGCACATAGAGTCGGGTCAGATAGCCGCTGGCGACGCTGCCGAGATCGGCGGCCAGAAACGGCAGCCAGGCGAACATCACGATCTGTTTGAGATCCATGCCGCGCTCATTGGCAAGATAGAGCGGCACCCAGAAGCTCAGCACCGCCCAGGCCGGTTCGGCGAGAAAGGCCGGGATCGCGATGCCATAGAATTTCTTCTCTTTACCAATCACTTTCAGCGCGGTGAAGAACGGCAGCTTTTCGCCAACCGCCTCATTGTCCTGATTAATAAAATCGCGCTCTTCGGCGGAAAGACGCGGATGATTCTGTGGCGCGTGATACCCCCACCACCAGAGTCCGACCCACAGCAGCCCCAGCCCGCCGGTCAGCAGGAAGGCACCCTGCCAGCCAAAGGTAATGTGCGCGACATAGATAATCGGTGGCGCCAGCATCGCCCCAATCGAAAAGCCGACACCCGCCCAGCCTGCCGCCACCGGCCGCTCCTTTTTAGGAAACCAGTCGCCGATGGCTTTGGCGTTAGCCGGGGTTGCCGCTGCTTCCGACGCACCCATCACAAAACGCAGCAGGGCCAGATGCAGCCAGCTTCCTGCCCCCGCGTGCAGCAGACAGGTCACCGACCAGACCAGTGCACAGATCAGAAAACCCATCTTCAGACCGATCACGTCGATCAGCCAGCCGCACACCGGCTGAAAAAGGGTGTAGGCCAGCTGGAATGCCGCGACCACCCAGGAGTATTGCTCGGTGGTCATGTTCAGGCTGGTTTTCAGCTCCGGTGCCAGAATACCGAGTGAGTTGCGGGTGATGTAGTTAACGGTTACCCCCAGCAGAAACATCCCCAGCATCCACCAGCGTAAATTTTTGATCACGCGCACCGTGCGCGAAGCACTAATGGGTTTGGTTGTTGATTCGAGGCTCATCGTGCCACTCCTTATTGCCATTAATTACGCACACCGCCTGCTGGCGTACCGCGTGTCCTTTTTTTGAACTTAAAAAAGTGTGAAACGCGGGTACAGCCTCTTTTTTGCAACGCTTTTCATGGCAGGCTGAATGGGGGCGAAAAATGGCCTCCCGGCCCTAATCTGAAGCGATTTAGCAGCTCATGAAAAATTTTTCACTGACAGATTTGAAGGCGATCACAGAATGAAACAAAGGCTGAAAATCAGCGAAATTGCGGCTCTGAGCGGGGTCTCTATCAGTACGGTATCGCGCGTGCTGGCGGGCAAAGCCAATACCCGACCCGCCACGCGCGACAAGGTGCTGGCCGTGGCGCAGCAGCAGGGCGTACTGAATAATCTGCACAGCGGTCGCCTGCTGCTGAATGACCTGATGGTGTTTGCGCCACCTCGCGCGTTTGACGTGCGCAGCGACATCTTTTACTACAAGGTGATTCAGGGGATCAGTCAGGCCGTAGAGCCGCATGAGGTGCGGCTGCGCTTCTGTCCACTGGAGGAGGTCGAAAGTGATGCCACGCTGTTTATTGATAAAATGCAGCAGACCGAAGCGGCCATTCTGATCGGCATTGACGATGAGCATATCCATCAGCTGGCGGCGGAGATGCACAAACCCTGCGTGCTGATTAATGCCCGCGACCGCCGTATGCGTCTGCCGTCAGTCTCCCCTCATCATCAGCTGATTGGCGAGTTTTCCGCGCGCTACCTGTTTGAGCAGGGCCACCGGCAGATTCTGTCGCTGCACTGCCTGCGCCGCTATACTATGGAGCAGCGACTGCAGGGGGTACGTGACGCCTGGCACGCGATGAATCTGCGCTTTGACAGTCGCCAGCATCTGCTGACCCTGAACAGCTTCAGCAGCCATGAGGCGGCAGAACGCCTCGGTGACTATCTGCGCCACTGCCCGGACACGCTGCGCCCCACCGCGATCCTCGCCAGCGGTGACTACATTGCTGCCGGGGCGGTGAGTGCGCTGCAGCAGGCCGGGCTGCGGGTACCGCAGGCTATTTCAGTGATGAGCATGGATGGTTTTAACCTTGCGACCATCCACGATATTCCGCTGACCTCGGTGCAGGTGCCACGGGATGAGCTGGGAGCGGCCGCCGTGAAGCTGCTGCAGGAGATGCGGCTGAATCCCGGCACGCCCACGGGCAGCCTGCTGCTGAATGGCAGGCTGGTGGTGCGCGACTCGGTGCGCCGCATCCGGGACAATCTCAGCCATGCGCCGGTGCAACAGCATGGCCTTTACGATTAATCCAGCGTTTTAAGCCGCAGTTCCGACGGCTGAGGGCGGCCGAACAGGAAGCCCTGAAACAGGGTGCATCCCTCGTCACGCAGCCGTGCGAACTGCTCATCGCTCTCCACCCCTTCAGCGGTGATCTGGATATCCAGACTGCGGCTCATGCCGGTAATGGCGCGTATAATCGCCAGCGCCTCGCGGCTGTCGCCCATGTCATTAATAAATGACTTGTCGATTTTGATTTTGTCGAACGGAAAGGAACGCAGGTAGCTCAGCGATGAATAGCCGGTGCCGAAGTCATCCAGCGCGATCTGCACGCCCAGCGCCTTGAGATTCTGCAGGGTGCGGATATTGCCCAGCGAATCATCCAGCAGCACCGATTCGGTGATCTCCACTTCCAGCCGCGCCGGATCCAGCCCCGACTCTTTTAGCGCGCCTTCGACCACCGATACCAGCGAGCTGTTTTTAAACTGCAGCGGTGAGAGGTTGACCGAGACCGACTGTTCCCCTTCCCAGCTCGCCGCTTCCCGGCAGGCTTCGTAAAGTGCGAAGGCGCCCAGCATGTGAATCAGGCCGGTCTCTTCGGCAATGGGGATAAAGTCGTTGGGCATGATCAGACCCCGAATCGGATGGTGCCAGCGCATCAGCGCCTCATAGCCCATAATGGTGTGATGATCGCCATTGGTGATCGGCTGATAGTAGAGCCGCAGATGACCACCGCTGATGGCATCACGCAGATCATTCTCAATCAGCCGGCGGCTGCGCGCCATGTCATCCATCTCCAGCGTAAAGTGCTCATAGCGGTTGCGGCCCCTGCGTTTGGCTTCATACAGCGCCATGTCCGCACAGCGCAGCAGCTGCTCCGGTGTATTGGTCAGGGTGGTGCTGAGCGCAATGCCGACGCTCAACCCGACCGACAGATTATGACCTTCAATATTAACCGGTGGCCGAATCGCCTCGATCAGGCGCTGCGCGACGATGCTCGCCTCGTCACTGCTGGCGATTGACGGCAGCACAATAGCGAACTCATCGCCACCGATACGCGCCAGCGTATCCTGGTCGCGCAGGGTGCTGCGCAGCCGTTTTGCCACGCTGCGCAACAGCTCGTCGCCGATCTGGTGACCCAGCGCATCGTTAACATTTTTAAAGTGGTCGAGGTCAAGGCAGAGCGCCGCACTCTGCTGCTTTGTCTGACCGGCAGTGCGCAGGGCTTCGCTCAACCGCTGACGGAACAGAATGCGGTTAGGCAGGCTGGTCAGATTGTCGTGATGGGCCATGTGATGAATACGGGCATCGGCGGCCCGCTGATCGGTGACGTCCTCCACCAGCAGCATCAGGTAGTTACGACGCGCATCCTGCCCGGCAATCGCCTTCGCGCGGGTGTGCAGGATACGTTCGCCGCTGGCGGTCATCAGCAGCTGCTCGCGTTCATGAACGCCCTCACTGCGCAGCGCAACGTCGGCCAGATTGTTAAAATAGTCACTGAGTTCAGGCGACATGCATTCGTGCGGGCGCTTGTTGACGATTAGCGCTTTCGACAGGCCGAACAGCTGCTGCGTGCGATTATTCACCAGCAGGATCTCGCGGGTGATCGCATCCTCCACAATGACGCAGGAGGGAATGTTGGCGATGATGTTATCCAGAAAACGGGAGAGCGCCGTTTTCTGTGTGCTCTGCGCTTCCGCCAGATCGCGGGCGCGCAGGATCTGCTGCTCCTGCTCACGGCGTTCCGTACGATCGCGGGTAATCTTAGCAAAACCGATCAGTTTGCCTTCATCGTCGTGGATGGCATCGATCACTACATGTGCCCAGAAGGCACTGCCATCTTTGCAGTAACGCCAGCCCTCATCTTCAAAACGTCCGGTTTTGAGCGCGATGCCGAGGTTCGCTTCCGGTGTTCTGTTGAGCCGCTCCTGCGCACTGTAAAACAGCGAAAAGTGTTGCCCCACCACCTCGTCCGCGCTGTACCCTTTGGCACGCTGCGCACCGGCATTCCAGTTCACCACTATCCCGTCGATATCCAGCATGTAGATGGCGTAGTCGGTGACACCCTCTACCAGCAGACGGAAACGCTGCTCCTGCTGCCGCTGCTCATTGCGGACGCGCTGCTGCTCTGTGCAGTCACGGGTGATTTTGGCGTAGCCCAGCAGTTTGCCCTGATCGTCACGGATCGCATCGATCACGACGTGCGCCCAGAAGGCGCTGCCATCTTTACGGTAGCGCCAGCCTTCATCTTCGAAACGGCCGGTGCGGAATGCGGTCTGCAGGTTCTGGTCGGGAATATGATTCAGGCGATCCTGTGCGCTGTAGAATCGGGAAAAGTGCTGGCCGACGATCTCTTCCGCCACATAGCCTTTGGCGCGCTGCGCGCCGGCATTCCAGTTCACTACGTTGCCGTCATGATCGAGCATGTAGATGGCGTAATCAGTGACGCCCTCGACCAGCAGCCGGAAGCGCATCTCCTGCTCACGCTCCTTGCGCTGCTGCTCCTGCTGCCGGGTGCAGTCCCGACAGACCAGAGAAAAGCCCAGCAGATGCCCCGCCTCGTCGCGGATCGGATAGATCATCACCTCGGCCCAGAAGGCGCTGCCATCTTTACGGCAGCGCCAGCCTGCGCTTTCAGCACGTCCGGTGCTGACCGCCATGCCGAGATCCCGCTGCGGATGACCGCGACGACGATCCTCTTCGCTGTAGAACAGGGCGACGGGCTGACCGATGATTTCGTCAGGCTGGTAACCCAGAACCTGCTGACCGCCATCGTTCCAGCTGGCGACCGTTCCGTCCGGTTTAAGCATGGTGATCGCGTAGTCGATCACACTGTGTACCAGCATGCGATACATGACATCTGAGTGATTATCCATTATTAATTGCCTGCTACTCGGAAGCCGGATGAGGGCCTGAAATTCTGTTAATACGTTCGCCGGGACTAAAACGAAAAAGGTCTGCAAAGACAAGCGTATTAAGAAAAATAGTGAGTCTTAACAGAGGGGTTATCGGCAGCGGCGAGCAAATATTCAATGGTGCCATAGCGGGAAGGCGAGCAGACAATGCATTGCAGTGCCAGGTTCCGGCCGCCAGAAAAAAGCGCGAGACAGGCTCGCGCTCTTTGATTTCTGCGGAATAGCGGACGTCTAGAAATCGGTCTGCTGCTGCAAATGCATCGCCGCAATCGGCTGCCAGATCTCCGTCAATGCGCCCGATTTGCCGGTAAAGGGGTCCTGGGTGGGCAGAGGCACGTTTTTCACCTGCTCCTGCGATCGCTGCAACAGCGCGGGCTCATCACGAAGTGTCTCGGGTGACATACCACGGGGATAGGCCCCCACCACCATAAAATCTTCACTGGCGCTGACCTGCCGGTGGCCGACACCCGCCGGGATCACTACCGCATCCCCGGCGCGCAGCGTCACCATCCGGCCCGCTTCCCCGCCGAACAGCACTTCCGCCCAGCCTTCCGCCACGCCCAGCAGCTCATGGGTATTGGGATGGTAGTGGGTATAGGGATAGATGGGATAGCGCCAGGCCGGCGGCCAGCCGTTCTCTTCAAAGGTTTTCTCAAACCAGACAGCAATCTCTTCATCTTCCGGCACCACGCGCGGCCAGATGATCAGCGGTAACGGATTGTTGGGCACGCCGCCTGACGGGCTGGCAAGCATCAGGTGCTGCGGATTATCAGAGGCCCCGGCCGAGAAGGTTCCTGCGGCAAAAGACATCATTAATAACAGACTGGAGGATGGGGCTCGCATACAGGTTCTCCGGTTTTTTTCTCAGTGTGGCAAACCCTGGCCACAAAGCAATGTGCGCCAGCCTGCAGAATGACGATAATTAACTGATACGGCTAACTAAAGCCAAATGCGTCGCAATCTGTAGGGCCAGCCCCTGCCTGGATGGCGGCGGAGAGCGGTTTTTACTGCGCTAAAGTGTTGCAAATTGTCAGTTCGCCGGGGAAGCTGGTTCTGTCCGCGCGTGGACAGTCAGTTACCCCTTTAACTGTTATATAAAAAATGCACCGATCTGTTTCTGATGTGCTTGACTGTTATCTGTTGTAATAGCTAACAGATGACAGTGAGGTAACTAATGGACGCTATTAAACAAATCCTGATCGACGAGATCGCCACACTTAACCGTGAAGAACGTCGCGACAACCTGCCGCGCTTCAGCCTCTCGTTTCTGAAAAATCATCCCGGTCTCTGGGCCGTCATGTACCTCTGCTACGGCCTGTGCGTGGCGCTGATTTTCACCACCGAAATGCTGGGCTGGCCTGCCTTCTGGTTTGCTACCGTGTTTGTGCTGGTGATGAGCCTGCTGATGCTGCTGGATATCAACCCGAAATATCGCTTTGAAGATATCGATGCGCTCGACCTGCGCGTCTGCTACAACGGCGAATGGTATTACGTGCAGCCGGTGCGTGAGCAGGCCATCACGCGCATCCTTGCCCTGCCCGATACGCCGGAGCGGGTGAAAAGCGGCATCCAGCGTCTGCTGACGCAAAAAGGGGAAGTGGATTTCTACGATGTCTACTACCTGACCTGGGGCCACCAGCAGGCGGCGACCGTTTAATCCGCCAGCCCTTCCGCCATCAGCTGCCCCAGCGTTTCGATTGCCGCCTCGGCCCGACTATCCCACGGCCAGGCGGTGTTCAGCCTGAAGCAGTGACCGAACTGCTCGCCTGCCGAAAATAACTGCCCCGGTGCGATACTGATCCCCTGCGCCAGCGCCTGCTGGTAGAGCCGGGTGGTATCAATAGGTTCCGGCAGGGTAACCCAGAGAAAATAGCCGCCGCGGGCTTCACTCACCGTGGCCTGCAGCGGCAGCACCTTCAGTAACGCCTGACGCACCATCTGCTGTCGCTTCGACAGAATCTGCCGCAACCGCTTCAGGTGGGTGTCATAACGCCGGGTGGCGAGAAAATCAGCCAGCGCCAGCTGCATTGGCGCACTGGTTGAGAGCGTACTCATCAGTTGCAGCCGCTGGATCCGCTGCGCATGCTGGCCTGCAGCGACCCAGCCCACGCGGAACCCCGCTACCAGCGATTTCGAGAATGACCCGCAGTGCAGCACGTTTCCCTGACGATCCCAGGCTTTGGCGGGCAGCGGCGGAACGTCTCCGGCCCAGAGTTCGGCATACACATCGTCTTCGATCATTGGCACCTGATACCGTGCCAGCAGCGCCACCAGCTGCTGCTTGCGCTCCGGCGTCAGGGTGACGCTGAGCGGGTTCTGCAGCGTCGTCATCAGCCAGCAGGCTTTTACCGGCCAGCGCTGCAGGGCCTCCTCCAGCTGCACCAGATCGATACCCTGCTTAGCATCCACCGGGATCGCCAGCGCCTTGAGCCTGAGCCGCTCAATTGCCTGCAGCGCCCCATAAAAGCCCGGCTGTTCGATCACCACATAGTCGCCCGGCTCCGTCAGGGATTGCAGGCTGAGGTTCAGCGCCTCCAGCGCCCCACTGGTGATCACAATTTCATCCGGCGACAGAGTGATGCCCTGCCGCGCGTAGCGCTGTGCCAGCAGCTGACGCAGCGTGGCGTTGCCAGGCGGCAGATTGTGCAGCGCATCGGTGGGGGTCAGATGATGTGAAACGTTCGCCAGTGAACGCATCAGCTGGCGCTGTGGAAAGAGCGCGGGATCGGGAAAGGCGGAGCCAAACGGCACGATAGCGGGATCGCGCGTTGCCTGGAGCACATCAAATACGAAGTCGTTGATGTCGACCTGTTCGCTGATCGCAACGCTCAGCGGGGCGGGTGCCAGCGCGCGCGGAGCCACGTAATAGCCCGACTGAGGACGGGAGACAATCCAGCCCTGACTCTCCAGCAACTCATAGGCATGCAGCACCGTCATCAGGCTGACGCCCTGCTGCGCCACCTGCTGACGCAGCGACGGCAGCCGGGTGCCCGGCAACCAGATACCCGCCTCTATCTGTTGCTGAATCTCATCCATCAATCGCTGGTATTTTGCCACGGGTGACCTCTCCTTGTTTAACCGCCAGACTTTACCACGCACAGCGATCAATGGCAGGCGCTGCGCGTCGCTGATCGGCCAGACACAGAGGATACCAGCCTGTTCAGAGGCGCGTCAGAGGGCGGCAACCTCCGCGGTCAGCGGCCGACAGGTGTCTGAACAGCTGCTTTCGGTGGCAGCCGCCTCTTCGATCGCTCCCGCTACAAAGTTTGCCATTTCCGACACCCGCTCCGGTGGCATCGGCCTGCCCAGCAGATAGCCCTGCAACATATTGCAGCCCAGACTGGTCAGAAAAGCCTGCTGCTCTGCGGTTTCCACGCCCTCGGCCACCACCTTCAGCTGCAGTGACTGCGCCAGTGCCACAATTGCCGCGACGATCGTAGCATCTTCTTTCTGATGCTGCAGTTCGCTGACAAACGCCCGGTCGATTTTGAGTTCGCTGGCCGGCAGCCGCTTCAGATAGAGCAGGCTGGAGTAGCCGGTGCCGAAGTCATCGATCGAGGCTTTGACGCCCAGCTGGGTCAGTTCGGTGAGAATTCGCACGCTCTCATCCGGATCGCGCATGGCGATGGTTTCCGTGACCTCCAGCGTCAGTTGTTCGGCCGGGATCTGATGCTTTGTCAGCGCCTCTATCACGGTTTCCACCAGATTCGCCTGCTCAAACTGCAGCGCCGACAGGTTTACCGCGACCGTCCAGTCCGGATGGTCCTGGAGATGCCACTGCCGTAGCTGGCGACAGGCTTCGTGAATCACCCAGTTACCGATGCTGATAATCATGCCGGTCTTTTCCGCCATCGGCAGGAACTTATCGGGCGACAGCAGGCCGTGATGCGGATGCTGCCAGCGCAGCAGCGCCTCAAAACCAAGAATCGGGCCGCGCGGGGCGCAGTATTTAGGCTGATAGAAGAGCCGCAGCTCGTCGTTTTCCAGTGCCTGCCGGAGATCGTTGTTGAGCTGAAGCTGGCTCTGCGCCTGGAGGTTCATTGAGGGCTGGAAGAAGGTATAGCCATTGCGGCCACTGTTTTTAGTGTGATACATCGCCGCATCGGCGTTAAACATCAGCTCACGCTCATCCACCCCATCACCGGGATAGACCGCGATGCCAATACTCAGTGATACCACCAGCTCATAGCGTGAGATATCGAACGGGCAGTCTACCGCTTTGACCAGTTTGTCGGCGATGGCCGCCGCATCGTTGGGCTCCCCAATCTCCGCCAGCAGCACAAACTCATCGCCGCCCAGCCGCGCCAGTGTGTAGTAGCCGGTCATCTGCTGACTCATCCGCTCGGTCACACCCACCAGCAGGTTGTCGCCAATATGGTGGCCGAAGGCATCGTTTACCGCCTTAAACCCGTCGAGATCCATAAACATCAGCGCAAACTGCGTCTTTTCGCGGTTCGCTTTGTTGATCGCCTGCTCCAGCCGATCTTCCAGCAGGATGCGGTTAGGCAGCCGGGTCAGGTTATCGTGCAGCGCCAGTTGTGCCAGCTCGCGGTTGGCTTCCGCCAGCGAACTGGCGAGCAGCGAGGTGCGTGTCTGAAGTCGCGCATCCAGCATTGACACCAGCAGCGTGATGCCCAGGATAGAAAGCGTCACGACCGTGACCAGAATGGCCAGCCAGTCGCTGTTGACCCCCTGCCCGACCGCATGACTGTGAACAGGAAACTCTGCCGCCACCATGCCGGTATAGTGCATCCCCGCAATCGCGCATCCCATGACGATTGATGCGCCGATACGCAGCACGGTGGTCCGGCTGGTTCCGCCCTCCCGCAGGTTAAATGCCAGCCACAGCGCCGCGCCGGAGGCGACCAGGGCGATGACCACTGACAACGCCACCCAGCCCCATTTCCAGACGATACCCGGAGTAAACATCAGGGCTGCCATGCCCGTGTAGTGCATCGCCACCACGCCGCTGCCGAGGATAAATGCTCCGCCCATCAGCCGCTGCAGAGGTAAATCGCCACTGCAGACCAGCCATAGCGCAAAGATCGATGCGCACACCGCGATAGCCGCCGATAACGCCGTGAGTGCAGCGTTATAGCTCATGACCATCTCCATGTTCATCGATAGCATGCCGATAAAATGCATTGCCCAGATGCCAATCCCCATGGAAAAACCGCCGCCAAACAGCCAGACCAGGGCAACGTTGCCGGTTGAATGCACCACGCGGCCTGCCATGTCTAAGGCAGTAAACGAAGCCAGCATCGCGACAAGAACCGAGACGATGACAATAAACGAGTCGTAGGAGGTTTCTAACATTGTGCATTCCCGGGTAAAGCCGTGTCTGGCGTTGAACAGAGATTTTATGACTATTTTGAATTTATCGGCGCGGTCCGGCGGCTGATGAGCCGTTAACGCTGCCGGATCGCCACACATTGTGAGAGCTGAAACCTATCATCCTTTCAGCCTGAAGCCGCTGGCATCGGGTGTTGCCGGGCCGCCAGGCTGAAAACTTCAACCCGGTCCGCTGGCGTCGGCTTGCCCAGCAGATAGCCCTGTAATGCATCAAAGCCCAGGCTGGTAAGTAAATGCTGCTGCTCTTCTGTCTCAACGCCTTCTGCCACCATCCGCAGGTTGAGGCTCTGCGCCAAAGTCAGCATGGCACTGACCACCGTTGCATCTTCACTGCCGGGCCGCAGGCTGTTGATAAAGCTGCGATCGATCTTGAGTTCGCTGGCATCCAGATCTTTCAGATGCAGCAGATTGGCATAGCCGATGCCGAAATTATCGATCGCGATGCTGACGCCCGCCTGCTGCAGTTCCCGGATACGCTGCTGGCTGAAAACTGGGTCACGCATCGCAATGGCTTCCGTGATCTCCAGCATCAGTGCGCAGCCCGGCAACTGATAACGGGTCAGCGTCCGCGTCAGGGTGGCCAGCAGATCGCGCTGATGAAACTGCAAAGCCGAGAGATTAACCGAGACGGTCCATTCAGTATGCCCCTGGTTGTGCCAGATCCTGAGCTGACGGCAGGCTTCCTCAATCACCCAGTTACCGAGCGCCACAATCTGCCCGGTTTTTTCAGCTCGCGGCAGAAAAAGTTCAGGCGTGAGCAAGCCTCGCTGTGGGTGCTGCCAGCGCAGAAGCGCTTCAAATCCCATTAAGCGTGTGCCGCCAGAACGGAATTTTGGCTGATAAAACAGTCTCATCTGCTGGCGCTCCAGCGCCTCCCAAAGATCGTTGGTCAGTTCCAGCTGATGCTGCGTCGCGGCACTCATGGCCCGTTCAAACAGGCACCAGCCGTTTCGCCCGCTGTTTTTGGTGTGGTACATCGCGGCGTCGGCGTTAAACAGCAGCTCCTGCCGGTTGCGGCCGTGCAGAGGAAAGATCGCAATGCCCGCGCTGAGCGAAACGTGCAGGACATAGCGGTCAAATTCAAACGGCTTACCGATTACTTTTACCAGTCTCTGTGCCAGCTGACGGGCCGGACTGATATCGCATCTTTTCACCATCAGCACAAATTCATCGCCGCCCAGACGCGCCAGCAGCATCGTCTCGCTGAGCTGGCTGCGCAATCGTTCTGCGACTGCCAGCAGCAGCCGATCACCGACATGGTGGCCCCAGGTATCATTCACGGCTTTGAAGCCGTCGAGATCCATATAAATCACGGCAAAGCGAAAATCATTGAGCATCGCTTTTTTGATCACCCGATCGAGCTGCTGCTCCAGCATGACCCGATTAGGCAACGCGGTCAGGTTGTCATGCAGTGCCAGTTGCAACAGCTCCTTGTTTGCGAATCTGAGCCGTGCCGCCAGCCGCGTGGCGCGCATCTGTGCATCCAGCATTGAGCAGAGCAGCGTGATCCCCAGGATCGTCAGTGTAATCAGCGTCACCCATACCGCCAGTCCCGGATTACTGAGGCCCTGTGACTGCATCATACTGTGATGACTGAACGTCGCCGCCGCCATGCCTACATAGTGCATGCCGGCTATGGCGATCCCCATAACCAGCGATGCCAGCCCCCGCATCAGCAGGAGATGATGCTCACCTTTGCGCAGATGAAATGCCAGCCAGAGCGCCACGCCTGAGGCGACAAATGCAATCAGCACTGAAAGCACCACCAGCACGCTATTCCATTCAGGTCGTGGTTCAATCAGCAGTGCATACATGCCGAGATAGTGCATCGCCGCTACGCCCGCTCCCAGGATCAGGCTGCCGCGCAGCAGCCGGTGCCGGGTAAGATGCAGCCCGCCAACCGTCTGGCCAAAGGCCAGACAGGAGGCCAGAATCGCCACCAGCAACGACAGGGACGTGAGCCGGATGTCGTAGCGCATCGTCACAGGCATCATCATCGCCAGCATACCGATAAAGTGCATCGCCCAGATGCCGATGCCCATAGCAGAGCCCCCTGCCAGCAGCCAGAACCGGGCGCTCCAGCCACGGGAAACCGCCACGCGTCCGGCCGTATCCAGCGCAGTAAAAGAGGCAATAAAGGCCACGATCAGCGAAATGCTGACCAGAACGCCATCCCAGGTGACAGGCAACATAGGTAACTCCTCACCACCCGCAGAAAGCTGGTGCTGTGTGCAGTCTGATAAATCATTTAAAAAAACACCCAACGGGTGAAAGTGGTTAATTCCGGTATTTATCCCTTTTTTAGATCCGGCCAAACGTGCCCGCAGACGCAGGCGTTTAATAATCTGCATCTTATTACCCGCCAGCCATGCCGGCCGGTAAATCGTTATTTTGTCTGATTGGTTCAGGAACATATCACCGGAGCAGAAAGCATTCCAGAGGTCGAAAAAATCGGGTCATTCCGCTTTGCCGCTCCGCTTTGCGCCTTGCTGTTACTGGGTTATCGGCCAGGATGCGCATTAGATTAGAGAAAAATAAACGGCGGTGCTTCGCGTAACGCTTTAACTGATCTATAGTAAGTAAAACTGATATAAATCATCATCCTTAAGTCTAGGAATTTTCTTATAACAACAGCAGTAAGCACGCTGCTCTTTTTATTTCCTGTTTTTGCGCTGGAATTATTAATTTGCACCGGGTGAAAAAGCACTGAATCTCGATAATCCGTAAGGAAATATTATGAAACTCAAGCTTTTTCTTTTTGCTGCTGCTGGATTAACTGTCGCCTTTCCTGCCTTAACCCAGGCAGCGACGACCTCGGGAACGATCAATGCCACCCTGACGCTGACGACCGGTTGCCTGGTTAATGGCCAGTCCGCTACGGCGGGTGTTAACTTCGGTACACTGAACTTTGGCAGCAGCGCAGCCACCTTTGATACGCTGAACGCCACCCTTGTCGGGGCCGCCGGTAACGGTATTTTTGTGCGCTGCACGACGGGTCAGGACTACAATGTGGTGGTGACCAGCAGCAATGCGGCACCCGCCACCATCTATGGTACCGCCTCTGCCTCGCCACGCTATCTGTTGCTGGGATCGAACAATGCCCAGGGCATTGCCTATACCCTCTATAGTGACGCCTCCTTTACGACCGCGATCGCGAACAATACGCCAATCGCGGCCAGCGGCACCTCCGATCCGACGCTGGGCACAAACTATGCCATCTACGGCCGGGTCGTGGGCGGCGGTTTTAATCCGCTGATCCCTGCCGGTACCTACACCGATACAATCAACGTCGCCGTGAACTATTAACTGCCGCCGCAGGATACTCAGGGTGGTTCTCTGGCGAGCCTGCCTGATGATCGTATGCGGCGTGGCGCTGCTGACCGGTAGTCCCCGCGCATGGAGTCTGCCGACCAGCACTTTCCAGGTCTCCGCATCGATTGTGGCAGGTTGCGTAATCTCCGGAACCAACACCGGTGTTTTCGGTGCACTGAACTTCGGTTCGCAATCTGGCGTGTCAGCCACGACCGTCAACGCCAGTTTTGTGCAGAGCACCTCCATTAATCTGGCCTGTACGCCGGGCACGACGCTGAGCATGAGCATCAATCAGGGCAGTAACTTCACCACCACCCGTAATCTGAAGCTGCCCGGGTACAGCAGTACCGTTCCCTATACGCTCTTCAGAGACGCCAGCCGCACCACTGTGATCCCGGTTAATCAGTCGGTGCCACTGAGCTACAGCAATGCCAGCAACATTACCTTGCCCATTTACGGGCAGCTGAAACTGCCTGGCACTGCACGCGCGGGCGTCTATACCGACACGCTGACCGTCACCCTGAGCTGGTGAGGTAATATAAAACAAGGATATGCACATGAAGCCACTACGCGCTCTGCTGTTACTGTTAAGCTCCGGCCTGCTCTCTCCGGCCTTTGCCGCTAACTCGGTAATGATCTGGCCCATTGACCCCGCCATTAATCCTGAAGAGAAAGCCAGCGAACTCTGGCTGGAGAATCGGGGAAACAGCACCACCATGATGCAGGTCCGGGTCTTCAGCTGGCAGCAGATTAACGGCCAGGAGCAGTATCAGACCCAGCAGGAGGTCGTCGCCAGTCCGCCGATGGTACGGATGGATCCGGGTCAGAAACAGCTGGTGAGGCTGATCAAACAGATGCCGCCTGCCGCCGGTAAAGAGCGGGCGTATCGGGTGGTGCTGGATGAAATCCCGACACCGCGCAATCCCGGTGAAAACCAGGCCGGGCTGACCTTCCAGATGCGCTATTCGGTGCCGCTGTTTGTGTATGGACAGGGCGTGACCGCTGACAGCGTGCGTCCGGAGCTGCGCTGGCACCAGGTCAGCGAGGGCGGCAAACGCTGGCTGCAGCTGACCAACAGCGGCAACGGCCATGCCCGGCTGAGCAATGTGTCAATTGGCGGTCGCCGGCTGGGGGAAGGTCTCTATGGCTACGTGCTGGCAGAGAGCGATTACCGCTGGCCCCTCACTTCACCGGTCAGTGGTGAACTCAGCGCAGAAGTGAACAAAAAGCAGTGGCGCAGCGCGGCTCAGAAGTAAGCGCTGAATGCGAGCTTTTTCCCCACATCCCTGCGCGCTGGCGGTCGCCAGTCTCCTCTGCGCTGCAGTACCCGATGCAGTATGGGCGGAGACATACTCCTCCCTGCCCCCGCCGCCCAGCCTGCAGAGCCACAACGACGTGCAGCAATATATGCTGGAGCTGGTCATTAACCAGCAGGCCAACGGCAACATTGTGCCGGTCAGTCAGCGCAACGGACATTTTCTGTTGCGCAGTGGCGATCTGCAGCGTGCCGGTCTGCCAGCGGAAAAGCTGGGCGTTGAGTCGCTGGTGGATGTCAGCGCCCTGCAGGCGGCAGACGTGGAGTATGACGCGGCGCGGCAGCGGCTGCTGCTGACCGTGCCGCCCGCGTGGCTGCCGGGTCAGGTGATCGGCGAGGCGAAAAACGGGCCACGCTATCCGGGTCGTACCAGCCGTGGCGCGCTGATTAATTATGACCTCTACGCCAGCCGCACGGATAACAGCGGCACCCGTCTCTCGGTGTGGAATGAGCTGCGTCTGTTCGGGGAGGCCGGACACCTCTCCAGCAACGGTGTCTGGCTGCAGCAGCTTGGAGGCCAGGCCACCTCCCAGGACGATGGCTATATCCGTTATGACAGCTGGTGGAGTCACGACGATGAGAACAAGGCGATGCGCTGGCGGGTCGGCGATCTGGTCACCGACTCGCTGGCGTGGAGCAGCAGCGTGCGGCTCGGTGGCCTGAAGGTGGGCCGCGACTTCAGCGTACGCCCCGATCTGGTGACCTATCCGCTGCCCGCCTTCTCTGGCCAGGCCGCTGTCCCCTCAACCGTCGATCTCTTTATCAACGGCTATCGCTCCGGCCAGGCAAATGTGCAACCCGGCCCCTGGTCGATGACTAACGTGCCCTTTGTCAACGGCGCGGGTGACGCCGTGATCACCACCACCGACGCGGTGGGCCGCCGCGTCACTACCACCATGCCGTTTTATGTCTCCAGTAACCTGCTGAAACCGGGCCTGTCGGATTACGCGCTCTCTGTGGGCGCGATCCGCGAAAACTACGGTATCCGCAACTTCGATTATGGCGCCGCAGCCGCCAGCGGCTCCTGGCGATACGGCATGACAGACTGGCTGACGCTGGAAAGCCACGCCGAAGGCAGTAAAAACCTGGCGATGGGCGGCGCTGGCGGGCAGCTGCGCATCGGCAGCTGGGGCGTGGTCAACGGCGCGGTCGCGCAGAGCCAGCTTGAGGGCGACACCGGCAGACAATATAGCTGGGGATACCAGTACAATAATCGCTGGTTCAATCTGGGTACGCAGCAGATCCAGCGCAGCAGTACGTTCGGCAACCTGGCGCTGGTCGGCAGTCGCGCCGGGGGGATGCCGGACAGCCGCCGCTATGCCCTGTCGCGCCGCAGCGCGCAATATAGCGCCAGCGTCTCCCTGAACCGCTTTGGCAGCGTGGGGGCCGCCTTTATCGATATCACGGACGGCCAGGGCGATCGCACCCGACTGTGGAACCTCTCCTGGAGCAAAAACCTGTGGGGTAACAGCAGCCTTTACGTCTCCGCCAGTCGCGATCAGCAGGAGAAGAGCTGGACCGGCGCCATTTCGCTGGTGATCCCGCTTGGCGAACAGGGCAGCGCGGCAATCAGCACCGAGCGCGACCAGCGCGGCCGGAACAGTCAGCGCCTCTATGCTTCGCGCGCCATGCCCAGCGACGGCGGTATTGCCTGGGATGCGGGCTGGGCGAATCAGAGCGGTAACAGCGGCGACTATCGTCAGGGCAGCCTGCGCTATCGCAATAACCAGATTGACACCTCAGCGGGTTTCTATGGCGACGATGATAACCTCACACAGTGGGCCGATCTCTCCGGCTCGCTGGTGGTCATGGACAATCATCTCTTTGCCGCTAACGCGATCAATGATGCCTTTGTACTGGTAAAAACCCGCTATCCCGGTGTGACCGTCCGCTACGAAAATCAGCCGATGGGCCGCACCAGCCAGCAGGGCTATCTGCTGGTGCCCGCCATCAGCAGTTACTACCCGGCCCGCTATGACATCGACACGCTTGACCTGCCCGCCGACATGACGACGCCCAGGGTCGAGCAGCGCTTCGCGGTGAGACGTCAGAGCGGCTACCTGCTCGATTTCCCGGTGGAGAAGCTGCGTTCGGCCAGCGTCATTCTGCTCGACGCTCAGGGGCAGCCGCTGCCGGTTTCCAGTCAGGTGCTGCGTCCCGACCATCCCACCGAATATGTTGGCTGGGATGGCCTCGTCTGGATGGAGAATCTCGCCTCCCTTAACCCGATTAGGGTGCTCACGCCCGACGGGCGCCGCTGCGAAACCACACTGAAGATCGCCAGCGGTCAGCCACAGGCGCTGAAAACCTATGGTCCCCTGACCTGTGCGCTGGCGTCCCCGACGACGGACAACGCCATCACTTCCGCTGATTCTTTCCCCTCCGGAGCGCAACCATGATGAGATTTCTGCTACTGGCTGGCCTGCTGCTGCTGTCCCCGCTGGGTTACGCCGCCTGTAATCTGCCCGCCTCCAGCGCCAGCTTCGGGTCGGTTTCCACCTTTGTGGCGAACACCACGATCAGTTCTGCAAGTACCAACGCCAACGTCAACTGCGGGGCGGGTTCAACCCTGTCACTGCTGGGCAATAACCAGATTACCTTTCAGCTGACCGGCGCGACCAGCAACAACGGCACACGCGGCATATTAAAGCGCAGCGGTGACACCGGCAGCGACAACGTGCCGGTCCGGCTCTGTACCGACTCGGCCTGTGCCAGCGAACTGACGATTGGCGGCGCGCCTTACATCTATGGATCGCAGACTCTGATCAATCTGGCGGGCCTGCTGGGCAGTCTTAATTTCGCCATTCCGGTCTATCTGCGGACCGTGCCTGGCCAGGTCGTGGCCGCCGGGACGTATCAGGTAACGCTGAATATGGCGGTGACGTATCGCGTCTGCACCAGCATCAGTTTAGGCGGCCTCTGCCTGAGCGAACAGAACGGCAGCGGCATCATTCCCATCACTATTACCGCCATCCTTACCAACGACTGCACAACGATTACCTCGCCCAATATCAGCTTTGGCAGTGCGCCGCTGGTCGGCAGCTTCTCCGCCGTCACACAGACCATTAACGTGCTGTGCAGCAAAGGCAGTACCTATACGGTGGGGCTGAGTAATGGCAGCTATCCGGTCGGCAGCGTACGGAATATGGCCAGCGGCACCAATCGGCTGAGCTATGAGATCTATAAGGAGTCCGGCAGCAATCGCTGGGGGTCGGCAGGAACGGAACGCTGGAGCAGTACGATCTCTTCGGCGGTGTCAGCGGATGGACTGACGCGCGGCTATAACTACACCGCGCGCATCCTGACTTCACAGAGCACGCCACCCGCCGGAAACTACAGCGACAGCGTGGTGGTTGATTTGTCGTTTTAGAGCGAGGCGCTGGCGGGCGCGGTGCTGTGACGCAGCTGATACTGCTTCACCATCCGGCCAATCAGCAGCGTGCCGATCAGCCCGCAGAGGGCCGCAAAGGTCAGCCAGACGCCTGGCATCGCCTTATCACCGGTGGCGTGGATCAGGTAGCTGGAGATGGCCGGGGTGAAACCGCCAAACAGCGCCGTTGCCAGGCTGTAAGCCATTGAGAAACCGGCAGCGCGTACCTCAGCAGGCATTATCTCCGCCAGATAAACGACCATCGCCCCGTTATAGCTGGCATAGAGGAACGACAGCCAGAGCTCCGCTTCCAGCAGGTGAGCGAAGCTGGCCGATCCCACCAGCCAGTGCAGCACCGGCCAGGTGGTGACAATCATCAGCAGTGTAAAGACAATCAGCAGCGGACGACGTCCGACGCGATCTGACAGCGCCCCCATCAGCGGCAGCCAGAAAAGGTTTGAAACACCGACGCAGAGCGTCACAAGAAACGCCTGCTTGTCGCTCATCATCAGCACGGTTTTGCCGAAAGTAGGGGTGAACGCGGTGATCATATAGAACATCACCGTCGTGGTAACGACCATCAGCATCCCCGCCAGCACCAGCGCCCAGTTACTGGCTACCGACCGCATGATTTCTGCCATGCCCGGACGATGTTTACGCTTGCTGAACGCCTCGGTCTCCTCCAGCATCCGGCGGATATAGAACAGGAACGGCACAATCAGACAGCCAACCACAAACGGGATACGCCAGCCCCACTCTGTCACGGCCTCTTTCGCCAGCAGGTGGTTCAGCATCAGCCCCAGCAGGGCGGCGAAGATCACTGCAATCTGCTGACTGCCCGACTGCCAGCTGACGAAAAAGCCTTTTCGGCCTTCAGGAGCGACCTCCGCCAGATAGACCGACACGCCACCCAGCTCAACACCCGCTGAAAAGCCCTGCAGCAGTCGACCCAGCAGAATCAGAATCGGTGCCGCCGCGCCCAGGGTCGCATAGCCCGGCACCAGCGCGATGGTCAGTGTACCTATCGCCATCAGGCTCAGTGTCAGCAGCAGCCCTTTACGACGACCGTGATGGTCAATATAGGCCCCCAGAATGATCGCCCCCAGTGGGCGCATCAGGAAGCCTGCACCAAAGGTCATCAGGGTCAGCATCAGAGAAGCAAAGGGGTCGTCACCCGGGAAGAAGGTTTTGGCTATCGCAGTCGCGTAGTAGCCAAACACCATAAAATCGTACATCTCCAGAAAGTTACCACTGGTGACGTTAAAGATTGTCCGCGCGGCACTTTTGGATGGCTTTTGTAAAGACGGGGTGTGACTCATAACGGCTTCCTGTTGTTTTTTAGCCGTTTTAGCCTGCCTGAGACAGGAATAATGTGACCAGGCTCACCATTGCACTTTACAAAACTGTGTTCATAAGTAACAACCAATTAACAATTCAGTTCAGCCAGCATAACCGATCGGTGCGATCGCCAGTTGACCTGATTTTGTATGGCTGTCGCGCAGACATAAAAAAAGGCGACGGAAGCCGTCGCCCTGTTGAGATACCGGATAAGCCGCTATTTCTTCACAGTTTCCATGCCCATCAGGCCGATCTTCAGATAGCCCGCTGTGCGCAGCTTGTCCATCACGCTCATCAGCGTTTCATAATCCACTGACTTGTCCGCCTGGAAGAAGATGGTGGTTTCTTTATTGCCCTGGGTCTGGCTGGTCAGCACGTTCACCAGCGAATCGGGCGTGACCTGGTCGTTGCCGACATAAAGCTGCTTATCCG
This sequence comes from Pantoea sp., assembly GCF_032114055.1. Classification (GTDB taxonomy): domain Bacteria; phylum Pseudomonadota; class Gammaproteobacteria; order Enterobacterales; family Enterobacteriaceae; genus Pantoea. The sequence continues at coordinate 58,773 of NZ_DAMCTB010000008.1, forward strand.
CCTTAATCGACAGGTAGACCGGCTTTTCCGGTCGTGGCTGCGGCGCGCTGGTGGAGGCAGGCAGATTAACCCGCACATCGACCGTCGCCAGGGGCGCGGCCACCATAAAGATGATCAGCAGAACCAGCATGACGTCGATAAACGGCGTCACGTTGATTTCGTGCATTTCACCCTGTGTCTCCAGGTCGTCGTTTAATCGCATTGCCATCAGTGCTTACCCTAACCGCAGCTTCTGAGCGGTGGCGGGACGCGGAACATCCCGCGCGACGGTGCCGAGGTCGATATCACGACTCTGCAGCAGCATAACCTGAGCGGCAACATCGCCCAGCGAGGCTTTGTAGTTAGCGATCATGCGGGCAAACACGTTGTAGATGACGACCGCCGGGATAGCCGCCACCAGACCGACTGCGGTCGCCAGCAGCGCTTCGGCGATCCCCGGCGCGACCACGGCGAGATTCGTGGTCTGCGTTTTCGCGATACCAATAAAGCTGTTCATGATGCCCCAGACAGTACCGAACAGCCCTACGAACGGCGCGACAGAGCCGATAGTCGCCAGGAACCCATTGCCCCGTCCGGCATGACGGCTGAAGGCAGCCACGCGGCGCTCAAGGCGGAAACTGGTGCGGTCTTTGATTCCGTTGGTGTCTTCCACCCCCGCCGACAGCTCAAGTTCATTCTGCGCGTCGTTCAGCAGCACTACGCTGTGGCTGTGGCCGGTAAACGATTGGGCGATGCGGGCGGCGTCATTGAGATTGCGGGCTTCGCCCAGCGCCTGCTGCTCACGCTTCAGGCGACGCTTAGCCGCGCTGAGTTCGGCATATTTGCCGAAGAAAATCGCCCAGGTCACGACAGAGGCCAGCAACAGGCCAATCATCACCACCTTTACCACGATATCGGCATGTTGATACATGCCCCAAACGGAGAGATCCGTTTGCATCAACTCACTGGCTACCACGCTGCTTCTCCAACTTCTGATTCAGGGATGCAAAATAAGGACAAATAATAGCAAAACGGCGTCGAATTGATAGTAGTTCTCATTAGTATTTACAAAGTCAGGGGTACCAGATGACCTGCGTTGAGCGGTTTTAACGGCGATATGTCCGGATGTTTCTAAAATGTGAAGCCGCATGAAAATTTATTAAAACAACGTTTCAAAATGTGATGGGTTTCATTCAATCAGCATTGCTGCATTTTACTCAGACAGGTTTTCACTATGCTGGCTCCTCACGGCCCTCTGCATTCAGCCCCGACTCCGGGCCGTCCTACCTCTGCAGGAGACAATATAATGAGAATGATAAAAACAGGCCTGGCAACGGCCCTGGCAGTGGCGATGATGAGCAGTACCGCCCTGGCACAGGTTATTAAAGTTGCCGAAGTGCAGCCTGCGGGCTATCCGACGGTGGTCGCCCTGCAGCACATGGGTGACAAACTGAAGCAGGCCACCGACGGGCGGCTGGAGATGAAAATTTATGCCGGTGGCGTACTGGGTGATGAAGATCAGACACTGCAACAGGTACAGCTCGGCGCCATTGATATGATCCGCGTTTCGCTGGCGCCAGTGACCTCAATTGCTCCGGAAACCAGCGTACTGACGCTGCCCTATATTTTTCGCGACGTTGACCACATGCACAAGGTTCTGGATGGTGAGATAGGTCGCGAGATCGCCAGCCGGTTCGACAACGATCCTAATGCCCGCATGGTCTTTCTCGGCTGGACCGACGCGGGTGAACGCAACATGATCACCAATAAACCGCTGGCGAAACCCGAAGATCTCAAAGGTATGAAGATTCGGGTGCAGAACAGCGCCATCTCGCTGGCAACACTAAAAGCCATGGGCGCCAATCCGGTGGCAATGGGCGTCAGCGAGGTGTTCAGCGCCATGCAGACCGGTGTAGTCGATGGCACAGAGAACAATCCCCCCACCTTTGTGGCCCACAACTATCTGCCGGTGGCGAAGTATTACACTCTCAGCGGCCACTTTATCCAGCCAGAGATGATCCTCTATTCAAAACGCGCCTGGGATCGCCTCAAACCCGAGGATCAGGCGCTGCTGAAAAAGCTGGGTAAAGAGGCGCAGGATGAGGAGCGCCAGCTCTGGGCGACCTACACTGACGACGCGATCGCCAAAATGAAGGCGGGCGGCGTCACGTTCCAGCAGACCGACCGTGACTATTTCGTTAAAGCCACGCAACCGGTGCGCGATCAGTTTGCCGGTAAATATCAGGATCTGATGACCCGGATCGCTGAGGTGAAATAATCCCGACGCCACACTGCCGTGTGGCGTGCTTACTCAGGTATCAGTTATGACTGCTTATACGCGTCTGATGGATGGGCTTTATCTGCTCTGCATGCTGGTGGCCGCTGTGGCGCTGCTGATCATGGTGACGGTGATCCCGGTGGGGATCTTCGCCCGTTACGTGATGAATGGCGCGCTCTCCTGGCCGGAACCGGTCGCCATTATCTGCATGATTATTTTTACGTTTATTGGCGCGCCGGTGGGCCTGCGCGCCGGAACCCATATCTGCGTGTCGATGGTCACCGATCGCCTGTCGCCCGCCCGGCAGCGCCTGATGCTGCGCGTCAGCGACCTGCTGATGATCGTCACCTGTCTGGTCATCTTTCAGGCAAGCTACAGCCTGTGCGAAGCGATGTGGGTTCAGCATCTCGCTGCGCTGCCTGCGGTCACTTACGGCGAGATCTATCTGCCGATTCCGGTCGGCGCGATCTTTACCCTGCTGTTTGTCATTGAGCGATTGCTGAACGGCGATCAGAGTCAGCGGCCGGTTGTCTCGCTGGGCGGCACCCACTAACGCGGAGCAGAAAAATGGATGCATTGATTCTGATAGGCAGTTTGCTGGTATTGCTGATGGTGGGCTTTCCGGTCGCCTTCGCCGTCGGCCTCAGCGCCTTTATCGGGGCGTGGTGGATCGATCTGCCGCTGGAGGCGGTGGTGATCCAGGTCACCAACGGCATCAATAAATTTTCGCTGCTGACCATCCCGTTCTTTATTCTGGCTGGCGCGATCATGGCAGAAGGCGGCATTGCCCGGCGGCTGGTCAACTTCGCCTATATCTTTGTCGGCTTTATTCGCGGCGGGCTCTCCCTGGTTAATATCGTCGCCTCGACTTTCTTTGGCGCGATCTCCGGTTCATCGGTGGCGGATACCGCCTCGATTGGCTCGGTGATGATCCCGCAGATGGAGGAGAAAGGGTATCCGCGTGATTTCGCCGCCGCCGTCACCGCCAGCGGATCGGTGCAGGCGGTGCTGACGCCCCCCAGTCATAACTCGGTGATCTATTCGCTGGCGACTGGCGGCATGGTGACCATCTCCTCCCTGTTTGTCGCCGGGATCTTCCCTGGCTTGCTGCTGGCAGCCTGCCTGATGGTGATGTGTCTGGGCTTTGCCCGCAAACGCGGCTACCCCAAAGGCGAACGGATCCCGTTTCGTCAGGCGCTGAAGATCTTCTTCGATGCGTTCTGGGGGCTCTTTACCGTGGTGATCATCATGGGGGGTATCCTCTCCGGCATTTTTACCGCCTCGGAATCTGCCGCCATCGCCTGCCTCTGGGCCTTCTTTGTGACGATGTTTATCTACCGCGATTTCAAATGGCGTCAGCTGCACATTCTGCTGTTCCGCACCATTAAAACCGTCACTATCGTCATGGTGCTGATCGCCTTCGCGGCGGGCTTCGGCGCGGTAATGACCTTCATGCAGCTCCCGACCCTGATTACGGAAGCCTTTACCAGCCTCTCTGATAATAAATATGTGATTCTGATGTGCATCAATCTGCTGCTGCTGGTGGTGGGAACGCTGATGGACATGGCACCGCTGATCCTGATTCTGACGCCAGTGCTACTGCCGGTAGCGACCGCGCTGGGCATCGATCCGGTTCACTTTGGCATGATCATGCTGACTAACCTGGGGATCGGGCTGATTACGCCGCCGGTCGGCACGGTGCTGTTTGTTGCCAGCGCGGTGAGTAAACAGAAGATTGAACAGGTGGTCAGCGAGATGCTGCCCTTCTACGGCATGCTGTTCCTGGTGCTGATGCTGATCACTTATGTCCCTGCCATTTCACTCTGGTTACCGCACCTGATGGGCGTGATGTAGCACAATAAAAGCGGCCCGTTCGCGGGCCCGCTTTTTTATGCTGCGACGCACTCTGATAATCACCATTGAGTCTCAACCCTGCTGGTCGTTTCGTGATAACGTGAGGGCTTAGTCAGAAGCGGCAAAGGCGACTCATGACCACCAGAAAAATTGATACCACGCTCGTCAGCGCAGGACGCAGCAAGCGTTATACCCAAGGCTCGGTGAATGCGGTTATTCAGCGTGCCTCCTCGCTGGTTTTCGATAGCGTTGCGGAGAAAAAGCGCGCCACCGCAGGCCGGGCAAAAGGCGAACTCTTTTATGGCCGCCGGGGCACCCTGACCCACTTTGCGCTGCAGGATGCGATGACCGAGCTGGAAGGCGGTGCAGGCTGCGTGCTTTATCCCTGCGGCGCAGCGGCGGTGGCGAATGCGATTCTGGCGTTTGTGGAGGCTGGCGATCATGTGCTGATGAGCGGTGCAGTCTATGAGCCGACGCAGGATTTCTGCACGAAAATCCTGGCGAAGATGCAGGTGTCAACGGGCTGGTTCGATCACACCCTTGGCAGTGAAATTGCTGAGCTTGTGCAGCCCAACACCCGGGTCGTTTTCCTGGAATCGCCTGCCTCCATTACCATGGAAGTGCAGGATATTCCGGCAATTGTCGCAGCCGTTCGCGCCCGTGCACCCGACGCGATCATCATGCTCGACAACACCTGGGCGGCCGGGATTTTCTTTAATGCCCTGGCGCATGGCATCGATATCTCGATTCAGGCCGGCACCAAATATCTGATTGGCCACAGCGATGCGATGATTGGCACCGCCGTAGCCAATGCGCGCTGTATCGATCAGCTGCGCGAGAACTCCTATCTGATGGGACAGATGGTCGATGCTGACACCGCCTATATGGCGAGCCGCGGTCTGCGTACTTTGGGCACCCGTCTGCGTCAGCATGAAGAGAGCGCCCTGCTGGTGGCGGAATGGCTGGCGGCGCGTCCGGAGGTGGCATGGGTCAACCATCCGGCACTGGCGCAAAGCAAGGGACATGCGTTCTGGCAGCGCGATTTTAACGGCAGCAGCGGCCTGTTCTCCTTTATCCTGCAGGAAAAATTAGGTGACGCCCAGCTGGCAGAATATCTCGATCACTTCCATCATTTCAGCATGGCTTACTCCTGGGGTGGCTACGAGTCCCTGATTCTGGCGAATCAGCCCGAAGAGCTGGCCGCCATTCGTCCGGCAGGCGGTGTGGATTTCACCGGCACGCTGGTGCGACTGCACATTGGTCTGGAGCACGTTGATGACCTGCTGGCTGACCTGGAGGCGGGATTTTCGCGTCTGATGCGCTGAGTCAGTTAAACAAAGCGTAAACGGATGCTAAACCGATGGCGGCTGTCGGCAGACTCTGCCGGGCAATCGCACTTTTGTTGTTAAAATTTCTCCCGCATCGTTCAGATCACGCGTGTATTAACGGTGTCATCTGAATGCAGACGGATAGTTCCTTGTGACGTGATGGAATAGCTAATGGGTGTTTTACACGAGATTGTCCAGGCGCTCTGGCATCAGGATTTTGCCGCGCTGGCGAATCCGGATGTGGTGTGGGTGGTGTACGGCGTGATGTTCCTGACGCTGTTTCTGGAAAATGGTCTGTTACCCGCCTCTTTTCTGCCGGGCGATAGCCTGCTGTTGCTGGCAGGCGCAATGGTGGCAAAAGGGGTAATGGATTTTGTGCCAACGATAGTGATTCTGACGACGGCCGCCAGCCTGGGCTGCTGGCTGAGTTATCTGCAGGGGCGCTGGCTGGGTAATACCCGGCTGGTGAAGAACTGGCTGATGCATCTGCCCGCGCAGTATCACCAGCGCGCCTGGAATATGTTTAACCGTCATGGCCTGATGGCGCTGCTGGTCGGCCGTTTTCTCGCGTTTGTCCGTACCCTGCTGCCAACCATGGCCGGGATTTCCGGCCTGCAGAATGGCCGCTTCCAGCTGTTTAACTGGCTGAGCGGCGTGCTGTGGGTCGGGATTGTGGTGGCCTTCGGCTATGGCATCAGCCAGGTGCCGTTTATTAAACGCCATGAAGATCAGGTGATGGCCATCCTGATGGTTCTGCCGATGGTGCTGCTGGTGCTCGGCCTCTCCGGCAGCATTATGGTCATCTGGAAGAAGCGTCGGCAGAAACGGACCTGACGCGCCTGCTACGTCCGGGTCCGCCGCTGCTCAGGCGGACGGATCCGCGACGGTCTGCCTGACCCGACTCACCTCCTCCCCCGGCGTCACGCCAAAATAGCGTTTAAATTCCCGCGAAAACTGTGACGGGCTCTCATAGCCGACCCGCACCGCCGCTGCACCTGCTTTGAGTCCGTCATGCAGCATCAGCAGGCGCGCCTGATGCAGGCGATATCGCTTGAGATACTGCAGCGGTGAGGTCTGCGTGACGGCCTTAAAGTTGTGGTGAAAGGCGGAAACGCTCATGTTCACCTCCGCCGCCAGCGCATCCACGCTGAGGTTTTCCGCATAGTGATTCTCAATCCGTCGCAGCGCACGCGCGATCAGGCTGAACTGCGTCTGTCGGCTCACCAGCGAGAGCAGCGCCCCGCCGATCGGGCCAGTCAGCACATAGTAGATTATCTCCCGCACGATGTGCGGTCCCAACACGCGCGCATCACGCGGTTGGGTCATGACATCAAGCAGGCGTTCGGCGGCGCAGAGCATCGGTTCCGTCAGCCACGCCGAATGAATACCGGACGTCAGCGGCTGGGGCTGAAACTGGTCGTCATCGCCGATTTCAATCAGCAGATCCTGCAGACTGGCGGTATCGACGTTCAGACAGAGCCCGGCGATTGGGATATCCGGCGAGGCCCAGGTTTCGCACTCCACCGGCAGCGGCACGGTCAGCATCAGGTATTTGCTGGCGTCATACTGAAAAGTGGTGCTGCCGAGATAACCGGTTTTGCTGCCCTGAAACAGGATCACAATACCGGGCTGATACATCATCGGCGTACGGGGGCGATATTGATTCGCATAAATCAGCGACACATTTTCGACGGGACAGAGACGATCATGACCGTGCGTCATTAAGGTGACGACCTGCTGTGCCAGCCGGTGACACAGTGCATCATGCGCCATAGCGACTCCTTTTCAGGCAAAAATTCAGTGTGCCGTGCCTGTGCCTGAATCGCCAGCGGTCTGGAGAATCAGGCAAGAAGTTTACTGAATCAGGCATAACCCCGGCGCGACAGAAGTTGCCTGAGCTGAGCAGGCTGACAATTGTTGGCTAGACTTAAGCACAGTGAAATCTCACGGGTTAACCGCAACGGAAAGGAGCAACTATGGCAGACCAACCCATTATCAAACTGCGCGATGGCAACATGATGCCGCAACTGGGACTTGGCGTATGGCAGGCCAGCATGGAGGATGCACGCCATGCCGTGCTGAAAGCGCTTGAGGTCGGCTATCGCTCAATCGATACCGCCGCCGCCTACAAAAATGAAGAGGCGATTGGTCAGGCACTGCAGGAAACTGATGTGCCGCGCGAAGAGATTTTCGTCACCACCAAACTCTGGAACGACGATCAGCAGAACGTTCAGCAGGCGATGGAAACCAGCCTGGAGAAGCTCAAACTGGATCAGGTTGATCTCTATCTGATGCACTGGCCGTGCCCGGAAAAAGATCATTACGTTGACGCCTGGAAGAAGATGATCGAACTGCAGCAGCAGGGGCTGACCAAAAGCATTGGCGTCTGCAACTTCCACGAGGCGCACCTGAAGCGACTCATGGATGAAACCGGCGTGACGCCGGTCGTGAACCAGATCGAGCTGCACCCGATGCTGCAGCAGCGCACCCTGCACGCCTGGAACGCGCTGCATCAGATTCAGACCGAATCCTGGAGTCCGCTGGCTCAGGGCGGTAAAGGGGTATTCGATCAGGAGATCATCAGGTCACTGGCGAAGAAATATGGCAAAACCCCGGCGCAGATCGTGATCCGCTGGCATCTGGACAGCGGCCTGGTGGTGATTCCGAAGTCCGTGACGCCAGCGCGTATCGAAGAGAACTTTAAAGTCTTCGATTTCCGTCTGGATAAGCATGAAGTGAGTGATATTGCGAAGCTGGACAGCGGCAACCGTCTGGGACCCGATCCGGAAACCTTTAACTAGGACAGCGTTTCAGGATGATCTTACCCGCTGCCCGGTCGCCGGCAGCGGATGAAAAACGCGGCCAGGCAGGTTATCCCGCCTGGCCGCGTACTTATGCGGTGGGCTGTACCACCAGCTGACCCGCGGTTCCGCGATCCGCCAGCTCCAGCGTCTGACTGTAATAGACGAACGGGAAGTGGTCAGAAGCACTCTGCGGGAAGCTCACCAGCAGCTCCACGCTGCCATCGACCCACACCGTATCTTTCCAGCCGCGATCTTCGCCCATCGGCTGAGCGCCATTCACGCTTTTTATCAGGAACATCACGCCCTGGATATGCAGCGACTGCGGCCGATCAGCGTGCAGGATCCAGCGCTCGAAGGTGCCCTGCTGGGTCGTGGTGTCGATGCGGTTCATATCCCACACCGCGCCGTTGATGCCCGGCATGCTGTCACCGATGCGGAACTCCCGCGTGCGTACCGCTGCGCCATCCAGGATCTGGTCAGCCAGCAGCCGCATCGGCAGATTATCGGTTACCAGCGGCAGCAGACCGGTCGGCCGCAGCGTCAGGATCAGGGTTGAGGTCAGAATGGATGAAGGCTCGAAGAAGCCGCGCAGCCGGTCCATAATGCCCGCCGCCGTGCCTGCGGTGATAGAGACTTCGTCGCCCTGCGACATATCCACCAGCACCTCGCGGCGTTCGCCCGGCGCCAGAGAGAGACGCTGCACCGCCACCGGTGCAGGCAGATAGCCCTGATCGCTGGCGATGACCATAAATGGCCGATTGTCACTGAGCATCATCTCGTAGCGGCGCGCATTCGACGCGTTCAGCAGACGCAGACGTACCCAGCCGCGCGACACCTCCACGAACGGATTGCGCACACCGTTGACCAGCAGCGTGTCACCCAGAAAGCCACCCTCCTGCGGCGGGTCATATACGGGTGTCGCAAAGTTATCAAGGCGCTTGTCCTGAATGATGATCGGGAAGTCATCCACCCCGTAGTGCTTTGGCAGCGGCAGCTGTTTGCTGACATCATCTTCTATCAGCCACATTCCTGCCAGGCCGTTGTAGATGTGCGGTGCCATGCGGTTCGGGGTGTTCGCGTGATACCAGCAGGTCGCGGCCGCTTGCCGAATCGGCAGCACCGGTGACCAGTCTGCGCCCGCCGACATCATACGCGGCGCACCGCCCATCAGCGCACCCGGCACCTGCAGGCCGCTGACCGTCATCGAAACTGGTTCGTTCAGCCTGTTGCTGTAGATGAGCTTAACGTCATCGCCGCTGTAGACCCGAACAGTGGGGCCAAGATAGAGGCCATTAATCCCCCACACCGGCACCTTGTTATTATCGCCGTTGAACGACCAGTGGCTGCGCTGCATCGTCAGAAACAGCGGCTGGCCGCGACGGGATTCCAGCAACGGCGGAACAGGAAGCGGCGTATCGCCACTGGCGGACGAGGCGGCCAGCGCCGCACGAGGCATAACCGTGGCGCTGAGTGCCACGCCAGCAGAAAGCTGGATAAACTGACGTCTGCTGAAAGACATAAAACTTCTGACCCTTTACGCGTGGCGCTAAGCGCCGACCCTGTTTTTATTGATCTGTTTTGCTGTGTTGTGTTCACGGTGAGCCAGCATCGGCTCATCGTGGGCATCCATGCAGGATAGTTCGGCAAAAGAGCCGCCGGTCAGATTTTTCCGTTTTTTTCGCGTTCTGCAACTTCGGCATTCAGCTCTTCCAGCTTCGCCGCCATCAGTTCGCGACAGTGGGTAGCCAGCTTACGCACCGAGGATGATTCGAATGCCTTTACGTCAACCGGTGGCAGCATCTCCACGATCACCAGCCCGTTATTGAGGCGGTTCAGATTAACTTTGCCGTGGGTGTTGGAGACCACAATCGGAATGATCGGCACGCCCGCCGCCACCGCCGCATGAAAGGCACCGGTTTTAAACGGCAGCAGGCCACGGCCACGGCTGCGCGTTCCTTCCGGGAACATCCAGATGGAGATGCGCTTGCGATTAAACTGGTCGACCAGCTCGCCGATGGTGCCACGCGCTTTGGCGCGGTCATCACGGTCAATCAGCAGGTTACCGGTCAGCCAGTAGAGCAGGCCAAAAAACGGTACCCACAGCAGACTCTTTTTCCCCACCGTCACCGTCGACGGCTGCACGATTTTAGCCGCGGTCACCATGTCATAGTTGTTCTGGTGGTTCGCAATGTAGATCGCGTTGCCATACTTCTCCGCGCCTTCCGGCTTGCGCAGCTCCACTTTAAGGCCGAATACCGTCGACAGTTTGCCAAACAGATGACCAAAACGGGCGACGTGACGCGGGTCGCGCGGCGAGAAAAGACACCAGATACAGCCAAAGACACAGACGACAATCGAGTAGATGACGACGATAATGGTACGCAGAATAAGTAACATAGTTCCCTCATTGAGCCACGGCTGACGCAGCGTCAGCCGGGTAGTTTACGCTTCGCTATCCGGGCTTGCCGGACGCGCAGGCGCATCCAGTTCTACACGATCGATTTTTTGCAGGCCGCGCGGCAACAGCGTACCGCGACGTCCGCGATCGGCGCGGAATTTCTGGAGTTCTTCACTGCGCAGCAACATTTTACGTTTGCCAACATAGAGCGTAATGGCGCTGCCCGGTGGCAGGATCATCAGCCAGGCCAGCTTATCCTGACCGGCAGCCGCTTCCGCCGACGGGATTGAGATAATTTTGTTGCCCTTGCCTTTCGACATCTGCGGCAGCTCGCCGACCGGGAACATCAGCATCCGTCCCGCCAGGGTGATCGCCAGCAGCATGTCATCTTCGTGATGCACCGCTAGTGGCGTCATCACACGGGCGTTTTCCGGCAGCGTCAGCAGCGCTTTACCGGCGCGGTTGCGCGACACCAGATCGCTGAAGGTACAGATAAAGCCGTATCCCGCATCGGAAGCCATCAGCAGACGCTGGTCATCCGCCTCCATCAGCACCTGTTCAACCACCGCGCCCGGCGGTGGCGTCAGCTTGCCGGTCAGCGGCTCGCCCTGCCCGCGCGCCGACGGCAGCGAGGTTGGATCCAGCGTATAACTGCGGCCGGTGGAGTCGATAAAGGCCACCGGCTGATTGCTCTTACCGCGTGCGGCCGCCAGATAGCTGTCGCCCGCTTTGTAACTGAGCCCGGCCGGATCGATATCGTGCCCCTTGGCGCTGCGCACCCAACCCATCTGGGAGAGCACAATGGTGACCGGTTCAGACGGCACCAGCTCCGTTTCACTCAGGGCTTTGGCTTCGTCGCGCTCACAGAGTGGCGAACGACGATCGTCGCCGTAGCGGGCACTGTCAGCCTGCAGCTCTTTCTTCAGCAGGGTGTTCATCTTGCGTTCAGAGGCCAGCGTCGCCTGCAGCTGATCGCGCTCTTTTTCGAGATCCGCCTGCTCGCCACGGATTTTCATCTCTTCCAGCTTTGCCAGGTGACGCAACTTCAGTTCGAGGATCGATTCGGCCTGGGTTTCGCTGAGACCAAAGCGCGACATCAGCACCGGCTTCGGCTCATCTTCAGTCCGGATAATCTCAATGACCTCATCGATATTCAGGAACGCGACCAGCAGGCCTTCCAGGATATGCAGGCGACGCAGCACGCGTTCCAGTCGGTAATTAAGACGGCGTTTGACCGTTTCACGGCGGAACACCAGCCATTCGGTCAGGATCTCATGCAGGTTCTTCACCGCCGGACGGTTATCCAGCCCGATCATGTTGAGGTTAACGCGGTAGCTCTTCTCCAGATCGGTAGTGGCGAACAGATGGTTCATCACCTGGTCGAGATCGACGCGGTTGGAGCGTGGCACGATCACCAGACGTGTTGGGTTCTCATGATCCGACTCATCACGCAGATCCTCCACCATCGGCAGTTTTTTATTGCGCATCTGGTTAGCAATCTGCTCCAGCACGCGCGCGCCTGACACCTGATGTGGCAGCGCGGTGATGACCACCTCGCCCTCTTCCTTTTTCCAGACCGCACGCTGGCGGATGGAGCCGCGACCGCTCTGGTAGAGTTTGCGGATTTCGTCACGTGGCGTAATGATCTCCGCCTCAGTCGGGTAATCCGGCCCCTGAACGATATCAAGCAGCTGATCCAGCGTGGTTTTCGGCGAGTCGATCAGTGCGATCGCCGCCTGAGCCACTTCGCGCAGGTTGTGTGGCGGAATATCGGTCGCCATACCCACGGCGATACCGGTGGTGCCGTTCAGCAGAATATTGGGCAGGCGCGCCGGTAACATCTTCGGCTCCTGCAGCGTGCCATCAAAGTTCGGCTGATAGTCGACGGTGCCCTGACCCAGCTCGCCCAGCAGCAGCTCGGCATATTTTGACAGACGGGATTCGGTGTAACGCATCGCCGCGAACGACTTGGGGTCGTCTGGCGCACCCCAGTTACCCTGGCCGTCGACCAGCGGATAACGATAGGAGAACGGCTGCGCCATCAGCACCATCGCTTCATAGCAGGCGCTGTCACCGTGCGGATGGTATTTACCCAGCACGTCACCCACGGTACGTGCCGATTTTTTAAATTTTGCGCTGGCGTTAAGCCCCAGTTCGGACATGGCGTAGACGATACGTCGCTGAACCGGCTTTAATCCGTCACCAATATAAGGCAGCGCGCGGTCCATGATGACGTACATCGAATAGTTTAAGTACGCATTCTCGGTGAATGTGTGCAGGGCAAGACGCTCTGCACCATCCTGAGTCAGTTCACTCATTAATTTCTCATCCTCACATCGTGGCCCACAACGGCGGGACACCCGGCGGTGGTTTGGCGAGGATAGTACCTTATTCGCTGGTGTTAGTCACAGGGGAAGCGCGGGAGATCAGGCCTCCCGCCAGCCGGATAGCATCTGCTGACGGGACGCCTGCTTCAGCGCGGCAAAAGCCGCGTCACGCCGGGGCGGTCAGTCAGGACTTTGCCCCCATCCACTGCCGGGCAATCCCGCCATATTCGCCGGTGGCCGTGCTGAGATGCAGCCACTGATCGACATAGAGTTTCCAGCTGATGTCGTCGCGCGGGATCATGTACGCCTTTTCGCCATACTGCAGCGGTTTGTCAGGATTGACCGCACACAGCGACGGATAGTGCTGCTGCTGATAACGCGCCTCAGAAGCATCCGTGATCATCACGTCCGCCTTGTTATCCACCAGCTGCTGGAAGATGGTGACATTATCGTGAAACAGCGTCAGCGTGGCGTCAGGCAGATGGCTGTGCACAAAGGCTTCGTTAGTGCCGCCAGCCGGTTCAATCAACCGCACGCCGGGCTGGTTCAGCTGCGCCAGGGTCTGATAACGGGCTTTATCGGCGCAGCGCACCAGCGGTATCTTGCCGTCCACATCCAGCGGCCGGGCAAACCAGGCAGTCTGCTGACGTTTCAGCGTCACAGAGATGCCGCCCACGGCGATGTCGCACTGCTTTGCCAGAAAGTCCGGCATCAGGCTTTTCCAGCGGGTTGGTACCCACTCCACTTTTGCGCCGAGCGAGATTGCCAGGGCGTTCGCCATGCTGATATCCAGCCCTTCATACTGACCATCAGGCCGCAGATAGCTGTAAGGCTTGTAATCCCCGGTGGTGCAGACCTTCAGCGTCTTCGTGGTGAGAACAGTATCGAGATGCGACTGCGCCTGGACAGCACCGCTGACCAGCAGCAACGAGAAGATAATTTTTTTCATTTTTGATTTTTTCATGGTGAGTTTGCCCGGCGATGGTGCCACAAAGCGGCGCATTATTGCTTCTAAAGCAAAAGTGTTGTGATCAGCCTCCCATTTTTCTCTGACCCCGGCGCGCGTAAGCTGAGCGCATATTCAGGAAATGAGGCAGATTATTGATGAGCAAGATTTTAATTATCGATGGCGGCAAAACCTTTGCCCACTCCAAAGGCGAACTGAACCATACACTGACCGACGTGGCCGCCAGCCAGCTGCGGGACATGGGCCATGATGTTTCGGTCACGGTCGCCGACAGCAACTATGTGATCGCCGATGAAGTGCAGAAGTATGTCGACAGCGATGTCGTGATTTATCAGATGCCCGGCTGGTGGATGGGTGAACCCTGGACGGTGAAGCGTTACATTGATGAAGTCTTTACCGAAGGTCACGGCTCGCTCTATGCCAGCGATGGCCGCACCCGCGCCGATGCGGCGAAGAAGTATGGTTCCGGCGGTCTGTTACAGGGCAAAAAATATATGCTGTCACTGACCTGGAATGCGCCGCTGCAGGCCTTTACCGATCCGGAGCAGTTTTTTGAAGGCGTTGGCGTTGACGGACTCTATCTGCACTTTCATAAAGCCAATCAGTTCCTGGGTATGGAAGCACTGCCGACCTTTATCTGTAACGATGTGATTAAAGCGCCGGACGTGCCGCGCGATATCGCGGCTTATCGGACCCATCTTACCCGCGTTTTTGCCTAAGATGAGAGGGGGCTACTCCCTATTTTCCCATGAAAGAGGAATTCACGAATGTTGACAGTCGTTGCTGAACTTTGTGTTAAACCCGGTCGCCGCCAGGCTGTGCTGGATGCGGTGAAAAAACTGATCCCGCAGGTCTTAGCAGAAGAGGGCTGCCATCAGTATGACGCGCTGCTGGACCATCAGGCGCAGGTGCCGTGGAAGCAGAATTCGCCGGACTCTATTTTTATGCTGGAACAGTGGGAAACCCTGCGCCATCTGGAGCAGCATCAGCAGATGCCGCACATGGATGCGCATCGCGCCATCATCAAAGATGACGTGGTGGATGTGAAGATTCTGGTGCTGGAACCCAGCACCTGACGGAGACGTTGAGGGCTGCTGCGCCGATCATCATGCTGAGGCGGCTGACAGACGCTCATCTGCGTCTTTCTGGCAGCAACGCACTGCCTCAACCCGCAGTGAACAGGCTTGAGCGTCTTTCGCTCGCCTCCTGTTCCGGCGCGGGCAGCGTCAGCAAGCGAAGATGATCCGGCCTGGCCTGCACCACTCAACCCCTGTCCTGTGACAGGGGTTTTTTCTTTCTGACAGTCTGGTTCAGAGCAGCTGACGCCGATCAATCTCGCTGCGGAGAAAGTCCAGGAAGCAGACGATGCGGGAAGAGAGCGTGGTATTCCGGTAATAGACCGCATGAACCGGCAACCGCAGATCGCGGGTTTCAGCGGGAAGTACGGGCACCAGCCGTCCAGCCGCGCAATCTTCCCGGCTGACAAAATCAGAGAGGCGTGCGATACCCTGACCCGCCAGCGCCAGCTGCCGGATGGTTTCGCCGCTGGAGGCGGCGATCGTCGGTCTGAAGCGCATAAATTCTCCTTCCGACTGCCAGAGCGGCCAGACATTAAGGGTTTCAGGGTAACTGAAACCGATGGTCTGATGCCGGGCAAGATCCGCAACGCTTTGCGGGGTGCCCGCTTTCGCCAGATAGGCCGGGCTGGCCATCAGCCGGACCGCACTACTGCCAAGCAGCCGGGCGTGCAGCGTCGAGTCGCGCAGTTCGCCGATGCGGATGGCGACGTCAGTCTGCTGCTCCAGCAGATCGATCAGGATGTCGTCGGTATTGAGCTCAAGCTGGATGAGCGGGTAGCGGGCCCGAAACGCCTCCACCAGGGGCACAATCACATGCAGCATAAAGGGCGTGGCGGCGTTGACCCGTAACCGCCCTGACGGCGTTTCGCGTCGCAGGGCGATCTGCTCTTCAGCCTGTTCAACTGAGGCCAGGATCTGACGCGCGTGATCCAGAAAGACCTGTCCTTCCTCCGTCAGCGCCAGCCGCCGGGTGGTGCGATGCAGCAACGTGGTCTGCAGCTTGCTTTCCAGCCGGGAAAGGGCGCGGCTGATGCCCGAGCTGGTCTGCGCCAGCTGGGAAGCGGCTGCCGTAATTGACCCGCTATCCACGACCGCGACCCAGGCGCGTAACTCTTCCAGCGTAATTTTCACAATGGTTACTGTCTCTGCTTACTCAAACCTGCCCGATGCAGCTGAGGCGGCACCGGGTCCATCATGCTGGCGTCATAAAGTGAACAGGACGCTTTCGCGTCCTGTTTTTTACACTTCGATATCGGCGGTGTCGCCTTTTTCCTGCAGCCAGTTACGCCGGTCTTCAGACCGTTTTTTCGCCAGCAGCATATCCATGATGCGCAGCGTCTGGTCGACATCTTCATCGCTGATCGTCAGCTGCACCAGGCGCCGGGTATTCGGATCCAGCGTGGTTTCGCGCAGCTGCATCGGGTTCATCTCGCCCAGTCCTTTAAAACGCTGGACGTTGGGTTTGCCCTTTTTGCGCTTCAGCTGCTCCAGCACGCCCTCTTTCTCATCTTCATCCAGCGCATAATAGACCTCTTTACCGAGATCGATACGGTAGAGCGGCGGCATCGCGACATAGACGTGCCCGCCTGCCACCAGCGAGCGGAAATGTTTCACGAACAGTGCGCAGAGCAGCGTGGCGATATGCAGACCATCTGAGTCCGCATCCGCCAGAATGCAGATTTTACCGTAGCGCAGCTGCGTCAGATCTTCGCTATCCGGATCGATACCGATAGCCACTGAAATGTCATGCACTTCCTGCGACGCCAGCACCTCATCAGACGAGACCTCCCAGGTATTCAGGATCTTGCCTTTCAGCGGCATGATCGCCTGATATTCGCGATCGCGCGCCTGCTTGGCCGAGCCGCCTGCGGAGTCCCCTTCCACCAGAAACAGTTCTGTCTTATTCAGATCCTGCGCGGTACAGTCCGCCAGCTTGCCCGGCAGGGCCGGACCGCTGGTGAGCTTTTTGCGCACCACTTTTTTGGCGGCCCGCATACGCCGCTGGGCGCTGGAAATCGCCAGTTCCGCCAGCAGTTCTGCGGTCTGGATGTTCTGGTTCAGCCACAGGCTGAAGGCATCTTTCACCACGCCAGAGACAAAGGCGGCGCACTGACGTGAGGAGAGACGCTCTTTCGTCTGTCCGGCAAACTGCGGATCCTGCATCTTCACCGACAGCACATAGGCGCAGCGATCCCAGATATCTTCCGCAGAGAGTTTTACGCCGCGCGGCAGGATATTGCGGTATTCGCAGAACTCACGCATCGCATCCAGCAGCCCCTGACGCAGACCGTTGACATGCGTGCCGCCCTGCATGGTGGGGATGAGGTTAACGTAGCTTTCGGTTAACAGTTCGCCACCTTCCGGCAGCCACAGCAGCGCCCAGTCTACCGCTTCCACATCACCGGTAAAGCTGCCGACAAAAGGTTTTTCCGGCAGCGTCGGCAGGCCATTGACGGCCTCGGAAAGATAGTCGGTCAGACCATCCTGGTAGCACCAGGTCTGTTCGGTATTGTTCAGCTTGTCTTTAAAGACAATCTCAACACCAGGACAGAGCACCGCTTTGGCTTTCAGCAGGTGTGACAGGCGCGACACGGAGAAGCGCGGGCTGTCAAAGAAACTCTCATCCGGCCAGAAATGGACCCGGGTCCCGGTGTTGCGTTTTGCCACCGTACCGGTCACGGTGAGATCCTGTACTTTGTCGCCATTTTCAAACGCCATGTCATAGATTTCGCCGTTACGGCGCACCGTGACTTCAACACGTTTTGACAGGGCGTTAACCACCGAGATCCCGACACCATGCAGGCCGCCTGAGAACTGATAGTTTTTATTGGAGAACTTGCCGCCTGCGTGCAGACGGCACAGGATCAGTTCGACCGCAGGCACGCCCTCTTCCGGGTGAATATCCACCGGCATGCCGCGACCATCATCAATAACTTCCAGCGACTGGTCAGCGTGCAGAATCACTTCAACCCGCTTAGCGTGGCCGCCCAGCGCCTCATCGACGCTGTTATCAATCACTTCCTGACCCAAATGGTTGGGCCGCGTCGTATCGGTGTACATTCCCGGGCGACGGCGAACAGGCTCAAGGCCAGTCAGGACCTCAATGGCATCCGCGTTATAGTTCGATTGACTCATCGTAAATGTCTGATTAGAAAGATGAAATGGGTGCGATTTCCGCTTTACTCAGGGATGATTCAGACCAAGAAAGTCCAGAATCTGCGGGAAATGGCGCTCGAATCCAGTAAATGCATGATTTCCGCCCTCTTCTACCGTGTGCCGGCACGCGCTGTAATAGTCGAGCGCCTGACGGTAATCGAGAACTTCATCGCCGGTCTGTTGCAGCAGCCAGAGTAAATCGGGTGCTTCCAGCGGTTCAATCTGCATTACTTTGAGATCGTAAATGTGGCGAGACTCTAACACATATTGCTGGCCGGTGTAGGGATTCTGATTTTCGCCCAGGAAATCCGCCAGCAGTTCAAACGGCCGTACCGCAGGATTGACGACGACCGCGGGCAGCATAAAGCATTGTGACAGCCAGGTGGCGTAATAGCCACCCAGCGACGAGCCGACCAGTCCCAGAGTTTCACCACTACGACTCAGCACCAGATCTTCCAGCATCGCGGCGGCATCCGCCGGGAAAGCAGGCAGCTGGGGCACGATTATCTCGATTGCCGGGTGGTGCGTCTCCAGCCATTGCCGGAACTGCGTCGCTTTCGCCGACCGGGGCGAACTGTTGAAGCCGTGCAGATAGAGCAAAGCCGCCACGCGTCAGTATCCTTCTGAGTCTAAATCAGGACGAAAAGCGTCGGTGTCGAGCCGGTTAACCTCGGTATCGAAGCTGCCATCCGGATGCAGGGTAAACCAGCGCCAGCCCGGTGCGACCGTATCAATGGTAAAGCTGGTGCAGTGTGGCTTGAACTGCACGCAGGTTGACGGCGTCGCCAGCACCCGGCGGCCATGCCATGCCAGATCCAGCTCCTGATGAATATGCCCGCAGACCAGCGTCCGGGCTAATGGGTAACGCTGCAGCACAGCGTCCAGCTGATGGGCATTGCGCAGGCTGTGCTGGTCGAGCCAGGTGCAGCCAGAGGCCAGCGGATGATGATGTAGCAGAACCAGCGTATGCCGTTGCGGATAGCGCCCCAGCGCATTGTCGAGCCACTCCAGCTGGTAGTCGCTCAGCATCCCATGCGGCACGCCTGAGACCTGACTGTCGAGCAGCACAATCTGCCACTGCTCGCCCAGCAGCACCTGTTTATGAGCATTGATATGGGCAGCCGCCAGGGTGTCGACCATCGCGGGCTGAAAATCGTGATTGCCAGGCAGCCAGACACAGGGCCGGGGCAAACGTGAAATACCCTCAGCAAAATGCTGATAGGCTTCAGCAGAATGATCCTGGGCAAGGTCGCCGGTGGCGATGATCAGGTCGAAGTCGTGCTGTTGTGCAATAATCGCATCCAGCACCGCTTTGTAGCTCGACCAGGTGTTCACCCCAAGTAAGGATTCATGTTTTCCCGCAAACAGATGCGTATCCGTAATCTGTAAAATCCTGAATCCGGAACCATTCGCTGCAGAAAGAGTTAGCAGGCTATCCAAAGCGTTTCCTTCGTCTCCACGCCATTTACCGCATTATACGCATCAGCAGACCGGAACAGCCATTGCGCCATGCGCAAGGCAGTAGCGCAGCCAGTCTGCGAGAAACTGGTTTATCTGATGTTTTTCATCGCGCTGATGCAGTTTTTTATTAGGATAATCATAGCGCGCTTTGAAACGATAGATCTGTTGAGTTGAACACACTTCGGCGACCATCGCATCGTGATAGAGCCGGACCGACATCGAAGGCAGGCTCCAGTAACTCACCGCAGGCGCAATCTGGCGAATTTCCACCAGCGTGGTATAGCGTGTCGACTCCTGAATCGTCAGCTGATAACGGGCGCCACTCACCTGATAGATCACCGATGCGCCCGCCTCATCATTGCGCGGCAGCAGGCGGCGTAGCTGGGCGAAATTGGTTTCGCAGAGCCGCATCATTTCGGGAAAGTCAGGGGTATAGCGCTGTTTCATTTTTGTATCCACTCTTCGCGTAGTTTTTCATGGTGCAACGCCAGCCATTGCAGAGCGATGACAGACGCCGCATTGTCGATTATCCCCTCTTCCACCCAGCGATAAGCCTGTTCGCGGCTCACCACATGGACAAGAATATCCTCATTCTCTTCCTCCAGACCATGGCATCCCTCTGCCTGGCTGGCATCCACTTCCCCAATCAGCACCGACAGACGTTCGCTGGTGCCACCAGGGCTGGCCAGATAGCTCAGCATAGGCTTAATCCGGCCGACCGATAACCCCGCCTCCTCAACGGCTTCGCGACGTGCCACCTGCTCGGCCGTTTCGCCAGGCTCAATGATACCGGCGACCATCTCCAGCAGCCAGGGTGTCACCGTGCTGTCATAAGCCGGGATGCGGATCTGTTCAATCAGCACCACTTCGTCGCGTAAGGGATCATAAGGTAGCAGCACGGCGGCATGACCGCGCTCAAAAACTTCGCGCTGCACTTCTGCACTCATTTCGCCATTAAACCGGCGATGGCGGAAACGATAGCGCTCAATGGAAAAAAAACCATCGTAGAGGGTTTCACGTGCAATAATTTCTACATCGTTTTTTGTGAAAGTCACAGGGGATTTTTTTTCTTCCGACATCATCAGGTTCCTTGTGCAGATTGGGATGGAGCGAAAAAAAGCCTGTTGCCGTGCTCCATGTAAGTGGTTCTTTATGAATTATTTACGTAAATTAGAGGGCGAAGGCACGTTCAGCCAACTTATCTCACAGTTGCCCTCTGCTAGAATCGGCGATAATTTTTTGGCTTACCCGGCAGCGCACCCACTGCAATTTGCTGCAACAAAAGGAATGCAAATGAAAAAACTGCTCCCATTTTTTATTGGGCTGAGCCTGGGCGGTTTCAGCTTCGCCAGCCAGGCCGAAGACCTGCTTCAGGTTTACCAGCAAGCGCGTCTGAGCAACCCGGATCTGCGCAGCGCCGCTGCCGATCGCGATTCTGCCTTTGAGAAAATCAACGAAGCGCGTAGCCCCTTATTACCCCAGCTTGGCCTGGGTGCAGACTACACCTATAACAATGGCTATCGCGACAGCAGTGGTCTTCATTCCAACACCACCAGCGGTTCGTTGCAATTAACCCAGACCCTTTTCGACATGTCGAAATGGCGTGCGCTGACCCTGCAGGAAAAAGCGGCCGGCATTCAGGATGTTACCTATCAGGTGGCGCAGCAGGATCTGATTCTGAACACTGCGACCGCCTACTTCAATGTGCTGAAAGCAATTGATACGCTCTCCTATACCGAAGCGCAAAAACAGTCGATCTATCGTGAGCTGGATCAGACCACCCAGCGCTTCAATGTGGGCCTGGTTGCTATCACCGATGTTCAGAATGCCCGTGCGCAATATGACAGTGTACTGGCTAACGAAGTCACCGCGCGCAACAACCTCGATAACAATGTTGAAACGCTGCGTCAGATCACCGGCATGGACTACCTGTCTCTGGCCTCACTGAGTATCGATCGTTTCAGAACCGATAAGCCGGAAGCGGTCAGTGCGCTGCTTAAGCAGGCGGAAGCCCGTAACCTGTCGCTGCTCTCGGCGCGTCTGAACCAGGATCTGGCCCGTGAGCAGATTCGCTCCGCTGAAGCTGGCCATCTGCCGACGCTGGGTCTGACGGCCTCTACCGGTCTGTCCAACAGCAAATATGGCGGCAGTCGTGCCAATCAGAGCCAGGGTTCTACGGATTCAATCACGGGTTCTAACCAGGTCGGCCTGAGTTTCTCACTGCCACTCTACAGCGGCGGCAGCGTGACCTCTCAGGTGAAACAGGCCCAGTACAGCTTTGTCAGCGCCAGCGAACAGCTGGAAAGCGCGCATCGCACCGCTGTCCAGACGGTACGTTCATCGTTTAACAACGTGAATGCGTCTATCAGCAGCATCAATGCTTACAAGCAGGCTGTCGTCTCTGCGCAAAGTTCTCTGGATGCTTCAGAAGCGGGCTATCAGGTCGGTACACGTACTATCGTTGATGTGCTGGATGCAACGACCGTACTCTACAACGCCAAGCAGCAGCTTTCTGATGCGCGCTACAGCTACCTGATTAACCAGCTGAATATCAGCTATGCACTGGGCACGCTTAACGAGCAGAGCCTGCAGAAACTGAACAGCCAGCTGGGTAAAGAGATCCCGACATCACCGGAAACGGTCGCACCGGAAAACGCGCAGCAGACCGCGCGTGTGGACAATGGCCCTGTGGCAACCGGCTCCCCTGAGGCGGCACGCCCGGCGGCGCGGCGTAACAGCGGTAATCCTTTCGGTAATTAATCAGCGGACGGGCTGCTTTGCGGCCCGTCTCTCTGTTGAACGTATAACTAAGTAAAGATCCCTGCTGCATCAGGCCTTCAGCTTCAATTTTACCCCCCCATCCCCTATTCTATGCCCTACCTTTGGGCACAGGATAATCATAATGAAACGCACAAAATCTATTCGCTATGCCGCTTTTCGCAAGAGCTGGCAGGCACGCCATTTAACGCCCGTTGCTTTCGCCGTGTCGGCCGTCTTTATGCTGGCTGGCTGCGAACAGAACGATGAAACGGTGTCGATGTACCAGAACGCGGATGACTGTTCGAAAGCGAATCCGGGTCAGAGTGCACAGTGCACGACCGCCTTTAACGAGGCGAAAAAAGAGGCAGAACGCACCGCGCCTAAATATGCTACGCGTGAAGACTGCGTCGCAGAATTTGGTGAGAATCAGTGTCAGCAGACACCGGCTCAGGCGGGCGTAGGTACGACTAATGCAGAATCTCAGCAGAGTGGCGGCAGCTTCTGGATGCCCCTGATGGCGGGTTACATGATGGGCCGCATGATGGGCGGCGGTTCGGGCTTTGCACAGCAACCGCTGTTCTCACCTAAAACGGCTCGCAGCCCGGCCAATGGTCAGTTTGTGGATGCATCCGGCCGCAACTATGGCGCCGCGACCTCCGGCAAAAGTATGACCGTGCCAAAAACGGCGCTGGCGCCGAAACCGGCAACCACCTCCACCATTACCCGTGGCGGCTTTGGTGAAACGGTTGCCAAACAGAACAGCATGCAGCGCAGCAGTGCCACCGGCACCTCCAGCCGCTCAATGGGAGGCTGATACCCCGATGGAACGCATAGCCATTTCAGAACGCCCCGGCTGGCGCGAAAAAGCTACCGAGTTCGGTTTTCGCTTTCACACCATGCATGGTGAACCCTACTGGTGTGAAGATGCCTATTACCGGTTCACGCTGGCGCAGATCGAACATCTGGAAGAGGTGACGGCTGAACTGCATCAGATGTGCCTGCAGGTGGTGGAGAAAGTGGTCAACAGCGACACGCTGCTGACGAAATTCCGCATTCCCAAACATACCTGGGACTTCGTGCGGGATTCATGGCGTCAGCGTCAGCCTTCGCTCTACTCACGCCTCGATCTCGCCTGGGATGGAAAAGGTGAGGTCAAACTGCTGGAGAACAATGCAGATACGCCGACCTCATTGTATGAAGCGGCTTTCTTCCAGTGGCTCTGGCTCGAAGATCAGCTCAACGCCGGTCAGTTACCCGCAGGCAGCGACCAGTTCAACAGCCTGCAGGAGAAGCTGATTGAGCGCTTTGCCGACCTGCATCAGCAGCACGGGTTTAACTGGCTGCACTTCGCCTGCTGCCGTGACACCGATGAAGATCGCGGAACCGTACAGTATCTTCAGGATTGTGCCACCGAAGCGGGCCTGCCGAGTGAGTTTCTCTACATCGATGAGATTGGCCTGGGCGAAAAAGGGGAATTTACCGACGCTCAGGATCAGGTGATTAGTAACCTGTTTAAGCTCTATCCGTGGGAGTTCATGCTGCGCGAGATGTTCTCCACCAAGCTGGGGGATGCTGGCGTACGCTGGCTGGAACCGGCCTGGAAGAGCATTATCTCGAATAAAGCGTTGCTGCCGATGTTATGGGAAATGTTCCCAAATCACCCTAACCTGCTGCCCGCCTGGTTTGCAGAAGATGACGTTCCGCCAATGGAGAAATATGTGGTTAAGCCGCTGTTTTCCCGTGAAGGCGCTAACATCCGCATCGTAGAAAAGGGTCAGGAGATCGCCCGGGTAGACGGCCCTTATGGCGAAGAGGGAATGATCGTCCAGCAGTTCCATCCGCTGCCAAAGTTTGGCGACAGCTATACGCTGATCGGCAGCTGGCTGATTGACGATCAACCCGCAGGTATTGGTCTGCGCGAGGATCGTGAGCTGATCACACAGGATCTTTCTCGCTTCTATCCACACGCCTTTATCGGCTGATGCCGCACGATAGTCGCCGGCTGGGTTAATCGTAAGCCCCGGTCAGTACAGGTCACCCGTTCAGTCCGGCAAAACGTTCAGGCTGGCCCGTAACATGCCCGGCCCGCCTGGGTACGCACCGCAGCCCTGAAGTGCGCCCGCAGCCGGGTTCGCGCAGTGTGCCATTAAAAAACGCCTGCGTTTTCCGTGCTGCGGGCCGCTCTCTTCTTTTGCACCTGTCTCTGCACGAGATCGTTCACTTAACCGACCTGAACCGACAGCATGCTGATGGCACCCATCTCTATTCCGTCAACCGGAAGAGTAATGTCATCATCCGGCTGTCGTGCGCCCAGCACATAGAGCAGCGGCAGATAGTGCTCAGGCGTCGGATTAGAGAGCGCGGCGTCAGGATGGTCCATAAAGTTAACCAGCGGATGTGCCGCGGCATCGCTCTGGACCGCCAGATTATCGCGAACGAACTGTTCAAATCCGCTGGCCCAGGGGTAGACGTCGCCGTTACCGTTCCAGTGCACTTTACGCAGGTTGTGCACCACGTTGCCACTTGCCACAATCATCACGCCCTGATCGCGCAGCGCAGCCAGTTTCTGGCCCATCTCAAAATGCCATGCGGCTGGTCGGGTGCCATCAATACTGAGCTGCACCACCGGAATATCAGCATCCGGATACATCCTGATCAGGACGCCCCAGGAACCATGATCCAGTCCCCATTCATAATCCAGTTTCACCGCCACCGGTGCCAGTTGCTCCACCAGCTGCTGTGCCAGCTCAGGCGATCCCGGCGCCGGATAGCGCGTATCAAACAGCGCCTGGGGAAATCCCCCGAAATCGTGAATGGTTTTTGGCTGCGCCATCGCGGTCACGGCAGTACCGCGCGTGTACCAGTGCGCCGAAACCGCAATGATTGCGCGCGGCCGTGGCAGCGTTTCCCCAGCCTGACGCCACGCGGCGGTATAACGGTTCTCTTCAAGGGCATTCATCGGGTTGCCATGACCTAAAAACAGCGCTGGCATGCGGATCTGACTCATTATGAACTCCGGAATCCGGTTATTTAATGGTCACTACGATACGCGCATTTACCACGCAATCACGCGGATAAGCATGATGGTGATCATCAGGAAATTTGAATGAATGCAACGCGGCGGTGTTAACCGGGCTGCTGACAGCGGGAAGGTGAGGAAAGCAGGATAATAGCCGTGGCAGAAACAAACAGGCCTACGGAAGGCCTGTTTGTTTCTCAATCATCAGCTGGCGTGGCGCGTTTCGTGCGTGCGACGCCAGGCAATCAGGTCTTCGATAGTGACGACCGGCATCTCATGCTGACGGGCAAACGCAATCGCTTCAGGCGCATGCGCCATGGTGCCGTCATCGTTGGTCAGCTCACACAGCACACCGGCGGGCTTAAAGCCTGCGAGCGTGACCAGGTCGATGGTCGCTTCTGTGTGACCGCCACGGGTCAGAACCCCACCTTCACTGGCGCGCAGCGGGAAGACGTGGCCAGGGCGATGCAGATCGGCTGGCTTTGCATCATCGGCAATCGCCGTGCGGATGGTGGTGATACGATCCTGCGCGGAAACGCCGGTCGTGACGCCCTCTGCCGCTTCAATGGTCACCGTGAAGCCGGTGCCAAAGGAGCTGGTGTTGTTTTCCACCATCATCGGCAGATCGAGCTGCTGGCGGCGCTCTTCCGTCAGGCAAAGGCAGACGATGCCGCTGCCGTGACGAATCGTCAGTGCCATCTGTTCAACGGTCATGGTTTCAGCGGCGAAGATCATGTCGCCTTCGTTTTCACGATTTTCATCGTCGAGTACCATCACACCGCGACCCTCACGCAGGGCGGCGATAGCACGTTCTACACGCTGTTCAGGCGTGCCAAATTCAGAAAGTAGCGTCTGATTCATGGTAATAAAAACCTTAATATATATGGGTTACCAGAATCAGGGCGTGCTTAGGAGTGACGTCAAAAAGACGTGGCAATAACGTGAAGCAGACACACTTGTCCGACAGATGTCGTTACCCTCTCCCATCCGGACTGTAACCGTCGGCCCCGGAATTACACCGGATCTGCTGTCCTTTATCTCTCTTTTCAGTGAGATAAAGCGCTCGCGGGCTTTCAGCCGAAGCTGATTTACCGCCGGTGGGGAATTGCGCCCCGCCCTGAGAATAAGCAGTTCAACTATAACGCCGAATGTCTGAAGCGGCAATCATCAATAGCGCAATTGCTTTTGCACTTCCTGCGTTAAGGATTTGAGGTTTATCCTTTTCATTTCTGGCATTACACTTAACACTTATTACGTTGGTAAACACGCTGACACAGCTCTCTGTAACCAGGAAATCATCATGATCGACACGAAAAAAATTGAACAACTAGCCCGTCAGGTTCACGACGCGATGCCGAAAGGTGTTCGTGAGTTTGGGGATGATGTCGAAAAGAAAATTCGTCAGGTTCTTCAGGCGCAGCTGACCCGGATGGATCTGGTCAACCGTGAAGAGTTTGATGTGCAGACGCAGGTCTTGCTGCGTACGCGGGAGAAACTGGCGTCGCTGGAGCAGCGTCTGGCTCAGCTGGAAAGCCAGGGCTCTTCAGCCGGTACGACAGCGCCTGCGGCACCGGCTTCCGCCACCGTGAGCCCGGCTGCAGCCGTAGCTACCTCACCTGCGGTTTCGCCACCACCGGTTGCCGACGTGGTAAAACCTGTGCCGGATAACAAGTCCGAATAAGTGTTCAGGCGGGAGCCTGGCTCCCGCTGATACATTCAGAGGTAGCTTCAGCTGCCGCGAATGGTTTTGATAATGTTGGTGGTAGAGATACCGTCTTCGAAGTTCAGTACCTGCACGTCACCGCCATTTGCCCACACTTCTTTACTGCCGGCGATATCTTCCGGTTTGTAATCCCCGCCTTTTACCAGCAGGTCAGGCAGAATGGAGGCAATCAGTCGCTGCGGGGTGTCCTCTTCAAACAGCACGACCCAGTCGACCGCTTCCAGCGCACCAAGCACAATCATGCGGTTTTCCTGCGGATTGACCGGACGGCTTTCCCCTTTCAGACGTTTTGTTGATGCATCGCTGTTTACCGCGACGATCAGCCGGTCGCCAAGCTTGCGGGCATTGGCCAGGTAGGAGACATGCCCGGCGTGCAGGATGTCGAACACACCATTGGTCATCACCACTTTCTCGCCACGCCGACGGGCCATCTCAACGGCGGCTTTCAGCTGCGCTTCTGTCATGATGCCAAAGCCCTGCTCCGGACGGGCGTGGATCGCATTCTCCAGTTCAACGGTGCTGACGGTCGACGTACCCAGTTTGCCCACCACCACACCGGCGGCGGCATTGGCCAGGAAACAGGCCTCTTCCAGCGAATCGCCCGCCGCCAGTGCTGCCGCCAGTACGCCAATCACCGTATCGCCAGCACCGGTCACGTCATACACTTCCTGCGCCTGGGTCGGCAGATGCAGGGGCGCTTTGCCTGGCTGCAGCAGCGTCATGCCATTCTCGGAGCGGGTGACCAGTAGCGCGGCGAGGTCGAAATCAGCAATCAGCTGCATCCCGCGTGCCACGATTTCCTCTTCGCTTTTGCATTTGCCGACGACGGCTTCGAACTCAGAGAGGTTCGGCGTCAGAAGCGTCGCGCCACGGTAGCGGGCGAAATCAGTGCCTTTCGGGTCGATCAGCACCGGCACCTTCGCTTCCCGCGCCAGGGTAATCATGGTTTGTACGCTGTTCAGCGCGCCTTTGGCGTAGTCGGAGAGCACCAGCGCCCCGGCTGCCGCCAGAGATTCTCGCATTTTCTGGTGAATCGGCTCCGGATCAACCTGGTCGAAACCCTCTTCGAAATCGAGGCGGATCAGCTGCTGATTGCGGGAAAGCACGCGCAGTTTGGTAATCGTCGGATGGCTTTTTACCGCGACGAAGTCGCAGTGAACGTTGACGTCTTTCAGCGTGTTACTCAGTACGCGCGCCGCATCGTCTTCACCGGTCAGGCCAATCAGGCGTGACGCGGCACCGAGTGCTGCAATGTTCATCGCCACGTTTGCCGCCCCGCCAGGGCGCTCTTCAACCGTGTCCACTTTCACCACCGGAACCGGTGCTTCAGGGGAGATACGGCTGGTTGGGCCATACCAGTAACGATCCAACATTACATCGCCAACAACCAGCACTGAGGCTTGGCCGAACGCGGGCAGAGTCACTTTCATTCCAGACACTCCAGACTGCATTAAAAATAGTGCGCGGATGATAGCACAGTTGTGAATGGTGCTATCAGCATCACGCCAGGATAGACGACGACGCGACCAGCCAGCGTTTCCAGCTGTTCAGCACCGTCTGCCGCTCCGCTGCAAACGCCTCTGGTTCAACGTGGCCAGGCAGTTCCTGCAGGGCGCGATGATGCAGTGCGTCGCGCATCGTCACATACGCCTGCGTCAGCGCCTGCGCCTCATCGGCGGGCATTTTGTGAAATTTCGCCATCAGCTCGAAGATGCGTACGTTATCAGACCAGCGCGTCAGCGCCGGCTGCTCAGCGGCGTAGCGTAAGACAAGATATTGGGCAATGAATTCAATATCCGTGATGCCGCCCTCGTCGGCCTTGATGTCCCAGCGGCCTTTATGTTTGTTGCTGAGGTGAGCGCGCATCTTTTCACGCATCTCGCGCACTTCGGTCTGCAGGACCCCGGCGGCACGCGGCAGCGAGAGGATCGCCAGACGAATCGCGTTGAAACGCTCGCTCAGTGCCGCTTCGCCAAAGACCACGCGCGCGCGGACCAGCGCCTGATGCTCCCAGGTCCAGGCTTCACTGCGCTGATACTCCTCAAACGCCTCAAAGGTACTGACCAGCATGCCCGCCGCGCCGGAAGGACGCAGCCGCGCATCGACCTCATAGAGAATGCCGGATGAGGTGCGGGTACTGAACAGATGCATGATGCGCTGGGCCAGACGCAGATAGAACTGACGGCCATCGATGCTGCGCTCCCCTTCAGTGACGGCATCGGCCGGACAGTCGTGCAGGAAGACCAGATCGAGATCGGAACGGTAACCCAGCTCCCAGCCCCCCAGCTTTCCGTAGCCCAGCACCGCAAATCCGCGCTCATGTTCATTAATCAGATGCGAAGGACGACCGTAGCGCTGCACCATCATCATCCAGGCCTGACGCACCACGGATTCGATAATCGCTTCCGCCAGCCAGGTGAGATGATCGCTGACTTTCATCACTGGTAGCGTGCCGGCGATGTCGGCAGCCGCAATACGCAGATGCTGCGCCTGCTTGAACTGCCGTACCGCTTCCAGCTGCTGCTCTTCATCCTCGGCGGGGATGCGCAGCAGATACTGCCGCAGCTCATCGCGATAGGCATCGGTGGCGGTCGGCTGATAGAGCGTGGCCGGATCGAGCAGCTCATCCAGCAGCAGCGGATAACGTGCCAGCTGGCTGGCGACCATCGGTGAGGCGGCGCACAGGCGAATCAGGTGGCGCAGCGCACCGTGATATTCGGTCAGCAGCTCCAGATAGGTACTGCGGGTCAGTACACCGAGCAGCAGCGGGGTCAGGCGGCTGAGCGTTACCGCCGCATCGTCACGCGGACAGACTTCACTCAGCAGGCGCGGCATCAGCTGATCCAGCGCCTGACGACCGCGCGGGCCGATGGTACGCCGGTTGATATCCTGGCGAAACGCTTCCAGCGTCTGATGCAGCGTCTGACGGTGGTCGTCACTGAGCTGCGGCACCAGCGGCGCCAGTTCACTATCCTCCAGCTGGTCCTGCCACAGCACCTGAAACTCCGCCAGCTCGCGCTGATCGTCGATATCCGGTGTATCTTCGCCAATCAGCTCATCAAAGATGGCCCGCACCGCTGCCATCTGGCTGTCGAGCCGTGTCATCAGCGCCGCCCAGTCGGCGCACTCCATCGCCCACGCCAGCCGTGCGCGATTCAGTTCATCTTCCGGCAGGGTCTGGGTCTGTTCGTCCCCCAGACTCTGCAGCAGGTTTTCCAGCCGTCGCAGAAAGAGATAGGCTTCGCGCAGTGCATCGACCTGTTCCGCAGGCAGCAGCGCCAGGGTTTTGATCGCCTCCAGTGTCGGCAGCAGCGCACGTAACTGAAGTGAGCGCTCACGTCCGCCACGGATCAGCTGGAACACCTGCACGATAAATTCAGTTTCGCGGATGCCGCCCGCGCCCAGTTTGATGTTGTTTTTCAGTCCGCGTCGCCGGACTTCGCGACTGATCATCCCTTTCATGTTCCGCAGGGACTGGATCACGCTGAAATCGATATAGCGGCGATAGACAAAGGGCCGCAGCATCTGCTGCAGCTCCAGACTCCAGCGGTCGTGATCGTCTCCCATCAGGCGCGCCTTCACCATCGCATAGCGCTCCCAGTCACGTCCCTGCTCCTGATAGTAATCTTCCAGCGCGGCAAAGCTCATCACCAGCGGGCCGCTGTCGCCGAACGGCCGCAGCCGCATATCTACCCGATAGACAAAGCCATCCATCGTAGGCTGATCCAGCACTTTGATCAGCCGCTGCCCCATGCGGGTGAAGAACTGCGCGTTGTCCAGCTCGCGCCGTCCGCCGCGCGTGGTGCCATTCTCCGGCCAGGCAAAAATCAGGTCGATGTCAGAGGAGAAATTGAGTTCCCCCCCGCCCAGCTTGCCCATGCCCAGAATCAGCATTGGCTGCGCTTCACCCTCCGCATTGCAGGGCGTGCCAAAGTCCTGACAGCACGCCTGCCACACCCAGTCACGCGCCCGGCTAATCAGCACTTCGGCTAACAGGCTGAGCTGTTGCAGACTCTGTTCAGTGGTGGCGTGCCGCAAAGTCTGCATCCATGCAATACGCACCAGCATCCGGCGGCGAAACAGCCGCAGCGCCCGCATCAGGTCCGCTTCGCTGTCAATGCCGCTCAGGGCCTGATTCAGCCACGCCGGATAGTGCTGCCATTCGTCGGGCTGAGGCGGCTGGTCCCGCATCGTCTGCCACCAGTCGGGATGCTGCTGCAGGTTTTCCAGAACGAAATCGCTGAACGCCAGCCCGGCGGCCTGCTCCGCGCTGAGCGAACTCAGCGAAACCCCAAGCTGTCGGGCGGCCTTTTCAGCCTGGTCGCGAAGCAACGCGGGAAGTGCTGACAACATAACGCCCTCCTCAGATGGCATGACGTAATGCCCGTCAGCGGCCAGCGCCGCTGGTGAGCCAGAAGGGTGACTGTTTCAGCGCCTGCGTCGCCAGCCAGGCTAAACCGGATGACTGCTTCTCATGGATGGCGGAGAGCAGCTGCTGCCAGGGGTCGAGCCAGGCCATGACGGTTTCAGCGGGATAGGATCCGGCCAGCAGATGCACCGTCAGCAGCTGACGTGCCAGTCGGGTGGCTTTATCCTGATATTCATTAGGCTGTCTGACTGTGACAAAGGTCTCGCGCAGATCGGCATTGACGCGGCTCAGCATAATGTCGCTGAAGCGCTTAAACGATCCCTGCAGTTTAGTCTCGCCTTTAGCATCGACCCACTGACGCCACTGTGACTCAGCCAGCCAGTGCGTCAGCGCCAGTTGCGTTTCAACCGACAGAGAGGACAGGCAGAACGCGGCCGCCTCCTGCTCTTCGTTTAATAATGTCTCTTCCAGCGTGGTCAGCTGCTGACGCAGTGCGCTGCTGGCTTTACGCGGCACCAGCGCACCAAACAGGCTGAACGCCTGACGCAGCAGATCCAGGGCTTCGCGCACCGCGTCCTGTGCCGCCGCGTTACCGCGCAGCCAGACCTCTTCATGATACTGCCAGTGCTGGAGACCGGCCGACATCGCGGCGATCATGCCCTGCTCGACGGTGGCCTTAGCACCCACCTTCAGCAGCGGAAACGCCACGCGCTGACGCGGCGGATTGCCCTGCGCCAGCTGATAACCGCGGGCGGCTTTGCTCAGGCTGCCCATACGCAGCCCACCCAGCGCCACCAGCTCCTGAGCAAAAGCCAGCAGATCCTGGCGCTCACCGCGTTTCAGCTCCAGTTCGATCTCGCACAGTGGTTCGCTCAGCTCACCCGCCGTTACCTCGCCCTGATCAAAAGCCACCTCAATTTCACTGTTGCCGGTCGTGATCAGCCAGACCTCGCGCTGAAAGTGGGTGGTGAACAGCGGCTGCAAACGCTGCTGCAGCGCCGCAACATCGGTGCCCTGTGGCCAGATCGCTTCGGGCAGACGCGCGATGTCCAGCACAGGTTCGCTAAGATCAACATTATATTCCGGACGCTGATGCAGTCCGCCGAGCGTCTGGCCTGCCGCTTTCAGCGTCATCTCATAACGCTTGTCAACGCCACGGATGCGTAATCCCATATCCCAGCGCCGCAGCTGGTTATCATCGGTTTCAAAATAGATGTTGGTCAGCTCGCGCGCAGCCTGATGCTGATGCGGCAGCGTGGCGAGTCGTTCAGCCAGCTTCCCGGCTGCCTGTGATGTTGCAATGAACTTTAGTTCGATTTCGATGGTCATAATTTTTTATTCACTACGCTGCTGGCACTTAAGAGGGTGTTTCCTGCATATTTCAGGCGATTATCAGCGGGTTACTTACGCTGTCACCTGGAGGGCAAGGGTTTATCAGGCGAAGATTAATGCACAGAAGCCGCGCTGTCTCTGCTTTCTTTGCGCTTTCGCAGACCTTTTCGCACTCTCATGAGACCAGGATAGTTCTCATTCAGATTTATGTGAGGCCTCTCCAGACTGTGCCGGTAAATTTTAGTCAGATTAAGCCAAACGAAATCGAATGAAAAAAATCACACTTGCCGGACTCACTTTGCTGGCCCTCAGCACCCTTGCACCTGCCCATGCCGACGAAAAACGTTACGTTTCTGATGAACTCTCAACCTGGGTCCGCAGCGGGCCTGGCGACCAGTTTCGCCTGCTCGGTAAGCTGAACGCCGGGGAAGAGGTGCAGCTGTTGCAGACCAACAATGATACGCATTATGGTCAGATCCGCGATTCAGAAGGCCGGACTACCTGGATCCCGCTGTCACAACTCAGCGCCAGTCCGAGCCTGCGTACCCGTGTGCCGCAGCTGGAGCAGCAGGTGAAAGATCTGACGGCCAAACTGGATAACATCGACAACAGCTGGAATCAGCGCACGGCAGAAATGCAGAATAAAGTCGCCAGCAGCGACGGCGTCATCAACGGACTGAAAGGCGAAAACCAGAAGCTGAAAAATGAGCTGATCGTGGCGCAGAAGAAAGTCAGCGCGGCGAACGTTCAGCTGGATGATAAGCAGCGCACCATCATCATGCAGTGGTTCATGTATGGCGGCGGTGTACTGGGCGTGGGCCTGCTACTGGGCCTGTTGCTGCCGCACATGCTGCCGCGTCGCAAGAAAAGCGATCGCTGGATGAACTGACACCCGTTCGCCGGATTGAAAAAGGGGATCTTCTGATCCCTTTTTTGGCATGTCTGCAATCCGGGGAATCTGTGCAACAATGAAATGAGATGCATTGCCGATTTCAGGTGCAGGATACGCCCGGTGTGCAGGTCATTTCTTATTCTCTGGAGTTTTGCGTGAAGACGTTTTTAGTGGGTGGTGCAGTGCGAGATGCGCTGCTGAATCTGCCCGTAACAGATAAAGACTGGGTGGTGACGGGCGCCACGCCGGAAGCCATGCTTGAGCAGGGCTATCAGCAGGTCGGTCGTGATTTTCCCGTTTTCCTGCATCCCAAAAGCCGCGAAGAGTATGCGCTGGCGCGGACCGAGCGGAAAAACGGGAAAGGCTACACCGGGTTTGTGACCTGGTCTGCGCCCGACGTGACGCTGGAGCAGGACTTGCAGCGTCGCGATCTGACCATCAATGCTATCGCGCAGGATGAACACGGCGAACTGGTCGACCCTTATCATGGCCAGCGCGATATCACCCTGCGCCTGCTGCGCCACGTCTCTGACGCCTTCAGCGAAGATCCGCTGCGGGTACTGCGGGTTGCCCGTTTTGCTGCGCGCTTTGCCCATCTCAATTTTCGTATCGCGCCGGAAACTCAGCAGCTGATGCAGCAGATGGCAGAGAGCGGCGAGCTGTCGAATCTTACGGCAGAACGGGTCTGGAAAGAGACGGAAAAGGCGCTCGGCAGCCGTAACCCGCAGATCTATTTTCAGGTCCTGCGGGACTGTGGTGCGCTGAAAGTGCTCTTTCCGGAGCTGGATAACCTGTTTGGCGTTCCTGCGCCGATCCGGTGGCATCCGGAAATCGATACCGGGGTGCACACGCTGATGACGCTGGCGATGGCCGCTGCCCTCTCCGATGAAATTGATGTGCGCTTCGCCACGCTGTTCCATGATGTCGGCAAGGCGCTGACGCCGCCCGCGCTGTGGCCCAGTCATCACGGCCATGGTCTGGCCGGTGTGCCGCTGGTCGCGGCCCTCTGCCAGCGACTGCGCGTGCCGAATGCGATGCGCGATCTGGCGCTGATCGTCACCGAGTTTCACGACATCGTGCATACCATTGAGCGGCAGTCACCGGCGTCACTGGTGGGGCTGTTTGACCGGATTGATGCCTGGCGTAAGCCGCAGCGTGTGGAACAGATGGCGCTGACCAGTGAAGCGGATGCGCGCGGACGCGCCGGACTGGAGAGCATGGCCTATCCGCAGGGAGACTATCTGCGTCGTGCGTTTGCACGGGCTCAGGCGGTGCCGACGAAAGCCGTCATCGAGGCGGGATTCAAAGGCGTGGAAGTCAGGGAAGAGTTAACGCGACGGCGCATAGCGGCCGTGGCGCAGGGTCTGGCGAGCGGGCAACCTGACTAGCAGGCTGCCCTGCGGTTTACATGAAGATAGCGTAAACCGCCGCCGCCACGATAAAGCGGTAGATGGCGAACGAGACGAAAGAGATACGTTTGATCAGCTCAAGGAAGACTTTAATCGCAATCATCGCCACGATAAACGCCGTGACAAAGCCTACCGCGAACATCGGGAAGTCCGCCATTGTCAGGAAGCCGATGCTCTTATACATATCCAGTACGGTTGCACCCATCATCATCGGCACCGCCAGGATGAAGGAGAATTCGGAGGCAGCATAGCGGCTCACGCCCATCAGCATTCCGCCGGAGATGGTGGCACCGGAACGGGAGAAGCCTGGCCACAGCGCTAAGCACTGAAAACAGCCAATCATGAACGCCTGACGATAGGTAATGTCATCGACGCCTACCGCTTTCGGCTGTTTCGGCTTAAGGAATTCTGCGGCCAGCAGCAGCACGCCGCCGACCACCAGGGCATACATCACGTTAATCGGATTAAACAGCGTTTTAATCTGATCGTGCAGCACCAGACCGATAACCACCGCCGGAATCATACCCAGCAGGATATGGATCAGCGACAGACGTCCGGTGCCCACACCCTCGTGTCTGACTTCACCAAAATGGATTCCGATCAGGCCAAACAGACGACGCCAGAACATCACCACGACGGCCAGAATCGACCCTAACTGGATGACCACTTCAAAGGTCTCGGCTTTATCACCCTCAAAGCCCAGCAGGTGACCCACGATAATCATGTGTCCGGTGGAAGAAACCGGTAAAAACTCGGTCAGCCCTTCCACAATGCCCAGGATTGCAGCAACCCAAAGCTGATGAATATCTGCCATCAAATGTTCCCTCTATCTGTTTCAAAACCATTAAAAAGGCGGTAGCCCGTTGCTATCGCCTTAAATATGCCGCACCTAGCCTGAATTAAACCTTAAGGTCTGGCCCGTTTCGCCTGCTGTAACGAAACGGCTCACGCTATGACAGACAGTAATTTGGTTTGGTTTCATTGTGATGGCAATCACATCCAGATTATTTAGGAATAGTCCCGCGCTCAATTCGCACCCCAACCTGCGCCGCCTGGGCGACAGCGCCCGGTTTACTGACCTTTATACGCACGCCCGGCGAACTGAAACGGTTCATCAACAGATCCGCGATTTCTTCAGCCACACGCTCTACCAGCGCAAAACGGCTGCCGTTCAGATGGGTCAGGACTGCGGATGCGACATCGGCATAGCTGAGGCAATCATTAACATCGTCGCTGCGGGCCGCCAGACGGTTATCCCAGGCCATTTCGATATCGAGTACCAGCTTCTGCTGAATGCCCTGTTCCCAGTCGTAAACGCCAATGGTGGTGAACACCGTGAGTTGTTCTATAAATACGATATCCATGATGAGAGTCTCTGTTTTTGGCTGAGCCGGATACCACTTCCGGCGGATTATGCGTATTATCCACGGTTGATGAGATCAAAACGACCCTAAAGGGAACGGTACGGTGTTATGAGTGCTTTCGCGCTTGGTATGATTATTTTCGCGTATCTTTGCGGCTCAATTTCCAGTGCGATTCTGGTCTGCAAACTCGCAGGCCTGCCCGATCCCCGCACACACGGCTCCGGCAATCCAGGCGCAACCAATGTCCTCCGTCTAGGCGGCAAAGGTGCCGCCGCCAGCGTACTGGTGTTTGATGTGCTGAAAGGGATGGTGCCAGTCTGGCTGGCGTATCTGATGCATGTGACGCCGTTCTATCTGGGCCTGACAGCCATTGCTGCCTGTCTGGGTCACATCTATCCGGTGTTCTTTCATTTCCGTGGTGGCAAAGGCGTCGCGACAGCATTCGGCGCTATTGCCCCGATTGGCTGGGACCTGACGGGTCTGATGACCGGAACCTGGCTGCTGACGGTGTTACTGAGTGGTTACTCCTCGCTGGGCGCCATTGTCAGTGCACTGATCGCCCCCTTCTATGTCTGGTGGTTCAAACCCCAGTTTACCTTCCCGGTGTCCATGCTCTCCTGCCTGATTTTACTGCGTCATCACGACAATATTCAGCGACTGTGGCGGGGGCAGGAAGGCAAGATCTGGAAGCGCAAAAAGAAATCTCAGCCATAAAAAAAGCCGGCAATAGGGTGTCCAAAAAAACTGTGGCTGTGCGACCGGCACTGCTCAGGAAACAGGGTCAGATCGGAAAGACGCAAAAGCCGTCATCCCTGACCGCTCGGCCCGCGCCATCCATGGCGCGTGACGCTTTCCTCTTCTGACCCAGTTCCCTGCGTGTTGAGCTTATCCGTTGCGGCCAGATGCACTCTCATTCAGACTGTTGAGCCGGCTCTTTTTACGTCAGATGGCGGGCAATTCCGCCAGCGGCCAGCGCGGTCGCACACTGACGCTCAGCTCGCCCCGCGTGCCACCTTTTAACCGCACCATGCCCGCATACGCGATCATCGCACCGTTATCAGTACAGAATTCCGGACGAGCGTAGAAGACTTCACCGCCTCGTTTCTGCATCATCACCGCCATCTGCTCACGCAGGGTGCGGTTAGCACTCACGCCACCGGCAATCACCAGACGCTTAAAGCCGGTCTGATCCAGCGCGCGCTTACATTTGATCGACAGCGTATCCACTACCGCATCTTCAAAAGCGCGGGCGATATCTGCACGGATCTGTTCATCGTCGGGATTGGCGCGGATGGTGTTAGCCGCAAAGGTTTTCAGCCCGGAGAAGCTGAAATCCAGCCCCGGCCGATCGGTCATCGGGCGTGGAAAGGTGAAACGTCCCGCTGTTCCCTGCTGCGCCATCTTCGACAGCATCGGCCCGCCCGGATAATCCAGACCCAGCAGTTTCGCCGTTTTGTCGAAGGCTTCACCCGCGGCATCATCGATCGATTCGCCCAGCAGTTCATATTCACCTATGCCGGTGACGCTGATCAGCTGTGTATGTCCGCCCGATACCAGCAGCGCCACAAACGGAAATGCCGGTGGATTCTCTTCCAGCATCGGCGCCAGCAGATGGCCTTCCATGTGATGAACCGGCACAGCAGGCACTTTCCAGGCAAACGCCAGTGCGCGGCCGATGGTTGCGCCAACCAGCAGCGCACCCACCAGGCCCGGCCCGGCGGTATAGGCCACCGCGTCGATCTGCTGCGGCGTCAGATTTGCCTCTTTCAGCGCCGCCTGAATCAGCGGCACAGTTTTCCGCACGTGATCACGTGAGGCCAGTTCCGGCACCACACCGCCGTAATCGGCATGCAGTTTTACCTGGCTGTAGAGTTGGTTTGCCAGTAATCCGGCCTCATCGTCATAGATTGCGATGCCGGTTTCATCGCACGACGTTTCAATACCCAGAATTCGCATTGCATCACCTCATTCTTGCGGCGCGCAGTTTATCACAGCAATGGGATATGCAGCGCGGGCATCCGGCGTAAAAAGTCATTTTCTGTCGGCTAAAGAGTGCGCTATACTCCCGCCCCTGGAAAAACCGGCAGCCGCACAGGCAAACGCTCCTGTTGGTTTCAAATTATCCATGGTGCTTTACAAACCGACGCGAGTTGGAGTAAAATGCTGCACCATTTTGAAATGTGCTGGCGCCGCAGTCAGCAGCAAAACCGAATTTTATCGAGGTGAGAGTTACATGCCGGTAATTAAAGTACGTGAAAACGAGCCATTTGACGTAGCACTGCGTCGCTTCAAACGTTCTTGCGAGAAAGCAGGCGTTCTGGCTGAAGTTCGTCGTCGTGAGTTCTATGAAAAACCGACTACCGAACGTAAGCGCGCTAAAGCGTCAGCAGTTAAGCGTCACGCCAAGAAACTGGCTCGCGAAAACGCACGCCGCACTCGTCTGTACTAAGTCGTTCCGGAGGTTCGCCTCCATTGCGTGATCCACGCAGACAGAGTCAAGTAAAAGGCCGTGCTTTCCGAAAGGAAGCGCGGCTTGTTGCCGTTTATGAGCTGAAAATCTGGGGCGTATGGCTGGACGAATTCCACGCGTATTTATCAACGACTTACTTGCCCGCACGGATATCGTGGATCTTATCGATGCCCGCGTTAAGCTGAAAAAGCAGGGTAAGAATTTCCACGCGTGCTGTCCTTTCCATAATGAAAAAACGCCCTCCTTCACCGTAAACGGCGAAAAGCAGTTCTATCACTGTTTCGGCTGTGGTGCCCACGGTAACGCTATCGACTTTTTAATGAACTTCGACCGCCT
This sequence comes from Pantoea sp., assembly GCF_032114055.1. GTDB lineage: Bacteria > Pseudomonadota > Gammaproteobacteria > Enterobacterales > Enterobacteriaceae > Pantoea. The sequence goes on from NZ_DAMCTB010000008.1 coordinate 98,078, forward strand.
GGAGTTTGTTGAAACGATTGAAGAGCTGGCCACGTCCCACGGTTTAGACGTGCCTTATGAAGCAGGCAGCGGGCCGAGCCAGATGGAACGCCATCAGCGCCAGAGCCTGTACCAGCTGATGGAGAGCCTGAATAGCTTTTATCAGCAGGGTCTGCAGCAGTCCAGCGCACAGCCCGCCCGTGACTATCTCGACCGTCGCGGCCTGAGCGCCGAAGTCATCAATCATTTTGCTATCGGTTACGCGCCTGCCGGCTGGGATAACGTTCTCAAACGTTTCGGTAAGCAGACGGACGATCGCGAGTCATTGATGGAAGCGGGTATGCTGGTCAGCAATGACAAAGGCCGGACTTATGATCGGTTTCGTGACCGCATCATGTTTCCGATTCGTGATAAGCGTGGCCGCGTGATTGGTTTTGGCGGACGGGTACTGAGTAACGAAACGCCAAAATATCTGAACTCGCCGGAAACACCGATTTTCCACAAAGGCCGTCAGCTCTATGGCCTGTATGAAGCGGTTAAGAACCATCCTGAACCTGCCCGCCTGCTTGTAGTCGAGGGGTACATGGACGTGGTGGCGCTGGCGCAGTACGGAATCGATTATGCCGTCGCGTCGTTAGGCACCTCCACCACTGCTGAACACATTCAGTTGCTGTTTCGCAGCACCGATACGGTCATCTGCTGTTATGACGGCGACCGGGCTGGCCGTGAAGCCGCATGGCGTGCGCTTGAAACAGCCTTGCCTTACATGAATGATGGCCGTCAGCTACGCTTTATGTTCTTACCCGACGGTGAAGACCCGGACACGCTGGTACGCAAAGAGGGTAAAGCCGCCTTCGAAGCGAGGATGGAGCAGGCAATGCCGCTCTCTTCGTTTTTATTTGACAGCCTGCTGCCGCAGGTAGACCTGAGTTCACGTGACGGCAAAGCGCGCCTGAGCACGCTGGCTTTACCGCTGATTACGCAGATCCCTGGCGAAACGCTGCGTATTTATATGCGGCAGGAGCTGGGAAATAAGCTGGGTATCCTTGATGATAATCAGCTCGAAAAGCTGATGCCTAAGCAGGCTGCAAGCGGTACTGCGCCGGTCGCGCCACCGCTTAAACGTACCACTATGCGCGTGCTTATCGCCCTGCTGATACAGAATCCGCAGCTGGCCTCGATGGTGCCTTCGCTGGATGGCCTGTCTGAGTCGAAAATGCCCGGCCTGCCGCTCTTTATCGAGTTAGTCGGTCGTTGTAACGAGAACCCTGGATTGACGACCGGGCAGCTACTAGAGTTATATCGCGGGACAAATTTTAGTCAGACGCTTGAAACGCTGGCGATCTGGAACCACATGATAGTAGATGAGGAAGCCGAAGCGGTGTTTCAGGACTCGCTGGCCAGCATCTATGATTCTGCGCTTGAAGAGCGACTGGAGTTTCTGATTGCGCGCGAACGTATTCAGGGACTCACTGCCGACGAGCGCCGTGAGCTCTGGATGCTCAGCCAGGCGTTTGCCAGAAAATAAGTTTTAGCACGCTGCCCGCGCTGGAGATGGGCGGCGTGGCTGTTTTAAGGCCGGGAGCGTTAAGCCAGGCCGTCAGCACAAATTTTAAAGGCCGTCTGCGTCGATGCCAGTCTGGTTACCGCCAGCGCACAGCTCCCGAAGCGTACTGAAGTGCGTGAGGAGAGCGAGCACTGCCGGGAAGCAGAATGGCGAGTAAGCCAGGCCTGTACCACCAAAAATTTATACAAGCGGCTTAAGTGCCGATTACTGTTGGGCATCGCCCACGCCGCGACGAGGGCAGCGGCAAGAATTAAACGCCTTCACTGCTATTGTTGGCGCGCTGCCGACCGACACCAATCTAATTTAACAGAAGTGTGGATACCGTCTTATGGAGCAAAACCCGCAGTCACAGCTCAAGCTTCTTGTCACCCGTGGTAAGGAGCAAGGCTATCTGACCTATGCTGAGGTCAATGACCATCTGCCGGAAGATATCGTCGACTCAGATCAGATCGAAGACATCATCCAGATGATTAACGACATGGGTATTCAGGTGGTTGAAGAAGCCCCGGATGCTGACGATCTGATGCTGAATGAAAACAGCTCCGATACTGACGAAGATGCCGCGGAAGCTGCCGCTCAGGTATTATCCAGCGTTGAATCTGAAATCGGGCGCACCACTGACCCGGTGCGCATGTACATGCGTGAAATGGGTACCGTTGAACTGCTGACGCGCGAAGGCGAAATCGACATCGCGAAGCGTATCGAAGATGGTATCAACCAGGTTCAGTGTTCCGTTGCCGAATACCCTGAAGCGATTACCTATCTGCTGGATCAGTATGACAAAGTCGAAGCAGGCGAATCACGCCTCTCCGATCTGATCACCGGTTTCGTCGATCCTAACGCAGAAGAAGATCTGGCCCCAACGGCGACGCACGTGGGCTCTGAACTCTCTGAAGCCGATCGTAACGACGACGAAGACGATGATGAAGAGGATGACGACAATTCCGAAGATGATAACTCTATCGACCCGGAACTGGCGCGCGAGAAGTTCTCTGACCTGCGTAAGCAGTATGAAACCACCCGCAGCGTGATCAAGAGCAAAGGCCGCAGCCATGCCGCAGCCATTGCCGAGATCCAGAACCTCTCTGACGTCTTTAAGCAGTTCCGCCTGGTACCGAAGCAGTTCGACTACCTGGTTGGCAGCATGCGCAACATGATGGAACGTGTCCGTACTCAGGAACGTCTGATCATGAAGCTCTGTATTGAGCTGTGCAAAATGCCGAAGAAGAACTTCATCACCCTGTTTACCGGCAACGAAACCAACGAGAGCTGGTTTAAAGCCGCACTGGCGATGAACAAGCCATGGTCTGAAAAACTGCTGGAAGTGCAGGATGACGTGATGCGCTCCCTGCAGAAGCTGGCGCAGGTTGAAGAAGAGACCGGCCTGACCATCGAGCAGGTGAAAGACATCAACCGCCGCATGTCGATTGGTGAAGCCAAAGCGCGTCGCGCTAAGAAAGAGATGGTGGAAGCCAACCTGCGTCTGGTTATTTCGATTGCGAAGAAATACACCAACCGTGGTCTGCAGTTCCTCGACCTGATTCAGGAAGGTAACATCGGTCTGATGAAGGCGGTCGATAAGTTTGAATATCGCCGTGGTTACAAATTCTCGACCTATGCGACCTGGTGGATCCGTCAGGCGATCACCCGCTCTATCGCCGATCAGGCGCGTACCATCCGTATTCCGGTGCACATGATTGAGACCATCAACAAGCTCAATCGTATTTCGCGCCAGATGCTGCAGGAGATGGGCCGCGAGCCGACGCCGGAAGAGCTGGCTGAGCGTATGCTGATGCCGGAAGATAAAATCCGTAAGGTGCTGAAAATCGCGAAAGAGCCAATCTCTATGGAAACGCCGATTGGTGACGATGAAGATTCGCATCTGGGCGATTTTATCGAAGATACCACGCTGGAGCTGCCGCTGGATTCTGCTACCTCAGAAAGCCTGCGTTCTGCGACTCACGACGTGCTGGCTGGCCTGACTGCACGTGAAGCGAAAGTGCTGCGCATGCGTTTTGGTATTGATATGAACACCGACCATACGCTGGAAGAAGTGGGCAAACAGTTCGACGTGACGCGTGAGCGTATCCGTCAGATTGAAGCGAAAGCCCTGCGTAAACTGCGCCATCCGAGCCGTTCGGAAGTGCTGCGCAGCTTCCTCGACGATTAAGTCCTGAAAACCCCGGTTCGCCGGGGTTTTTTATGCCTGCCGGTTACCGTCTCTCCCCCCTCTGCCCGGGTTCAGTGATTCACCGGATGCAGTGCCGCATAAAGCTGACGATATGTGGCCACCATCTCCTCCAGTGAGGCGCGATTGAGTCCGCTTGGATTTGGCAATACCCACACCTGCGTTTCTCCTATGCCTGTCGGCTGCTTGCCCCACTCAACCTTGCCTTGTTTAAAGGCACGGCGAAACGCCTCTTTGCCGAGGATAGCCAGCGCGGCAGGCTGATAGTGCATGACCTTCTCCGTCAGGCGCAGACCGCCCTGGCGTAACTCCTCAGACGCTAACTCGCTCGCCTGCACCGTAGGACGCTCAACCAGCATGGTGATTCCGCAGCCGGTTTCCATCAGACGCTGCTCCTCTTCCGGTTTCAGCTGCTGCCGGGTAAATCCCGCCAGATGGATGACTTTCCAGAAGCGATTGCCGGGATGGGCAAAGTGAAAGCCCTGATGGGCGGTTGACTGGCCCGGATTGATGCCGCAGAAGAGCACATCAAGGCCTGGCGCGATAATGTCGCGGATGTCATGCGCAATCATGCTGTCACCAGCGTGCGCGGCGTCAGCGCAATAAGATGGCGTTGTGGTACGAGGCTGCCCTGCGCCTGCGGGCGGGCTCGCGCACATTGATGCTCACTCTGTGAGGCTGCAATCGTATGAATAGTACCGTGTACAAGCCAGGGCGCTTGCATCAGCACAGAAACGTCCTCTGTTAAGCCCGTCTCAGATTTCCCGCGCACGAGATGTGTTCGCGTTTTGCTACTCTGCTGCTCCATAGATCGTTTTGTCCCCTCTGCCGCATAACCATCAATAGAGAGTTAATTATTGCACCTGCGCATCCAGCCTGGCGATTTTTGTAGTGCAGTTGCGATCGGGGGGCCAGGCATCTCAGATCCCGCACTCTTGTCTTCAGAACAGAAACCTTAACGCGCGTATCATAATGGCACCCGCGACCGGCCTGAACAGCCAGACCTGAGGTTTTCTTAACTGCATAGGTGGCATCTGCAACGCAGTTTTAAAACTTCGCTAACACAGAGAGCCAGATTTGTTATAGAAATCAGCAGGTAAATTACTGCTGCATATTTCAGCAACCGGCGGCTGAGTGCTGGATCGCCCTGAAGAGATACTTTATAATCCCCGCTCCGCTGGCCCCTTAGCTCAGTGGTTAGAGCAGGCGACTCATAATCGCTTGGTCGCTGGTTCAAACCCAGCAGGGGCCACCAAATTTAATGATGCTAATCATGAACTTAAACCGCTCTTCGAAGCGGTTTTTTTGTAGCTGTCTTTTTGAGTGGCGACAAAATGGCGGCACATTATTACCGCCGCCGTATCCCCACGATTGATTCAAAAGGTAAACCGACCCAAGGCGTGTCTTTTTTTACTGCGATCGCTACTGCCCTCTTTCTGTTTCCTCAACAATGATGATCATACCTTGTCAGCACTACAGCAATGATTCCTCATACAGTGAAGGCAGACAACAAGAGAGGCTACGTTTTCACAAAGCCTCTTCTGTGTTTCATTCTTCAGACTATTATTTTCTGTTTCTGGCCTTTTATAATACCCATTACCGACGCGACCAGAACGGCATGAATAAGAAAACCTGCAAATCCAGCCACCTTCATGCAGTCATTAAAAACAAACCGCAAAAGAGCAAAGGCATGTAGTTATCCCTTCAGACATATTTACAGACGGTATGCCTGTGAATCTGAAAAGGTCAGCGAGAGAGGATTTTACAGATTCCATTTTTCACACCTTTACATTGGCCAGCCACTGGTTCAAACCCCACAAGGGCCACCAGCGTCTTCAGTTAATGATAACGCTGCAGATAACTCTCACATAATTGCAGAATTATCCCTATTTACTCTGCCACGTCCGGCGCCTTTCCGCTTCAGTTTGCTCTCACAACAATGATTAAAATTAACATTCGCGAAGTGCTTTGGTCAGCAGTTTGCGCATCGGCTCTGATAAGCCTTTTTCGGGTCGCAGGAGAGCACATCATTCAGGCGAAGAAATGACACCATACTCTAAAAAATCCCTTCCTGATTAAAATGCTTTTATTCCGTTCACAATACATGTTATTAATAAAGCCTCTGATAGTAACATGGTAAAGTGCTTTATTAACATAATTTACATCAGCGTTATCAAATTAGAATCCCAAAAGCCAGCCTGCTCTTATTGAAAGCCTCATACAGGCATAGGCATACTAATAAAAATTGTTTTTTATCATTGACTTTTGAGATGTCAGATAAAAGATCGCTCACAAAACCTGACTTATTCCGGCACCATTCACTCTTCCTTCCATCTTATTTTAAAGACTAAACATAATAATAAAAAAAAACATCAAATGACGATAAATTTAATTAACTTCGCTTTGATCTTTTAATAACCAATCGTGTTAACCTACGCCTACTGAATTGATACTAAAATTCAGAAAAAATCAATTGCAAACGGAATTAATAGAATTAAACACCCCAGCACGGCGTTAAATTTTCATTTATCCCAGACCGCAACTTGATAAATAAATGCCATGGAAGCGTCCGATATAACTGTTCATATTTAGCCCTTTGACTAGAGAAAATTTATGCGTAAATTAATGTTAAATACCGCTATTGCTGCTGCGCTGGCATCAGCCAGCTTTGCTGGCCAGGCTGCGGAATCTGCAACCTTTACCGTAACAGGTACGATCACGCCGGCCACCTGCGATGTCTCGCTAAGTACACCCTCAATTGATTTGGGTAATATTCCTGCGTCAACACTGACGGAAGACACCAACCTTAAAAAAGGTGAGGATGTGATCCTGAGTGTTGACTGCGATGCTGCAGCCGCTACGGCCATCAGGACCTCTGACAATCGTTCGTCAAGTGCCATGACAGCAGAAGAAGTCGCTGAGCAGATGAAAATGCCGTTAGAAAACTCCAACCTGACCGGACAGGATATTTTTGGCTTAGGCACTGACAGCGCACAAAACAAAGTGGGTGCACTCGCCATCGGAATCAACGCTGCAACTTCAGATGGTGTAGCCAATGGCAACCTTTTCACCAGCAATAATAGAGCAGCCTGGCGGTCAGCCCCCATTAATGCAAACGGCCAGCCTGTGAGCAAGGATGAATATTTCGGTCTGGCGTCTTCCGCTGATGCAACCGGTCCTTCAGCTTATACCCGGTCAACTTATACCATTGGCTCAATGGTATTGCTGAAAAAAGGCAATCTCTACCCTGCCGGTGAAGCGGTACCCATTGACGGAAATATCACCTTCTCTGTTTTTTACATTTAAAATTCATTTATACAGAGCGAAGAATGCTATGCCTTCGCTCTATTTATTCCGGGGATAAAGACGTTGTTAAAATCTCTCTCACTCAGCTTCATCCTGTTAATTTCAGCCTTTTCAGCGCTGGCGGCAGGTATGAAACCCGAAGTGCCGGTATTATTTCTCGACGATCAACATCGTGAAGCAACAATTACCGTTCTGAACACCGATAATAGCCCGGCACTGCTTCACAGCAGTCTGCAGACAATTCCTGAAGATCCAGAAAATAAGCTAATCGTAACGCCGCAACTGGTAAAAGTGGACGGGGGTAAAAAGCAGCAGGTTCGTGTGGTGCTTAAAGACGGGATTAAAATTAACAAACAAAAAATGCAGCGCATTAATTTTATATCTGTTCCTCAGGATGATGGCAAAAAAAACCGCGCACGTATTCTGGTAGGACAGAATATTCCGGTGATTATCTCACCCGCCAGCTTACCCCTGAATACAACGCCCTGGACTGGCCTGACGTTTAACCGCACGGGCTCAACCCTGACGATTACGAATCCAACCGATTATATCGTCAGACTGACTGAACAGGTTGATCTGCTACCTGCCGCGCGATCGGTCAGCCTTAAAAAGACCTATATTCTGCCGGGTGAGAAAGTCACTCTGGCGCTACCTGCAGCCATCGCAAATAACGTGAAGTCTGTCCGGCTGCATCCGGTAACACGATACGGCATACTGACTGCGCCTTATGACGCGCAGTTGTAAGCCTGCTTTTATTTTTCGATGAAACGGTTTCTGTTACTTAGCCTGCTGAGCTGCTCAGCCAGTACACTGGCGGCAGGCGGCTACGATCAGGAGATGCTTAAAGCGTTGGGTTATGATGCCAGTGCCGCACAGCTTCTGGATTCGGGAACCCATTTTCTGCCTGGCAGGCAACATATAAATATTATCGTAAACAGGCAAAGCAAGGGCGTTCATGCCGTCACTTTTGACCAGGCTGGTACGCCCTGCTGGTCAGCAGAACAGTTACAAACGCTGGGTATTACGCCTGATAGCCTGGATAACGCGGAAAAGCGTGTCTGTCATCAACTGCTGCCACAAGGCCCTGTTCATATTGAACAGCAGGTTGATCGCAATAGCCTGATCCTCACGGTACCCGCAAGCAATCTGTTGGTTGGCCAGCACTATGCCAGTGGGGGTAATGCACTGGTCGTAAACTATGATGGCCGACGTTATCAGTATTCGACACGCGCTGGACGAAACCACACCTCTCAGGCACTGACTTCCGAAGTGGGTGCCAATATCAATAACTGGATTTTTCGCAGTGGGCAGAGTTTCACCAGTCTTGATGACCGCCATCAGCTTTCCCGTCTCTACAGTTATGGGCAACGATCTATCCCTGGCTGGAACTCTGTGCTGCAGGTTGGTGAGATCACGGCGGGCAACTCACTCTTTTCCGGCATTAACCTGCTGGGCGCACAAATCGTGCCGGAACGCGGGTTACACAATGGCGGAGGCTATGATGTCTCGCTGAATTTGCTGGTATCACAGGCGGGTACGGCTGAGGTCTGGCAGGCAGGGATATTACTAAAAACCTTTCAGGTGACAGCAGGCATGAACAAACTGGCTGGCATCCCGGCCATTAATCAGTCAGACGATTTTGAGATCATCAGTCATGATCAATCCGGCAATCGTCAGCAGCAGATTATCCCCTATATTGAAGCTCAAACCTCGCTTGCGCTGGCAGATGCCGGCCCTTCGCTGGCCGCAGGGCGTTTACGTCTGACCGACAATCAGTTCCCATTGATAGTCGGTTCTGCCGGACTCTATCAGAACCATTTCATGGCAGTGACGGCCGGGGGGCTGGTGAGCCAGAACTATCAGGCCGCGTCGTGGCGCACTACGCTACGTCTTACCGAACGCCTGATGGCCTCAGTCACACAAACGGCCTCACTGTTACCGGGTACGGCAGATAATAACCGTAAAATGCAGGGTCTGAATCATCAGGTCAGTCTCAATGCAGGGATAAGTGAGCAGTTGTCACTCACCTCTTCTGCCAGCTTCCGCAGTCGCGGCTACAGCGACCCCGGCAGTGCCTGGCAGGAAAAAAAGTCCCGTGACCAGAACGGGCAGATGCACTCTCAATACGCTGTCGGGCTGAGCTACAACCAGCCCCTGCTGGGCGTATTCTCTTTTTCCGGTAGCCTGTCACAGAGCTGGCAGGGTTCAGAAAGCACAGGTTATGTGTTCAGCTGGGGCCGCACCTTTGGAAAGGTAAATATCAATCTGGGCGTCCAGAAGAACCGGCTGACACAGGATCAGCGCCATACTGATGACCGCTATGTTTACCTCAACCTGTCGGTGCCGCTGGGTAGCAGCAGTAGTGTGCGCAGCTGGGCCAGTAACAACAAAGGTCAAACGCGGACCGGGATTGGCTTAGACAGTATGCTGAATGACAAATTTTCCTGGGGCCTCTCGGGTGAAAAAAATCAGAGAGATACCTCAATGGCTGGCACGGCCATCTGGACCACAAAATATAGTCAGCTGAGCGGCGGTGCGTCGCACAGTCAAAACAGTACCAGCTACAATCTCGGCGCACGAGGCGGTGCCGTGTGGCATAGCGAGGGTCTGACGTTTACACCACGAAAAGTGGGCGATACCTTTGGTGTGATCTCTCTGAATAACCCACAGCCGGACGTGAAAATACGCGCGCCGGGCGGAACGGTGTGGAGCGATCGCAGCGGCTATGCCATCGCCTCCTGGACTCCCTGGCAGAAGAATACTGTGAAGATTGAAAACCAGAGCCTGCCCAGAAATGTCCAGATCATCAGTGGTATCGCTGACATCACGCCTTACCGCGGGGCGGTCGTGCCGGTTACGCTGCCAGCCTTTACTGTACGCCGTGCACTGGTGAACTTTCCATCCGGTGATGGTCCGGCACCAGGCGCGCCAGTAAAGAATGGCAAAGGGATGCTCATCGCTTTTGTTAACGAAGATGGCACACTTTTCTTCGACGATCTGCCAGACGAGCCGCTGCTTAGCGCGCGCCCTGACGGCACACCGTGCTCACTGCACATGATCACCCCCTGGCATGACAAGCCTGGTACGCTTTATGCTTCACTTTCAGCGAGTTGCGATATATGAAACAGCGATTTTTACTGTCACTGCTACTGGTGGCAGGCGGTCTGATGACGGCCTTAACTGCCCATGCCGAATGTACGATCCAGCTTAGTGAGCCTCAGATCGATTATGGCGAAATGACGCGCGGCGAACTGCTTTCGCGCCCCGGAAACGTCCTGTCAGCCGCCGAATTACGTATGGGTGATGAGCGTGAAATTGGGCTCTCCGTGATCTGCGATCGCCCAACGTCAATGGCCCTGATCTTTAGTGGCCCGGCAAAAGATAATGGGAGCTATCTGTTTGGAGAGCAGGGGCGAGCAACGCTCACCTTACAAGATGTGACTCTCGACGATCAGCCGGTCATGATTGACAGCGCAGGCAGGCAGGCGGCAAAAATGGCCTTTACCGACGGTCATCCGATGCGTTTTCTGAAAGCGGGTCAGCGCATCTCAGGCACAACGCTACGCGCAAACGTGACGGTTGTAACCTGGCTATCTTCCCCAGCCACCCGCGTCAGCGAACAACAGCAGTGGCAGCTGAATGGCCGCTTTCTGGTGAACAGCGAAGGCTAAACCCCCGTCACAATTATCTGTTCCCCTGCCCTGTTTTCCCGCGCGAAGCCCGTGCTATCTTGTGGCTTTGATTTTTTCAGTGGGCAAACCTGATGACAAAGTTGCGGGTAGGAATTGTGTTTGGCGGGAAATCGGCTGAGCACGAAGTATCGTTGCAGTCGGCCAGAAATATCCTTGATGCGATCGACAAAACCAGATTTGATGTGGTGCTGCTGGGCATCGATAAGCAGGGACAGTGGCACCTTAATGATGCATCAGACTTCCTGCTTAACGCTGAAAACCCGGCGCTCATCGCGCTGAATCCTGCCGCGGAAGCGGTGGCGCTGGTGCCGGGTCAGTCACAGCAGCAGATTATCACCCGCCACGACGCCCATCCGCTATCGCAAATCGATGTTATTTTCCCGATTGTTCACGGCACGCTGGGCGAAGATGGCTCTCTGCAGGGCCTGCTTCGCATGGCCTCGTTACCCTTTGTCGGTTCCGATGTGCTGGGGTCCGCCGTCAGCATGGATAAAGATTTTACCAAGCGTCTGTTACGTGATGCCGGGCTGAAAGTCGCGCCGTGGATAAGCGTCACCCAGGCGCAACGTTCACAGCTGGATGCAGAGGCCGTGATTGCCCGCCTGGGCCTGCCGCTGTTTATCAAACCGGCCAACCAGGGTTCATCAGTGGGCGTCAGTAAAGTCGACACGCCTGACGCTTTCGACGCGGCGCTGGCGCTGGCGTTCTCCTTTGACCGCAAGGTGCTGATCGAACAGGGCATTAAAGGCAGGGAAATTGAGTGTGCCGTGCTGGGTAACGACGCACCTGAAGCCAGTCCCTGCGGCGAAGTGGTCGTACATGACGCCTTCTACTCCTACGACACCAAATATATCTCTGAAAGCGGCGCACAGACAGTGGTTCCGGCAGCGGTTTCAGCGCAGACCAGCGAAGCTATACAGGCGGTCGCCATCAGGGCTTTCACCGCCCTGGAGTGCTTTGGCATGGCCCGCGTCGATGTCTTCCTGACCGAGGACGAAGAGATCGTCGTCAACGAGGTGAATACCCTGCCGGGCTTCACTAACATCAGCATGTATCCGAAACTCTGGCAGGCGGCCGGGCTTAGCTATCAGGATCTGATCAGCCGTCTGATTGACCTCGCGATGGAACGTCATCAGCAGGCCGGCACCCTGAAAAGCAGTATCAGCTGACAGAATCCGGCGGCGTGTTATGCCACGTCGCTGTTGATGGCGTGGTCGTCAACCGGGGAGGTCTGGTTGCGACCATTGCGTTTCGACTGATAAAGATTTTTGTCTGCCGCAGATATCAGCGGGTTGATCACGCGGTGCCACTCTGTCGCCTTACCCGCTCTGCCATACGCCAGTCCCAGGCTGATGGTCACGGTCACCGTACTGCCCTGTAGCCAGAACTTCTCTTTTGCCATCGTCTGGCGGATCGACTCCGCCAGAAAATAGAGCTTGTCCGGATTCTGATCGAACAGCACCACCACAAACTCCTCTCCACCAAAACGACAGATGTGCCCCGCATCCTTCACGACATGCTGTATACGAAGGGCGATGGCTTCCAGCACACTGTCGCCCGCATCGTGGCCGAAATTGTCATTGATGGTTTTGAAGTAGTCGACATCAATCAGGATCACCCCCACCTTGCGCGCCGGATTAATCGGCTCCGCATGCAGACTTTCATACAGGCCTGAACGTGACAGCAGTCGGGTCAGAAAATCGTAATTTGCCCGCAACGCCAGTCGTTCATTAAGCTGACGTATCGCATCCATGCTTGCAGCCACAATCAGCGGACTGATGGCGATCGTGGCCACGCCCAGCCGCGCTGACGTAAGATGACTGACCGGCAGCAGATTATCGTCGCCCTGAATATTCATTACCCCATGTGAAACCAAAATAATCTCGGTAATGCCCGTGAGCAGGATCACCAGGCTGGTCAGCGGCATCGGTAAGACGACGGCGCACCAGACCAGCGCCGGAACCGGAAACGTCAGGCTACCCGCGCCCCCCATCAGCGCGCCAACGACCAGCGACAGGATGACGGAAATAACCGGCATCAGCTTTTGTAGCTGCATGCACTGGCGGAGCGTCAGCGATGGCCCGCCGCGCGTCAGCAAAAAAGGCAGCAGCATCAGGCCAGTTGAGAACTGCTCGCTGAACCACTCACCCCAGGCGGTCGCCAGTGCAGCATTAAAGTCAGCCTGCTGGGCCAGTGCCCCCCAGCTCGCGCAGGCCAGCCCGGCCAGCAGACAGGCCGGAAAAATACGCAGTACGCTGGTAATGCGTTCGCTACCGGAATCGTGCTGAAAGTGTTTCACCAGCAGCATAACTGCTACCAGAATAAACAAAAGATTCGCCAGATTAAGTGTAAATGCAGTCAGCGCCCAGCCCGAAAAAACGGTGTCGTTAAACACCATTGCGGCAAAGCTGGCGAGATAATAGCGGGTCTCATGCAGAAAGGGATGCCGGACGATGATGCCAGTGATGATGGCGTTGACCGGCCAGAACAGAGACAGCTCCTGCGGAAAGCGCAGGTGTCCGCCGATAAAGCAGAACAGCAGCGTGATGAAAAACAGTGAAAAGGCGTTCTTCTTAGCATTGTGCTCTTCAAACAGCTGTATACGCATACTTCCGGACCTTGTTGCAAAGAGGCGTGTCCACGTCAGCCTGAACAGGTGCGTGACGTCAGAATAATGACATACTGGGAACCCGCTGTATCATCCTGCGATAAAACACCACTTCAGGGGTCAATCCGGGAGGTTGCTGATACCCGATGACACCTGCACATGGGGGCTTATTATGCCCTGCATACAAAAAAATCGGATATCCGTGATATCCGATTTTTGCTGTTATGACACCCTGTCTTTGCACTTAACGCTATTTTACAGCCACCGGCCATTGACTCAGGCGGATACCCCGTTTATCGGCGTTGTCGCTGAAATCTTTAAGCACCGCCCTGACGTCGGGATCGATATATTCCGCATTATCGTTATCCACGATCACTACGCTGTTCTCCGGGATCTCATCCAGCAACCCCTGCAGCTTTGGATTGTGCATAAAGGTCAGGTTCTGCTGAAAGCGCAGCACATAGTGGTCGTCGTAACGGGTAAGCTGCAGCGCGTTGCGATGGCTCTTGTAGATGCTGCAGAGGATCTGCACGGCAATCCCGATCCCAATGCCGGCCAGCATACCCAGCGTAATGATCCCGACGATCGTCGCCAGAAACGGCACGTACTGCTGCGGGCCCATCCGGAATTGCTCAGCAAAAAGTCGCGGCGTCGCCAGCTTATAGCCGGTGTAGAGCAGGACGGCGGCCAGGCTGGCCAGCGGAATAGCGTTCAGCATCTCGCTGAACCACACGCCGCAAATCAGCAGCAGCCCACCGTGGATGAAGATCGACAGCTTCGTCTGCGCGCCTGCGCTGACGTTAACCGAACTACGCACAATCACCGCCGTGATCGGCATAGCGCCCAGAAATCCGGCGGTCAGGTTACCGATTCCCTGAGCAAACATCTCTTTATTGGGCGACGGCGCAGGCGTCTGCGGGCGTAACTTTTTCAGCGCCTCCTGGCTCAGCAGCGTTTCCAGGCTGGCGACCAGTGCCAGGGTAACGGCAACTACCCAGACCTGCGGGTTCTGCCAGGCCATCCAGTCGGGTGTTTCCAGACCGGCCACCAGCGCAGAAACGCTGTCGAAGGCAGGCAGCGAAATGCGTGCCAGACCGCTGGCGACGTCAGGAAACAGCTGTCCGCCAGCGACCGTCGCCAGGCAGCCGGTCAGCACGGCAATCAGTGGACCAGGGATCCAGGCCAGCGCTTTGATCCGTTTGACCGGTCCGGTGGTCCAGAGGCACAGGATGGCGAGGCCCGTCACCGCTACGGCTATCGCGGGCAGTGAAAAGGTCATCTCGCCCGTCGCCAGCGACACCAGCTCTGCATCGCCTGCGGCACCCAACGCCACCGGGATCTGCTGCATGATCAGCAACAGACCTATCGCCGCCAGCATCCCTTTGATAACGCTGCCCGGCACCAGCGAGATAAAACGTCCGGCGCGCAGCAGCCCGAACAGGCACTGCAGCGCCCCGGCGATGATCAGCGCGGTGAGAAAGGCGGAAAAGCTGCCCAGTGATGCCATTGAGGCGACGACGATAGTGACCAGGCCCGCCGCCGGGCCGCTGACAGCAAACCGTGAGGGGCTCAGTGACGTGACTACCAGCCCGCCAATCACGCCCGTCAGCAGACCGGCAAATGGCGGTAATCCACTCGCCTGGGCAATTCCCAGACAGAGTGGTAAGGCGACCAGGAAAACCACCAGACCTGCCGGGATGTCGCGGCGCAGGGTATCGAGGTTCATAAGGAAGGCTCCTCTGCAGATTGATGAATCAGCTCTTTAAGATGGCCGGAGCGCAGGTCATAGACACAACCAAACACTTCCAGTTCCTGGCCCGATTGCCAGATTTGCCGGACCGGTGCGGCGTTCACCAGCCGGGCGAATTGCGCTTTAACGTTGGCTTCAACCAGCCGGTCGAGCCGTTCACCCGGTTCGGCCTGCGGCGACGGGTTCTCTGCCACGCCCGCCTCAATATCCTGACGCAGCCTGCTGATGCGCCTTGCCAGCGCACTTTCCTGGCCGTCCAGCACGCTGCCCGGCAGGTTCAGCGCGGCCTCAACCCCGCCGCAACCGTAGTGGCCGCTCAGAACGATGCGTTTCACGCCGAGAAAAAAGAGAGCGTACTGCAGGACGCTGAGTAAGTTGTCATCCTCTTCAATCACCATGTTGGCGATATTGCGGTGGACAAAGAGTTCGCCAGGCTGGGAGCCGGTCAGAACTTCGGCGGGAACGCGACTGTCAGAGCAGCCTATCCAGAGCGAGTGCGGTTTTTGCTGATGGAGGAATTTTTTAAAATAGTCCGGATTACGCTGGCGGCGCTGTAAGGCCCAACTGCGATTTTTCGCTAATAAGGGTTTAAGTGTCGTCACAATCATCTTCTCTCTACTACCGGGATGTCGCATCCTGGCTGACCACAAAGTGTTTCGGCTGACCCGTGAAGGGGTAAGCCGCCAGGTAATTAAGAACTGAGTCACAGAAAAAGGTTATAGACGTTAACCATTGCTAATGCACGAGCAATATTTTACAGCGCGTTAACATCAGCGACTTTGTCAACCTGGTGTCAGTAAAAGTCAGCGAAAAGTAAATTTAATTAAGTAGCAGAAGCGAAGCTAAATATAAAAAATGAATGGTTAATTCATTAAAATCATATATTTATTTTAATTCAGATTAATAAGTAAAGTTATCACTGACAAATAAATACAATCAGTAACGCAGGGGATATTCTTTACTTCCCGCACCGGCTGGCTTTTTACCAGGATTACTCTTAATTAAAAAATTAACCATTAGCAGGATTCACCAGCTTAATTGCGAAAAGCCAGTTTAATCCACCTGATTTGAGTTAAGAATAAAGCGGGAGATAATTAATTTCATTTGCAGGGATATAGTGACGGCGGTAAGTAAATCAGGACCGGAAATTATCAGAGCCTGAATGCTCAGGCTCTTTTCCTTGACGAATTATTTACCGTTCCAGCTCTGCAGACGCGACTCCCGCACCGACAGCTGCTGTTCCGGGGTCAGCTTGTTGTAGTTTTCCGCCATGCCGCTCTCCCAGTCACCGTAAAGCGGGTTTGGCAGCACGATGAACTGTGTACCAAAACGCTGGTGGTTGAGGTTAACAAAATCGCGCCGCTGCTGATTACCCTGATGCCAGGTAGCCCCACCGAAATCGTTGAGGTTATCTCCGACGTAGAGCACCACGTTATAGCCGGCATTTTTGATCGCATCGAAACGCGCCTGCTTGTTGGAGCTGTCGGTATTCAGACGCACCGTCTTTTCGCTGACGTCAGGGAAACCGAGCTGCTGCATGTTGGCGACGGTGGCGGCGTAATCTTTCTGGTCGCGGTTCGAGACATAGAACAGCGTGCCGCCGTTTTCGGTGACGTGACGGGCGAACTCAACGGCGCCAGGCACCGCTTTCGCCTGCCGCGCCTGTGTCCAGGCTGACCAGGTTTTGCTGCTGAACGGCTGACCGTTCTTCGCCTGCCATGCACTGTAGGCGCTGTTATCCAGCATGGTTTCATCCAGATCGACAATGACCGCTTTGGGTTTGCCGGTCAGCGAAGGCGCCTGATCAAAGGCCATGCGCGCGGCATTAAAGGCCTGCCAGGTCAGCGCCTGATATTCGCCAGACTGCTGGAACCAGTTGGCTGCCAGCACCGATTGCTGGCCGAGCTGCTGCTGCGCGGTCTGCTGTGCTGAGGGAGCACAGCCGGTCAGCAACAGCGCGACCAGACCGGATGCAGCGAGTTTTGCGGAGGTTTTCATCATTTCATCCTTAATGTGAGAAAGGGCTTGGGAGAAGCTTCAAAAATGTAGCAGTTAACGTAAGCTGTGGGCAGCCCAACGCATGCTGTTATAACAGGAGATTCTTATGGCCGTGAACCCGCACTCGCCGTTGCTCGACGCGCTGACGTGGCTCGATTATGCGTTTCAGCCCGCCGGTGAGCCGCCGCCCGTCGATGCCGCCTATGGTCATCAGCGCCACAGCGCGACCGTGGTCAGTGACAGTGAGAACATCCCCCCTAAAAGCTGCGAGTCGGATGGCGTGATCGCCAGCGGAACGCGCCCGGTCGCCGTTTACACGGCGGATTGCCTGCCCGTTCTGTTTGCCGATCGTGAAACAAAAATCGTGGCTGCGGTGCATGCCGGACTCAAGGGCACGCTGGCGGGCGTCCTGACCCGCGCCGTGGAAAAACTGTGCGAGCAGGGCTGCGCCCCGCAGAATCTGGTGGTAGCGATCGGTCCGGCGATGGGGCCCTGCTGCTATGAGCTGGCTGAACCGCAGCGGGCGGCGATCGCGCAGAATCCGGCCTTTACCCGCGGGCTGCGCTGGCATCAGCACCAGCCGGTCAATCGGCTGGCGCAACGTCCGCAGGCCGTTGCCCACCAGCAGGGGGTCTGGTTCGATCTGCCCGCGCTGGCGACACAGATGCTGACAGAAGCAGGCGTGCCCGCTTCGCAGATCGACAATGTGAATGTCTGTACTTACTGCATGGCAGAGAGCGGCTCCAGCTACCGCTTTAACACCCACTTCGGCAGCGGCTATCGCTCACGCTTTTCGTGGATCCGCCGACGCCCGATGCCGGACGATGCGGCGTAACAGGGGGACTCCCGCCACTGGGCTGACCGCACACAGGCGGAAGGCCCGCGTGAGCTGCCCTGACCCGCTTGTCGCCCGCCGATGTTTTTGATTTCACTCACAGCCTGACACTCTTTCACTTTTTTTTAACCGGGAAGTGGCTAGAGTTAACTCATCCGACCACTTCATGCTGAGTCACGCTTATGCCTGCGAATACCGCCTACCCTGCGCTGTTTACCCCCCTGGATTTGGGTTTTACCCGTCTGAAAAACCGTTTTCTGATGGGATCGATGCACACCGGTCTGGAAGAACATCCGGAGGGGGCCGCGCGGCTGGCGGCGTTCTACGGCGAGCGGGCGCGCGAGGGTGTCGCGCTGATCGTTACCGGCGGCATTGCCCCGAATCCACAGGGAGTCACCACGGCGCATGGCGCCATGCTTACCGACGAATCACAGTGTGACTGGCACCGGCAGATCACCGGGGCGGTGCATCAGCATCAGGGAAAAATCGCGCTGCAGATCCTGCATACCGGTCGCTACAGCTATCAACCCGACCTGGTCGCCCCTTCCGCCCGTCAGGCTCCGATCAACCCCTTTACGCCACAGGCGATGAGCGAGGCGGCGATTGAACAGACCATCGATGACTTTGCACGCTGCGCCCGGCTGGCGCAGCAGGCGGGCTACGATGGGGTGGAGATTATGGGGTCTGAGGGCTATCTGATTAATCAGTTTCTGGTGAAGCACACCAATCAGCGTAGCGATCGCTGGGGCGGGGACTTTCAGCAGCGGATGCAGTTCGCGCTGGCGATTACCCGCGCCGTGCGCGCCGCGACCGGCGACGCCTTTATCATTATTTTCCGCCTGTCGATGCTCGACCTGATCGAAGAAGGCAGCACGCTGGCGGAGACGCTGCAGCTGGCGGGCGAGCTGGAGCGGTGTGGCGTCACGCTGTTCAACACCGGCATCGGCTGGCACGAAGCGCGTATCCCGACCATCGCCACCTGCGTGCCGCGCGCGGCCTTTGCCTGGGTGACGCAGCGGCTGCGCGCCCATGTCTCTGTGCCGGTCATCGCCACCAACCGCATCAACCACCCCGCTGTCGCCGAGTCGCTGCTACAGTCAGGCTGCGCTGACATGGTGTCGATGGCGCGCCCTTTTCTTGCCGATCCCGCCTTTGTCAGCAAAGCGGAGCGCGGCGAACCGGACAGCATCAATACCTGTATCGCCTGCAACCAGGCCTGCCTGGATCAGGTCTTCGCCGGTAAAATAGCGTCCTGCCTGGTCAATTCCCGCGCCTGCCATGAATCACTGATGCCGGTCGTGGCCAGCGCCGCACCGCGCAGGCTGGCGGTGGTCGGTGCAGGCCCGGCCGGGATGGCGTTTGCCCTGCAGGCGGCACAGCGCGGCCATCAGGTGACACTCTATGACGCCGCACCGGAAATTGGCGGTCAGTTTAATCTCGCCCGGCAGATCCCCGGTAAAGCGGAGTTCAGCGAAACGCTGCGCTATTTCCGCTATCAGCTGGCGGCTGCGGGCGTGACGATTAAAACCGGCTGTCGCGTCGATGCAGATCGGCTGAGTGACGCCGATGAGGTGGTGCTGGCGACCGGTATCCAGCCGCGCACCCCGGCCATCCCGGGCATCGATCACCCCAGCGTGCTGAGCTACCTTGAGGTGCTGCGCGATAAGCGCCCGGTGGGCAAGCGGGTGGCGATTATCGGCGCTGGCGGCATTGGTTTCGATGTGGCGGAGTATCTGTCGCAGCCTGCAGAGGATGCGGATCTGGCGGCGTTTTATGCGGAATGGGGCATCGACCACAATCTGACGCAGCGTGGCGGCATCGTGAAGCCTGAGCCGCCTGCCGCGTTACGGCAGATCTGGCTGCTGCAGCGGCGCTCAGGCAAACCGGGGGCCGGGCTGGCAAAAACCACCGGCTGGATCCATCGGGCCAGTCTGCAGATGCGCGGCGTTGAGATGTGGGGCGGCGTGGAGTA
Source organism: Pantoea sp. (assembly GCF_032114055.1). GTDB lineage: Bacteria > Pseudomonadota > Gammaproteobacteria > Enterobacterales > Enterobacteriaceae > Pantoea. Next base: position 117,973 of record NZ_DAMCTB010000008.1, read on the forward strand.
TCTGAGAATTGATGATGAAGGCCTGCATCTGCGGCGCAACGGGGAAACCCTGCGGCTGGCGGTGGATAATGTGATTATCTGCGCCGGGCAGGAGCCGCAGCGCGAACTGGAAGCCGCGCTGCGCGACCGGGGCCAGAGAGTAACCATCATCGGCGGGGCTGACGTGGCGCAGGAGCTGGATGCGCGCCGCGCCATTGCGCAGGCGACCCGGCTGGCTTTGACGATCTGATTAACGCATCTTTACCGCACGCAGCACCACAAACTTCTGGTTGGAGGCGATCAGCGTGCAGTTACCAAACATCTTCTTCAGCTTGTGGTGATAATCCAGGTGGCGGTTGCCGACAATGCGCAGTTCGCCGCCATACTGGAGCGTGCGTTTGGCATCACGGAACATCTGCCAGGCCAGATGGTCGGTGACCGCGTGCTGCTGATGGAAAGGCGGATTGCAGAGCACCGCATGCAGCCGATCAGACGGATAGCCGCTCAGCACGTTGTTCACCTTAAACTGGCAGCGATCCCGATCTTCCGGACGGTTCAGCTCCACGTTCAGCTGGCTGGAGGCGACCGCCATGTAGGACTCATCCAGGAAATGCACGTCCGCCTGAGGGTTCTGCGCCAGCGCCATCAGCCCCACCACGCCGTTGCCGCATCCCAGATCGACAATCTCGCCCTCAATGTTTTCCGGCAGATGCTGTATAAACAGCCGTGCACCGATATCCAGCGAAGCGCGTGAGAACACGTTGGCGTAGTTGTGGATCTGATACGGAGTGCCATCCAGCGGCCAGGCCAGCGTTGGCTTCGCCTCGCGCAGCGCGGGCCGGGTGAACTGGCTGAAGATCAGACGCGCTTTTTTCCACGCCAGCGAGGTGCGGGTTTCACCGATAATCTGTTCGAACAGCTGCAGAGTCGAGTTATGGATCTCTTTAACACGTGCCGCCGCCAGAATCACCGTATCAGGGGTCACCACCTCACGGATGGCGCGCAGCTGATGCTCCAGCAGCGCCAGGGTTTTCGGGACTTTGATCAGCACCGCCGCCGGCGCCGCTGGCAGTTCGGCCAGGCTATCCACAAAGTGAACGTCACCGTCGTCCATGTCATTGAATTTCAGGTTCTGACGCGCCGCCTGCTGGCTCAGCCAGGAGTCGCTGACGTGCCAGACGGGGCGTGGATTCAGCGCGCAGGTCAACGCCCCGAAACTGTCGTTGAACACCAGCACCGGTCCCGCTGGCAGCGGCTGCTGCAACAGGTATTCATCAGCCGCGTCCCAGGCTTGTAATGGACTTTCGTCACGCATCTGCGGGAAACGATGCAGGATCAGTGTGCGATCGTTCAGTTCAGGTTGGCTCATGAATTCTCCGGCGTGGTACACTTTGATTAATTTTCGCCCCGATAAAAAGGGCGCGCAGTATACTCTTTTTCGCCTGGAATCCCTAATGTCCCAACTCATCTACCTTCAGGGTTATCCTGCCCCGCTGCTTGAGCAGGTTCAGACGCTGATAGCCCACCAGCGCTTAGGTGCGTTTCTGCAGGAACGCTACCCCGACACCCATGATGTCATGAGCGACAAGGCGCTGTATGACTATACTCAGGCGCTGAAGAACCGCTATATGCGGAACGCTCCGCCGATCAGCAAAGTGATGTGGGATAACAAAATCAAAGTGATGAAGCACGCGCTGGGGCTGCACACTGCCATTTCACGGGTGCAGGGCGGTAAGCTCAGGGCGAAAGCGGAGATCCGCATCTCCACCTTTTTCCGCCTCGCACCCGAGCCGTTTCTGCGGATGATCGTGGTGCATGAGCTGGCGCACCTGAAAGAGAAGGATCACGACAAAGCGTTCTATCAGCTCTGCTGCCACATGGAGCCCGACTATCACCAGCTCGAATTTGATGCGCGCCTCTGGATGACCGACCAGGCGATGCGCGGCAACGCTGCTTAAAGAAACTCCTGCGCTTTCTGGATCAGACTGGTTTTGGTCAGTGCCCCCAGAAAGCGTCGCTCTTCAGGATTGTTAAGCACTGGCAGCCGCTCCAGCGTGACGGCCGCAAAGGCTTCCCACCCCTCGCGCATACTCTGATTCTGCCAGACCACCGGGAAATCCTGATCCATCACGCACTGCACCGGTGAGTCGAGCGTAATCTCCTGCGCCAGCACCCGGCGCGCGATCTCGTGAATCGACACCACGCCAAGAAAGGCGCCTGCTGCGTTAATCACATAGACGTAGCGTTCACGCTTCAGCGAACTGACCGCCAGCGCCTGCCCTACCGACTCCTCCGGCTGCAGCGCCGCCCCCGGAATAATCAGCTCTGCAATGCGCATATTATCGAAATCATATTTCGCTTCTGAACGGCTGAAGTGATGACTCACTACCGGATAGGTACTGGCGGATTGCAGGCGATAGACGACCATCGACGCCAGCACCGTGGCGATCATCAGCGGGAATAGCAGGCTACTGTTGAGCGTCATCTCCAGCACCATCAGCATCGCCATCAGCGGGGCCTGGCTGACCGCCGCCAGCACCGCCGCCATGCCGATGGCGGCATAGAGCAGCACATTGCCGAGCGGCAGATGCAGCGCCGCGCCGACGGTGGCGAGCGCCACGCCCAGCAGCGCACCAATCAGCAGCGACGGGGTAAAGAGGCCGCCCACTGCATTTGACCCCACCGACAGGCTGGTGGCGACCGTTTTCAGCACCAGCAGTAACAGCAGTCCCGGCAGCAGATAGTCGCCCGCCATCACTTTAACGATCACCTCGTAGCCATTGCCGAGAATGTCGGTGGAGATCAGCGCCAGCAGGCCGACGGCGAATCCGCCTGCACCCAGCCGCAGCGGCAGCGAGGCAATCCGGCTGAAGAGCAGTTTGCTGCGGGCGATGCTTTTGATGACGATCCAGCCCGCCAGACCGGCGCTCAGACCAATCACCACCGTCATCATTAGCGTGCTGAGGTCCATGGTGAAATCGGCCTCCGCCAGCGGATAGAGCGCACTGCGAAAGCCCAGCGTCCACATTGTCATCACCGCCGTGGCGGAGGCGATAATCAGCGGGATCAGCCGCTGCAGCGCAGAGATGCCGAAAGCGATCTCTGCCACAAAAATCGCCGAGGCCAGCGGCGCGTGGTAGACCGACGAGAGGCCGGCCGCCGCCGCCATCGCCACCACGTCGCTGTTTTTCAGATTCATTGATGCAGGTAACAGGCGGCCAATCGCGCTGCCACAGAGTGCCGACAGCTGTACCATCGGCCCCTCTTTACCTATCGACGCGCCGCTGCCAATACTGGCTATCGACGACAGCGCGCGAAACAGCGAGGTCCGGGTAGGCACCGCATCGAGCCGGGCATTAATCACTTCCAGGTAATCGGTTTTTATCGTCTGCTGCTGTTCAAGGGCGACCGCATAACGCAGAAAATAGCCGGCCAGTACACCGCCCGCCCCCACCAGCAGCGGCCAGAAGATCCACGGCCAGAGCGTGAGGGATTCGGTAATGTCGCCGCTGCGGGCAAACAGCAGATGGTTGATCAGCTCAATCACGCCACGAAATGCCAGCGTGACCAGCGACGCCGCGCACCCGACCGGAATGGCGATTAAGAATGTGGTCCAGTTTAATGCGTGCTTACTTGCTTTCACCTGCGCTCCCTGGTTGCTGCCTGAAAAGGGTCGCGTCCGCATAGTAGTGGAATGCAGATCGCAGGATCACGCTCTGCCCGCCCGGCGCCATTGCGCAGCGTGGCGGAGATGTTACTCTGCCGTTTTACTGCTGCCGGAGAGATGACGTGATTCGTTTTGCCATTGTGGGAACAAATTGGATTACACGCCAGTTTATTGATGCTGCTCATGAAACCGGCGCGATGACGCTGCACGCGGTTTACTCACGCAGCCAGTCACAGGCCGACGCGTTTATGGCTGATTATCCCTGCCAGCAAACCTTTACCTCGCTGGCGGCGCTGGCCGCCTGCCCGGAAGTCGATGCGGTCTATCTGGCCAGCCCCAACGCCCTGCACTGTCAGCAGGCGCTGCTGTTTATGTCGCACGGCAAGCATGTCATTTGCGAAAAGCCGCTGGCGTCAAATCTGGCAGAAGTGGAACAGATGATCGCCTGCGCCCGTGAACATCAGGTCGTCCTGTTTGAGGCTTTCAAAACCGCCAGCCTGCCCAACTTCCACCGCCTTCGGCAGGCGCTGCCTGATGTCGGCAAGCTGCGAAAAGTGCTGCTGAACTACTGCCAGTACTCCTCACGCTATCCGCGCTATCTCAAGGGTGAGCACCCGAATACCTTCGATCCACGCTGGTCGAATGGCTCCGTGATGGATATTGGCTATTACTGCCTGGCCGCGGCGGTCACGCTGTGGGGTGAGCCCCAGCGTGTGCAGGCCAGCGCAACACTGCTGGAAAGCGGCGTGGATGCACACGGCGTCGTGGTGCTCAATTACGGCAATTTTGACGTAACGATCCTGCACTCCAAGGTCAGCGACTCCAGCCTGCCCAGCGAGATTCAGGGGGAAGCGGGCGCACTGGTGATTGAGAAGTTAGCGGAGTGCCAGCAGCTGATCTTTGCACCGCGTGGCGGCGAAAAGCAGTTGCTGAGCGAGCCGCAGCATAGCAACACAATGCGCTACGAAGCCGCCGACTTTGCCCGGCTGGTTGAGCAGCGTCAGGTGGACCATCCTGCGCTGGCAGTGTCGCGCACCACGGCGGCACTGCTGACGGCGATCCGCGGCCAGACCGGCGTGGTCTTCCCGGCGGATCGGGCTGCTGTGTAAATATTTCTAAATATGACTGAGAACGATTGCTTCCTGAGCAATGAAACCGTAACGTACTCTCCTGTAAAGGGGAGTAACTTGTAAGCTGATTGATCGTCACTACGTTGCGAAAGCATCCGGTCATCAGGCAACCCGGAATCGATTTCTGTGTTGTAAGTGAGACCTTGCCGGAAGGCGAGGTTTGCTTACAGAAAAATAAGCGGCTGATGTCTTCTGACTTTGGCCGTTTTTTTATTTTAAGACAGGATACGACTATGCAGACTGTGGGTACGCCTCTTCTCTGGGGCAGCTTTGCGGTTGTGGTGCTGATCATGCTGGCTATCGACCTGCTGCTGCAGGGACGCCGTGGTGCGCAGACCATGTCTTTCAAACAGGCGGCTGTCTGGTCGCTGATCTGGGTTTCCGTTTCACTGCTGTTCAGCGCCGCTTTCTGGTGGTATCTGGCGGGCAGCGCAGGCCGTGAGGTCGCTAACACGCAGACGCTGGCGTTCCTGACCGGCTATGTGCTGGAGAAGGCGCTGGCGGTAGATAACGTCTTCGTCTGGCTGATGCTCTTCAGCTACTTCTCCATTCCGGCTAACCTGCAGCGCCGCGTGCTGATCTACGGGGTGCTGGGCGCTATCGTGCTGCGAACCATCATGATATTCGCCGGTAGCTGGCTGGTGACGCAGTTCAGCTGGATCCTCTATGTGTTTGGTGCCTTCCTGCTGTTTACCGGCGTGAAGATGGCGCTGGCGAAAGAGGATGACAGTGCGGTGGGCGACAAACCGGTAGTGCGCTGGCTGCGCAGCCATTTACGCATGACCGACGATCTCGACGGCGAGAAGTTCTTTACCCGCAAAAATGGTGTGCTGTTTGCGACGCCGCTGCTGCTGGTGCTGATCATGGTGGAACTCAGTGACGTGATCTTTGCGGTCGACAGTATTCCGGCGATCTTTGCCGTGACTACCGACCCGTTTATCGTCCTGACGTCAAATCTGTTCGCGATTCTGGGTCTCCGCGCCATGTACTTCCTGCTGGCTAACGTAGCGGAACGCTTCTCGATGCTGAAATATGGCCTGGCGATTGTGCTGGTGTTTATCGGCTTCAAGATGCTGATTGTCGACCTCTATCATATCCCGGTCGGTATCTCACTGAGTGTGGTTGGCGTGATTCTGGCCTCAACCCTGCTGATTAATGCCTGGGTCAACCGCAAAAGAGACCAGAAAAGGATCTCACCATAATTACCTGCAGGGGCAACGGATGCCCCTGTTTTATTTTGCGGCGTCCAGCCCCGACATTTCATCCCTCTGTCACACTTCCACTATCCAGCATAATAAAAACCCGACCTCCGCCACAGCGACAGAATTTTCTCTTTTCTCGTCCGATCTTTTCCTTATACTCCGCCGGGCAAACCGTTTTAGCCGATGCAAAACATCGCGCCTGAAACTACATCCGCGACAGAATATAGAAACTATTATGCAGAAAACTCTCTCCTCACGTCTGGGCACGCTGCTCGCCGGAAGCCTGGTGAAGCAAATCATGATTGGGCTGATCGCCGGTGTGGCGCTCGCCTGGATTTCACACGATGCCGCGCTGGCGGTGGGTCTGCTGGGTGAACTGTTTGTCAGTGCGCTGAAAGCGGTCGCGCCGGTGCTGGTTCTGATGCTGGTGATTGCCTCGATCGCCAACCACCAGCAGGGCCAGAAAACCAATATCCGGCCAATTATCATCCTCTATCTGCTGAGCACCTTTTTCGCGGCGGTCGTCGCAGTGGCCCTCAGCCATCTGATGCCGCAGACGCTGACACTGGCCGTAGGTAGCACGGAGATCGTGCCGCCTTCCGGGATCACGGAAGTGTTACGCGGCCTGCTGATGAGCATGGTGTCGAACCCGATTACCGCCCTGATGCAGGCTAACTATATCGGTATTCTGGTCTGGGCCGTTGGCCTGGGGCTGGCGTTTCGCCACAGCAGTGACACGACCCACGCCTTACTGAATGATGCTTCAGAGGCGGTAACCTGGCTGGTCCGCTGCGTTATCCGCTGCGCGCCGATCGGCATTTTTGGCCTGGTGGCGTCAATTCTGGCCTCAACCGGCTTTGGCGCGCTGTGGCAATATGCCCATCTGCTGGCGCTGTTACTGGGCTGTATGCTGCTGATGGCGCTGGTCGTCAACCCGATGCTGGTGTTCTGGAAAATCCGTCGTAACCCTTATCCACTGGTCTTTACCTGCCTGCGTGAAAGCGGCGTCACCGCCTTCTTTACCCGCAGCTCTGCCGCCAACATTCCGGTGAATATGGCGCTGGCAAAGCGTCTTGGCCTGAATGAGGATACCTATTCGGTGTCGATTCCACTGGGCGCAACCATCAGTATGGCGGGCGCCTCGATCACCATCACCGTGCTGACACTGGCGGCCGTGCATACGCTGGGTGTCAGCATCGATGTGCCGACGGCGATTCTGCTGAGTCTGGTGGCGTCACTCTGTGCCTGCGGCGCATCGGGTGTGGCAGGCGGTTCACTGCTGCTGATCCCGGTGGCCTGCAATATGTTCGGCATCCCGAATGACCTGGCGATGCAGGTGGTGGCTGTCGGCTTTATCATCGGCGTCCTGCAGGATTCAGCAGAAACCGCACTGAACTCCTCAACCGATATTCTGTTTACTGCCGCCGTCTGTCAGGCAGAAGCGGAGCGCGAAACCAGCCGGGCTTAATCTTACAGATAGCTCACCCGCTCAAAGAGCGGGTGGCGGCGTCCGAAGAGCAAAGCGTCCCGCGCCAGGGACAAAAACGCCGGGAGCGTTTTTGAACAACGCAAAGCGTTGGCCCGGCAACGGGCGCACCTCAGGGATGAGGTGCGTAATTGCGCGGGCCGGGCGAGCAGGGATGCTTTAAGCGACTTTGCGGTCTAACTCCGCCACCCGCGACGGGCACAGAATTAACCGACGGGGATGGCAATGCCAGAGTTGCCATTTTTCACCCGAAAATCAGAGCGTTACACCGCTCTTAAAAATCGCCAGTTCACGGAAATCGTTCTTCTCATTGTTGGTCAGCTCACCGCTGGCAATCGCGACAATGCGGTCAACAAAATCTTCCAGCATTGCCTCCATACTCATTCCTTCGATCAGCCGGCCGGCATTAAAGTCGATCCAGTGCGGTTTCTTCTCCGCCAGCGGCGTGTTGGTCGCCAGCTTCACCGTCGGCACAAAACCGCCATAAGGCGTGCCGCGCCCGGTGCTGAACAGCACGATATGACAGCCGGCGCCCGCCAGGGCGCTGGTGGCGACGGCATCATTGCCCGGCGCACTCAGCAGATTCAGCCCCGGCGTTTTTAACCGCTCGCCATACTTCAGCACATCGACCACCTGGCTCTGCCCCGCTTTCTGGGTACAGCCCAGCGACTTCTCCTCCAGCGTAGTAATCCCGCCCGCCTTATTACCCGGTGACGGATTCTCATAGATCGGCTGCTGGTGATCGATAAAGTACTGTTTGAAATCGTTGATCATCGCCACCGTTTTGCTGAAGGTTGCTTCGTCGCGACAGCGGCTCATCAGAATCTGCTCCGCGCCGAACATCTCCGGCACTTCAGTCAGGACGGTGGTGCCGCCGTTGGCGATCATCTGATCGGAGAAACGGCCCAGCAGCGGGTTGGCGGTGATCCCGGATAATCCATCTGAGCCGCCACACTCCAGACCAAACTTCAGCTCACTGAGCCTGCCGGGTTCACGACGGTCGTGACGCATTTTCTCATAGAGCGCATGCAGACGTTCGACGCCGGCCTCAACCTCGTCGTCATGCTGCTGGCATACCATAAACGCCACCCGGTCGCTTTCAAACGCGCCCAGGGTGTCGCGAAACGCATCGACCTGATTGTTTTCACAGCCCAGGCCAATCACCAGTACCGCGCCCGCATTGGGATGGCGCACCATGTTCTGCAGCATGGTGCGGGTATTCTCGTGATCCTGCCCCAGCTGTGAGCAGCCAAAGGTATGGCTAAACAGAAATACCCCGTCGATCCCTTCTGCCTGCTGCGTCTCTTTCAGAAAGCGTTGCTGGATCTGGCGCGCAATGCCGTTAACACAGCCGACGGTGGGCAGGATCCACAGCTCATTGCGGATGCCAACCTCGCCGCTGGCGCGACGATAGATCTGCACCTCGCGATCGCCCGGCTGCGGCGGCAGCGTCACGACGTCGGGCTGATATACGTAGTCGTCCAGGTCGCTGAGATTGGTGCGGGCGTTCTGCGAATGGATCAGCTCACCTGCAGCGACAGGCTGCGTGGCGTGAGCAATCGGCAGCCCATATTTTATTACCAGCGCATCCTGCGCGATCGGCTGCAGGGCAAATTTATGCCCGCGCCCTACCGCCTGCTGCAGCACCACGCGTTGTGGCGGCAGGTCGACGGTGGCTCCCGCGTCTAAGTCCCGTAATGCCACCGCGACGTTATCGCGGGGATCGATCTTAATGGCATCTTGCATCGCGTTATCTCAGTTGGTTCAGCGCCTCACGCATCCCGTGAGCGATGATATTTTGCAGGTGTTGAGTGACCTGTTCAGCCAGTCCGGGCTGACGGGTTAAATCCTGGCCCCAGTGCTGCGCGTTGCCGAGTACGCCATGCACCAGTTGCGGCAACGCATGCGGGTCAGCATCACAGGCTTTCCAGGCTTCAGCGTAAAAGGCTAACCAGTGCGGCTCATCCTGCAGCGGCCACGTCTTTCCGTCTGATGCGCCGCGATAAAAAGCGATCAGCGCCGCCAGGGCAAAGGTGATATGCGTCGGCCATCTGCCGGTTTGCTGATGGTCAGCAAGCAGCGGCGTCAGCAGGCGGGTGCGGAACTTGGTCATGCCATTCAGGGCAATCGACAGCAGCGCGTGGCGAATAAAGGGATTGCGGAAACGGCGCACGACCGCATCGGCAAACCTCTGTAGCTCCGCTGTTGGCAGATCCAAAGTCGGGATCACCTCGTGACGCAGCAGCTGATCCACAAATCCGGCGATCGCCGGATCGGCCATCGCCTCCCCGACGCTCTCAATACCGGCCAGAAACGCCACCGGCACCATCGCAGTATGCGCACCGTTAAGGATGGCGACCTTCTGCGCTTTGTAGGGCGCAATATCATCCACATGCCGGATCTGCGGCGATAGCGCCGCCAGCTTCAGTTCGCTGAACAGCGCCGACGGCCCCTGAATCACAAACTGGTAGTAGACTTCGCCCGCCACCAGATAGCGATCTTCATAGCCCAGCGCGCTCTGCAGCGGCTCACTCTCTGCCGGAAAACCGGTCACGATGCGGTCCACCAGGGTGTTGTAGAAGGCACAGTCCTGATTAACCCAGGTTTTAAATTCTGAGGGCAGATGCCACAGGTCGGCGTAGCGAAGCACCAGTTCGCGCAGGGTATCGCCGTTGTGATCTATCAGCTCACACGGCACCACCAGCCAGCCCCGGTCGCGGGCGCCGCTGAAGTGGGTATAGCGCGCCCACAGCAGCTGCGTCAGTTTGCCGGGATAACTGCTGGCGGGCGCGTCAGAGAGCCGATCCGTCTCGCTGAAGGTGATGCCCGCTTCGGTGGTGTTGGAGAAGACCATGCGCAGGTCAGGATTACGGGCCAGCGCCATAAAGGCGTCATGCTGCTGCCAGGGCTGGATCTCGCGGTTGAGGCTGCGGATCAGCCGGGTTTCGCTGCTCGGCTCGCCCCGATCGTTCAGCCCACGGATCAGCGTGGTGTAAAGGCCATCCTGTTGATTCAGGCTGTCACTGACCTCACGGTTGCGCGGCCGTACCACCACGATTCCGGCATCAATACCCTGATGTTCGTTCAGCCAGTCAATCTGCCAGTCGATAAAAGCACGCAGAAAGTTGCCTTCGCCGAACTGGATAATGCGGTCGCGGTAGACCGGCCCTGGAAAGTCGTGGCGGTTCAGCCTTTTCATCATCAGGCCCCCAACTCAATGCCGAAGTAATCACGGGCATTGTCGAAGCAGATATTCCGGACCATCTGGCCTAACAGCGCCTCGTCGGCCGGTGCCTCGCCCCGCTCAACCCACTGGCCGATCATCTGGCACAGTAACCGGCGGAAATATTCGTGGCGGGTGTAGGAGAGGAAGCTGCGGCTGTCGGTCAGCATGCCGACAAAGCGACTCAGCAGGCCGACCTGCGCCAGCTGCGTCATCTGGCGCTGCATCCCATCCAGCTGATCGTTGAACCACCAGGCTGAGCCGAACTGCATTTTGCCCGCCTGACCTTCACCCTGAAAATTGCCTGCCATGGTGGCCAGCACTTCGTTATCGCGCGGGTTCAGGCAGTAGAGGATGGTTTTAGGCAGCGCGTTGTCACGGTTCTGGGCACCCAGCAGACGCGCCAGCGGCTCTGCCAGCGGCTGATCGTTGATAGAGTCAAAGCCCACATCCGGCCCCAGCAGCTGAAACTGGCGTGGGTTAGTGTTGCGCAGTGCGCCGATGTGATACTGCTGCACCCAGCCGCGACGGGCATATTCGCTGCCCAGCCAGACCAGCACGGCAGTTTTGAACTGTGCCGTCTCCTGTGGGTTGGGCGCGGCACCGCTGCGGCGGCGCGCCAGAATCGCATCCAGCGTGGCATCATCCGCCTCGGCATAACAGACCACATCCAGCGCGTGATCCGAAATTCTGCAGCCGTGCGCGGCGAAGTGATCCAGCCGCTGATGCAGCGCGCGGCGCAGATCGTCGAAACGCTGCACACTGATGTCCGTCCGCTGCTCCAGTAATTCAATCCACGGCAGGAAGGTCTCCGCTTCAATGTTAAACGCTTTATCCGGTCGCCAGCTCGGTAACACTTTGACGCTGAAGCTGGCATCCTCTGCCATCGCGCGATGGTGCCGCAGGTCGTCGAGAGGATCGTCAGTGGTGCCCACCATCCTGACGTTCATCTGCTGCATGATGCCGCGCGTGGTAAAGCTCTCCTGCGCCAGCAGCGCATTGCAGCGATCCCAGATGCTGTCGGCTGTTTTCTCTGAGAGCAGCGTGCCGGTGATGCCAAAAGGCCGGCGCAGTTCAAGATGGGTCCAGTGATAGAGCGGGTTGCCGATGGTGTGCGGCACGGTGCGCGCCCAGGCATCAAATTTTTCGCGGTCGCTGGCGTCTCCGGTGATCAACGCCTCAGCCACACCGTTGGCGCGCATCGCCCGCCATTTGTAGTGATCGCCTTTCAGCCAGATATCATAAAGGTTGGCGAAGCGATAATTTTCGGCAATCTGCTGCGGAGGCAAGTGGCAGTGATAGTCGAAAATCGGCTGATCTTTCGCATAGTCATGATAGAGACGACGGGCGAATTCACCCTCCAGCAAAAAATCCTCGGTCATGAAACGTGACATACATCCATCCTCATCTGCTGAACCACGAATGGTCCAAAGTTATCATACCAATTCTGTTGCGTTACCGATTTGTTTGCGATCCTGCTCACATAAACCACGCTATCGGGCGCCCGCTATGGACATTTCTGTCGCCGCCTGCGCGCTAAATGGCTGTCATTACGCAGGTTTCCAGTATCCCACAGTGCAGAAAGGGTTTTTGTGATAGCTCTCAACTTTTAAAGTTGTATAACAAGTTAGTCTCCCGACCTGTCGTGAGCACGCTGACGACGGACAAATGGCAAGGTCATAACAGGGTTGCTTAAACAGAACCTGCGGGCGTGAGCAATCTGCATCACGTGCAGTCCCGCTCCAGATAACAACAGCGGCAAGACCGCATACAGAACTGGAAGAGGTAGAGGATGCGTAAGATCAAAGGGTTGCGCTGGTATATGATTGGGCTGGTCACGCTCGGCACCGTGCTGGGGTATCTGACCCGCAACACGATCGCCGTGGCCGCTCCGACATTACAGACAGAGCTGCATATCACCACGCAGCAGTACTCCTACATTGTGGCGGCCTACTCCGCCTGCTACACGCTGATGCAGCCGGTCGCCGGTTATGTGCTGGATCTGCTCGGCACCAAAATCGGCTATGCGATGTTTGCGGTACTGTGGGCAATATTCTGTGCCGCCACCGCCATGGCGGGCAGCTGGGGCGGCTTCGCGCTGGCACGCGGCGCGGTCGGTGCGGCAGAAGCCGCGATGATCCCGGCAGGCCTGAAAGCGAGCAGCGAATGGTTTCCGGCCAGGGAGCGGTCGGTGGCGGTAGGCTACTTCAACGTCGGTTCTTCTATTGGCGCGATGCTGGCTCCGCCGCTGGTGGTCTGGGCGATCATGGCGCACAGCTGGCAGATGGCCTTTATTATTACCGGCGTACTGAGTATGGCCTGGGCGCTCTGCTGGCTGATTTTTTACAAGCACCCCAAACAGCAGACAAAACTCAGCGACGAAGAGCGCAACTACATTATCTCCGGTCAGGAAGCGCAGCATCAGACTGGCAACACCCGTAAGATGTCGGCGCTGGAGATTATCCGCAATCGTCAGTTCTGGGGCATTGCGCTACCACGTTTTCTGGCAGAACCGGCGTGGGGAACGTTCAACGCCTGGATTCCGCTCTTCATGTTCAAGGTTTATGGTTTCAATCTCAAAGAGATCGCCATGTTTGCCTGGATGCCAATGCTGTTTGCGGACTTTGGCTGCATTCTGGGTGGCTATCTGCCGCCGCTGTTTCAGCGCTGGTTCGGCGTTAACCTGATCGTTTCCCGTAAGCTGGTCGTGACGCTGGGCGCCGTTCTGATGATCGCGCCCGGCACTATCGGCCTGTTCACCAGCCCCTATATCGCTATCGGGCTACTGTGCGTCGGCGGCTTTGCGCATCAGGCGCTGTCGGGTGCGCTAATTACCCTCTCCTCTGACGTGTTTGGCCGCAACGAGGTGGCGACGGCTAACGGCTTAACCGGCATGGCCGCGTGGACCGCCAGCACCCTGTTTGCGCTGGTGGTCGGTGCGCTTGCTGATACGCTGGGCTTCAGCCCGCTGTTTGCCGCGCTGGCAGTGTTCGATCTGCTGGGTGCCGTGGTGATCTGGACGGTGCTGAAGAATAAACCGATCTCAGAGCTGAATGCTGAGCCAGTTATTCCACAGGCCAGCGCCGTACGCAGCTAATCTGTCGGGCTGGCGCAGGCCAGCCCATTTCCTCGCCCCGCCTGAAGTGGTATAACAACTTATCTGTCTGCTATCAGGATTGTGCTATGGACCTCACCGAATCCCGTCGACTCTATCAACAGCTGGCCAGCGCGCTGAAAAGCCGCATTGAAACCGGGATTTATCAAGTGGGCGACAAGCTGCCTGCTGAACGCCTGATTGCCGAAGAGATGGAAGTGAGCCGCACGGTGGTTCGCGAAGCGATTATCATGCTGGAAGTGGAAGGCTATGTGGAAGTGCGCAAAGGATCCGGCATCCATGTGATTGCCAGCCAGCAACAGAATCGCATCGCCGTCAGCAGCAGCCAGCTGGAGTTCGCCACCTTTGGCCCGTTTGAACTTCTTCAGGCCCGCCAGCTGATTGAGAGTAATGTAGCCGAGTTCGCCGCCACCCAGGTCACGCGGCAGGACATTATCGACCTGATGGCGATTCAGGAAAAAGCCCGCCAGGAGGATCACTTCCGTGACTCCGAGTGGGATATGCAGTTTCATGTCCGCATCGCCCAATCCACCCAGAACAGCGCCTTAGCCGCCATCGTTGAAAAAATGTGGCTGCATCGCCTGCACAATCCTTACTGGCTCAAACTTCACGAGCACATCGACCAGCGCAGTATTCTTAGCTGGTGCGACGACCACGATCAGATCCTGAAAGCACTGATGCGCAAAGATCCTGCCGCCAGCAAACTGGCGATGTGGCAACATCTGGAAAATACTAAGCAGATGCTGTTTAACGCGACGGCGGATGACTTCGAGTTTAACGTGGATCGTTATATGTTCAGCGAGAACCCCGTCATCCTGCCAGAAGGGTCTGACCACGCCCGCTGAGTGCGCCAGAGGCCCTCTGAAAGGGTCAGTTAATCTGCAATAGTGTCAGGACGTGTAAAGCTCCTTTTTACAGGTCATTTCACAAGGTAAAACTCCTGTCTGTCAGAGAGTTTTCCTGTCTCAGACAGGCGAATTTTGTTACAGTTATCGCCCTTTTATTACCCTTTGCGACAGGGGGTTATAAAGTCGCTGATTTAACAATCAATTCTGGAAGGATCCGGAAAATCCCGCCCAGGCTGTGCTCCTAAAATTTATAACGAAATGCCGGTCTGCGTTCAGGTCCCTGTGGGACATGTTTAACAATGATGTTCAGGAATGATTGATGGATATTTTGCAAGCGTTGCTGCATGCCCTGTGGCAACAGGATTATGAAACCCTTTCCGATCCCGCGCTGGTATGGGCCATTTACGGCGTGCTGTTTATGATTCTGTTCCTGGAAAATGGCCTGCTTCCTGCGGCGTTTCTGCCGGGCGACAGCCTGCTGATTCTGGTGGGCGTGCTGATTGCAAAAGGCACCATGAGTTTCCCGTTGACCATCCTGGTATTGACCACGGGCGCGAGCCTCGGCTGCTGGGTGAGCTATATCCAGGGGCGATGGCTGGGCAATACGCCGACCGTACAGAAGTGGCTCTCTCACCTGCCCGCCCAGTACCATCAGCGCGCGCACAGCATGTTCCACCGCCACGGTTTATCGGCTCTGCTGATTGGCCGCTTTATCGCCTTTGTGCGTACGCTGCTGCCCACCATCGCCGGTCTGTCCGGTCTCAGCAATGCCCGCTTCCAGTTTTTCAACTGGGTAAGCGCCTTTCTGTGGGTTGTGATTTTAACCGTTATCGGCTTTGCGCTGGGTAAAACCCCGATTTTCCGGCGTTATGAAGATGAGATGATGTTCTTCCTGATGATGCTGCCACTGGCGCTGCTGGTGTTTGGTCTCGTCGGGTCCCTTGTCGTTTTATGGCGTAAGCGTCAGGCGAATCAGAACGGGAAAGCCGAGTAATGAAACTGCTACAGGCTGTTCATAAACGGTGGCGACCGTGGCTGATTGCTGCTGCCTTTGCGCTGGTCGCGCTCTGTCTCATTCCCGGTCTGATCAAGCACGAAACGGTAGTGCAGATTCGGGTTTCCCATGCCGGAGCGACGCTGCCCGATGGGTTTTATCTTTATCAGCAGTTAAGCGCGCAGGGCATCCGTATCAAAAGCATCACGCCTGCGGGTGATGCGCTGGTCATCCATTTTGATAGCGAAGAGCAGAGCCTGGCGGCGCAAAAAGTCCTGCGCCGTCTGTTGCCGCAGGGCTTTATCGTGGCGCAGCACGATCACTCTCAGCACCTCTCTCTGGCGTAATCGCCTGATGCCGCCTCTTTCACGCCGCCACACTGTCATGGGGTGGCGTGAAAGAGGCCCTATCTCCCGGTCTTCTTTGAACTTTTTACTATCGCTGTCTATGCTTAAGCGAGAGTCGATCCTCAGCACCCGAAATCAGACGATTACGCCAGTGATGACGGATCAGGTCGCAAAGGAAGGGTCCAGGACCGATGAAATATCAATTTTTACTGGGTGTCGCAATCTTCTCGCTGTCGGGCTCACTGCTGGCCGCTGAAACGCTGTGCCAGCAGAAAGAGCAGGATATTCAGCGTGAAATTGGGATGGCGCAGAAGCACAACAACCAGCGCCGGGTGAACGGCCTGGAGCGTGCGCTAACAGAAGTCCGGGCTGACTGCAGCGATAAAAAACTCGAAGCAGCCCATCTGGAAAGAATTAACGCGCAGAAACAAACAGTGGCAGAGCGCGAGCGCGCACTCAGGGAAGAGCGCGAAGAGGGCCATGACAGGGAGAAGATTGCCAAAAGAGAACAAAAGCTGGATGACGCGCGCCGGGAGCTGAAAAAGTTACAGGCGGAGCCCTATTAATCGGAATTAACCAACTGATGTTAAAGGAGTATTTTATGTCTAAAGACACATCGTCGGAACATTTGCGTGCTGAGCTAAAAAACCTGGCGGATACGCTGGAAGAAGTGCTGAGCAGCGGTACTGAAAAATCCAAAGGCGAGCTGGATAAATTGCGTAACAAAGCGCGTGTGGCGCTGGACAGCTCGCGCGAACGTCTGGGCGAATCAGGTGAACGCATTGCGGCGACCACCCGCGAAGCGGCGCAGAAAGCGGAAGGCTACGTGCGTGAAAATCCATGGCATGGTGTGGGCATCGGTGCAGCGATTGGCGTCGCACTGGGCATGCTCATTTCGCGTCGTTAATTATGACTGACTCACAGCAGAACCACGGCCCGGCGAAAGGGGTCATTAACATCGGTCAGCGCATTGTGACCACGCTGGTGGGTATGGTTGAGACGCGTGTCCGTCTGGCAGTGGTGGAACTGGAACAGGAAAAAGCAAACCTGATACAGCTGCTGTTGATGGTGGGCCTGACCATGCTGTTCACAGCATTTGGTCTGATGAGTCTGATGGTGTTGATTATCTGGGCGGTAGACGCGCAATACCGCCTGATGGCCATTGGCATCACCACGGGCACACTGTTCCTGCTGGCGCTTATCTTCGGACTCTGGACGCTTCACAAAACACGTCAGTCCACGCTGTTGCGCCACACGCGCAAAGAGCTGGAAACCGACCGTCAATTGCTTGAGGAGCAGCGCTGATGAGCCGCCGCGAGCGTGAAGAACGCATCCATGAACTGCTTAAGCATGTGCAGCAGCAGCGGCTGGACCTGAGCGCAGCGCGGCGTGACTGGCTGGAAAGCACCGCCCACTACGATCGCGGCTGGTTTACTTTCCTCAGCTTACGTCGCTATCTGGCTATCGGCAGCAGTGCGCTGGCCGTCTACTCCATCCGCAGCCCCAACCGGCTGCTACGCTGGGCAAAACGGGGCTTCGGCGCCTGGAGCACCTGGCGTATGATCAAATCCGCGACATCATCGCGCTAATCCTGCTAAAAGCCGGCCCTGAAAGGCCGGTTTTTTTTCATCAGAATTTCTGAAAAACATTGACAGTATATCTCGCTTACAACCTTTTCACTGCGCGACTATCATCTTCAGCCATCACCCCAATGAACGCAACACTGCTTTCAGCGGGCATAAATCCTGCGGGCAACCTGCCCTGCATCACTGATAGCGCTGGAGTAAATGATGAAAAAATTCGAAGATACTGGTCTGTTACTGGCTCGCATCCTGATGCCAATCCTGTTTATTACGGCGGGCTGGGGCAAAATTACCGGTTATGCCGGTACACAGCAGTATATGGAAGCGATGGGCGTGCCTGGCTTTATGCTGCCGCTGGTGATTCTGCTGGAGTTCGGCGGCGGCCTGGCTATCCTGTTTGGTTTCCTGACCCGTTTTACTGCCCTGTTTACCGCAGGTTTCACCATCCTGACGGCGTTTCTGTTCCACAGTAACTTTGCCGAAGGCGTCAACCAGCTGATGTTTATGAAGAACCTCTCTATCGCTGGTGGTTTCCTGGTATTGGGTCTGGTGGGGCCTGGCGCATACAGCCTTGACCACCTGATCAGCAAAAGAAAACTGCAGGCCGTTGCGCACTAATCTCACGTCATGCGTAATGCCACATATACTTAGCAGGGCGGGGAAATTTCCCCGCCCTGTTTGCATTGGAGCCATTATGGGACAGTTAATTGACGGTGTCTGGCATGACACCTGGTATGACACCAAATCTACCGGCGGACGATTTAAACGTTCAGAGTCGGCGTTTCGTCACTGGGTTACAGCGGATGGCAGTGCCGGTCCGACTGGCGACGCGGGATTCACCGCCGAACGCGACCGCTACCATCTTTATGTCTCGCTGGCCTGCCCGTGGGCGCACCGCACCCTGCTGATGCGTCAACTGAAAGGACTGGACAGCATGATCGATGTATCCGTTGTCCATCCCCTGATGCTGGAGAACGGCTGGACCTTCGATGACACTTTCGAAGAGGCGACCGGCGACAAGCTCTATCAGAACGAGTTTCTCTATCAGCTCTATCTGCACGCCGACCCGCAGTACAGTGGCCGCGTCACCGTGCCGGTTTTGTGGGACAAGCAGCAGAACACCATCGTCAGCAATGAGTCGGCAGATATTATCCGCATGTTCAACAGCGCCTTTGATGCCGTGGGTGCGCGTGCCGGTGACTACTATCCCGCCGCACTGCGTCAGAAAATCGATGAGCTGAACGGCTGGATCTACGACACCGTGAACAACGGGGTCTACAAGTCGGGCTTTGCCACGTCGCAATCCGCCTACGATGAGGCCGTCACCGCCCTGTTCCATTCGCTGTCGCGGCTGGAACAGATTTTAGGTCAGCATCGCTACCTGACGGGTGACCAGCTGACCGAAGCGGATCTCCGACTCTGGACCACACTGGTGCGTTTCGACCCGGTCTATGTGACTCACTTTAAATGCGATCGTCACCGGATTTCTGATTACAGAAATCTTAGTGGCTTCCTGCGCGACATCTACCAGATGCCGGGTATCGCAGAGACGGTCAGCCTGCCACATATCCGTCACCACTACTATTGCAGCCACAAGACCATCAACCCGCACGGCGTCATTTCGCTGGGGCCGGCATTTGACTGGGACGAACCGCATGGCCGCGGTTAAATCTTATTAGCGTTAAAAGCAAAAACCCCGCAAAAGCGGGGTTTTCAGTAAAAGCCGACGCTGACCGTTAAGCCGCATTCTTTCATGGCGAGCGTCGTGGACAGTCATTCATCG
>NZ_DAMCTB010000008.1:137429-199516 GCF_032114055.1 Pantoea sp.
TCGTGGACAGTCATTCATCGCTGTCTGCTCGTGACCTGAAAAGCAAAAACCCCGCCAGAGCGGGGTTTGCAGTAAAAGTCGACGCTGGCCGTTAAGCCGCATTCTTTCCATAGGGTGCGTCGTGGACAGGCATTCATCGCCGCCTGCCCGCTGTCTGAAAAGCAAAAACCCCGCCAGAGCGGGGTTTTCAGTAAAAGTCGAAGCTGACCGTTAAGCCGGGTTCTGTCGTGGACAGTCATTCATCTAGGCCAGCAATCGCTCACTGGCTCAAGCAGCCTACCCGGGTTCAGTACGGGCCGTACCTTGTGAACCCCTATTTGGCCTTGCTCCGGGTGGAGTTTACCGTGCCACGAACTGTTGCCAGTCGCGCGGTGCGCTCTTACCGCACCCTTTCACCCTTACCTGATCCCATTTCTGGGCCATCGGCGGTTTGCTCTCTGTTGCACTGGTCGTAGGCTTGCGCCTCCCAGGCGTTACCTGGCACCCTGCCCTATGGAGCCCGGACTTTCCTCCCCTCTGCCCGTCTCCCCACATGTGAGGACGACGACAAAGCGGCGACTGTCTGGTCAGCTTCGGCGCGGGATAATAGGACATTCCCCGCCGTTTGTCACGCCTCTTGCTGCGCCAGCGCATACTTATACAGCGCATTCTTCTTCACACTGTGGATCTCGGCCGCCAGGGCCGCCGCGCGCTTCAGTGGCAGCTCCTTCTGCAGCAGCGCCAGAGTGCGCAGCGCATCGGCCGGTAACGCATCCTCATTCCCGACCTTGTGGCCTTCAACAATCAGCACCATCTCGCCTTTGCGACGATTCTCATCCTCTTTTACCCACGCCAGCAGTTCGCCCACGGGCGCACCGTGAATGGACTCCCAGGTTTTGGTCAGTTCACGCGCCAGCACGACATAACGGTCAGCGCCCAGCTCACTGACCATATCCTGCAGGCTATCGATCAGGCGGTGGGTCGATTCATAGAAAATCAGCGTGCGCGGCTCCTGCACCAGCGCCCGCAGCGCATCGCAGCGACCTTTAGTTTTGGCAGGCAGAAACCCTTCGTAACAGAAACGATCGGACGGCAGACCCGCAGCACTTAATGCAGCAATTGCGGCACAGGCACCCGGCAGCGGCACCACACGAATGCCCGCTTCACGGCAGCGACGCACCAGATGATAGCCCGGATCGTTGATCAGCGGCGTGCCAGCATCCGAAACTAAGGCTATGCTTTGACCGTCTTGCAGCTTCGTCAACAGCAGCTCAGCCTTGTGCTGTTCGTTGTGGTCATGAAGTGAGAAGAGTCGCGCATTGATGGCGAAATGTTGTAGCAACAGTCCGGTATGACGTGTATCTTCCGCAGCGACCAGATCGACGCTCGAAAGCACCGTCAGCGCCCGCTGGGTGATATCACCCAAATTACCAATCGGGGTTGGAACGATGTAGAGCGTGCTGGCAGAAATCTCTGCCCGATCGAGTTGTTTCATTGTTTCATCCGAATTGCCGATTTAATATTGAGCATCTTGAAAAAAACATCACTGGATACAGTATGCTTCCTTCAAAAGTCGTTCGTCATAAAGCAGGACGCTTTCTGCCTGTCATTCTTGCTGGGCTGATTTTAGCCGCGTGTAGCGGTCAGGGGCCGCAAACCTCAACCGTCAATATTCAGGGGCCTATCACAGCCGGTTCCGCTTACTATCTGCAGCAGGCACAGCAGAGCAGCGATGATAGCAAGACCGACTGGCAATTACTCGCAATCCGCGCCCTCCTGAAGGAAGGAAAGTATCCTGAAGCGACGCAGCAACTGAGCCAGTTGCCGCAGCAGCTTTCTGAGACGCAGCAGCAGGAATCTTTGCTGCTCAACGCGCAGTTACTGATTGCACAGCAGAAAACCAAAGAGGCGGAACCGCTGTTAGCGCAGGTAAAAACCGGCGCTCTGTCGCAGGATCAGCTGGCGCGCTACTACAGCCTGCAGATTGCCAGCGCCCAGGGTCGCCCGTCGCTCTCGCTGGTGCGGTCCTACATCGCGCAGGAGCCGCTGCTGAAAGGCACCGATCATCAGGGCAATATTGACGCCACCTGGCAGACACTGACACAGATGTCGCCGCAGGAGGTCAGCAACCTGGTCATTAACGCCGACGAAAATGTGCTGCAGGGCTGGCTGGATCTGCTCGCGGTCTGGCGCGCAAACGCCCAGGATGCGGAAATGCTCAAGTCAGGCATCAAAGACTGGCAGACCCGCTACCCGCAGAACCCGGCAGCCAAAACCCTGCCGACGCAGCTCAGCCAGATGCAGAACTATACTAAAGCCTCGACCAGCCTTATCGCGCTGCTGCTGCCACTGAATGGCCAGGCCCAGGTGTTCGCCAACGCAATTCAGAAAGGCTTCAATGACGCGAAGAACGGTCTCTCTGCACCGTCCGCTCAGCCTGCTTCAACCGGCCAGCCGGCCGCGGCCGATACCACCGCCAGCACCCAGCCTGCTGCCGTTCCCGGTTCTGCCAGCGATCCGATCAGCGCACCGCAGCCGCAGTCTGCCGACACCGCCTCACAGCAGCAGGCTCCGGACACCGCTTCGCAGCCGCAGTCCCAGCCGGTCGCTGCACAACCGGCCAGTAACGCGCAGATCAAAGTCTATGACACCAGCAGCCAGCCGATTGAACAGGTGATGCAGCAGGCTCAGCAGGATGGCGCCACTATCGTGGTCGGCCCATTGCTGAAGAGCAACGTCGAAAAAGTCGCCAACAGCCAGACGCCGCTGAATGTGCTGGCGCTTAACGAGCCGGAAAAAATCCAGAACCATCCGAATATCTGCTACTTTGCGCTCTCTCCTGAAGATGAAGCCCGCGATGCGGCACACCATATCTGGGATCAGGGCAAACGCCAGCCGTTGCTGCTGGTTCCGCGCAGCGGATTGGGCGATCGCGTCACCAACGCCTTTGCCCAGGAGTGGCAGTCGCTGGGTGGCACGACGGTGATGCAGCAGCGCTTCGGTTCCACCGCTGAGCTGAAACAGGGCATCAACAGTGGCGCAGGCATCAGCCTCTCCGGTACGCCGGTGAATGTGGCACCCGCCGCGTCGCAGGGTGTTTCCATCGCAGGGCTGACGATTCCGGCGCCGCAGCAGAGCACGCCGGATGCGGTCAGCACCAGCAGCGGAGGCAGCGTCGATGCGGTCTATATCGTGTCGACTCAGGATGAACTGCAGCTGATCAAACCAATGATCGCGATGCGCACTGGCAGTCGCAGCAACATCTCGCTCTACGCCAGTTCACGCAGCGCCCAGGCCGGTGCCGGTCCTGATTTCCGTCTGGAGATGGATGGCCTGCAGTTCAGCGACATCCCGCTACTTTCCGGCAGCAACCCTGGCCTGATGCAGCAGACGTCAAAGTCCTTCAACAATGACTACTCGCTGGTGCGTCTCTACGCCATGGGAATGGACGCCTGGACGCTGGCGAACCACTTTAACCAGATGCGCCAGACACCAGGCTTTACGCTGGATGGCAACACCGGCAGGCTCAGTGCCAATGCGGATTGTGTGATCAACAGGACGTTGACATGGAACCAGTATCGTCGGGGCGAAATCGCACCAGCCAACTGACCCGCCAGCAGATGGGGGCCGGGTACGAAGAAAAGGCCCGGCGCTATCTGGAGCAGGCTGGCCTGA
This sequence comes from Pantoea sp., assembly GCF_032114055.1. Lineage (GTDB taxonomy): Bacteria > Pseudomonadota > Gammaproteobacteria > Enterobacterales > Enterobacteriaceae > Pantoea. The sequence continues at coordinate 141,084 of NZ_DAMCTB010000008.1, forward strand.
CATGGGTCGCCAGCAACGTTCACCTTCGGCAGGGTGAACTTGACCTGATTATGCGCGACGGGCACTGTTGGGTATTTGTAGAAGTCCGCTATCGTCGCAACGCGCGTTATGGTGGCGCACTTGCCAGCATAACCCGGAATAAACAACAAAAGCTGCTGCGCGCCGCCGCCCTCTGGCTGGCGCAACGCGGCGGCAGTTTTGAAACAGTGAATTGCCGTTTCGATATCATCGCCATTACCGGCACGGCGCTTGAATGGCTGCCGAATGCCTTTAATGCAGACGTTTAGAACCAGGTGGTCGTGTGCAGGAAAGAATTAAAGCGTGTTTTACTGAAAGTATTCAGACCCAGATTGCTGCCGCTGAGGCATTGCCCGATGCCATCTCCCGTGCAGCCATGACGCTGGTACAGTCGTTACTCAATGGCAATAAAATCCTGAGCTGTGGCAACGGGGCCTCATCGGCTAATGCACAGCATTTTGCCGCCAGCATGATCAATCGTTTCGAAACCGAACGCCCCAGCTTACCGGCGCTGGCGCTGAGTGCAGACAACGTGATGCTGACCGCGATCGGCAATGACCGGCTGCATGATGAAATGTATGCCAAACAGGTGCGCGCGCTGGGACAGGCTGGCGATGTGCTGCTGGCGATCTCTACCCGCGGCAATACGCGTGACATTATCAAGGCGGTTGAAGCCGCCGTGACACGCGATATGACTATCGTTGCGCTAACCGGGTATGATGGCGGAGAGCTTGCCGGACTGCTGGGCCCGCAGGATGTGGAAATCCGCATTCCCTCTCATCGCAGTGCCCGGATTCAGGAGATGCACATGCTCACCGTGAACTGCCTGTGCGATCTGATCGATAACACTCTCTTTCCCCATCAGGAATGAACGAAGGAGCACGAATGAAAGCATTGAACGCTATAGCTATTCTGTTAACTGCCATGCTGCTGCAGGGCTGCGTCGCGGTGGTCGCGGGCGGTGCGGCCGTGGCAACTAAAACGGCCACCGATCCCCGTTCAGTCGGGACACAGGTGGATGACGGCACGCTGGAGCTGCGCGTCACAAACGCTTTAGCCAAAGATCAGCAGATCAAAACCGATGCCCGCGTGATTGCCACGGCTTATCAGGGCAAAGTGCTGCTGACCGGTCAGGCGCCGTCGCAGGAGATTGCTAATCGCGCCAAACAGATCACGATGGGCGTGGATGGGGCAACCGAGGTCTACAATGAAATCCGTATCGGGCAGAAAGTGACGCTCGGCACCACCTCATCAGACACCTGGATCACCACCAAAATCCGTTCACAGCTGCTGGGCAGCGATCAGGTGAAATCGTCCAACGTGAAAGTAACGACGGAGAATGGCGAAGTGTTCCTGCTGGGTCTGGTGACGCCACAGGAAGCGCAGGCCGCGGCCGATATCGCCAGCCGTGTCAGCGGCGTGAAGCACGTTACCACCGCATTCACCATGCTGAAGTAACCTGCAGAACGCAAAAAAAGGCGGCCCTGGCCGCCTTTTTTATTGCCTGCGGTTCAGACCGGAATGTCGATAACCAGCGCGCGGGTCGCGGTTTTTGCGGTCAGCTGCAACTGCTTCTCTTCCTGCAGGAACGCGCCGTCACCACAGCCCAGCGTTTCCTGATGATCGGTGCCGGACATCGCTGCCAGCGATCCGTGAATCGACTGCAGATAGGCGCGCGGCCCCTGTAAGCGCAGCGCGTGCTGCTCACCGGGCGCCAGTTCGACCTGATAAATCCATACCTGCTGACGCAGTTGCAGACTTGCGTCTGCGCCATCTGGTGAAGCGATCAGCTGCGACAGCTCCCCTTCTGCCAGCGCCATCTTCTGCATGCGCGGATTTTCCCGCTCCGGGCAGGCGGCCAGCCAGAGCTGCATACGCGTCAGCGGCCGTTCTTTGCTCTGGTTTATTTCGGTGTAACTGACGCCCGGCTGCGCAGAGAGCAGCAGCGCCTCTCCTTCCTGCACGCTGATAGTGTTGCCTTCGCTGTCACGGTACTCCGCTTCACCCTGCAGCACGATGTTCAGCACATCGACCTGAGGATAAGAGCGTGGCTGAAACGCCGCGCCCGGCGCCAGCACTTCCTGGTTCAGGACGCGCAGTGACGCGTAGCCCATCAGCTTTGGATCAAAGTAGTGGCCAAAAGAGAAACTGTAGCGGGCCTGCAGCCAGCCGAAATCGGCCTGGCCACATGCGGACGCACTGCGTGTGGTGATCATGATTTACCTCCGGCATCCGCTGACGAGGATCGGTCACGGACTCAATACCCTCATGGTAAAAGTCTGGACGCCGGATTGTTAGCCAGTTAATCTGCCCGGCATGTTCAAATTTCCTGACAGAGAACCGGGATGGCCAAAGAGCGTGCGTTAACCCTTGAATCTTTACGCGTAATGGATGCGATCGATCGGCGTGGCAGTTTTGCCGCCGCCGCGGATGAGCTGGGCCGCGTCCCTTCCGCCCTCAGCTATACCATGCAGAAGCTGGAAGAGGAGCTGGATGTGGTGCTGTTTGATCGTTCCGGTCATCGCACCAAATTCACGAACGTGGGACGCATGTTGCTGGAGCGTGGCCGGGTACTACTGGAAGCTGCCGATAAGCTCACCACTGATGCGGAAGCACTGGCGCGCGGCTGGGAAACCCATCTGACCATCGTGACCGAAGCGCTGGTGCCGGTCGAGGCGCTGTTTCCGCTGGTCACGCGGCTGGCCGACAAGGCCAATACACAGTTTTCGCTGGTTACCGAAGTGCTGGCGGGCGCCTGGGAGCGGCTGGAACAGGGTCGCGCCGACATCGTGATCGCGCCGGATATGCACTTCCGCGCCTCAACCGAGATCAACACCCGCAAGCTCTACACCATGATGAGCGTCTATGTCGCCAGCGCCGATCACCCGATTCATAACGAGCCTGAACCGCAGTCGGAAGTGACGCGGGTGAAATACCGTGGCATTGCGGTGGCAGATACTGCCCGTGAGCGACCGGTGCTGACCGTGCAGCTGCTGGATAAGCAGCAGCGCCTGACCGTGAGCAGCATGGATGACAAGCGCCGCGCGCTGCTGGCGGGCCTGGGCGTCGCGACCATGCCCTATTCGCTTGTGGAGCAGGATATTGCCGAAGGTCGCCTGCGGGTGGTCAGCCCGGAGTACACCCGTGAAGTCGATATTATTATGGCGTGGCGACGCGACAGCATGGGCGAAGCCAAATCCTGGTGTCTGCGTGAGATCCCGCGCCTGCTGGCGAAGAAAAACTGATTCTCAGGGGCGGTTCAGACAATCCATTGCGACCGCCCTGAAGCTGCTGAAATCGCTGCTGTCCCGCAGGCGAGTCATCGCCCTTTCACGCAGAAAAGTCACAAACAGATCGTAGATCGCCATCGCCTCTTCATACTCACTTTTGCTGATCGCCAGCAGAAAAATCACATAGGCGGTGTCGTCACCCCAGGCGATACCCTGCGGGGCCAGCACGGTGCAGACCACGGTTTTCTTTGCCAGCAGCCCCAGCGAGTGCGGCAGCGCAATGCCTTCGCCGAGCATGGTGCTGACGATCGCTTCGCGCTCCTCCACCGACGGATAGAACGCCGCATCCACGAATCCCTCCGCCTCCAGCTGATCGCACAGCTGGCGGAACAGCTCAGAACGGGTCATCGGCCGATCGATAATATGGAAATGCTGAGCATCAAAAAATTTCGCCAGCATATAGGGCCGGGTTCGATCGACCAGCACCAGTTTGCCAATCTGCTCCAGCTGGAAACCGGTGGGAAACGGCGACATGACCACCACCGGCTTCTCTTTTTCGCTGAGCCGGATGGTCGAGATTACAAAATCCTCATCAATGCGGCTGCGCGCCTCATATTCACGTTGTGACAGTCGCGCCGTGACCTGCAGCTGCGGATAGCGGCGCAGCAGCATCGCCTCAATCATCCGCAGCGTAGAGTTGCCGCTGTCGCATACCAGCAGCACCTGCGGATGACGCTGATAACCGACGTCATAGTGGCGCTCAAGCCCGACACCGATATGCAGTACCAGAAAGCCAATCTCATTCTCGCTGATCACATAAGGGGTATATTTGCCCCAGCTGGTGACCGCCGCCAGGGTGACATCATAGGCCATCGGATAGTGCTGCTTGATGTTACTGAGCAGCGGGTTGGGGATATGAATCTGATAGCGTACCCGGGTAATCATGGTTTTGATGTGGGTAAGCAGATCGGCACGCAGTTGCTGATCGTTCTGCAGATTGAAGTTGTAGTGGGTGTTGATAAAGCTGAGCAGATAATCGACCAGCGCCTCGCCATCGTCAGCGTTGATGGCGCTGGGGGCCACCGCCTGAATCCGGCGCGCCGCGATGTTAATCCGCAGCCAGTGCTCTTCGGCCGGGGAGATCGGCTTGCTGACCAGCGGGCGCATCAGCATGATCAGCTGATGTGCGGCTTCCCGCTCTTCCTCGCCAATCTCTTCAGCACCCGGATCGTTAAGCGGATAGCCTTCGCTGATGCGCCGCACTGCCACGGCACAGTAGATCCGCAGATAACGCTCGCCCTCATCGCTGAGCCGGATGTTGTATCGGGCGAAACAGCACTGCAGCAGCGGACGCAGCGTCTCCAGTATGCCGCTGTTCAGTGCCTCGATGGTCAGTAGCGGACTCTCCGGCTGCAGCTGATCGATTTGCCACAACAGGTCAGTCAGGCAGGTCCTGATCGCTACCTCGCTGCCAAACAGCTTCATGCCGTAATGCGGCTTGCTCTCGATCGTGAGATGATAGCGCCCCAGCCATTCGCGCACCTCGGCCATATCATTCTGCAGGGTAGCCCGGCTGACAAACCACTCTTCTGCCAGCTCTTCCAGTTTCAGCGAATAGGCTGCGGTGAGAAAGCGGGTCAGCAGATAGCGAACCCGATCCGGTGCGGTTCGCGGCACCCGCAGCGGCGACGCGCTGTGCTGTTGCAGATGCTGAAAACGCTGCGCATCCTCAATTTTCAGCTGATAGCCTGCGCCGCGATGCAGGATAAACTGCGCGCCATGTTCTGCCAGCAACGCATTCAGCGCCGTCATGTCGGTGCGCACGGTGCGCGTCGAGACGGCAAAGCGCCGCGCCAGCTCCTCCTGAGGCAGCGTTTCGTTTTGCAGGGCATCGAACAGTTGCGCAAGGCGCTGATTGGGAAATCTCACAAGCGTTACCTGTTAGCAGACAGAAAGTGGAAATCAGCCTACGGCGATTGTCGCGCAACGTCCATGCTGCGCGATCGCGCCAGAGCTTACCGATCCTATCGATCCTCAGGCCAGCAGCGTTTTACAGATGGCCAGCAGCTGCCGCACATCCTCCACGCGCGTCTCGCCACTGGCTTTGTCGATGATCGAACTGTAAACGTGCGGGATCACTTTACTGACGCCCGACTCCAGCGCAATACGGACAATCTCACCAAAATTTTCCAGATCGATGCCGCCGGTAGGCTCCAGCCAGAAATCCAGTTTTGCGCACGCTTCCGCCACGGCGCGATACTCCTCTACCGCCTGCAGCCCGCCCATCGGGAAATATTTCACCGAGCTGCCGCCCATATCCTGCAGCATCGCGATGGCGGTTTCGATGGGTACGATCCCGTCGCGCTGTTTTGCGCTGCGCGGTCCGGTAGAAATTTTTACCTGACCTGGCGTGCCAGTCGGCGAGACCAGCCCGTTGACCACCGTCTGCGACTGGCCCAGCAGGGCGCGGCTGGTGGCGACGCCGGTAAATACCTGGTTCACGTGCTGCGGCTGCAGCTCCGCTGCGATCTCACTCACCATCCGTGACTGATTGGGATCGCCCGCGCCCAGCCCGATCGAGAGCGCGTTGTCGATCAGCGCGGCATACTCACGCATATCGGCGATCGCGGCCGCATTGCTGGCGTAGTTTTTCGACAGTACGCCCACCAGCACATGCCCTTCTGCCGCCTGCCAGATGGCGCGCGCATTCTCTTTTGATCCCGCCAGCACATTGAGGCAGAGACGATCCTGATAAAAATGGGGGGTCAGCGTCATGCGTTGTTTTCTCCGTTTAGCAGCGCCTGGATGCGGGTAAAGATGGTATTCAGCTGATCGGCGCTGACGCTGCGGACGTCCGCTTCGATGATCCCCTCGTTGGCTTTGTAGCCGCGGAAGTAGATCGCCACGTCGCCCTTTTTCAGCGCCTGCACCAGATCGCCGGTCCGGTGCGGGATCGCGGCTTCATCGAAGGCGATCTCTGTGCGGGCGATATCGCGCCCGGCACTGTCCCACACCACGCGGGCCGTCACACCATGCAGGCTGTTGAGCTGCTCAATGAACGGCGTCATTTTTTCCACCATCTGTGCGCCGCTGATCTTCGGCTGCGTCAGGTAGCTTTCGATGGCCTGGGTCAGCCCCAGAATGCCCTCTTTGCCAACTTTCATCGCACGACCAATACCGTTGGTCTGGCGTTTGACCCACTCAACGTACTGATGTCTGCCGATCACCAGCCCGCTGGTCGGCCCTTCGATCGCCTTGGCGCCGCTGTAGATCACCAGATCCGCGCCCGCCGCGTAGTAGCAGTGCAGATCCTCTTCTGCGGCGGCATCGACAATCAATGGCACACCGTGCTCGCGCGCCACGGCGGCAGCCTGTGCTACATCAAGATGGCTTTTCTGCACGCAGTGATGCGATTTTACATAGAGGATGGCTGCGGTCTGCGGCGTGATCGCCGCGGCGAGTTGAGCGGCTGAGCATTCATTGCTGTAACCTGCCTCCACCAGCTCTCCGCCGCCCAGCGCCACCATACTTCCTACCGGCGCGCCATAGTTCACGTTGTGCCCTTTCGGCACCACAATCTGATGCGGAACGGTCAGCGGCGCAGCATGCAGATTATCCAGCAGCCAGTCACTGTCTTTAACAATCACCGCCGCCACGCTCTGGGCAATCCCCGCCGAGGCGCAGGAGACCACCAGTGCGTTTTCCACCTTCAGCAGACCGGCAATATAGGCGCCCGTCTTATCCACCAGAGCTTTCATCTCAAAGTAGTGATCGAGGCCATATTTCACCGTGTCGATCACCTCACTCGACGGCGTGGAAACACCGAGGATCGTCATACGGCCAGAAGCGTTTATCACCGGCTTCAGGCCATACTTTTCATAAACCGAATTCATGCGCGGCTCCTTGTTCAGTCGCAAACCACTCTCCGGCGACCACGGCCGCCAGCGGGATCAGATGTTTTTCACAGGCCACCTGTTCACCTTCTGAATCGATGAAGGGCTGGCTCTCCTGTTTAACGCTAAATACCGTCAGATCGGCGTCATAACCGACTTTCAGCTGGCCCTTGCGCTGCAGGCGAAGTCCTGCGGCTGCCCTGCCTGTGACGCAGTCAATCACCTGCGGCAGCGTCATGCCGACGCTGAAAAACTTCGACATGACATGGGCCAGACTGTGCACCGGTCCAGCCAGACGATTGCGGCAGTAGATGTCCGAGCTGATGGTATCGGGCAGGATGCCCTGCGCGATCGCCGCGCGGGCCACCTCAAAGCTGAAACTGGCGCTGCCGTGGCCCACATCAAGCCGTACGCCACGCGCAATGGCCTGCTTTACCGCCACTTTCAGTTCGCCCTGCGGCGTCAGGATGCGATTAGGCTTGCCGTTAAAGCAGTGGGTGATGATGTCGCCGCTGGTGAGCAGATCCACGATCTGGTCGAGATCGGGTGGATTGTTGCCGATATGCACCATCAGCGGCAGCCCGCCGCTCTGCTGCTGGATCGCTTTCGCCTTTATCAGCGGCTGCACGCCATTTTTACCGACCACGCTGCTGCTGATACGCGCCTTAAGGCCAACAATAAAATCAGGCAGCTGCGTCACCGCCTGCTGCACCGCTTCGCCATCGATCTGCGTCATATCGGCCAGCTCATTCTGGGTGACGATGCCGGTGCGGGCGATATTGATCAGCGCATAGACCTGCGTCGTAGCGGTGCGCGTCAGCCGGTAAAAGTCATCAATATGATCTGCGCCGGTGCTGCCCGCATCGACTACCGTGGTAACACCGTGCGCTACGCCAATCGCGTCCGCCTCATCATGATAAATCGGCGATTTGGGGTAGCAGTGGACGTGTGAGTCGATCCAGCCCGCGCTGAGATAGACGCGGCCCGCCAGATTGCGCTCGCGGCGGGCGCTGCCCTGCACGCGGCCTATTGCCGCGATACGGCCATCCTGCAGCGCAATATCGACCACCTGCTCATCGCAGAGTCGTGCGGCGCGGATAATCAAGTCGTACATGGTTTCTCCTTAACGACAGCCCGCCGCCGGGCTGTCGAGGCGATCAGAGAGCAATCGGGTAAAGCGCGCCCAGGATCATGGCACCCAGAATCGCGCCGCCGGTAATCGGCTTGTTCCAGAGATAGAACAGCAGCGCACCCAGTAGCGAACCCAGGCCAATCGGGATAGAGGCCGCCATAGCCGAGAGAATGATGAGAGGTCCCAGGAAACGCCCCGAGGCGTTACCCGCGCCCATCATCACGTCAGCGCCGTAGGTCGAGTCGCTCTGATTGATGGTGAATTTACGCGCCAGAATAATCAGGTAGCCAATGGCCAGGCCGATCACCAGCCCGGTCGCCAGCGAGGCGGCGAAGTTCGCTACCGGGAAGATGATACCCGCGCCCAGCAGCAGCGCCGGAACGCCCAGCCCGACGCCGGTCTGAATCGCACCGCCGATGTCCAGGATGCCCACCAGCGAGCCTTCGATAATGCGGGCAAACAGGAAGCTGGCACCAAAGGCGGCAACCGCGCCATAGACGCCGGTTTCCATGCCCGCGCGCAGCATCGAAACAAACGCCACTTCGTTAAACGCGCCGATGCCATAGAGGTAATACATGTGGGTTCCGGCAAAGACACCCGAGGAGAGCAGGCCAACAAAGATCGGAAAAGACCAGTCGGCGTACCAGAAACCTTTATTTTCGTTCATCGCATCGCCCCTATTTGCCGCTGACGGTGTTGTGGATCATGTCAAGCCAGCCAGGAATGCCGAGCTGGAATGACTGCAGCAGCTTCATGTCGAAACCGCGGAAGAAGCCGCTCAGCACAAACAGCAGCACAATCGCCGTCATCATGACTTTGGTGACCCGGTTCCAGCCGCTCTCTTCCACGCCTTTACCGATCAGAATGCCCAGCACCAGGCCTGGCACGGCATTGCCCATGATCAGCTGCGCCAGACCGCCAAAAATGGTGGCCCAGAAGCCCGACTTTCTGCCTGCGTCGATGGCGGCCAGCCAGAAGATAACCGGCATGACGGTGTTCACCAGCAGGTTCGCGGCGGGCACCAGCACTTTGACTGCCGTGACCTGCAGTGCAGCTGGCACTGCAGAGGCGGTCGAATTCAGGAAGGCGACCACGATCATGCCGATGATGCCGCAGGCGATAGCCATTTTTTTCGGGTTGTGCAGCGTCTCCGCCACGTTGCGATTCTTCACCATCAGCGCCGCTGCCCCCCAGTTTGGGATGATGCGGTGATCCACATCCTGCGTGAAGGAACCGGCGGCCACAGAAGATGCCCAGGCATTGAAAAAGAAGCCAAGACCAAAGGAGAAGTGGGAGGCAGGATCGCCTTCGCACGAGTTCAGCTCACCCAGCGTTCGGAAAGCCCCCATGCCCTGCGTCGTCGGCGCATGGAACATGCGCGCGGCGCCTGCCCCCACCCCGACGCCAACCAGACCGCCAATGATCAACGACTTAAACAAAATGATTAAAAACATGTTGTTGTACCTTATTGTCGTTTTTTTACCCGTCTGGCATCAGCCGCCACCTCGCCCTGCCAGTCATACAGTCGCAACAGCAGACGCAGGGCTGAATGGCCCGATGTTCACAGGCTTATGATGTTGTCGTGAACGCCACCTGCTCAGTGTCGAAAACGGTGACGCTGACGGTGATCTCCAGCGTGACGCTGAAGCTCCGACGCTGGCGCGCCAGAAAGAAGAAGAGAAACTTCTCGGTTCTGACGCTCTCCTGCGCCCGCAGCACCCGGATATCCTGAGGTTCGATGCGCAGCAGAATTTTTTGCGTTGCGCGCAGAACCTGGTTCTGCACACGGCTCAGGGCATCGGCAAAGGCTTTCGCTTTGGTGTCGCCTTTGCCGTCGACCGTCACCTGCGTCACGTAGTGTTCTTTCATAATCCGCTGCCGTGCTTCCTGTTCCAGGCCTGCACCAGCCGCTCACCTAACTCCTCCTTATCCATGAAACCAAAGCCCAGCACTGTGGCGCCTTCATTGATGGCGGTAACGCCCTCATCAATCGATCGCATGCCATGTTTTGCTTTGTAACCATGCTTGTTCTGCGCAGTGATCGCACCTGCACCGCCGCTGCCGCAGAAGGAGATGCCGAAATCGGCGTTTTCAGCCTTCATCACGTCACCCAGCTTCATGTCGGCCGCCACACCGGGTACCACGACGGCGCGGCCACCGGCTTTTTCGATACCTGCCGCTACTTTCTGCCCTTTACCTAACCGATCGCCAATGACGACTGTGACCATGTTCTGTTCCTCTTCAGTTGTTGGATCGCGCGACTTCAATATGGACTGACAGCAGCCACGCCTCTTCACGGGGCAGATTGCCAAACAGATCTACCACCTGCTGCGCCAGCACTAACGTCTCCGACGGAATATCCTCAAACAGCTCCGCTTCCACGTCCGGCAGCGGCTCCCCGCTCAGTGAGCGTGAGGCCATTGCGGTGACATGAGATTGCAACATCTGCTGCTGCACCGCATTGGGCTGAATGCCATGCTGCTGGTAGATCCCCTCTATCTGCCTCATCACGCGGTCAGCCAGCTCCTGCACTTTCTCCGGTGGCGCTTCATACACCGGAACGCTGTCATTGCTCACCTTGCTACTCCTGTTAAGCCGGATAATTCGCGTTGAAAATAAATTAGCCCTCCTCACACCGGCTGTGGAGAGGCAACATTTCCAGCAGCAAGTGGAAATCAGGATGAAGGTTATGCGTCAGATCGCAGCCTGCACGGTTAGTGCGAAAGAGGTCACAGATTGCACAGTGCGTGAGGATATACCGTCATTAAGCGGCGGATTGTGCGACACCGGCAGGCGCAGCTGGCAGAAGCGAAGGGTGTGATAAGAAGAGGTGATGGTAAAAAACGCCGGTCGGGCTGACCGGCGATCGGATTAGCGGAATTTCTTATGGTTGGTATCGCGGATCTCATCAAATCGGGCGGCTTCGCGCTTTGCACCCGCCACGTTATTCGCTTTCGCCAGCGCATTGACCACATCGATCTGAGCAATCAGCGAGTCCAGACCGGCGTGATACGCTTTCATCTGTGCGCTGTCAGCAGGCTGGCCTTCCAGCTTATCCGGTGTGGACTGCTTCGCATCCTGCGCGGCAGCTCGCATCTTCGTTAACGCCTGCTGCATCTCCTGAGCATTGTCCGTTTTTTTGACAATTTTCAGGTTTGCATTCAGCGTGTCCATATCCTCTTCCAGGTCCGCCGCATAGAGGCTGACGCTGGAGAACAGCAAAGAAGCCGACAACATTGCAATCACATGCTTACGCATCATCATTTCCTTTTTATTGTGATGAAAAAAAAGCAGCCAACAGGCTGCTTCAGAAATTCATGTTATTGTCCCGCTATCTTCATTTCAGGCAGCAATACGGAACCGCACTGGATGTTGCTGCGGGTTTCGATGTCGTCACCAATGGTCACCATATTGCGCCACATCTCTTTGAGATTGCCTGCAATAGTGATTTCGCTGACCGGATACTGAATGACGCCATTCTCCACCCAGAAGCCAGCCGCACCGCGAGAGTAATCGCCGGTAATGGCGCTGACGCCCTGCCCCATCAGCTCGGTGACCACCAGTCCGGTGCCCATCTGCTTAAGCAGTGCATCAAAACTGTGGCCCTGACCTGCGATGCGCCAGTTGTGGATACCGCCAGCGTGACCGGTACTGGTCAGGCCCAGCTTGCGCGCCGAGTAACTGGTCAAAAGCCAGGTCTGCAGCACGCCTGCTTTGATGATGTCGCGCGACTGCGTCCGGACACCTTCGCTGTCGAAAGGCGTCGAGGCCAGCCCTTTCAGCAGATGCGGCTGTTCACTGATGGTCAGCCACTCCGGCAGAATCTGCTGACCCATGGCATCCAGCAGGAAGGTCGATTTACGGTAGACACTGCTGCCACTGATCGCCCCCACCAGATGACCAAACAGGCCTGTCGCCACTTCGGCGGCAAAAATCACCGGGGCCTTCATGGTCGGCAGCTTACGCGGCGCCAGACGGGAAAGCGTACGGCGTGCGCACTCTGCGCCCACCCACTCCGGGCTTTTCAGATCGTCGAACGCACGGCCAATGGTGTAGGCGTAGTCGCGTTCCATGTCGCCATCCTGCTCAGCAATCACGCTGCTGGAGAGCGAGTGACGGCTTGAGCAGTAGCTCTGCAGCATGCCATGACTGTTACCAAAGACTTTGATGCCGACATGGCTGTTGAAGCTGCCGCCTTCAGTATTGGTAATCCGCTTGTCGGCGCGCAGCGCGGCCTCTTCTGCCTGCGCCGCCAGCTCGATAGCACGGTCGGCGTCAATCTCCCACGGATGGTAGAGATCCAGATCCGGCGCGTCATAGGCCAGCAGCGCTGCATCAGCCGGACCGGCAAAAGGATCAGGAGAGGTGTAGCGCGCAATATCAATCGCCGCCTGCACGGTACGTTTGATCGCGTCCGGGCTGAGGTCGGTCGATGAGGCGCTGCCTTTACGGTTCTGATGATAAACGGTGATGCCCAGCGCACCGTCGCTGTTGAACTCGACGTTTTCCACTTCGCCATAGCGGGTGCTGACCCCGATGCCGGTGGTTTTACTGACCGCGACTTCCGCGCTGTCAGTGCTTGCCTTAGCCAGTTCAAGTGCCTGCGCAATCGCCTGCTCCAGTACTTTTCGCTGTTCTGCAACCTGAGTAGATACGTTCATCGACCTGCCGTCTAATCTTATGTGTGAATGATTTGAGTCTATCAGAGTCAGAGAACAATTTCGCAGTCACCCGATAAACTGGTAGGATTAGCCTCTTTTTTTTGGGAGCCCGGAAATGACCAGAAAGCCCGATGAGTGGCTCGACGATGTGCCAGATAATGACGAAGAAGAAGATGAAGAGATTATCTGGGTCAGTAAGAGTGAAATTAAACGCGATGCCGAAGAGTTAAAGCGCCTGGGTGCCGAACTGGTCGATCTGGGAAAAAACTCGCTGGACAAAATCCCGCTGGATGAGCGCCTGCGCACCGAGATCGAACTGGCACAGCGCATCAGAAAAGAGGGGCGTCGCCGTCAGCTGCAGCTAATCGGTAAACTGCTGCGCAGTATCGATGTCGAGCCTATCCGCGTTGCGCTGGACAAGCTCAAGAACCGCCACAATCAGCAGGTTGCACTGTTCCATAAACTGGAAATGTTGCGCGACCGTCTGATTGAGCAGGGTGATGAGGCGATGAGTGACGTGATCGCGCTTTATCCTGACGCCGATCGTCAGCAGTTACGCAGCATGATCCGTAACGCGCAGAAAGAGAAAGCGGGCAACAAGCCGCCGAAATCTGCCCGTCAGATCTTCCAGTATCTGCGCGAGCTGGCCGAAGCAAACTAAAGTCCTGCCTCGCTAAATTGACCGCGTTATCAGGCAGGTTAACGCGTGCCCGGATTGCTGCCGTCGGTCACGCCTGCATATCGACGGCAAAAAAAAGCGCCCGATGCGGGCGCCTGTCGTGTTACTGCAGTCTGTCCAGCAGCTTCTGATGAATTCCGCCAAAGCCGCCGTTGCTCATAACCAGGATCGAGTCGCCTGGCTGAGCGGCCTTTGCCACCATCTCCACCAGCGCGTCGATATCTGCACTCCAGTGGGCGGGCGGGATACAGGCTTCGGCGACATCGGAAACCTGCCACGGAATATGGTGTGGCTGGAACAGAAAGACCTCATCTGCACGCGCCAGTGACGGCGCCAGATCGTTTTTGCTGACGCCCATCTTCATGGTATTAGAACGCGGCTCCAGCACGGCCAGGATGCGTGCTCTGCCGCCGACCTTACTGCGCAGCGCGGCCAGCGTCGCCAGGATCGCGGTCGGATGATGCGCGAAATCATCATAGACCTTGATGCTGTTTACTTCGCCACGCAGTTCCAGCCGGCGACGGGCATTGATAAAGCTGTTCAGTGCCTGTCCGGCATCTTCCGGCCGGACACCCACGTGACGCGCGGCTGCAATCGCCATCAGGCCATTGTGCATGTTGTGCTCGCCCACCAGCGCCCAGTTCACTTCCCCGACTTTTTCACCGTCAAGCCACACTTCCCAGTGTGAGGCGTCAGTCGTCAGTTTCTTCGCCTGCCAGCGTCCGTGGTCGCCCACGCTCTCCTGCTCGCTCCAGCAGCCCATCGCCATCACCTGCTTCAGGTGAGGATCATGTTCCGGCAAGAGGATCCTGCCCTGTCCCGGCACGATCCGCACCAGATGGTGGAACTGCTTCTGGATAGCGCGCAGATCGTCAAAGATATCGGCGTGATCAAATTCGAGATTGTTAAGGATCAGGGTGCGTGGCGCGTAATGCACAAACTTGGAACGCTTGTCGAAAAACGCGCAGTCATACTCATCCGCTTCGATGACGAAGAATGGACTTTTTCCTAATTTTGCCGAGACATCGAAGTTTCCGGGCACACCACCAATAATGAAGCCGGGTTCAAGGCCGCAGGCCTCGAGAATCCACGCTGCCATGCCGGCTGTCGTGGTTTTGCCATGGGTTCCGGCCACTGCCAGCACCCAGCGGTCGCGCAGCACAAAATCATGCAGCCATTGCGGGCCAGAAAGGTAAGGAATGTTACGTTCCAGCACCGCTTCCACACAGGGATTACCCCGGGTCATCGCATTGCCGATAATCACCAGGTCAGGTGCCGGGTCAAGCTGGCTCGCGTCGTAACCTTCAGTTAATTCAATACCTTGCTGTTCGAGCAGCGTGCTCATTGGCGGGTAAACGTTGGCATCTGAACCGGTCACCTGATGACCCAGTGAGCGAGCCAGCACCGCCAGACCGCCCATAAACGTGCCACAAATCCCGAGGATGTGAATGCGCATAACATGATCCATTACTCAAAAGTTCGGCGCACAGTGTACCCCCGCTCGCAGACGGAAGAAACGGATTAGGACTATGGTTTTTGAAGTTCAATCGGCTAAACTGCGTACGCATCCGTTGGCAGACTGTTACGCGTGCTGCCACTCCATCGCAGATTCAGGGAATGTGTTATGAAAACGTTGGGCGAATTTATCGTCGAGAAGCAGCACGACTTTCCGCACGCCACAGGTGAACTGACGGCACTGATCTCAGCTATCAAGCTGGGTGCCAAAATCATTCACCGCGACATCAACAAAGCCGGGTTAGTGGATATCCTCGGTGCCAGTGGTGTGGAAAATGTTCAGGGTGAACAGCAGATGAAACTCGATCTGTTCGCCAATGAAAAACTCAAGGCAGCCCTGAAAGCGCGTGGCATCGTCGCCGGTATCGCTTCGGAGGAAGAAGATGAATTCGTGATCTTCGAAGGTGAGGAGAACGGCAAATATGTGGTGTTAATGGACCCGCTGGATGGTTCGTCTAACATTGACGTTAACGTTTCTGTCGGCACCATTTTCTCTATCTATCATCGCGTCAGCGAACCGGGTACACCGGTCGTTGAAGCGGACTTCATGCAGCCGGGTAACAAGCAGGTCGCTGCAGGCTATGTGGTTTACGGCTCATCCACCATGATGGTCTACACCACCGGCGTAGGTGTGCATGCGTTTACCTACGATCCGTCGCTGGGTGTATTCTGCCTGAGCCACGAACGTATGACCTATCCGGAGACCGGTTACACCTACTCCATCAACGAAGGCAACTACATCCGTTTCCCCCAGGGCGTGAAGAAATATCTGAAGTTCTGTCAGGAAGAGGATCTGCCGACCCATCGCCCTTACACCTCGCGTTACATCGGTTCGCTGGTTGCGGATTTCCATCGTAACCTGCTGAAAGGCGGCATCTACCTCTACCCAAGCACCGCCAGCCATCCTCAGGGCAAGCTGCGTCTGCTGTATGAGTGCAACCCGATGGCCTTCCTGGCCGAACAGGCGGGCGGTAAAGCCAGCGATGGTCAGCGTCGTATTCTGGATATTCCACCCGTCACGCTGCACCAGCGCTGCCCGTTCTACTGCGGTAATGAGGCGATGGTGAATGACGTTGAGCGTTTCCTGGCCGAGTTCCCGGATTGCCGTCAGGGCTAAGCCGGTCGCGGTTTAAGCCAGAAAAGTAAAAAGCCAGAGCGCGATTAACGTGCTCTGGCTTTTTTGATCCGGCGTGGCGATGATTCGACCGTCAGAGAGCCGCCGTTCGGGTCTGGGGGCGAGTTCCCCCTCCCCTGATCGTTACGCCGTCTGCAGTCTGAACTGCGCCATCGTAGCCTGAAGCTGATCGGACTGGGCTTCCAGCGACTGCGTCGCCGCTGTCGCCTGCTCCACCAGCGCGGCGTTCTGCTGCGCCGCCGCATCCATCTGTGTTACGGCCAGATTGACCTGCTCAATGCCGCGACTCTGCTCGTCGGAGGCCGTAGAGATCTCTTTCATCAATGCGGTAACGCGCATGACCTCACCCGAAATCTCATCCATCGTTTCCCCGGCGCGCGTCGCCATCTCACTGCCCTCTTTTACACGCGATTGTGAATCGCTGATTAGCGCGCGGATCTCTTTAGCGGCACTGGCGCTGCGCTGTGCCAGCGTGCGCACTTCGTTTGCCACCACCGCGAAACCCCGCCCCTGCTCACCTGCCCGCGCCGCTTCTACGGCGGCGTTGAGTGCCAGGATATTGGTCTGGAAAGCGATGCCGTCGATCACGCTGAGGATATCGCCAATACGATTGGCGCTGTCGGTGATCTCATGCATTTTTTCCATCACGTAGCTGACCACCTCCGCACCGCGATCGGCGGTGTCGGAGACGGCGTTCGCCAGCTTATGCGCCTGCTGAGCATTGCTGGCGTTCAGCCGGACCGTCGCCGTGAGCTGCTCCATGCTGGCTGCGGTCTGCTCCAGCGACGCCGCCGACTCTTCGGTGCGCTGCGACAGATTGACGTTGCCCGCAGCCAGTTCACGGCTGCCGATGTCGATCTGCATGCTGGCTTCGCGGACCTGGCTGACCGAGCGACGTAACGACGCCTGCATGTCGGTGAGCGCGCGGTTAAGCCGTCCCAGTTCGTTGTTGCTGGAGGGCGGCAGCACCTGAGACAGATCGCCTGTCGAAATCTGCTCAAGATGCACGATCGCGCTGTTCAGCGGCAGCAGCAGCAGCCGGCGTAACAGCTGCCAGGCGAGTACCAGCAGCATCAGGGTTAAGATCACCGCCACGGCGATCAGGATTTTCATTTTGGTTTCGTTGTGGGCCGCCTGCGCCAGCTGGGCCTGCGTCACCTGCCCAGCGAACTGACTGAAGTCAGTAACGGCTTTGTTGTAACCGGCCGCCAGCGTCGCCAGATTGCCTTCCAGCAGCTGGTAATATTCGTCGGTATACTGCTTATCCAGCGCGTCCATCATCGGCCTGATGCCCTGGTCGAGATAAGCTTTGTAGCTGGCTGCAATCGCATCCGCCAGCATTTTTCCGTGTGCCGTCACCGTTCCCGCATCAATAAAACGTTTCAGGTTCTGCTGGGATGACACCACATCGGCCTGTGACAGTTTTGTCACGGCCGCGCCCTCTTCCAGCATACCAATCTCAATTTTTCGCACCGCCAGCGCCGCGTTGGCGCGGGCTCGCATCAGATCGGCATTGCTCTGATAAAGACTGTTCAGCTCAATCCCCTGAATGCGGTTGATCACATCCAGCGAGCGATTGCCTTTATTAATTGCCACAATTCCCATAAAACTCACCGCCAACAGCAGCAGTGTCATAAATGCCAGCAGCGCCAGCAACCCCGTGCGAAGTGATATCTGTTTCATCCTGATGATTTCCATGTGTGAAAAAAGGCGAAATTTACGCGGCCCTAAAGCGCAAGAGGTATCGGCAATAACGGTGCGAAACTTTAACCCGGATGAATTGCGTGTTAACAACTTGATCATCCAGGCAACATCCAGCAAGCTGATCGCCGCCCTTTTTTTCCGGAGAAACCGATGAAACCAGGATTGTTTCTGATGCTGCTGCTTGTCAGTGCCGCAACGATGGCAGAGGATCTGAAATCCGGCGCGTCCCTTGATCGCTGCCTGGATAAGGCCACAACGACGCTTGCCATGAATCAGTGCTATGCGGCGGCGACCCAGGCCTGGGATCAGACGATGAATACGCAATACACCCAGCTGATGACGCGTCTCAGCGGGGAGGAAAAAACAACGCTGCGGCGCGCGCAGCGCGCATGGCTGAACTACCGCGATCGCTGGCTTGAGGCCAGCCGGCGTCAGCTTAAAAATCAGGGCACGCTGGGCAGCGTCGCCCTGAGCGCCCAGGAGATGCACCTGGTGCGCAATCAGGCGCTGATGTTGCAGTCGCTGGGTAAAGGCAGTTGCGCGAATCCGGATGATTGCTGACTCCAGTGGCTGTCACGCTGGCGACTCAGTGCGCCCCCTCACCTTCAGGAAAATACCATGGCTGCTTACGCCTCAACCCTTATTCTTATCGGCCTCGCCGTACTGAGCTACTTCGTTCACAACACGGCGGTCACGATCTCTATTCTGGTCCTGCTGGCCATTAAACTGACCCCGCTCTCCCACTTTTTCCCCTATGTGGAAAAACAGGGCATTACTCTGGGCATCATTATCCTGACCGTGGCAGTGATGGCGCCGCTGGCCAGCGGTTCGCTGCCCGCCTCGTCGCTGATTAAGTCGTTTGCTAACTGGCAGTCGATTGTGGCGATCCTGGTGGGGATTTTCGTGGCCTGGCTGGGCGGACGGGGCGTGAATTTTATGAGCGCACAGCCTTCGGTGATTGGCGGGCTTTTGATCGGCACAGTTATCGGCGTCGCATTCTTCCGGGGCGTGCCGGTAGGACCACTGATTGCTGCAGGAATTGTTTCGCTGTTAGTGGCCGCAAAGTAGCGTTTGGGCGCATTCCGAAACGCTAAAAAGAGGGCATACTTTCAGAGTCAGTTGGCTATAATAGCCGACACTCAACACACGACCATTGAAGGAATACCCGATGAGTTTGAACCAGGTGCCAGCAGGTAAAGACCTGCCAGAAGATATCTACGTTGTCATTGAGATCCCAGCAAATGCTGATCCGATCAAATATGAAGTTGATAAAGAGTCTGGCGCCCTGTTTGTAGACCGTTTCATGTCTACTGCGATGTTCTATCCGTGCAACTACGGTTACATCAACAACACCCTTTCTCTGGATGGTGACCCGGTTGACGTACTGGTTCCGACCCCGTATCCACTGGTTCCAGGCTCAGTGATCCGCTGCCGTCCGGTTGGCGTGCTGAAAATGACCGACGAGTCTGGCGAAGATGCCAAACTGGTTGCCGTTCCGCACACCAAGCTCTCTAAAGAGTACGATCACATCAAAGATGTGAACGATCTGCCAGAACTGCTGCGCGCTCAGATCACCCACTTCTTTGAGCACTACAAAGATCTGGAAAAAGGCAAATGGGTGAAAGTGGATGGCTGGGACAATGCTGAAGCCGCTAAAGCCGAAATCATCTCCTCTTACGAGCGTGCGCAGAAGAAATAATTCTGCTGCCGGTTGGTGAGTCGAAAAAAAACACCGTCCATCTGGACGGTGTTTTTATTCAGGCCTCTGGCGCCTCATCGCGCTTCAGCCAGTCTCCACTCGTGATGCGCTGGCGTCCTGCCACTGAGCGTTGATAGACATAAAGCCATGCACTGCCAAACGGCGTCTGAGTCAGATAACGTTTGTACTCTCCCCCTTTGGTACGGAGCGCATCCAGCTCCGCCAGGGTTGAGGCATCAATGCGGTACACTTCGCAATGTACCGTTCCGTTGCCCTCAATTACGCCGGGATAATGGCCCAGATTGTAAAGCTCGAAGCCCTCAATCTGGTGATCACCCAGCCACTGCGCATTTGTCATCCAGTGACTGTTTCCCTGTTTGCGCCGTAAACTGCCGTAGACAATTATTCGCATTGCTAAAACTCAAACTGATAGAGCAAATCGAGAGCCTGATCCACACCGGACACGGCTTCCAGATAGAGTTTGGGCATCAGGCGGTAACGCAAGGTTAACGTCGCCAGTGAATCAAATATGCCAACACCGTATTTTACCTGCAGACCCGGCAGCACATAGCCGCTGACCTGCACCTGCTGGCTGTCGCCAACACCCGCAGTATCAACAGCAAGATTGCTGACACCGAATGTCTCCCCGATTTTACCCACAACCTGCCCACTTTGTGCAACCCCTAAGCCAACAAGGGCCGAAGTCAGTGCGTTACTGTCGCCATCGCTGCCTAATCCCTGACCACGCAGCAGGTAAGAGAGCGCTTCCTGTTGCGACATCGCCGGATCGGAGAAGACTTCCGCTTTCGGCTCATCCGCCAGACCGGTGACGCGCAGGCCCGCCGTAACCCCATCTTCGGTCGCATCCGGGTTACGAATCGCTTCGAGATTGACGTAAGGCTGATCCGGCGGACCGGCAAACTGCAGCTCGCCTTTACGCACGATCAGATCCTGACCATAGGCATGGAAACGACCGGAGGGGATGTTGATCTGCCCATTCAGACCCAGTCCGGATTTATCCTGCACCATCTTCAGATCGCCGTTCAGTTTTGCCTTCAGGCCAAATGCGGAGAGCCGCACATCGTTGCCGACATGGATCACCAGATTACTGTTGATCGGGATCGAGGCGGTTTTCGGTGCAATCGGCTTAAGCTGCTCATCCAGCATCACCTCATCGGATGAAACCCCGGTGGCGCTCTCCGGCACTTCCTGCACCGTGATACGCGCCCACGGAATATCAACCCGCCCATCCAGGTTAAAGGCGGCTGGCGTCGCTTCAAACACCAGATCCGGTGAGACATCCATCCGCACCATCGGCGGTACCGTGACGCGCACCCGGCTGCCCTGCGCTGCGATGCGCGCGCGCCAGTTATCGAGCTGGCTCCAGTCCGCATTACCGCTAAGGTTGATGTTCCCCTGGGTGGTCTGCACCAGACCGTTCAGGGTCGAACTCATGCCGTTGAACACCACATTCAGATTGGCATTGGTCAGATCCACCGGCATAAAGTTGCCATCCACATCCACCCCGGTCAGGCCCAGCTGGCCAAATACCTGTGGTTGCTGAATGCTGCCGCCCAGGCGCAGAGCGCTGTTCAGGTTGCCCTTGATCTTTTCGCCCTGCATCAGCGCAGGATTCAGCATCGCCAGCGAGAGATTGCGAATATTGACGTTACCGCCCAGTGTGCGACGGTTTTGCGGATCGGTGATCTGCACGTTGCCATCGAGCTGGCCGTTTCCGGCGATGCGGAGCAGCCAGTCGAGCTGGGCGCGTCCGTTGCGCAGCGCGGCATTAAGGTTCAGCGTGTCAAAGGCGATCGGCAGGCTGTTACCCTGCACATCCTGCACCACTTTCACGCCGTTGCCTTTTAGCGCCACGGTGCCGGTCGGCAGTCCGCCGTCTGCGGTCCAGTTCACGCGCACATCTCCGCTGAACAGGCCGCTCAGTTGTGTGGCATCCGGCATAAAGGGTTTAACCATCGCCAGGTCAAAGCGGTTCAGCACCACGTGCGCATGGCCTGCTGGCCCGGCTTCAACCGACTCCGGTACGCAGAGCTGCGCATTGGGGTTCTGCCAGCAGTGCGGGCCAATCGTCGCCGTCTGGCGGCTGTTTAGGTAGTCAATTGCCATTGCGCGGGTCAGACGCCACTCTCCGACCGGCGTATCAAAACGCGTGTCGTTGAGCGACCCTTTCCAGCGTTCGGTCTGGCGATCAAAGCTGCCGTTCAGCGCCAGCTGGCCGGAGACCGGCTTGCCCTGCACAGTGAGCTTCAGCTGATGCTGCTTTTCGTTACCGTCGGCGTTCAGCGTCAGCAGGCTGATGTTCAGCGCATCCTGCTTCAGCTGCTCGACGCGCAGTTGCAGCTTGCCCGCGACCTGCTCGCCGGAACGAACGTCACCGTTCAGCGTGACGCGGTTAATCTGCATCTGCTGCCAGCGTAGCCCGCGACCATTGAGGTCGGCCAGCAGCTGCGGCGCTTTCAGGGTGCCGCGCGCTTTAAGAGTGCCGTTAATGACGCCGCCCAGGCCCGGCAGCGCATTGTCGAGCTGCGGCGCGTTGATGCTGGCGTCGAGATCCAGGCTGTCGCCCAGCGCTCCTTTAACATCCAGATGGTTGCGGCCCAGCGCCAGTTTGATGCCCGGCACCGTCCACTGGTTGTAGCTGTTACCGGTCAGCGAGCCGTCTGCAGTTACCGCGTTCTGTTTCACATTGCCTTTGAGCTGCAGCTGCGGCACGCTCAGCTGCCAGCTGCCGCCATAGAGACTGCCGCGGGTGGTGATCCTGCCATCCAGCCGCGCGGGCCAGTCGGGATACTGTTTTGCCGTGTTGATGCCCGCCAGCGTCAGTTCACTGCGCCAGCTAATCGCTTTGTGCCAGTCCACCAGCGCGGTGAGGTCAATATTGCCCTGCAGCGCGGCAATGCGCAGACGGTCAAGGCTGAACTGTTCGACATTGCCCTTACCGGTCAGCGACACGCTGGCCGGCGGCACCGATTCCCCCTTCACAGCGGTCTGCAGTGACATCACATAGTCGGTGGCCTTGCCTTTGAACTGATAATCCAGCTTATCCGCCTGATACTGCACCGGGCCGGTTAACGGCCAGCGCAGCTGCGGACTGGTCAGCTGCAATGACAACGGCAGTCCCGCCACCGCCAGCTGCGTCGTGGCATCCAGCTGCGCGTTGACCGGACCTGAGAGGTTCAGCCCCAGCTTCAGCTCGTCACGCATCGCGCCATTCAGTTTCAGCGCCAGCTTTTCGCCTTTAATCGGGTCGGTATTGACCGTGCCGTTCAGGGCAAAATCGACCGGCCAGTTATCCGCAAGCGTCGCCTGTCCGCTGCCGTTAAGCTTGCCCAGGTTCGAGTCCACTTCCAGCGTCGTCAGCTGCATCTGACGATCGGCGGTTCTGGCTTTCAGCAGCAGCCGGCTGACCGAAATATCGGTGTCGCCGGTGATACGCAGCTGTTCACCCAGAATCTGCTGCACATCAATATCCAGCGGCAGACGGAAATCGGGCAATGCGGGCAGCAGAGGCTGCGCAAACATCGCCTGCAGCGTTTCACCCAGCGGCTTCTCAGCGGGATGGGGCTGCTGCACTTTTGGCTGCACCACCTCTTCATTCACGACTTTCGCCGCCTTTGGCAGCGCAATCAGCAGGCTTTGAATATGGGTCGGATTCAGCGTCAGCGCGCGATCCTGCCACTGCAGGCCGGTGGTGAAATCGAGCAGCGAGATCGCCGTGTCATCAACCTTCACATTGATATTGTGCAGGCCAAGATGCGTCAGCGTGATCGGGTATGGCGTGCTGAGGTTCGTGTTGCCACTCTCCTCTTCCGGCGCCTGCGCGGCAGGCGTCATCTTTTTGCTGTCGACCACTACGCTGATGTCGCGCAGGGAGATGTCATTCACGCAGACTGAGGAGTGCAGCAGACAGTTAAGATTGACGGCCAGATGGATCTGCCCGGCATCCACGCTGACGCCCGGCATCTCGTAACGCAGACCGTTAAGCGTCAGGTTACGCCAGCCGCCGTCCACCTGTTTAATCGAGAGGCCCGGTACCCAGCGCGATGCGCCCTTCAGCACCAGATGCAGCCCCGGCGTGGTGCCAATTAAAAACGCCACGCCGCCCAGCAGCAGCACCAGAAAGATCAGAATACCGATCAGGACCTTTTTCCACAGCTTCATAGTTCAGGCCCCAGTCCTACGTAAAATTGCAATCCATGCTCCTCGTCATCGCCAATGGGCCTGGCGATATCAAATTTGATGGGTCCGACCGGTGAAGACCAGCGCACACCGACACCCGCGCCGGTCTTGACGTTGCTTTGTTTGATGTCGTTCACCGCTTCGCCGGAGTCCACAAACACGGCTCCCCACCATTTACCGGTGACGTTGTACTGATACTCCAGCGACCCGGTGGCCAGTTTTGAGGCCCCCGTGAGTTTGCCATCCTCGTCGCGCGGGGAGATATTTTTGTATTTATAGCCACGAATACTGCGGTCACCGCCGGCAAAAAAGCGCAGATCCGGCGGCACTTTCTCGAAATCGTTGGTTTCGATCCAGCCCAGATTGCCGCGGGCCACAAAGCGATGGCTATCGCCCAGGGTGCGGATCCAGACGTTTTGCGCCTGCAGGATCAGGAAGTCGACGTCAGATCCCCAGGTGGTGTCTGAGACATCGACGGAGTAACGCTGCGTATCGCCCCAGGTGGGCATCAGGCCGCCACGCGAACGGGTGCGGTTCACGCTGACGCCCGGATAGAGCAGCATGGTGGTGTTGGTTACATTGCCCTGGGTAAAGTGGTCCAGGCTCCAGCGCAGATTGACGGCCTTCTGCCAGCCGCTGCTGCTGTCCCAGTTGCGCGACACGGCAAGCGTGCTGGTATCGGCTTTGGTGTCGTTGAGGTCGGTTCGCTTCAGGCCGCCGGAGAAAGTGTAGTACTGCTCCAGCGGACTTTTCAGCAGCGGTACTTTGTAGCTTAAATCGACCTGCTGTTCGGGCGCAGAGACATAGGCGCTGGCCGTCAGGCTATGGCCACGGTCATTGACCCAGGGTTTCTTCCAGGTTCCCTTCAGGCGGGGCCCCACATCGGTGGAGTAGCCGACACCGGTTTCAATCGTGTTTTCAACGCGGGGCGACAGGGCGGCGTTCAGCGGCAGCACCTTACTCTTCCGGCCCTTGCTGAATTCCGGCGCGACCACCACCGAATTAAACCAGCCGGTCGCGGAGAGGCGGCGGTTCAGCTCGGCCAGATCGCGGGAGCTGTAGTAATCCCCCTCTTTAAAGGGCACCAGATTTTGCAGGTACGCTTCGCGGATCTGCGAGCCCTGGAAGGTCACGTCGCCGAAGCGATAACGCTCGCCGCTGTCGTAATCGATATCCCAGAAGGCTTCATGCCGCTCGACCGACACGCCAAGCTGGCTCTTTTTAAAGGTGCCGTCGAAGTAACCGTTGCGCAGGGCGAGATTAGAGAAGCCGCTCTTGAATTTGTCATATTGCCCGTGATTGAGCTGGGTGCCCACTTTTGGCCGCCCCTGCTTTACCCAGGCTTTGTAATCGGCGTCGTTGCGCGCATCGCCTTCTACGACGATGGTACTGCCACCGATTTTAACCGGCTGGCCCGGGGTCACTTTTGCCACCAGCACCGGGCGTCCGCCCTGCGCAGGCGCAGGACGGGATTCGAAATCGATTGTGGGTTCGTAATAGCCGAGTGCGCGCAGCCCCTCTTTTATCGCGACGGAGACGCGGGCACGAAAACGGCCATCGTTTGAAACCTCATCGCTGCCAATGGTTGACAGGCGGGCCCTGACATTCTTTTGCAAATCCCCGGTTAAGCCCTCTACCTGCAATCGCACGGTCGCCGCCTCAAGGGCGGGCGCGGCAAGCAGCAGGCTGGCCATGCAATATATGTAAAATCGTGGCACCTGGACTCCTGTTAATCATGCCGGCCCCTTTTCCACGGGGCATTTATTAATCATCTTTGCCCGCACTACCGCTACGGCAACACCCTCATCATAGCCGCACTTTATGGTAAACGGCGACGCCACGCTGACATCTAAGTCAAATAACGTCACATTGTCGGCAAATGACGGGGGGGATACAACTCCTGCGCAAGGGAATGATCGGCCCGGAGCGACGCACTCAGATAAATCCGGAGTACGCAGCGGGCACGCTGGCCCCGGATGCGTCGTGACAGGGTGATTTTGCCCTCTGGCGGCATGATGAGCGCTCCTGCTATAATCTGCCACCACAGGCATCCCGCCTGTTTTCATTTCTGCCCCGACATCTCATTCTCTGTCGATATGGCGCAGACATTTTTGGCACGGATAGCTCTGTTTCATGGATAAACCCGCTCTGTTTGCGCTTACCCACGCTGCCCAGGCCAAAAATGACATGTGGATAACCCTTTGGATCTCCTATGTTAGATAGCTTACTTGTCATTCTGTTGCTGATCGTAATCAGTGCTTTTTTTTCTCTGTCAGAGATCTCGCTGGCCGCTGCCCGTAAGATCAAACTGAAACTGCTGGCCGATGAAGGCAATGTCAATGCGCAGCGCGTGCTGAAAATGCAGGAAACGCCGGGCATGTTTTTCACCGTGGTGCAGATTGGCCTCAACGCCGTCGCCATCCTGGGCGGTATCGTCGGTGACGCGGCGTTTTCACCGGTCTTCCGCGGCCTGTTCGATCAGTTTGTCTCACCGGAGCTGGCCGAGCAGCTCAGCTTTATCTGCTCCTTCACCATCGTCACCAGCATGTTTATCCTGTTCGCCGACTTAACCCCGAAACGGGTCGGCATGGTGGCACCGGAAACCATCGCGCTGCGCATCATCAACCCGATGCGCTTCTGTCTGCTGATTATGCGCCCGCTGGTATGGCTGTTTAATGGCCTGGCTAACGTCTTCTTCCGTCTCTTTAAACTGCCAATGGTGCGTAAAGATGACATCACCTCCGACGATATCTACGCGGTCGTTGAGGCAGGTGCGCTGGCCGGGGTGCTGCGTAAGCAGGAGCATGAGCTGATTGAAAACGTGTTCGAGCTGGAGTCGCGTACCGTTCCCTCTTCCATGACCTCGCGTGAGAATATTGTCTGGTTTGATCTGCACGAAGATGAAGCCAGCCTGAAAACGAAAATCGCCGAGCATCCGCACTCCAAGTTTTTAGTCTGTAGCGGCGACATTGACCATATCGTCGGTTACGTCGACTCGAAAGAGCTGCTGCTGCGCGTGCTGGGCAATCAGAGCATGGCGCTGAACAGCGGCCTGCAGATTCGCTCCGCGCTGATCGTGCCGGATACGCTGACCCTTTCCGAAGCGCTGGAAAGCTTTAAAACCGCCGGTGAAGATTTCGCGGTGATCATGAACGAATATGCGCTGGTTGTCGGCATCATTACCCTGAATGACGTGATGACCACGCTGATGGGCGATCTGGTTGGTCAGGGGATGGAAGAGCAGATCGTCGCCCGTGACGAGAACTCATGGCTGGTTGAAGGCGGCACACCGATCGATGACGTTATGCGTGTGCTGGACATTGATGAGTTCCCGCAGTCCGGCAACTACGAAACCATCGGTGGCTTCATGATGTACATGCTGCGTAAAATCCCGAAACGCACCGACTTTGTGAAGTTCGCGGGTTACAAATTCGAGGTGGTGGATATCGACAGCTACCGTATTGATCAGCTGCTGGTGACCCGCATCGATGAGCGACCGCCGGTGCTGAGTATGACCAAAAGCGAAGACGAGTAGAACCAGTCAGGGCCTGTTCCGCCAGGCGTGGGGTTTCAGAGGGCGGGCGTCTGTGAAAGGGGTGATAGGCCCGGTTCAGAGTGATGACGCAGATAATCTGACCGCAAAAGCATCAAGGGCGCCATCGGCGCCCTTGTCTTTAGTTGAACTCAAGCTTGAGACGCACGACCTGGCGGTTAATTTCTGACATCACGCTCAGATGCTGTTTGTCTTTGACACGCGGAATAAGGACTTTTCCCTTATCAAATTCGAACGCGCCAACGTCCTTGATATACAACCTTCCTTTGAACAGCGTTTTTACATATTTCGCTATCTGCAGCGGATTATAGCGCTGGAAGATTTTCATACTGACTAACTCCTGTACATTTTTAAAGCACGCTTCGCCGTTTCCAAATTTGGTGCCAGCCCATGAAGCGCGAATTCGCGATAACTATAGAACACTGAAACTACGTCGTGTTCCGAAAAGTGAATTTTTTTACTGAATTGACACATCATTACAGAACAGTCTGTTATCAGGCTGATGCAACACAGTATAAACCTTCATTGGTTAAGGAATTGTGGCGGGCATAACAAACCTGACACCTTTCCAGGACAGGCGCATCATCCCTGCTTACTATTGCAGTAAAATGACTAACTGGTCTGATCACTTAAGGAAATAGCAATGCGAACAATTCTGGCCGCGCTGACGCTCTCGTTTCTGATTCCGGCAGGCGTTATGGCACACGATCTGAGACAGGAGACGCGCGTTCCGGCAGTAGGCGTCAACGACAAAGGTGAACTTATCCTGCAGCAGGAGAAGTTTAGCTACAAAAACTGGAATAGCGCGCAGCTGAGCGGAAAAGTTCGCGTTATCCAGCATATTGCTGGTCGCTCATCCGCGAAGCAGATGAATGCGGCGCTGATCGAAGCGATCAAGGCCGCGAAACTGCCCCACGATCGTTATCAGACCACAACGATTGTGAACACCGATGATGCAATCCCCGGTACGGGCATGTTCGTGCGTAGCAGCATCGAAACCAATAAACAGCAGTATCCGTGGTCGCAGTTTATCGTCGACAGCAAGGGTGACGTGCAGCGAGCCTGGCAGCTTCAGCCGGGCAGCTCTGCTATCGTGGTGCTGGATAAACAGGGCAAAGTGAAATTCGTGAAGGATGGTGCGCTGACGCAGGATGAGGTGACACAGGTCATCGCGCTGCTCAACGCGCTGCTAAAGGCGTAACGGAAGAACCCCGGCGTGGCCGGGGTTTTTCAGGTCTTCGCGACGCCTTAAAACAGCGAAACGCGGAAGCCAGGGTTAAGAAAGGACTCACGCGGCGTGTAGTCCAGCGTTCTGCCCTGCCAGTCATGCACATGCGCGCCCGCCGCCATCGCCACCGCGTGACCCGCGCCCGTATCCCAGATGTTGGTCGGCCCGAAGCGGGGATAAAGCTGGGCTTTTCCTTCCGCCACCAGGCAGAATTTCAGCGAGGAGCCGGTCGCGACGGTCTGATGCTCACCAAGCTGCTTCAGATACTCTTTCATCTCATCGTCGTCGCCATGAGAGCGGCTCACCACTACCAGCGGCGGCCGGGCGTCACGCACGTGAATCTGCTCACGCTGACCGCCCTCCTCTTTCCACGCTTTGCCTTCGGCTGCGGAGTACATCACGTCCAGCACCGGCGCGTAGACCACACCCATCACCGGCTTGCCCGCCTCGATCAGCGCGATATTCACGGTAAACTCACCGTTGCGCTTGATAAACTCTTTGGTGCCATCCAGCGGATCGACCAGCCAGTAGCGCTGCCAGTGCTGACGCACCTCCCAGGCAGGTGGATCCTCCTCTGACAGGACAGGTAAATCAGGCGTCAGCGCCCTGAGGCCCGCCAGGATCACCTTGTGCGCGGCGATATCCGCGGCGGTGACCGGCGAATCATCCGATTTGTGAGAAACGTCAAGCGGCGCGGCGCCGTCATAGACCTGCATAATCGCGTCGCCTGCATCGCGTGCCAGCTGGCAGAGTTGCTCTAACATTTTTCACCTCATTATGTCGATCTGCTGCAGGAAGAGCTCAGCGTCAGATAGTGACATTTTAGCAGTTTCGGCTGATGCCCTTTTTAACCGGTTACAGAGCGAACCAATTTATAGATATATCAATACCATAGTTGCCGGTTTATCGCTATGCCTGCCCCTGTGTACCGCTGTTGTATCAGAATCTGCCGCAGGCCGATCGGCCAAAACGTTATATCCATCACGATTTAAAATGACTATCTGTCACGCTTTTACATTATTTTGAGAGCCTTAAATTAATCTGCAGCAGGAGCAAGCATGTTTAAGCCCGGAATGATGTTACTGGCCCTGAGCATTTCCGTCGCCACACAGGCCGCAACGGTGGATTTGCGGATACTGGAAACCACCGATCTGCACAGCAATATGATGGATTTTGACTATTACAAAGACACGCCAACCGAGAAGTTTGGCCTGGTGCGCACCGCCACGCTGATTCATGCTGCGCGCCAGGAGGTGAAAAACAGCCTGCTGGTCGATAACGGCGACATCATTCAGGGCAGCCCGCTGGGCGACTATATGGCCGCAAAAGGCTTGCGCGAGGGCGAGATCCACCCGGTCTACAAGGCCCTCAACACGCTGGATTACAGCGTCGGCAACCTCGGTAACCACGAGTTCAACTATGGCCTGCCCTACCTGAAAAAAGCGCTGGCGGGCGCCCGCTTCCCCTATGTAAACGCCAACGTGATTGACGTGAAGAGCGGTAAACCCCTGTTCACGCCCTACCTCATCAAAGCCACCCAGGTTGTCGATCGCGACGGCAATACGCAGACCCTGAAGATAGGCTATATCGGCTTTGTGCCACCCCAGATCATGGTGTGGGATAAGGCCAACCTGCAGGGGAAGGTGCGGGTCGATGACATTACGGAGACGGCACGCCGCCTGGTGCCGGAGATGCGGGCGCAGGGCGCAGACCTGATTATCGCCATTCCCCATTCGGGCCTCAGCAGCGAGCCCTGGCACGCCATGGCCGAGAACTCGGTTTACTACCTCAGCCAGGTGGAAGGCATTAACGCCATCCTGTTCGGTCATGCGCATGCCGTTTTCCCCGGTAAGGATTTTGCGGGCATCCGGGGCGCTGATATCACACAGGGCACGCTGAACGGGATCCCGGCGGTGATGCCGGGCATGTGGGGCGACCATCTCGGCGTGGTTGACCTGGTGCTGAGCAATGAAGGTGGGCACTGGCAGGTGAGTAGCGGTAAAGCCCAGGCGCGCCCCATCTACGATACTGCCGCGAAGAAGTCGCTGGCGGCGGAAGATCCTGCGCTGGTGAAAGTCCTGGCTGACGATCACCGCGCTACCCGGGAGTTTGTGGCGAAGCCTATCGGCCGCTCTGCCGACGTGATGTACAGCTATCTGTCGCTGGTGCAGGACGATCCAACGGTGCAGATCGTTAACAATGCCCAGCGCGCCTACGTTGAGCACTTTATCCAGGGCGATCCGGACCTGGGCCGCCTGCCGGTCCTCTCTGCGGCCGCGCCGTTCAAAGCGGGCGGACGTAAAAACGATCCGGCCAGCTATGTGGAAGTGGAAAAAGGCGCGCTGACCTTCCGTAACGCTGCCGATCTCTATCTCTATCCGAACACCCTGGTGGTGATGAAAGTCAGCGGCGCGCAGGTCAAAGAGTGGCTGGAGTGTTCCGCCGGGCAGTTTAACCAGATCGACCCACATAGCCCGAAAACGCAGTCGCTGATCAACTGGGATTTCCGCACCTATAACTTCGATGTGATCGATGGCGTCACCTATCAGATCGATGTGACCCAGCCTGCCCGCTACGATGCGGAGTGTCAGCTGATCCATCCGGAGGCGTCACGTATCCGTCAGCTGAGCTGGCAGGGCAAGCCTGTCGATCCGCAGGCAACCTTCCTGGTGGCGACCAATAACTATCGCGCCTATGGCGGTAAGTTTGCCGGCACCGGCGATCGGTACATCGCGTTTGCCTCGCCGGATGAGAACCGCGCTGTGGTGGCCGCCTACATCAGCGCGGAAACCAAAGCGCACGGTGAAGTGCAGCCAAAAGCTGACAATAACTGGCGGCTGGCGCCGATAACCTCCTCCACACCGCTCGATATTCAGTTCGAAACGGCACCGGGTGAGAAAGCGACCGGGTTTATTCAGCAGCATGCGCAATATCCGCTGCAGCCCAAAGGCACAGATGCGACGGGCTTTGCGTTGTGGCAGGTGAATTTACAGCAGTAACAGGCGGGGGAAACGCTGCAACCCGCGGGTTGCAGCGTTGAAGATTACAGAATTTCCAGCAGTTCGACTTCGAAGACCAGGGTGCTGAATGGCGGGATAGAGGCACCCGCGCCACGCTCGCCGTAGGCGAGATTCTGCGGGATCACCAGTTCCCATTTCGAGCCAACCGGCATCAGAGTCAGGGCTTCGATCCAGCCTGGGATCACGCCGCTTACCGGGAATTCTGCCGGTTCACCACGCGCAACGGAGCTGTCGAACACGCTGCCGTCGATCAGTTTGCCCGTGTAGTGAACGCGAACGCGATCCTGACGTGATGGGATAGGGCCTTCGCCCTGCGTGATCACGCTGAATTGCAGGCCCGATTCGGTGCTGTTCACGCCTTCACGCTGCGCATTTTCCTGCAGGAAGGCCTGACCTTCTGCAGCCATCGCTTCGGTGCGCTCACGACGCACGCCTTCAGCGCGTTCATGCACCTCACGCAGTGCGCGATGAACCACATCAACCGGAACGGCCGGCGAGTTCCCTTCCAGCGCGTCGCGCAGGCCCGCGAGCAGTGCTTCTGGCTGCAGCCCCTGCAGACCAGATTCCAGCAACTGCTGGCCAACCTGTAAACCAATACCGTAACTTGCTTGTGCTTCGACGCTGTCGAAAGAAGGGGTAGTCATCTTCGTTCCTTTCACTCTCGGATAAATTCGAACCGGCAGCATAGCAGCGCAGGCCGCTGGCGTAAAATGCCCTGCATCGCAGATGACTTTTACTGATGAAAAGGAAACAATAGAGCCGTCAATTTTATGAATGCTGGCAGGCACTTCGCGCCAGTATTGCCCATACTATAACTATTGATGGGATTTACCCGTCTTAAGCATACGAATAAGAGAGTCAACATGGGCCAGATTGCCCCACGCCGTCGCAGGATGCGTGCAACACATACCGTTTCCCGGCTGCAGGCCTGGCTGGCCGCACGCAGGCCACAGCGGCCTGCAGGAGAGGAGGAACCCCGAATGGCTTCAGACGCGTCGTCCCGCCTGCCAGCATGGCTTCAGCGTATCTGGCATTTTACCGATCACATCGGCTGGATGGATCCGCTGCCTGCGCCACACCGGCGCGGCATCGTGCTGGCCCTGCTGGTGATACTGGTCGCGTTTCTCTGGCCCGCCAGCACGCTGCGCTATCCCGTCGAACAGCCCGCGACGCCCTCTGCAGAAAAAGAGGTGCCGATGCAGGCGGATATCTATGATAACAACGGCGGCAGTCGTCAGCCTTCTTCTTCCGCATCACAGCCGACACCAAAAGCCGATTCTCAGGGGGCATGGCGCAGCCTGACCATCACCTCGGGTCAGACACTGGCGCAGCTGTTTCGCGACAATAGCCTGCCGGTGAATGATGTGTTTGCGATGGCACGGGTGGAGGGTAACGATCAGCCGCTGAGCTCACTGAAAAGTGGTCAGCAGGTGAAAATCCGGCAGGATGCACAGGGCACCGTGACGGGTCTGACGGTCGACAGCGCCAGCGGCCCGGTTCTCTTTACCCGTCAGCCAGACGGCAGCTTTATCCGGGCGCAGTAAACCGCGGCAGATGGTAAACCATAAAAACAAAAACGCCGGCACAGGGCCGGCGTCTTTTTTGTCGTGCTTAGTTAATTAAATTAACCAGCAACAACTTTTACGGTCAGCTTAGCGAATACATCGCTGTGAACCTGGAAGTCCACTTCATGCTCACCGGTGGTACGCAGAACGCCGTTCGGCAGACGAACTTCGCTCTTCGCTACGTCAACGCCAGCTGCAGTAACTGCATCAGCGATGTCGCGGGTACCGATTGAACCGAACAGTTTACCTTCATCGCCTGCTTTAGACGTGATGGTCACGGTGCCCAGTGCATTGATCTTCTCAGCGCGTGCAGTAGCTGCAGACTGAACGTCAGCCAGTTTGGCTTCCAGTTCAGCGCGACGTGCTTCGAAATACTCAACGTTTTTCTTAGTGGCAGGAACAGCTTTGCCCTGTGGCACCAGGAAGTTACGAGCGTAGCCCGCTTTAACGTTAACCTGATCACCCAGGCTGCCTAGGTTTGCTACTTTATCAAGCAGAATAACTTGCATTACCTTATCCTCTTAAAGTCGTTAATGGACAGTTGCCGATTACTGATGACGATCAGTGTACGGCAGCAGAGACAGGTAACGCGCGCGCTTGATGCAGCGAGCCAACTGACGCTGGTATTTTGCACGAGTACCGGTGATACGGCTCGGGACAATTTTACCGCTTTCGGTAATGTAATTTTTTAACGTTGCGATGTCTTTGTAATCGATCTCAACAACGCCTTCCGCGGTGAAACGGCAGAACTTGCGACGACGGAAATAACGTGCCATTAGGCTAGTCTCCAGAATCTATCAATTCAATCTGCTCGGCATGGAACACCACTTTGCTCTGGCCATTTCGTGCCTGATGGCAACTAATGAAACCGTCGAGTGTGAGTTGCGTGCCGACCGTTATATGTTGAGTAATCACCTGATGGGCGCTGCCGCTGATAATCACAGGCATACGACACCAGGCTTGCCGGTGAAACCCGGCCTCCTCCTGCACTGAGCGGTGCTCAAGCACAAACTGACAGTGCGGAATTCCTGACGGACTCACTCTTCGAACCGGTGTCCTGCACACAGTGCCTGACAGGCGAAGCCGATTGACCGTCACGATGGATTACTCTTCAGAATCCCCAGCATCTGACTCATCAGCGGATTCGTTAGCAAAATCTTCGCGACGATCACGACGCTCATCTTTCGCTTTAACCATCGGTGATGCTTCAGTTACCGCGTGTTTAACGCGCATAACCATGCTACGGATAACGGCGTCGTTGAAGCGGAAGTTCGTTTCCAGCTCATCGATCGCTTCCTGCGGCGCTTCAACGTTCATCAGAACGTAATGCGCTTTGTGCAGTTTGTTGATCGGGTAAGCCAGCTGACGGCGGCCCCAGTCTTCCAGGCGGTGAATCGTGCCCTGTGCACCAGTGATAGCACCAGTGTAACGCTCGATCATGCCAGGAACCTGTTCGCTCTGGTCAGGATGAACCATAAATACGATTTCGTAATGACGCATCGAAATTGCTCCTTACGGATTATTCAGCCTCCTGTCGGGGTCAGCCGCGGCCCATGGAAGCAAGGAACGTTATAGGCTGTGTCCCACAAAGGTTCGCCATGGCGAGCAGTTGTGGGACACAGCCTGAGAATGCGGCTGAAAAATTGACGCGTAATCATACTGGTGACCGCGCCCGAACTCAAGCGCACATTTAAACAAATCGCGGACGTCGTGCCAGAACCTGTGGCTTTTTGTGCTAATGACGGGAATACAGCCGCTTAATCGGGGCTTGTTCAAAAAGGCTGATGATGAGGTTCAAGGGGGTCCGCTGGCGATAATGTCGCCGATCGCTAAAATTAACTGAGACGCTGCCGGTGCTTGTGCCGCCGCGTTCAGAGTGTATTCCCTGAAGTGAGGAGTCGGACATGAAAAGGTTCGTCATCGCCACCTTCCTGGGTCTCTTCCTGTCTCTACCCGCTCTTGCCAGCCACGCTGACTGTGCGCAGCAGATAAGAAGTCACAGCAGCGAAGTGGCATCGGGTTACGTCTACGTTAACCGGCTCGATACGCCGGAAAGAAACCCGGTCAGCGTACCCGCCAGCCTCGCGGATAAGGCATCTGCGCACTGGTAAGGCCGTAATGTCACGGGCGGCAGCGCCACGCGCCGCCCGTCTGTTTTACAAATGGTGGGTGAAAAAGCTCACCAGCGCCGTCAGGGCCGACGGGGTGATCTTATGCCCAATCGCTTTTTCGGAGAGTACGGTCAGATGCTGCGCCAGCCCGTTGTCACGCAGCGCCCTTTCCAGCCGCACGCTTTCCGCCCAGGGCACGACCTCATCTGCCTCACCATGCCACAGCAGCAGTGCACGATCTGCCAGGGCTTCCAGCCGGTTGCAGGGGTCATACGCCGCCAGCGGGGCCATGCGGGCGGCAAACTGTGCCTGCCCTGCCGGCGTGTCAGTCACCCGCGGCGGAAACAGCGACTGGCTGAGCTGCATAAAATAGCCCGAACCCATCATACAGGCGACACTCTGGATCTGCGGATAGCGTGCCATCGCGCCCAGCGCGGTCATGCCGCCCATTGATGCCCCCGCCACCGCAAAACGTCCCTCCGCGATCAGGTTGCTGCCACGCAGCGCGGCTTCCAGCTGCGGCAGCTCATCAATGTTCTGTTTCAGGATCTCCCAGAAGCGATCGAGACGGGTCTCTGCGTCACCGTAATAACGCGCACCGTGCAGCTCGGCGTCCGGCATCACCGCCCGGAATCCCGCCTGCGCCAGTGCCACGGCGAAGTAGGCATAGACCTCTTTAGACGAGGTAAAGCCGTGATAAAACAGCACGGTGGGCAGCGGCTGATGTCGTTGTCCGGCGGGCGCGGCGTGCAGGCATTCGATACCGGCCAGCGTGTCGGTGGTGAGTTCGATCATGGTCTCTCCTGAAAGGGGCAAAGCAGGGCATTCAAGTCTACGTGCTGCACAGGCGTTTGCGAAATCTCCTGTGCGGCAGACGTCGTTATCATCACGCTAAACTTTTCCTGCGCGTTGCCGTTGATGGTGTACCCCTCTAACTTATTCAAAGGTAATTTATGAAGCGTCTCTCTCTCAGCGGACTGAGTCTTGGCGTTAAGCTGTCAGTTATAACGTCCCTGAGCGTTGCGCTGCTGTTGCTGGTTCTGACCCTGACTCAGAGCCATAACGCCTCGCGCCAGCTGGAAAACCTTGCCATCGATGACATGCACAATCAGGTGCAGGGCATCAGTGAAATGGCCTCCATGTTCAATGCCACCCTGACCGAAGAGGTGACACACTACACCAGTCTGTTTACCAGTTTCCTGCCTAAGCGTTTCAGCCTGGATGAAACCGCCAGAGTGCAGGTGGGCGACTTCTCAACGCCGGTGCTGCGCGCCGGATTAAAGACACTGAACCTCGATCAGACTGCCGTCGACGATTTCACCGAACGCACCGCCGCCGTCGCTACCATTTTCGTGCGTGACGGCGATGATTTTATCCGTATCTCAACCTCGCTGAAAAAAGAGGATGGCAGCCGCGCGATTGGCACACGGCTCGACCGCAGCGGTGCGGCATGGAAAAGCGTTCATCAGGGCAACGTCTATCAGGGCCTGGCGACGCTGTTCGGCCATCGCTACATCACACAATATCAGCCGGTCAGAGATGAGCGTGGCAACGTCGTCGCTATCCTGTTTGTCGGCGTCGGCATTGATAAACAGTATGCGCTGATGCGTGAAAAGATCCTGGCGCGCCGGCTAAGCGATAGCGGCCGCTTCTTTGTGCTCAACGGCACGCCCGGCAAGACACAGGGCCAGTATCTGTTCGCACAGGAAGATGAAGGAAAACAGCCCGCGTGGGACAGCGCTATTTTAGCGCCGCTGCTGACGCAGCCGCAGGGTATGCAGCAGGTGGAGATCGATGGTGAGCAAAAGATCCTGGCCTGGCAGCAGCTGCCGGGCTGGAACTGGGTTATTACCGGCGAAGTTAACCGGGCCAGCCTGCTCGCCCCCATCATGCAGAGTCGGGATCTGTTCCTGATTACCGGACTGGTGCTGGTGGTGATCTTTGCGCTGGGGTTTGTCTGGTATAGCCGTCGGGCGATTACCCGTCCACTGCAGCAGGTTATTCATCTGGCGGAGCAGTACGCTGCCGGCAATCTGCAGGTCCATCTGGACACTCCGCGCCGTGACGAAGTGGGCCAGCTGATCATCGCCATTAACGGCATTGGCGATGGCCTTGAGAAAATCGTCAGCCAGGTACGTGGTGCCGCGCAGGAGATCAGCCAGGGCACCGACACCATCGCGGCCAGCAGCCATAACATCAGCGAGCAGATCGGGCGTCAGGCCAGCAGCGTGGAGGAGACGTCCGCCAGCATGGAGCAGTTTGGCGCCACGGTTGAGCACACCGCAGACAGCCTGCGTCAGGCGATGTCACTGGTCGCCGAAGCCAGCGAGATCGTCAGCCACGGCAGCCAGACGGTGATTCGGTCGGTCAGCACCATGTCGGCCATTAAGGTTTCCTCGCAGAGCATTGCGGATATTACGCACGTCATTGAGTCTATTGCCTTCCAGACCAATATCCTGGCGCTGAACGCGGCAGTGGAAGCCGCGCGCGCTGGTGAACAGGGACGCGGTTTTGCGGTGGTCGCCGCCGAGGTGCGTGCGCTGGCGCAGCGTTCTGCACAGGCCGCTAAAGAGATCGATGGGCTGATTGCCACCTCCATCGGCAACGTGGCGGAAGGTCATCAGCTGTCTGAGCAGACGCGCGATGCGATGACCGACATTGTGACGCACATTGAGCAGGTGCAGGCGCTGATGGGCGAGATCAACGTGGCGGCGCAGCAGCAGGCGGCGGGCATCGGCCAGGTTAATCTGGCGATGAACCAGATCAGCCAGGCCACGCATCAGAACAGCGAACTGGTGGCCCAGGCGGAGAACAGCGCACAGAGTCTGAGCGATAAAGGACATCACCTGACGCAGCTGGTCAGCGTTTTCAGCCTGAAATCCTGACGACGTTCAGGGCGATGACATACACTTACTGTTTCGTCCTGAACAGGGGTTTTGCTATGCGTTCCGCTTATTTACTGGTGATGAGCCTGCTGCTGGCAGGCTGTTCCACACTGGAAACGACGCCCAAAGCGCCGCCTGCGCCGACATCGCAGGCGCAGGAGATCTCACGGGCGCAGAGTGGCGGTTTACCGAAGCTGGGCAACATTACCGTCAACGTGCATGGATCGCCAGATGATGCGCAGCGGGCCGTTGCCGCGCAGGCGAATCAGGCTGGCGCCGCTTACTACCAGATTGTGATGCTGAGCGAAACCGTCATGCCGGGCTTGTGGTACGCCAGCGCCATCCTCTATGGCACCTCACCGGCCGCAGGCGCGCGCCAGTAGCCGTTCGGTTACGACCGGATCGAGCGGACGCAACCCGCGGGGATCGAGCCACTGCTGGCACCAGGCATCGGCCAGCGGCGGTTCGGCATATTTCAGCAGCTGCGCGCCCGTCGCCAGCTGCAGCAGCGCGCGGGTCACCTCGCGCGCCTGCTCTTCGGGCACCTGACGAAGTTTCAGCCGCAGCTGACGCCAGCGGGCATCAAAGTGACGATTGCTCCCTTTCACCGCCTCAAATTCCTGATTCAGCATCGCCATCACCTCTCCATGACGGGCGAGCACGCGCAGGACATCCAGACACATGACGTTACCCGATCCCTCCCAGATGCTGTTCACCGGCATATCACGATAGAGACGAGGCAGCTCACTCGCTTCGCAGTAGCCGACACCGCCCAGCACTTCCATCGACTCCGCCACAAACGGCATCCCTGCTTTGCAGATCTGATATTTCGCCGCGGGCGTCATGAGCCGGGCAAAGGTGACCTCATGCGCGTTTGCCGGTTGTGACCAGGCGCGCGCCAGCCGCATCAGCAGCGCGGTTTGTCCCTCCAGCTGTAACGCCTGCCGGGCAAGCACCTGACGCATCAGAGGCTGTTCCAGCAGCGTTTTGCCCAGCACCTGACGCTGATGCGCATGCCAGAGCGCCACCGAAAAGGCGCGGCGCATCTGCCCATGGCTGCCAAGCGCGCAGTC
The DNA here is from genome assembly GCF_032114055.1 of Pantoea sp. Lineage (GTDB taxonomy): Bacteria > Pseudomonadota > Gammaproteobacteria > Enterobacterales > Enterobacteriaceae > Pantoea. Next base: position 180,385 of record NZ_DAMCTB010000008.1, read on the forward strand.
GAAGCGCGTCATCCCGGCCATTTTCAGGATCAGTCGTACGCCCTCACCCTCTTCCCCCAGCAGCCAGCCGGTGGCGTCGCGGAACTCCACCTCGCCGCTGGCGTTAGAGCGATTGCCCAGTTTATCTTTCAGCTGTTCAAGCTGAATGGCGTTACGTGTCCCGTCAGGCAGCAGGCGCGGCAGGAAAAAGCAGCTTAATCCGGCAGGCGTCTGAGCCAGCACCAGATGCGCATCGCTCTGCGGCACGGAGAAGAACCACTTGTGCCCGGTCAGCCGGTAAGCTTCACCGGGGCCGCGTGCACCGAACGGTTCCGCGCGGGTGGTGCTGATAAGCAGATCGCTGCCGCCCTGCTTTTCTGTCATCCCCATCCCGATCAGCAGCCCCCGTTTCTGGTCGCCAGGCTGGGCATGGGTATCGTAACGATCGCTGAGCAGCGGATCGATCCAGTCTTCAAACCGGGCGGGCAGCCAGCGCTGAAGCAATGGAATCGCAGCATGCGTCATCGTCATGGGGCAGAGCGTGCCCGCCTCTACCTGGGCGTGCAGGATAAAGCGTGCCGCGCGCGCGACACCCGCCTGCTCACGCACTGTTGGTTGCCAGCTGAGGTTATGCAGCCGGCTGGCACAGACGCCCTGCATCAGTAAGTGCCAGGCGGGGTGAAAACGGACCTCATCCAGACGTTCGCCCCGGGCGTCGTAGCGCAGCAGTTCGGGCGGTTCCGCGTTGGCAAGCCGGCCCAGCTCCAGCGACTCGGCACTGCCCAGCTGCTGCCCCACCGACGCCAGCCATTCCCGATCCCAGCCGGCACCTTCGCGGGACAGCGCCTCGCCGAGCGGCGTATCAGACAGGAAGAGGTTGCTGTTGCTCAGAGGATGAGGCTGATTAAAAACGGTGTGTGTTGTCCAGGTCATAACCACTCCTTACGGAAGTCACTCAGTCAGTATACCCGTCGTCTTTCAAGCTGCATTTTTGTTGGCTGCGTTCACTCACCCGAATCACTTACTCATGTAAGCTCATCGGGATTCGTTCTCTTGCCGCCTCAATGCAACCCGAAATCCTTTGGGTATATACGAATGACGCGCAGTTATGCCTGGTACAGAAACTAATGTGTGGCGGGGATCACAGGGAAAATCAGGCGTTGCGCTGGCGCACCGCTTCGAACAGACAGACACCGGTTGCGACCGACACATTCAGTGAAGAGACGCTGCCTGCCATCGGAATGCTGATCAGCTCATCACAATGTTCACGGGTCAGACGACGCATCCCTTCGCCTTCCGCACCCATCACCAGTGCCATCGGGCCAGTCATTTTGCTCTGGAAAACCGTATGGTCGGCCTCACCTGCGGTACCGACCACCCAGATGTTGTACTCCTGCAGCAGACGCAGCGTACGGGCCAGGTTGGTAACGCGAATCAATGGCACACTTTCGGCTGCACCACTGGCCACTTTTTTAGCGGTGGCATTCAGCGGCGCAGAACGATCTTTTGGCACGATGACCGCGTGTACGCCCGCTGCATCGGCGCTGCGCAGGCAGGCCCCCAGATTGTGCGGATCGGTGACGCCATCCAGCACCAGCAGGAACGGTTTTTCCAGGCTCTGCAGCAGGTCCGGCAGGTCGCCCTCCTGATACTGACGGCCAGGCTTGACCCGGGCGATAATCCCCTGATGGACACCCCCTTCAACCTGGCTGTCGAGCCATTTGCGCTCCGCCAGCTGAATCACAATCCCCTGAGCTTCCAGCGCGGCAATGACAGGTTGCAGGCGACGGTCGTCGCGGCCTTTGAGGATAAAGACTTCCTGGAAACGTTGTGGACTACGTTCCAGCAGCGCCTGCACGGCGTGGATACCAAAAATAATTTCGCTCATCGATCTGCTCAGTGTTTGGATAGGAATGAATAACCGCCCTCTCTTGGCAAAGAGAGGGCGGATGCGCGTATCAGATCAGACTCAGCTCTCAGGCTCAGCCTTTTTTCTGGCGCGCTTCGCCTTTGTGGCGGCGGCGATTTTACGGGTTTTTTCCGAGACGTTTTTACTTTTTTTCCCGCCACTCTCGGCAGCGGGCTTGCCCTTGTTGCCGCGGAAGGCAGCATCCGGCTCGAAATTCGACTTTTTGCTCACGTCACGACGACGCTTCGCAGGCGCCTGACCGTCACGCTTCGCCCGGTCACGAGCGGTTTTTCCTTCACCGCGAACCTGACGCTGGCTGGAGATCAGAGCGAAGTCGATCTTACGCTCGTCCATGTGGACCGCTTCCACCCGCACTTCGACCGCGTCACCCAGACGATAGGTGCGACCACCAGATTCGCCGATCAGACGCTGCCCCACCGGATCAAAACGGTAGTAGTCGTTGTCGAGCGTCGAAACATGGACCAGACCATCAATGAAGAGATCGCTTAAGCGGACAAAGAAACCAAAGCCGGTAACGCTGGAGATCACGCCGTTGAAGACGTTGCCAACCTGATCCTGCATGAAGTCACACTTGAGCCAGTCCGCAACGTCGCGCGTTGCTTCGTCGGCGCGGCGTTCAGTCAGGGAGCAGTGGAGGCCCAGCTGCAGCATCTGCGGCATATCGTAGTGATAGCCGCCGGTCGCCGTTGTCATATCGCTGGCTACGCTGCGCTCTTTCGGCATCAGGTATTTGATCGCGCGCTGCACCAGACCTTTTCCCTGATCCTGCTCTTTGGCCAGCAGATATTTAATGGCGCGGTGCAGCGTCAGGTCCGGATAACGACGAATCGGTGATGTGAAGTGGGCATACGACGAGAGCGCCAGACCAAAGTGGCCACGGTTTTCCGGATCGTACACAGCCTGCTTCATAGAGCGCAGCAGCATGGTTTGCAGCATTTCTGCATCAGGACGGTCGGCGACCTGCTTCAGCAGAGCCGCATAATCGACCGGCTGCGGTTTGTTGCCGCCAGGCAGGCTCAGACCCAGCTCGTTGAGCACGGTCCGGAAGCTCTTGATGCTCTCATCCGTCGGGCGATCGTGATCGCGGAACAGCGCAGGCTCCTGGTTTTTCTCCACAAAGCGTGCCGAGGCGATGTTAGCCAGGATCATGCACTCTTCAATCAGCTTATGCGCATCATTGCGCGACGCACGTTCAACGCGCTCAATACGACGCTCGGCGTTGAAGATAAACTTCGCCTCTTCCGTTTCAAAGGAGATGCCGCCGCGCTCTTCGCGCGCCGCATCCAGCACCTGATAGAGGTTGTGCAACTCTTCCAAATCTTTCACCAGCGGCGCATAGTGCTGACGTAACTCTTTGTCGCCCTGCAGAATGTTCCAGACTTTATTGTAGGTCAGACGCGCATGGGAGTTCATCACCGCTTCGTAGTGTTTAAAGCCGGTGAGTTTACCTTTGCTGGAAATGGTCATTTCGCAGACCATACAGAGGCGGTCGACCTGCGGGTTGAGTGAACAGAGGCCATTCGACAGCACTTCCGGCAGCATCGGTACGACCTGTGACGGGAAGTAGACCGAGGTACCACGCTGGTGCGCTTCGTTATCCAGAGGCGTGCCCGGACGAACGTAGTAGCTGACATCAGCAATAGCGACCCACAGACGCCATCCGCCACCGCGTTTCTTCTCGCAGTAGACGGCATCGTCAAAATCACGTGCATCTTCACCATCAATGGTGACCAGCGGCAGCTTACGCAGATCGACGCGGCCTTTTTTCGCCTCTTCCGGCACCTCTTCTTTCAGCTGGCTGACCTGCGCTTCCACTTCTGGCGGCCAGGTGTGTGGGATTTCATGGGTGCGCAGCGCCATATCCACGGCCAGGCTGGTGCCCATATCATCGCCCAGGATCTCCGTCACCTTACCGATCGCCTTGCTGCGACGGTTAGGACGCTGAACCAGCTCCACCACGACCACGGAACCCATACGGGCGTTCATCGTCTCTTCTGGTGGGATGAGAATATCGAAACTCAGACGGCTGTCGTCCGGTACCACGAAGCCGGCTCCGGCATCGGTAAAGTAGCGGCCGACGATCTGATTGTTGCGTGGCTCCTGCACGCGAACCACGCGCGCCTCGCGACGGCCTTTGCGGTCAGCACCCAGCGGCTGCGCCAGGATCACATCCCCATGCATGCAGAATTTCATCTGTTCAGCAGACAGGTAGAGGTCATCTTTCTGACCTTCAGCCCGCAGGAAGCCATAACCATCACGATGGCCGATAACTTTACCGCGCAGGAGGTCAAGGCGTTCTGGCAGCGCATAGCACTGACGGCGGGTGAAGACCAGCTGACCATCACGCTCCATTGCGCGAAGGCGGCGACGCAGCGCCTCCAGGTGCTCTTCGTTGTGCAGGTTCATCTCTTCAGCCAGCTCTTCACGGCTGGCCGGTTTTTCACGTTTCTCTAACAGCGCCAGAATGAATTCCCGGCTTGGAATAGGATTTTCGTATTTTTCAGCTTCTCTATCCTGAAAAGGATCTTTTGACATAACGGTTCCTCCGATGTCATTTAATATTTGATTCCGCTGGCGACAGGGACAGAATGATTTCATAAAGTGGCGTATTCCCTTCGACCAAATCTGCCAGCGTATAGCTATCCAGCTCCTGCAAAAATCGCTGCACTGCATCATGCAGCGCCTGCCTGAGTCGGCAGGCTGGCGTAATGGCACAGGAGGCGCAATCCACTAATTGTAGTGGCTCCATTTTTCGTACGACATCGCCGATGACAATCTCACGGGGCGACATTCCCAGACGAATCCCTCCGTTCTTACCGCGTGTCGCAGCGACGTAGCCTTCCCGGCTCAGCTGATTAATGATTTTGACCATGTGGTTACGTGACAAACCGTAGGTGTTCGTCACTTCGGTAATATTGGTCTGCTGGCCTTCGGGCAGAGAGGCCAGATAAATCAGGGCCCGCAGGCCATAATCAGTAAAACTTGTGAGCTGCACAGTAACCTCAGTAAAACTTCAGGCACGACATCGTGCGAATCGCTTTACGGTTGATGTCTGGATTAAATTGGATCGTCATTCAATTAACTACGATGATAAACCAGAGTCTGATTTGACGTGCGTTTTTTTCAGCCAGCACAGGATTTGACAAGCGAAGGGAGATTAAGTGGCATCAGAGAGTGGAAAAACAAGGGCCGGACAGTGTCCGGCCTGAATGATTATGCGTCAAATGGGTCGCGCAGAATCATTGTTTCACTGCGATCGGGACCGGTTGAGATGATATCAATCGGTACGCCGGTAACCTCTTCCACACGCTTGATGTAATCACGCGCAGCCTGAGGCAGGCCTTCCAGCGTCTTCACGCCAAATGTTTTCTCGCTCCAGCCTGGCAGAGTTTCATAGATCGGCTCAATGCCTTCCCAGTTCTCTGCGGCCAGCGGCGTGCTGGTCACTTCGCGGCCATCAGGCATACGGTAAGCTACACAGATTTTTACCTCTTTCAGGCCATCCAGCACGTCCAGCTTAGTCATGCAGAAACCTGACAGGGAGTTAATCTGAACCGCGCGGCGAACAGCGACCGCATCCAGCCAGCCGGTGCGACGACGACGTCCGGTGGTTGCGCCAAACTCATGGCCCTGCGCACAGAGGAATTCGCCGGTTTCATCAAACAGTTCGGTCGGGAATGGACCTGCACCTACGCGGGTTGAGTACGCTTTTACAATACCCAGTACGTAGTCGACATAACGCGGACCCATGCCTGAGCCGGTTGCCACGCCGCCCGCAGTGGTGTTGGATGACGTCACATAGGGATAGGTGCCGTGATCGATATCCAGCAGCGTACCCTGTGCACCTTCAAACATAATCAGATCGCCACGCTTACGCGCAGTGTCCAGCAGTTCTGAGACGTCAACGACCATACCTGTCAGAATGTCTGCAACTTCCATGACATCGCTGAGCACTTTGTCGAAGTCGACTGCCGGCTCTTTGTAGTACTCGACCAGCTGAAAGTTGTAGAAATCGACGACTTCTTTCAGCTTGGCAGCAAAGGTTTCTTTGTTAAACAGGTCGCTGACGCGCAGCGCGCGGCGTGCCACCTTATCTTCATAGGCTGGTCCGATGCCGCGACCCGTGGTGCCAATCGCTTTTGCACCACGTGCACGTTCACGCGCCATATCCATCGCAACGTGATATTGCAGGATCAGCGGACAGGCCTCAGAAATCAGCAGACGTTCGCGTACCGGAATTCCGCGTGCTTCCAGACCTTTCATCTCTTTCATTAAGGCTTCAGGAGAAAGCACTACGCCGTTACCAATGATGCTGGTTACGTTATCGCGCAGAATGCCAGAAGGGATCAGGTGGAGGACGGTTTTTTCACCGTTGATGACAAGCGTGTGGCCCGCATTGTGGCCGCCTTGATAACGCACAACGTAATTCGCGCGTTCAGTCAGAAGGTCTACAATCTTACCTTTACCTTCGTCACCCCATTGGGTGCCCAGTACGACGACGTTCTTACCCATTTCTCAAAATCACCGATTGCTTAAAAAAGGATTCTACCATCTGATCCGGCGGTTTTCAGCACTTTTAGCATACGATTGCGCGCTTTTTTGCCTGAGTTTTGCTCACTACAACATGTTGGGGAAAAGAGGGGCAGAAAGCACAATTTAGGCGGTCTTAACCGTATGCTTACAGATTGCCGTGCAGGCTGAGCATACAGTAAATCACCATGCCTGCGACGACCAGTCCGCCGCCAAAGCGGTGTAGCAGACGGTCGGGCAGCCGTGAGACCGTCAGGATCCAGCGTCGCCAGGCGCGTGGCATAAACATCGGCCCTAACCCTTCCAGCACTAATACCAGTGCCAGCGCCATCCAGATGCTTGTTTTCATTCTGATACCCAAAAAAAAGGCCGACAACATTGTCGGCCCACAGGTTATATCAGTTCTTAACGTGTCGCGTTAGAGGGCGCCTTCATATATCGGAAGAAGTCGCTATCCGGGCTTAACACCATAACATCCTGATTTTCGCTAAAGCTGTTTTCGTAAGCACGCAGGCTGCGGATAAAGGCGTAGAAATCAGGATCCTTGCTGAACGCATCTGCAAACAGCCGGGCCGTTTCTGCATCGCCATCACCGCGGGTAATCAGGGCTTCACGCTGAGCTTCAGCCAGTGTACGTGTCACCTGATAATCCGCCTGGGCGCGCAGCTTTTCCGCTTCTTCCTGACCCTGCGAACGCTGACTACGTGCTACCGCTTCACGCTCTGCTCGCATACGGTTGAAGATGGCGTCTGAAACTTCGGTCGGCAGGTTGATCTGCTTGATACGCACATCCACCACCTGAATACCCAGTGCCGCCATGCTGTTCGGGTTCGGTGCTGGCTCATTGCTGTTGGTTTCACGCTCGACACGCGCCGCAGCGCTGGCAATCGCGTCATCCGCTGCTGGCGTAGCGATTTCATCATCACTGCCTGCAGAACCGGTGTTCAGCGCATCGCGGACATCCGTCGTCAGGCGGCCACGGGAGTCGGTGACGATATCTTTCACATCCAGACGACCCATTTCAGAACGTAAGCGGTCACTGAACTTACGTTTCAGCAGCACTTCCGCCTGAGAGACATCCCCACCCCCCGTTGCCAGGTAGTAGCGACTGAAGTCACTGATACGCCATTTGATGTAGGAGTCCACGATCAGATCTTTCTTCTCTTTAGTCACGAAGCGATCGGCCTGATTGTCCATGGTCTGAATACGTGCATCCAGGGTTTTCACCGTTTCCAGGAACGGGATCTTAAAGTGCAGACCCGGCGCAAATACCTGCGGCTTGTTTTCGTCATCGCGCAGGACTTTACCAAAGCGCAGGACGATGCCCCGCTGCCCTTCCTGTACTACAAACAACGACGCATAGAGCGCCACCAGCACAACAATGATCAAAAATACTATTGGCTTACGCATCGATTACTCTCTCCCTTCGCGCTGGCTGTCGCTGCGCTGAGCATTTGCCCGACGCTGATCCATGATGTTGTCCGGACTGTATGACGACGTGTCATTGCGGCTCGCGCTGCGATCGGAGATAGCAGGCAGAGAAGCACTGTTCGCACCTTTCTGACCCGTGTGACCCGATGAAGCCTGACCGCCACGCATCAGCTGATCCAGCGGCAGCATCATCAGGTTATTGCCCCGATCGTTAACCAGAACTTTACGGGTATGACTCAGCACACGTTCCATGGTTTCGATATACAGACGCTCTTTGGTGATTTCCGGTGCGGCTTTATACTCCGGCAGGATTTTAGCAAAGCGCGCCACTTCACCCTGCGCTTCCAGAACGGTCCGCTCTTTGTAAGCACGCGCCTCTTCCAGAATACGTTGCGCCTGACCATTTGCGCGCGGCTGCACTTCATTCGCGTAAGCTTCAGCTTCACGGACGTATTGCTCACGGTTTTCGCGTGCGGCAATCGCGTCATCAAACGCGGACTTCACTTCTTCCGGCGGCCGTGCAGCCTGGAAGTTAACGTCCAGCACCGCGATGCCCATGTTATAAGGGCGGATGGTCTCGTCGATTTCACGCTGGGTATCACTACGCACCACGGTACGGCCTTCGGTCAGGATACGGTCCATGGTAGAACGGCCAATCACGCCACGCAGCGCACTGTCCGTAGCCTGACGCAGGCTGTCATCCGCGCTGGTGACCGCATACAGATAACGTTCCGGGTCGGTGACGCGGTACTGCACGTTCATTTCGACGCGGACCACATTCTCATCCGAGGTCAGCATCACGCCAGAGGCCGCCAGTTCACGCACCGATTCGACGTTAACTGCACGCACCTGATCGATAAAGGTTGGCTTCCAGTTCAGGCCCGGTTCGACCAGATGACTGAATTTGCCAAAACGCGTGACCACACCGCGTTCCGCTTCTTTAATGGTGTAGAAACCGCTGGCAGCCCAGATGACGACCGCAGCAACCGCCACGATGCCAACGATTTTACCGCCGCTGCCAGAGCTGCGCTGACCGTTGTCGCTCTGTTTGCCACCACCCAGTCCGCCAAGCTTCTTGCTCAGCTTACGGAAGATATCATCCAGATCAGGAGGTCCGGACTCCCGTCCTCCCTTATTCCCCCCAGAGTTGCCGCCTTGATTATTGCTGCTTCCCCACGGGTCGCGGTCCTGTCCGTTATTTCCGGGCTGATTCCACGCCATGTTTCTACTCCATTTATTGTAATTACGGTTTTTACCCTTCATTTTTCGGATTGCAGCAGTACTGGCTGCCTTCGTTTACTCCGGTCCCTTACCTGCGTAAGCGCCCGAAGATAAACTCCGTTGCCGCCTTGCTGAAATCCGAGCTACCCGGGTAAATCCTGCGTATTCGGTCATGCAACGAAAATGCGACAATCTTCCATTTTTAGGGTAAATGCGTTTGGGCAATATCAAACAATGTAACTGGTCAGCAACGGTTCCTGTTTACATAAACGCATCCATTCAATAATGGGCATACGTATCTGTAATCCCACACTGCCGTCTTCTTCATTCCACTCTTTCTCAATCGCCTGCAGCTGATAGAAACGGCTACGAAGTCGCCCCGCTTCCGGCGGCAGACGCAATGTGTGCTGGGCAATTTCACCCGACAGACGCTCAGACAGCGCCTGCCACAGCAACGGAATGCCTTCGCCTGTCTGGGCGGAAAGCCAGACGCGGACAGGAAGATCCTCTTCGTTGCGATCGATACGCGGTTCGAACCCGTCGAGCATATCGATTTTGTTCATAACCAGTAACGTCGGAATTACGTCCGCTTCAATCTCTTCCAGAACGGTATCGACGGCGGCGATATTCTCCGTGACGCGCAGGTCAGCGCCATCAATGACATGCAGTAACAGCGTCGCCTGGCGTGTCTCCTGCAGCGTGGCTTTAAAAGCGGCAACCAGGTCGTGAGGAAGATGGCGAATAAAGCCGACGGTGTCCGCCAGAACCACATCCCCGACATCGGCCACATTCAGGCGGCGCAGCGTCGGGTCCAGCGTTGCAAACAGCTGGTCTGCGGCAAAGACGTTAGCCGACGTGATGGCATTAAACAGCGTCGACTTACCGGCGTTGGTATAGCCCACCAGCGACACGGTCGGAATGTCCGCTTTGGCCCGCGACTGACGTCCCTGCTCGCGCTGTTTTTCCACCCGCTCAAGACGGGACAGAATCTGGCTGATACGACCACGCAACAGGCGGCGGTCGGTTTCTAACTGTGTTTCACCCGGACCGCGTAAGCCGATCCCGCCTTTCTGACGTTCAAGGTGAGTCCAGCCGCGCACCAGACGTGTGGCAAGATGGCGTAGCTGCGCCAGCTCAACCTGCAATTTACCTTCGTGGGTACGTGCGCGTTGGGCAAAGATATCCAGAATCAAACCGGTGCGATCGATAACCCGGCATTCGCACAAGCGCTCGAGGTTTCTCTCCTGAGCGGGCGTAAGGGCATGATCGAATAATACGACCGATGCTCCAGTTGTTTTTACCGCATCGGCAATTTCAACGGCCTTTCCTTCACCGACAAAATACTTGGGGTGTGGCGCTTTACGACTGCCAGTGACCACTTGCAGCGCCTCAACGCCAGCAGAAGAGACCAGGGTTTCAAACTCCTGCAAATCTTCTACTTCTTTGTCCTGGGAGAACCAGATGTGTACCAGTACGGCCTGCTCGCCGGCATCATAACGGTCAAACAAGCTATAACCTCCCTAAATAAAAGACCAGGACGGAAAACCGCTGTTCTCCGCGCCTGGCTATACGGCGACGCGTTATTCTGCGTGATCACCGTCTTGTTGTGGCTGTGGCTGTGCAGGTGTGTTGCTGCCACCATGATGGTAATTGTTGCTGCCGCCACCGGTATTATTACTATGGTGAGAAACCGGGCGCGAAGGAACAACGGTAGAAATGGCGTGCTTATAGACCATCTGACTTACCGTGTTTTTCAACAAAATGACGAACTGATCAAATGACTCAATCTGACCCTGCAGCTTAATACCGTTAACCAGATAAATCGAAACCGGAACACGTTCACGACGCAGTGCGTTCAAAAACGGGTCTTGTAATGATTGCCCCTTAGCCATTCTATCTTTTCCTTATATGCTTGTTGTATGTTGCTCGTAGAACCTATGGTTCTGAAAAAACTGCGTAAAAATTTGCGCACGATAACCCATCAATTGTACACAATCACCCATGCTTCGCACTAAGAACCTGTAACACTGTATCACGCGCCAGCCGGGGCTCGTCACTGTCAAGCCAGTGAATATTTTCCCAGCCGCGTAACCATGTCATCTGTCGCTTAGCAAGCTGCCGGGTTGCGCAAATTCCCCGATAAACCATCTCGCCATAATCGATTTCACCCGATAAATAAGACCACATCTGACGATAACCGACACAACGGATGGAAGGCATGTCCGTATGCAAATCACCTCGTGCAAACAGGGCCCGAGACTCCGCTTCAAATCCTGACGCCAACATCTGCTCAAAACGCAACGCGATGCGCTGGTGCAGCAGTTCACGGCTCGCGGGGGCGATAGCAAACTGATGCACGTCGTAGGGTAACGCTTCGCCGGATGTTTTAGTCAGTTCCGTTAAAGTTTTACCCGAAATAAAAAAAACTTCCAGTGCTCGCGAAAGTCTCTGCGGATCATTCGGATGAATACGACTGCCGGCAACCGGGTCGACTTCACACAGCTGGCGGTGCAAAGCTTCCCAGCCTTTTTCACGCGCCGTTTGCTCTATCTGCTGACGAACCTCCGGATCGGCCGGGGGCAGCGGCGACAATCCTTCAAGTAACGCTTTGAAGTAGAGCATGGTTCCACCAACAAGCAGCGGTATTCGTCCTGCTGCAACGATCTCCGCCATTTCTGCTAACGCATCCCGCCGGAACTCCGCGGCCGAATAGGCCTCTGCGGGATCGCGGATGTCGAGCAGACGATGGGGCGCCACGGCTAACTCCTCAGCCGACGGTTTTGCCGTACCAATATCCATCTGACGATAGATTAAGGCAGAATCGACGCTGATCAGTTCCACTGGTAACTGCTTACGCAGCTCGATGGCGAGTGCCGTCTTGCCAGATGCTGTGGGTCCCATCAAAAAAATAGCCTTTGGCCGGCCAGCCTGGTTTAGTTCACTCATGCTTCAACGCGTTCACCGCGCTCTCAATCTCTATGGGCTGTAATAAGCCTGAAGGCGGCGATTTCAGTAGCTGTGGACAGAGCCGTTCAAGCTCTGCCAGCAGGTTAATCGCCTGTGAGTGATTCCAGTTGGAGGACTCCATATCCTGCTGTCGCGCCAGCCACTGGGCCAGTTGCGTCGCAGAGTTCTCCTGCTGCCGGGCGAGATAGCCTAACAGCTCAGGAATCAAGATTTGTAAATTTTGTGTTCGTAACGGTAAAGGCACGGCCCGCAGAGTAACGTGGTCGCCATCTGCCTGAAGTTCGATACCCATCTGATTGAGCAGGCTGCTGTTTTTACGCGCCGCCTCGCGTTCCTCCCGGGCCATTTTCAGCCGCACCGGAATCAGCAGAGGCTGCGGTTTCAGCCCCTCCTCGCCAGGTTCAAGCTGCGCCTGTTTCAGCCAGCGCGCCGCGACCGGCAGCGCCATCAGAAAAAGCGCCTGATCCTGTTCCAGCAGCGCATAGTGGTTCTGCAACACGGTCAGTACCCGACCAAAACTCTGAGCATGGGCCGCCAGCGGCGAGACCTTTTCGGCGCGACGCGGTTCCGGTTCCCGCGCTTTTGGTGACGGCGCGCTGTCGGCAGGCGTTTTCAGCAGCTGCTGATATACCGCGCCTTCACGCTGCCGGTAAAGGTTCTCTTTATTCTGCCAGGCCGGGGCCGCTGCGGGCGGCGTTTCCCGGACGGATGCAGCCGGTTTACGCTCCCCGGGGGACGACGCAGGCTGGGCGAAATGATTGCCTCCGGCCGCCTGACGGTTCTCCGGCTGCCAGCGCGGGGCGGTTTCTTCCGCCTTCAGTGCGGGCAGCGCAGGGGTCGCAATCGCCTGCAGCGCGCTGACCACGCCCTGATAGATAAAGTCATGCACCAGGCGCGACTGATGAAACCGCACTTCATGCTTGGCCGGATGGACGTTGACATCCACCTGATGGGGATCGATCTCCAGGTAGAGCACGTAAGCAGGCTGCTGCTCATCCTGAAGTTGTGTCTGGAAGGCCTGGCGGATTGCATGGTTAATCAGCTTATCGCGCATCATCCGGCCGTTAACATAGCAATACTGCAGATCTGTCACCTGACGCGAACCAGCGGGATCGGCCACCCAGCCCCGCAGCGCGAGATCATCATGTTGCCAGTCGATGCGCAGGGCATGCTGCATAAAAGTGGTGCCACAAATGGCGGCCAGCCGCCGTTCACGCTGACTCTCCTCATTCACGGCCCGATACTGACGCATCATTTTGCCGTTGTGACTCAGCGAAAGGGCGACATCAAAGCGTGCCAGCGCAATGCGCCGAATCACTTCGTCGATATGCCCGAACTCGGTTTTTTCGGTGCGCATAAATCTGCGGCGTGCCGGGGTGTTGTAAAACAGATCCAGCACTTCCAGCGTGGTGCCACAGGGATGCGCCGCCGGTTTGACCGTCACCGCCATATCGCGCCCTTCGGCATAAGCCTGCCAGGCTTCACTTTGGTCGGCGGTGCGGGAGGTAAGCGTCAGACGGGAGACAGAACTGATACTGGCCAGCGCTTCACCACGAAAGCCCAGACTCATTATCGCCTCCAGATCGTCCAGTGAGGCGATTTTACTGGTGGCGTGTCGGGCCAGCGCCATCGACAGCTCGCTTTTCACGATGCCGCAGCCGTTGTCGCGAATACGGATCAGCTTAGCGCCACCCTTCTCAATATCGATATCGATGCGGGTCGCGCCTGCATCCAGACTATTCTCCACCAGCTCTTTGACAACCGAGGCAGGACGTTCAACCACTTCACCCGCCGCAATCTGGTTTGCCAGCTGCGGCGGTAAAATTTGTATTGGCATAGTGGATATCCTATTAGCTGACAGCCCGGCGCAGCGGCCGGGCACACAATCAGGATGCAGGGATTTTCAGGTTCTGCCCCAACATGACGTTGGTCGACTTCATGTTATTAGTCTGCATTATCGCTTTCGGGCTGACGCCGTAATGCGCCGCAATCGCGGTCAGGGAGTCCCCGACAACGACCTTGTGGCGTACCACGCCGCGTGATGTGGTCCGGCTGGCGCTCGCACTGGCTGGCACTTTCAGCCGCTGGCCGACCCACACCACATCACGCCTGAGCGTGTTCATGTCACGCAGTGTGGCCATGCTGACGCCATATTTCGCAGCAATGCCAGAGAGCGTCTCCCCGCGCGTGACGGTATGGCGCTGCGTGGGGCCGGTATAGTGCGTCACCCCGGTCGCCGGATTACTGGCGACGCTCACCGCTGGCGACGAGCCCAGCGGCAGGTTTTCCTCCTTTGGGATGGATTGCAGCGGGTGCGCCAGGAAATAAGTGCGCAGACCTTTGTAGATCGACTGCGCAATCTTATCCTGGTGTGCGCTACTGCCTAGCAGTCGCTCCTCCGAGGAATTACTGATAAAGCCGGTTTCCACCAGCAAAGAGGGAATATCCGGCGAACGCAGGACGCCCAGACTGGCATGCTCAGGCAGACGTTTGTGCAGCGAGGTGACGCTGCGCAGCTGCTGCAGAACTTTCTGAGCAATGTCATAGCCGACGCGCTGCGAATGACCGAACTGCAGGTCAAGTACCGCCTGGCTGAGATAAGGATCGGCCTGACTGTTGGCCAGCAGATCACCCGCACCGCCCAGTAGCTCAGACTGCTTCTCTTTCTGCTCCAGCCAGTTGGCCATTTCATTGTTGGCGCGACGGTTTGATAGCACCCAGACCGACGCACCGGTCGCGGCATGGCTTGGGGCCGCATCCGCATGGATCGATACCAGCACGTTAGCATTGGCTTTACGCGCAACATCAGAACGCCCCATGACCGAAATAAAATAGTCGCCATCGCGTGTCAGCACGCCTTTAAACATCGGATCGTTATTCAGCAGCACCCGCAGTTTACGGGCGATCGCAATCGTCACGTTCTTCTCTTTCAGGCCGCGCTGGCCAATCGCGCCAGGATCCTGGCCACCATGTCCGGCATCGATGGCCACAATCACGGTGTCATTCTGACTGACGCGACTGCCAGGACGCACGGTGCTGGCCGTGCTGGTCACCGCCGTCACCGGATTCGCATTAAACGGATTCGCCGCAGCAGCGCTCTGAGCCGGTACACGCGCTGGCGCGGCCACCGGTGCGGGCTCACTGTGCTTCACCACAGGCCGCTTGCCGGTAACGGTGAAGACCACGCTATAGTTATTGCCGTTGCGCTGGGTAACTGCCCGGGTTTTCCCCGCCTGGGTCAGTTCAAACACCAGCCGCACGCTCTGCTTGTCCTTTGGGGTGCTGCTACGAATCCGCTTTACGATGTTTTCACCGCTGAAATTCAGCGGCAATCCCTGCACCATACCGCTCTGGCGAACGTCGATCACCACACGATCGGGATTGCGCAGCGGGAAATAGCCATAGACCGGCTGTCCGGAGAAATTCAGGGTGATGGTCGCCTGGCTGTCACCGTTGGCCACGTTGATATCTGACAGCGTGGCGGCAAACAGCGGCGCAGAAACCAGCAGCAGCAGTGACACCAGCGCGATTTTCATCCGTGACATCATGCCTGTTCCCTGCCCTGGCTGAAAAGTTCAACCCACTGCTGACCCGACGCGGATTGGGCCGTCAGCTCCGCTTCACGCGCCTCGCCCACATAGCGCAGCGTTAAGATAAAGTCAGGCGACGGCAGAAATCCGGCCCCCTGCTGCGGCCATTCGACCAGACAGATCGCCTCACCGCTGAAATAGTCGCGGATCCCCATAAACTCCAGCTCTTCCGGATCGGCGAGGCGATAGAGGTCGAAATGGTAGAGGGTCCGGTCAGCCAGCGCGTAAGGCTCAACCAGAGTATAGGTAGGACTTTTGACGTTGCCCTGATGGCCCAGCGCCTGCAGAAAGCCGCGGCTGAAGGTCGTTTTACCCGCCCCCAGATCGCCATAGAGATAAATGACTGCCGCGCTGCCACAGGCGCGCGCCAGCTGAGCGCCCAAACTGAGCGTAGCCGCCTCATCGGGCAAAGGGATAACACAGGTCTTCATGCTTCTTTATTCATCTCAGGATTAACAAACTGCCACAGGAGATCCAGTAAATCGGTGGCCAGCATACCGCGCGTTCCGCGCTGCGCCGCGACCGCATCGGCTGCGGCGCCGTGCGCCACACAGCCCGCGCAGGCTGCATCAAACAGCGTCAGTTTCTGACCCACCAGCGAGGCGATAATGCCACTCAGAAGATCGCCCATGCCGCCAGACGCCATACCCGCATTACCCACATCAGCAAAGGCCATTTCGCCCTGCTCGCTGGCAATCAGCGTACCGGCCCCTTTCAGGACTACGACACCACCGTAACGTTGCGCCAGTGTCTGCGCTGCATGTAAGCGGTCACTCTCAATTTCACTGGTCTCAATATTAAGCAAACGCGCCGCTTCGCCAGGATGCGGCGTAATAATGCGATTCTGACGTTTCTCTGCACTGATTGCCAGCAGGTTAAGTGCATCCGCATCCCAAAGCATGGGCTTTTCACTGCCCTCTACCTGCTTTAACGCCCGCTTTCCCCACTCCCGCTGGCCCAGACCGGGGCCGATGGCGATGACATCGGCCCACGCCAGCGCCTCCGTCAGCCGTTTATCGGTCAGTTCATCAACCATAATTTCGGGGCGGGCGGTGAGAATTGGAATAAGGTTATCTTTGTGAGTAAGCACTCGCACTAATCCGCTGCCGCTGCGTAGTGCCGCCTCAGCCGTCATGCGCACTGCCCCGGCCGTACCGGCATCCCCTCCTACAACCAGCAGACGACCGTGACTGCCCTTATGCGAGGTGGGCTTACGTGGCTTAAGCCAGCGGGATAATGCGCGGGCGTCGTAACGGGCCATGGGTGCTGTCTCCCCTGCCAGAAACGTGGCCAGCCCCAGATCGGCAAAATAGAGTCTGCCAATGTGATCACGTGCCTTGCCGGTAATCTGTCCCGGCTTCAGCGCCACCAGGCTCAGCGTATGGCAGGCATCTATGGTTGCTCCAGGTGCCGTCCCGTTGCGGGCCGACAGGCCGGATGGAATATCTATGGCAAGAACCGGCGCCGCATGGGCATTAGCACGCGTAATCAGCGAGGCGTAGGGTTCGTCTGGCGCACGCTGGCAACCGGTCCCCAGCAAGGCATCGACAATCACATCGATCTGCTCTGGCCAGACCGCATCGGCTGCATGGATTTCACCGCCTGCATCCAGCCAGGCATCGCGGGCACGCTGTGCCTCTTCCGGTAACGCTTTGTCGCTTTCACACGCCAGCAACGTGACCGTTTTGCCTGCGGCCTGTCCCAGCCGCGCCAGCACATAGCCATCCCCGCCGTTATTGCCGTGCCCGCACAGAATCAGCCAGTGGCAGGCCTGCGGCCAGTGCGCAGTCAGATGCGTAAATGCCGCCTGTCCGGCGCGCAGCATCAGCTCATACAGGGTGATCCCGAGCGCATCGGCTCCCTGTTGCTCAAGCTGCGCCACCGCCTGCGCAGGCCAGACAGAATATGGTAAACTGCCGCTGTTTTTCTTCGAATCCTGGTTACTCATGTCATACCCTCTCGATCTTCATCAACTCGCACAGCAGATTAAACAGTGGGGCGCTGAACTCGGTTTCCAGCAGGTCGGCATCACCGATACCGATCTCAGTGCCGAAGAGCCGCGTCTGCAGGCATGGCTGGACAAGCAGTATCATGGCGAGATGGAGTGGATGGCGCGACACGGCATGATGCGGGCGCGTCCGCATGAACTGCTGCCTGGCACGCTGCGTGTAATCAGCGTTCGCATGAACTACCTTCCGGCCAAAGCCGCTTTTGCCAGCACGCTGAAAAATCCTCGCCTGGGCTATGTCAGCCGTTATGCATTAGGCCGCGATTACCACAAAGTATTGCGCAATCGACTGAAAAAGCTCGGAGAAATGATCCGGGAGCATTGCAGCACACTTAATTTCCGTCCTTTTGTCGACTCCGCTCCGTTGCTGGAACGCCCGCTGGCAGCGAAAGCCGGCCTCGGCTGGACCGGTAAGCATTCGCTGATTCTGAATCGCGAAGCGGGTTCCTGGTTTTTCCTCGGCGAACTGCTGATCGACATTCCGCTGCCGGTGGATACTCCGCAGCCGGAGCAGTGTGGCCGCTGTGTCGCCTGCATGACCATCTGCCCGACCGGCGCGATCGTTGAGCCCTACGTCGTGGATGCCCGTCGCTGTATTTCCTATCTGACTATTGAGCTGGAAGGCGCAATTCCGGAAGAATTCCGCCCGCTGATGGGTAACCGGATTTATGGATGCGATGACTGCCAGCTCATCTGTCCATGGAATCGCTACGGTCAGCTCAGTGACGAAAGCGACTTTTCGCCGCGCGCCGCGCTGCATGCGCCGGAGCTGATCGCGCTGTTTCAATGGGATGAAGCAAAATTTCTGCGCATTACCGAGGGCTCGGCAATTCGTCGCATTGGTCATTTGCGCTGGCTGCGCAATGTCGCCGTCGCGCTGGGTAACGCGCCCTGGTCGGCCGACATCATGCCGGTGCTGGAACAGCGCCTCGGCGAGAGTGAGTTGCTGGATGAACATATTCAGTGGGCAATAGCGCAGCAGCAGCAAAAACGCGAACAGCTCGTTGTCGATGTGCAGCCCGCCCAGCAGAAACGACTGGTACGTGCCGTTGAAAAAGGGTTACCGCGTGATGCGTGATTGACCAGTCTGTTGCAGATTATCGTTTTCCACACGCTGTGAATAAAATTAAAAACCTGTTGTCATTCAACTGCAACAACGCTGATTTTGCTGTTAAATAACAAATTGAAATATTATCAAAACCATAAATATCAATGCGTTATGAAAAAGTTGTGTTTATTTGATAATGAGACTAACGCTTCGTTTAAAATATAAAGCTGTGGATAACTCTGTTCAGAAACATTTTACAGATCGCGCTAAGAGGCGCTAAGAACGGGGTGTCGTGCTGTGGATAACCTTCAGCAAACCATCAACACTCTCCGACGTAAAACAGCCGGACAAATTGACTGAAACAGAGATGATGTTAAATCTGGAGCGGGAAACGAGACTCGAACTCGCGACCCCGACCTTGGCAAGGT